>JAJCYA010000073.1 GCA_029263095.1 Acidimicrobiia bacterium | reverse complement strand
GAAATCGTGTACTTCCCCATCTTCCAGCCTGAGGGTGACTTCATCATCCAGCAGGCCGGTGGTGTGGCAGGACTCGAGGACACGATCTGGTTCGGTGCTGATGGTCTCTTGGTGGATGCCTTCTTGGCGCTGCCGGAGTCCGAGGGCATGTACTTCTCAGGTCCGGATCTGCGTTTCGGCGCCAATCAGGGCTTGACCGGTACCAACTACGGCGACTTCCTGACTCGGTATGAGGCCGACTATGGAGAGACGCCGCCCGCGGCGTTCCACGCTCACACCTATGACGCCACGATGATGCTGCTCAGCGCCATCGACGCGGTCGCAGTTGTGGAAGACGGCACGATGCACGTCGACCGCCAAGCGCTGCGCGATGAGCTGGATAGCACGTCCGGGTTCGCCGGTATGACGGGAACGTTGGCGTGTGATGCGTTTGGTGACTGTGGTGCGCAGGCGATCTCGATTGTCGAGCATCTCGACATCGATGATCCTGCTGCGAGCAAGGCCAACGTCGTCTTCAGCTTCTCGCCGACCGGTGATGCGCCGGCCGTCGAGGCAGTCGAATTCACGCCTGGTCCGCTCGGTGCTACTGCAATCGCTCCTGGTGGTGCGGTTGAGATTCGTGCTCTGCAGGCGATCTCTGGTGACGTGGCGTTCCTTGGTGATGACCAGGTGCGCGGTATCGAGCTGGCGATCGAGGACTTTGGTGACATCAATGGCCACTCGGTGAACCTCGGTACTCCTGAGGACGACCTTTGCTCCGCTGAAGGCGGACAGGCCGGCGCTCAGGCGATCGTCGCCCAGGAGGGCGTGATCGGTGTTATCGGGACGACTTGTTCGGGTGCTGCGGCCGCTGCGTCGCCGCTCCTGTCGGCTGCGGGAATGGTGCTGCTTTCGGGCTCCAACACCTCGCCGTCACTCTCGTCGGATCTCGAGGGCACTGCTGGTGAGAACTACCATCCGGGTTACTACCGGACCGCTCACAACGACCTGTTCCAGGGTGCGACCGCGGCGCGGTTCGCTTTCGAGGAGCTGGGCCTGACCAAGGCTGCAGCAATCCACGATGGTGATCCGTATACCGATGGTCTGGCCACGGCGTTCGCAAATGCGTTTGCGGAGCTTGGTGGAGAAGTCGTTGTGTACACGGCGGTCAACAAGGGCGACACCGATATGACTGCAGTCCTCACCGAGGTCGCAGCTGGTGGGCCCGAAATCGTGTACTTCCCCATCTTCCAGCCTGAGGGTGACTTCATCATCCAGCAGGTCGGTGGTGTGGCAGGACTCGAGGACACGATCTGGTTCGGTGCTGATGGTCTCTTGGTGGATGCCTTCTTGGCGCTGCCGGAGTCCGAGGGCATGTACTTCTCAGGTCCGGATCTGCGTTTCGGCGCCAATGCCGGTGCGACGGGTACTACCTACGACGAGTTCCTCGTCCGGTATGAGGCCGACTATGGAGAGACGCCGCCCGCGGCGTTCCACGCTCACACCTATGACGCCACGATGATGCTCCTCAGCGCCATCGACGCAGTCGCGGTGATCGATGCCGAAGGCACGATGTGGGTGGATCGCAACGATCTGCGCAGGGAGTTGGAGAGCACCTCCGGCTTCCCAGGCATGATCGGCACGCTGGCATGCGATGACTTTGGTGACTGTGGTTCGCAGGCGATCTCGATTGTCGAGCATCTCGACATCGATGATCCTGCTGCGAGCAAGGCCAACGTCGTCTTCAGCTTCTCGCCGAACGACTAACGCATAGAAACAACTGATTGATGCTGGAGGGGCCCGGTCCATTGGGCCGGGCCCCTTTTGCGAACACTCGACACAGAAGACACCGGTAGCGACAAGGGGAAGACCAACACGTGGCCACTCGGACCACATCATCGCCTCGTCTGAGGCTCAATCAGGACGTGTCGACCCTTGCCGTCGACGTCTTTTTGTTCGCGATGAAGGTAGCGCTGATCTTCTTTTCGGCCTGGGCTGTAGTCGGCACGATTGCGCTTCAGGTCAACGGGTCGGGTCTCACCGCGGTCGCCTGGCGGGATCTGATCGTCGGAGGTCTCGCCCAGGGATTCATGTACGGGCTCATCGCCCTCGGGTACTCGATGGTTTACGGAGTGCTCGGATTCATCAACTTCGCACACGGCGAGGTCTTCATGGCGGGTGCCATGGCCGCCTACTTCGTTGCCGACGCTCTCTTCGACGCCGGTCTCTGGGAGAGCGCCTTTGTCGTCGCCGTTCTCATCGTTCTTCTTTCTGCGGTGCTGGTCTCGACGGTCGTGGCGGTGCTGGTCGAGCGAATCGCCTACCGCCGACTCCGGGGTGCCCCCCGCCTCATCCCTCTCATCACTTCGATCGGGATGTCATTCTTCTTGCAGTACGCCGTCAAGGGCCTGTTCGGCGGCAGTTTCAAAACATTCCCGCAGCTTCCTGAGGGATTGCAGGATCGGGTGGGGATCTTCGGTCTCGAGATCGAGGGCATCAAGCTGCTCGTGATCGCGACGGCAATCGTGTCGATGTTCGGGTTGTGGCTTTTTGTCGAGCGATCCAGGACCGGTCGAGCCATCCGTGCAGTCGCCGAGGACAAGGAGATCGCCGGTCTCATGGGCATCGACGTCAATCGCACGATCGTGATGACGTTTGCGGTCGGTGGGGCTATGGCAGGTGTCGGCGGGATGCTCTGGGCAATGCTGTTCCGCAAGGTCTTCTTCCTCACCGGGTTTCTCCCGGGCATCAAGGCGTTTACGGCAGCCGTCCTCGGCGGCATCGGGAACCTCGGTGGGGCCATGCTGGGTGGTGTGACGCTTGGCCTTGTCGAGGCGTCTGGCCCAAACATGCTGGGCGGCCTCTCCTGGGAGATTCCGACCTGGCTTGCCTACGTGGGGGCGGTACTCGCCGCCGCGACGGCCTACTGGGGCATCCAGCGGCTCCGCTCAGGTGATGCCCGAAAGGCTGGTAGTTCGCTGGGCATGGTTGTGATGGGGGTCGTGGGGGTCTTCCTCGGGATCTTTGTGTTGCCGGGCTTCAGCGCAACTATCCCCGGGGCGTCGCAGCTCAAGGACATGATCGCCTTCGTGGTTCTCATCGGGGTTCTGATGGTCCGGCCGGTCGGCCTTCTCGGTGAGCGTCTGGCAGTGGAGGAGCGGGCATGATCGAGCTGGCTGCCACCTCCGAGATAGACACCCGAAAGGTGCTGCGCCTCGGTGCCATCGCCGGGATCACCGCGGTGTTCGTCGCGGCCATCGGTATGGTCGAGGTGTTCGACACACGTAGCGTCATCGACCCTGTTCTATCGCTGGGATACCTATCGCTCGCCTGGATTCCCCTGCTGTTCGGCTATCGGGTCACCTATGAGCCCGTGCTGGAAGGCATGGAGCCGCCGCGCAAGGGACCTCACAATCTGATCGGCGGTGCCGCCGCCGGGCTGGTCGGGGGCGCGGTTCTCGGTGCATTCCTCCTTGTGATCGATGTGATCGATATTCGCGAGATCCTTCTCAACGTCACTCCAGAGCTGGTTGGGATTCTCGGTTTCGATCAGTCGGCCGCCGTCGGCGCAACCATCCTGATGGCGTTGGGCGCTGGCCTCGGCGCCATCGGTGGCATGTTCCATGTCCTCTCGGACAGATGGCGGCGTGCGGTGTCGTCGGCCTTTGTGTGGGTCCTCATAATCGGATTCATCGAATTGGTGCTGGGGAACGTTTTCGACGGTTTGGCAGTCGGCTTCCTCGACGATCTTGTGTACTCGGAGAATCGGGGAGTCACGATCGGGGCCGCGGTCGTGATCGCCGTGGTCGTGATCTTCATGCACTTCCAGTTCACCGGTCGGGCGTCTCGCGTCAGAGAGCGGTTCCAGGCTCTGCCGGAGAACAAGCGCCGTTCCACAGGCTTCATGGTCGCCACCGCACTGATGGCCGTAGGGCTTCTAGCTCCCTCCGTGTTCGGGCCCTTCCTGAATGAGGTTCTGGCGACGGTGGGTTTGTTCATGCTCATGGGTCTCGGCCTGAACGTCGTGGTCGGATTCGCCGGTCTGCTCGACCTCGGGTATGTGGCCTTCTTCGCCGTGGGCGCCTACACGACGGCTGTATTCACTTCTCCGCTCACCCCCGGCGACTTCAGTCCCGAGTTGGCATTCTTCTCGGCTCTTCCGTTCGTCATCATCATGGCTGCTATCGCTGGAATCATCGTGGGCACGCCGGTGATCCGGATGCGCGGCGACTACCTGGCAATTGTCACACTGGCCTTCGGGGAGATAGCTCGTCTCGTCTTCCAGGCGGACTGGCTCAAGGGCACGTTTGGAGGTGCGCAGGGGATCCTGCGGATCGGCGAGGGCATGATTGTCACGCTGTTCGGCTACGTGCTCGCCGGGGTCGGAATAGTGGTGGGCATCATTGGATTCCTGCGGTGGCGCTCGGCGCGAGCCGATGATGACGCCAGTTCGGCGAAGACTGCGGGCGTCTGGATAGGTCTTGGTACGGTGGCCACAGTTGCCGGGCTCCTGTTCCCCGATTTCGCATCTTGGACTGTGACAGGTATCGACTCCGAGGCGGTGTTCCGGCTTGTGTTGATATTCGTGGCGTTGGCCGCCTTCGTCTCGTGGCGACTCCAGGACTCCCGCATCGGGCGTGCCTGGATGGCAATGCGCGAGGACGAGCAGGTGGCCGAGACCATGGGCATCAATGTCGTCACAGCCAAACTTCTTGCTTTCATTATCGGTGCCATCCTGGCGGCGCTCGGAGGAGCGCTGTTCGCGGTAAAGATCGGCACGATCTTCCCGAGCAGTTTCAAGATCGTTCAGTCGATCATCATCCTGGTGGTGGTGATCGTCGGAGGCATGGGCAGCCTGCGCGGCGTCGCGGTTGGCGCTCTCGTACTGATCGGTGTTCTCGGCGGGCCGACGCAGCCGGGCATGCTGCGGGAGTTTCAGGAGTTCAAGCTGCTCATCTACGGCGTCTTGCTCGTGTACATGATGTTGCAGCGCCCCGAGGGCCTTGCGCCAAGCGCCCGACGCTCGCAGGAGCTGCACGGCGACGAGCTGAAACAGGATGTTTGGCTCGGCAAGGACCAGGAGGGTGAGGACTGATGGCACTCCTCGAGATCGAGGGACTCACCAAGCAGTTCGGAGGCCTCTTGGCCTTGGGCGGCGTCGACTTCCACATAGAAGAGGGCGAGATTGTCAGCGTGATCGGCCCCAATGGCGCCGGAAAGACGACCTTCTTCAACACGATCTCGGGCATGTTCCCCCCGGATGAGGGGGAGATACTCTTTGACGGTCGCGACGTGGCCGGGCTCACTCCCGACCAGATAACCAAGCGCGGAATCGCCCGTACCTTCCAGAATGTTCGGCTGTTCCCCAACATGACCGTTCTCGAGAACATCATGGTTGCTCAGCATTCCCGTACTCACAAGGGCGTGTTTTCAGCCCTGTTCCAGACCCCTGGGTTCCGCAAGGAGGAACAGGAGATCCGGGACCGCGCCCGTGACGTGCTCGGCTTCTTCGGTACGAGGCTCATCGGATACCGTTTCGACCAACCGGCCTTCATGCTGTCGTATGCAAACCGACGCCGACTCGAGATCGCCAGGGCCATGGGGACCCAGCCGCGACTGCTCCTGCTGGATGAGCCGACGGCGGGCATGAACCCGCGTGAGACCGCCGAACTCACCGGGCTCATCCGCAAGCTGCGCGACGAGCGTGGCTTCACAATCGTCGTGATTGAGCACGAGATGAAGGTTGTGCGTGATGTTTCGGATCGCGTTGTCGTCCTCGACCACGGCGTGCAGATAGCCGAAGGTTCCTACGACGAAGTGTCAACAAACGAGGACGTGATCGAGGCATACCTCGGTCGTCCCGCGGAGTCGCACTGATGACCGATCGCGTACCGGTTCTCGAGTTCCGTGGGGTCAACACCCACTATGGCCCGGTCCACATTCTCAAGGACGTGGACATCGAGATCTTCGCCGGCGAGATCGTGTGCCTGCTGGGCGGCAACGCATCCGGCAAGACCACGACTCTCAAGGCAGTTCTGGGGATGGTGACCCCTACGACGGGCGATGTTCTGCTCGACGGGGAGGTCGTGTCCGAGGCGCCGACCAGCTACCGGGTCGAGCACGGTGTCTCGATGGTTCCCGAGAATCGCAGGCTCTTCAAGAGGATGACGGTGCTGGAGAACCTCGAGATTGGGGCGTACCTGCGCAGAGACACAGAGAATCTTGCAGACGACCTGGAGCAGATCTTCGAGTTGTTCCCAAGGGTCAAGGAGCGTCTCAGCCAGAAGGCCGGCACACTGTCGGGGGGCGAGCAGCAGATGGTGGCGGTTGGTAGGGCGCTGATGGCCAAACCAAAGGTGCTGTTGATGGATGAACCGTCGATGGGTCTCGCTCCTGTGCTCGTCAGCCAGAATTTCGAGATCATCGAGCAGATCAACGAGGCGGGGACGACCGTGTTCGTGGTCGAACAGAACGCCAACATGGCGCTGTCGATCGCCGATCGCGGGTACGTGCTACAGACCGGCCAAATTGTTCTTGCCGACACCGCCGAGAACCTTCTGGCCGACCCCCAGATGCGCCAGGCGTACCTGGGGGAGATGGACTAGTCGGACTCCTGGACGAGAACCGATCGCTTTGGCGACATGATGCGATTGGGATGAGCAATCTGCACGGCCCGGCTCACTTCTACTCTGCTCCGCTATGAGGAGGCCAGCCGAACCCGGATCACCGATCGTGCTCAAGGTCGGCTCATCGAGCCTGGCCCGCAACGGAGGTGGTCTCGATCCCGAAGCGGTGAGACGAGTGGTTCGCCAGGTCGAGGATGTTCGGGCTCTCGGCCATCCAGTCGTCCTGGTGAGTTCGGGTGCGGTGGCCGCCGGTGTGCCGGCCATGGGTCTCGAGCAGCGGCCCACCGATCTCCCCAGTCTCCAGGTGGCTGCCGCGGTCGGCCAGACCCGCCTCATGCAACGCTACGCCGACGAGTTCGGAGCGTTGGAGCTCGTGGCCGGTCAAGTACTTCTCACCCGAGACGTGTTGGCCAACCGTGAGCAGTATCTGCACGCTCGTGAGGCGCTGACCCGGATGGTCGCTCTCGGCATCGTTCCGATTGTCAACGAGAACGACACAGTCGTGGTCGATGAGCTTCGCTTCGGCGACAATGATCGACTGGCGGCGATCGTGTCACATTTGGTTGGTGCCGGGATGCTGGTGATCCTTACCGACACGGTCGGCCTTTATTCGGACGATCCGCGCCTCGCCGACGATGCCGAGTTTCTTTCGGCGATTCGTCATACCGATGAGATTCTCGACGAGATCCGTGGCCGCTCTGGAACATTCGGATCAGGTGGCGTCGCCAGCAAGGTGAGCGCAGCGAGGATGGCCGCGTGGTCGGGGATTCCCACCGTTATCGCCAACTCGGATTCCGATGATGCCGCCGGGGAGGCCGTCGGGGGAGGAATGGTCGGCACTTGGATCGAACCACACGAATCCGGCCTGAACGCACGGAAGCTTTGGGTCGCGTTTGGTCTGCCTTCGTACGGGCGCTTGTGCATCGATGACGGCGCCATCGATGCACTCAAGAAGAGAGGCGCTTCGTTGTTGGCCGTTGGGGTCACCGGAGTAGAAGGCGACTTCGACGCCGGCGTCGCCGTGGAGGTTACGGACACGTCAGGGGGTCTCGTCGGCAAGGGCCGGGTGGGGGTATCCGCCGCCGATCTGAGGAGGGAGGCCGATAGCGGTTCCTTTGCGATGGGCACTGTGATCCACCGGGATGATCTCGTCGTCTTCGTGTAGCGTCCTGCCGGTCCTGAGGTCCACAGCAGATGATCGGTGATGCGAGATGGAACGACTCGAGCAACTGACGGTCGGAATGCCGATCGCCTACGGGGGCGACAAGGTCGTTCGCGTCCCGGCTGAGCTGGCTGATTCATTCCAGTCGGGGGATCGCCTCATCGTGCTGCAGGACACCGGCGATCTTCTCCATGTCCCGGGATCCGATTGGGATACCGCTAGTGCCTCGGTTGGTACCGCGTACGAGGCGTTCCGGCACATGGGGGCCGTGACCGACGACCAGATCTCGGCGTTCTATTTGTCCTTCGCAGACCGCCTCGAGGATGACGCCAGCTTCGAGCCGATCCGCACCGCGAATGAGTCGGATGTTGCGACGATGCAGCAGGCTGGTCGCTCCACGACCCGGCTGGTGCTGGGGGACTCGATGAGGGCGGACATGATCGAGGGGCTTCGCGTGTGGGCGGGCGCACCGCGGGATCGGGGCTCGGTGGTCGAAACGATCACGCACGCCAAATGGAGAGTCGAGCTCGTCAAGGCGGGCCTTGGGGTGGTCGGATTCGTCTTCGAGGGACGTCCCAACGTGTTTGCCGACGCGACGGGCGTTCTTCGGGCGGGCAACACCGTGGTGTTTCGCATCGGCTCGGCTGCGCTTGGTACCGCGCGGGCCATCGTCCGGTCGGCCTTGGAACCGGCCTTGGCCGCTAGCGGACTTCCGGCGGGAGCGGTGACGTTGATCGATGCTCCCTCCCGCGCTGCCGGCTGGGCGATGTTTGCCGATCCTCGCCTCTCCCTTGCTGTGGCGCGTGGCTCCGGGGCGGCCGTCGCCCAACTGGGTGGTGTTGCCCGGCAGGCCGGGACACCGGTGAGCCTGCATGGCACCGGCGGAGCATGGATCGTGGCCGCAGACGATGCTGACGCCGACGCGTTTGCCGCGGCGGTGTACGAGTCGCTTGATCGGAAGGTGTGCAACACCTTGAACACATGCTGCATCGTGGAGTCGAGGGCGGACGAACTCGTCGCGGTCTTCCTAGATGCTCTCGCCAGGGCAGGCGACCGACGGGGAGCGGTATCGAAGCTGCATGTGGCCGCTGGCGATGAGAACCGCATACCCGAGGAGTGGTTCGCCGCTGCCGAGATCAGCCGGGCCGCGGGTCCGATTCTGGAGTCGCGCACCGAGGTGATCGACACCGATCAACTGGGAACCGAGTGGGAATGGGAGGACAGCCCCGAGGTCACGCTCAAGATCGTTCCGGATGTCGCGGAGGCGGTGAGACTGTTCAACGATCGCAGTCCTCGTTTCGCTGCAAGTCTCATTTCACAGGAAGATGCCGAGCACCGGCGATTCTGGGAAGCGATCGACTCACCGTTCGTCGGCAATGGTTTTACCAGGTGGGTCGACGGCCAATTCGCACTCGATCGCCCCGAGTTGGGTCTGTCGAACTGGCAGTTCGGGAGATTGTTTGGGCGTGGCGGCGTTCTCTCGGGCGACTCCGTATTCACCGTTCGCACTCGGGCCGTGCAAGAGGACCCCACACTCGGCAGATGACCGATTGGTCGATCCCTTATGAATCGCTGGAGGCGGTTCCGACCACCCAATCGACGATGCGGCCGCCCAGATCGGGGCTGGCATTGAGCATGTTGGTGCCGTGGCCACCCACTTCGAGCACGAACTTGGAAGGATCGATGGCATCAGCGACGAATGAGTCGAGATCTGAGGTTGCCGCCCCGTCGTCTTCGGCTGCCACGAAGAGGATCGGTTCGTCGATGTTCGGGAGAAACCCTGAGGCGTCGGGCACGCTCGGGAATGAGGGCACCGCCGAAAGCACGAAGATCGCTTCAAGGTCGTGGGACGCGCCGAGAGTCATGGCCGCGGCTCCGTTCATTGACGCTCCTCCCAACACAATGCCGCGAGCCCCGTTGGTCACGGCATAGTCGAGGGCAGCCTCGCCATCGATCGTGAGATCGAACGGCTCGCGGTCACCCTCTGAAGCCCCATAGCCTCTGTTGTTGTAGGCCAACACGGTGTATCCCTCGATCTGCAAGAGAGCGGCAAACTCGGTCCACGACTCCTTGTCTGCCGGACGCATATGCGCCAGCACAGCCCAATCCGGACCTCCCGGGAACACGGTGGCTTCGAGAGCAAGGCCATCCGCTGTGACGATCGAGACCTCCACGCGGTCAGGTGGCCGGGTCGCGGGCGCAATGGAGACCTCACTCGAGTCATCTGGCGTTGCAACGCCAGATGTGGTCTTCGGATCGGCGTCCGGCGACGCACCGCCGCTGCAGGCGACTGCGATCGAGACCAGGAGAATGAGCGGGGCTGCGGATTGCTTGATGATGTCTCCTAGCGAGTACGTCTGTACTTCAGCAGACCGGGGACGGTGTGTACTGGGGTCGCTCGGTGGCGCCAGTAGGCTCCGGCGCTCATGGATCATCAACTCACAACACTTTCCAACGGCCTGCGCGTCATAACCGAGACAATGCCGTCCGTCCGATCGGTCGCGGTTGGATGCTGGGTGGACACCGGGAGTCGGGACGAGGTGGAGATCGAGGCGGGGTGCTCCCACTTCCTCGAGCACTTGCTGTTCAAGGGAACTGAGGACATCAGCGCCCGCGAGATCGCAGAAGCCTTCGACTCGGTAGGAGCCAGGAGCAATGCCTTCACTTCGAAGGAGTACACCTGCTACTGGGCTCAAATGCGTGATGAGGATCTCAGCATGGGGATGGAGCTGCTGTCGGAGATGATCCAGCGACCGGCCTTTCGGGAAGACGAGATTGAGTCGGAGTCTTCGGTCGTACTCGAAGAAATCAACATGAACGAAGACGACCCTGCCGACGTCGCTCACGATCAGTTCGCCAGAGCGCTGTGGGGAGACCACATGCTCGCCAAACCCGTTTTGGGTACACGCGACTCGATAACAGGAATGACTAGGGATGTCATCGCCGGCTACTGGGAGCGGCGCTATCACCCCTCCACGCTGGTGGTGGCTGCGGCGGGGCACGTCGAGCACGAGAACGCCGTTGCCATGGCGAGTGAGCGTTTCGGCCAATGGGAAGGGACGGCAGCGGATCACGATCTGGTCGACGCCGAGATCGGGGCCGGCGTCGGTGTAGTCACTCGCGACACTGAACAGGCACACCTGGTGATAGGTGGCGAGTCGCTCAAGCGAGGCGATGATCGCCGTTTTGCTTTCGGGATTCTCAACCACGTCGTCGGTGGAGGGATGTCGTCTCGACTGTTCCGGCGGATTCGTGAGGAACGCGGGCTGGCATACGCCGTCTACGCCTTCCGGATGCCGTACGCCGACTCTGGTGCTTTCGGCGTGTACGTGGGGACAACACCGCACCAGACGTCTGAGGTGCTCTCTCTGGTTCGTGAAGAGCTGAAGGAAGTGGTCGAGCACGGTCTGACCCCCGAAGAGCTCGACCGCGCCAAGGGCAACATGAAGGGCGGGCTGGCGCTGTCGATGGAGGACACCAGCAGCCGAATGGTCCGTCTGGGTCGCCACGAGCTGACGGGGATCGAGCACCTCACGCTCGATCAGACTGTTGCCCGGATCGATGCCGTCACCTTGGGCGAGATCCATGCCGTCGCCAAGGACATCTACGGAGGGCCGTTCGTATTGGGAGCGGTCGGCCCGTTCGAATCCGGGGACCTGGAGAGTCACGTCGGGTAGGTCTCAGCCGCCGACAAGGGCAGCGCATCGATTACCGACGCTAGAACAGTGTGTTGGCCAGGGCCTTGCGGTACGTGGCGGTTAGGGGGTGCTCGTCACCGAGGAGCCCGAAGACATCGACCATGCCTTGACGGGCCCGTTCCATGAGCTCGCCCTTGGCGGTGACAACGACGAGGAGATGATCGAGCGCAGCCTCGTGTTCCCCGTTCGCGGCGAGTGCCTGAGCCAGATCGATCCGAGTGGCCTCGTCTTCCGGCATTTCGGCCAGCTTCGCTTCGAGTTCCGGCACATCGACGCCGCGGGCGGCCGTGACACGGGCTGCCGATTCGAGTTTCTCGACCTCGGAGGTGCGCGGTAGCCGACCGAGGACAATGAGAGCGGTCTCAGTGTCTCCGTTTGCGATCAGGAGTGAAGCGAGGCCGGTACCGGCCTCGACGTGATCAGGTTGCTGTTCGAGCACCTGGCTGAAGACTCCGCTGGCCGCGACTTCGTCGCCCTCGAGGACGAGGTCGCGGGCCCTCTCGACCATGAGGTCGAGTTCGGTCGGGAGGATGGCGTCGATGAACTGGCGTATTTGTGGCTCCGGGATCGCCCCCATGAATTGAGAAACCGGCTCGCCATCCTTGAAGGCGATGACTGTCGGAATCGACTGGACCTGGAACTGTTGAGACAGCGCCTGGTTCTGATCGACATCGACCTTTACCAATTCGAACCGACCTCCGTACTCGTCTGCGACCGTTTCGAGGGCAGGGCCCAGCGTCTTGCACGGACCGCACCATTCCGCCCAGAAGTCAACGACCACGGGAACGTCGTGGCTCCGCTGCAAGACTTCGGCGCCGAACGCCTGCTGATCGATGTCCTTCACGTGTGCCATGGGGCAACGGTAACCGGTTGGTGCACTGAGACATTCCGCTTGTGAAGATCCGTTGTGTTGCTAGCGTCCGAGAAGCCAACGCGGAGACAGGATGGCCACACCGTTTGGGCGGGTGCTCACCGCCATGATCACTCCTTTCGATCCTTCGGGAGCCGTCGATTACGGCACCGTGTGGGATTTGGCACGTCACTTGGTCGATACGGGGAACGACGGCATCGTCGTCGCAGGGACCACGGGCGAGTCACCGACTCTGAATGCCGATGAGAAGATCGCTCTGTTCCGGGCGGTCGTTGACGCCGTCGGTGGTCGAGCGGTCGTCGTGGCGGGGACCGGAACCTACGACACAGCAGAATCGCTCCATCTCACGTCCGGAGCGCTGGAAGCGGGAGTTCACGGCGTGATGGCCGTTACGCCGTACTACTCGCGGCCACCGCAGCAGGGGCTGTTCGAGCACTTCTCGGCCATTGCCGACGCATCCTCCGTACCGGTACTCCTCTACAACATCCCGTCACGCACCGCGCGGCGGATCGAGGTGGAGACACTGGCCCGGTTGGGAGAGCATGAGCGAATCGTGGCGGTCAAGGACGCCGTCGGCGACCTTGCCTTTACAACTGAGGTAGTAAACGCGTGCGGCGACGATCTCGCCGTCTACTGCGGCGACGACATCCTCACCCTTCCGATGATGGCTGTGGGTGCGGTTGGCGTTGTGAGCGTCGCCGCCCATCTCGCGGGCGAACAGATTGCGTCGATGGTTACGGCTGCGGTCGACGGCGATTGGGATGAGGCACGTCGTATCCACCTGGCTCTCGCCCCGCTGTGCCGGGCGCTCTTCGCCGAACCGAGCCCGATGCCCGTAAAGGGTGCGCTCAGTGCGCTTTGGCAACCTGTCGGTGAACCCAGATCTCCTCTCGTCACGGCGTCGCCAGAAGCGGTGGGTGCTGTGAAGGAAGCCCTGGCGGCGGTTCGGGGCTGATGTCGGTACGCGTATCGTTCCTGGGTGGTCTCGGTGAGATAGGCCGCAACTGCGCTTCGGTCGAGGTCGACGGCCGCATCGCACTCATCGATTGCGGCCTCATGTTCCCCGACGAATACATGCTTGGTGTGGACCTCGTGCTTCCCGACTTCAGTTCGTTGATCGAGCGATCCGAAGATGTCGACTGCGTTGTTCTCACTCATGGCCACGAGGATCACGTAGGTGCGCTTGCCTTCTTCCTCTCCCAGTTGAACGTCCCTGTGTTCGGGGCTCCCTTGGCGCTGGCGTTTGCTCGTTCCCGACTGGAAGAGGCCGGTATCGAACACGATCTGCGGCCGATCGAGATGGGAGAATGGGTGACGCACGAGGGCTTTACTTTCATGCTGGTCCCGGTGTCTCACTCGATCCCCCAGGGCGCCGGTATCGCCTTCGACACCCCTGAGGGGATCGTGCTCCATTCTGGGGACTTCAAGCTGGACCCGACGCCCATAGACAACACCCCCACGGATCTCCCCGAGTTTGCGGCGCTCGGGAGGCGCGGGGTGAGGCTGCTCTTGTCGGATAGTACGAACGCTGAGCAGCCCGGTTTCGTGCCCTCCGAATCGAGCCTCGCCCAGCCGTTGTATGAAATCGTGGTCGAGACCAAGGGTCGGCTGGTTGCCGCTTGCTTCGCAAGTCACATCCACAGGGTTCAACAGATAGTCGATGCTGCCGTGGACGCCAGACGCTATGTGGCGTTCATGGGTCGCACGATGGTTCGCAACGTACCGATTGCCGAGGAGATGGGGTTGTTCAATCTTCCCCCGGACAGTGTCCTGCCCCTCGAGGAGCTGTTGCGCCTGCCGCCTGAGGAGACCGCGATCGTCTGTACGGGAAGCCAGGGTGAGCCATTCTCGGCTCTGTCGCTCATGGCAGCCGGAGAGCACAAATGGGTAGCGATCGGCGAGGGTGACACGGTGCTCATCTCGGCGCGGCCGATCCCCGGCAACGAAACCAAGGTCTCGCGGGTGGTAAACGGCCTGTTGCGACGTGGTGCCAAGGTATTCCACGGAAACAACGCCGACGTCCACGTGTCGGGTCACGGTGCCAGGGAGGAGCTCAAGACGTTCATCAACGTTGTACGTCCCCGAGCGTTCGTTCCGGTGCACGGCGAATATCGGCATCTAGCGGCCCATGCCGAACTGGCTCGGGAGATGAACGTGCCGGAGGTGTTCTTATGCGAGGACGGCGATGCGGTCGTTCTCGACGGCGGTGCGGCCCGCGTCGAACGAAACGCGATCTCGGCATCATTCGTGTATGTGGACGGGCTCGACCTTGCCGGCACTGTGCAGGGGGTGATTCGCGACCGGCGCCACCTGGCCGACGATGGTGTGGTTGTGGTGACCCTTGCAGTAGATGGAGGGACTGGGGAGATCGTCCAGGGACCCGATTTGGACAGCCATGGGTTTATGGACAAGCCTGCAGAAGTGTTCGATCTTGCGGCCAAGCGCATCAGATCCGAAGTGGGGCACCTCGATCTGCCGATCGACTACGAGCAGGCACGTCGTCGGATCAAGGGAGCGGTGAACTCGGTGACCCGCGAAGAGACCGGACGGCGAGCCGTGGTCATTCCAGTCGTTCTAGAGGTGTAGTTCCTCGGTAGTCGGTCGGATTCGTTCTAGCTGGGCAGCTGCCCCGGGGGTGCCGCCCTCCCGAGGATCGTGCGAGCATTTCGGTGATCGGCCGGAACCCGGCTGGGGCGTGAGTCTGGCCACATCGGGCATCAATGACTCACGAAACTGGGGTATGCGTTTATCCTCAGTGACATATGGCATCACGGAAGCCTGCCCGTAGCCGGGGCTCTGGGCGGGGCCGGGCGACCGGAGGCAATGCAAAGAAATCGAAGGCGAAGCAGCCGCGTCGTTCCTTGCTGGCGGCGACACGGGAGCGGATCCGGTCCGGCTTCGGCCGGCATGCCGATGACGTTTGGGGGATCATCCTCATCGTTCTCGGAGTGCTTGTTGCTCTCGCCTACTTCGGACTCGCCGGTCCGGTCGGCACCGGCATCATCGCGGCACTCGAATTGCTGGTTGGTGTTTGGGGCTACGCGGTCTCTCCCGTTCTCGTCGTGCTCGGCGGCTTGCTGGTTGCTGCCAGACCGCGTACTGACTACGGACGCATCGCCCTCGGCTTTGTGGTCACGTTCCTTTCGTCTCTTGGGATGTTCCACCTCATGACCGGAGCAATCTCGTTGGCCGACTCGGTCGATTTAGTCAAGGAGCGCGGCGGCGCCATCGGCTCCCTCGTCGCCTTTCCGCTGCGGCGCGTTGTCGGCTTCTGGGGTGCGTTCGTGATCCTCGTTTCGTTTACGGCGCTCGGTGTTCTGCTCATGACCCGGACCACCGTGCGGGATGCCGGTAGGACAATGCTGCACGGCATCGTGGCGGGCTGGAAACGCCTCACGACACGATCGGACCGCCGGTCGCGTCCTTCTGTTGAGATCAGAAGCATCGCCGAGCCCCGTATCCGTCTCGTGCACTCCCAACCCGAGCCCGCGGTGCCACAGGAAGAGCCTCAGGCAGATGCCGCAGTGGCCTCTCCCCAGCCCATACCCGCTGCCCCGAGATCAGCTCCGGCAGCTGGATATGAGCTGCCACCCCCTGAGTTGCTCGAGCTGGGGGGCGGGGCCGGTCAGAGCAGAAGAGCGCTCGACGAGACTGCTCGTGAGCTCGAGGACACGCTCATCCAGCACGGCGTCGACGCCCGTCTCACCAGAATCGTCCCCGGACCCACCGTCACCAGGTACGAGATCGAGCTTGCTCCGGGAGTAAAGGTCGCCAGGGTCACCGGGTTGTCGCATGACATCGCGTACGCGTTGGCGACACCAGACGTTCGGATCCTGGCGCCGATTCCCGGCAAGAGTGCCATCGGCGTCGAGGTGCCCAACAAGCGGAGGAGGTTGATCACTCTCGGGGACATCATCCGCAGCCCCGAGACAAAGGACGCTTCTCACCCGCTCGAGATCGGCCTCGGCATGGACATTTCGGGCGCACCTTCGATGCTCAACCTGGCCGAGCTACCGCATGTGCTCATAGCCGGCGCCACGGGGGCTGGAAAGTCGTCGTGTATCAATGCACTCGTGACGTCGATCCTCATGCGTACGACGCCAGAAGAGGTGCGACTCATCCTCGTTGATCCAAAGCGAGTCGAGCTGGGGCAGTACAACGAGATTCCTCATCTCCTGACCAGGGTGATCACCAATCCGAAGAAGGCGGTGGATGCGCTGCAGTGGGCCGTGCGGGAGATGGATCGGCGCTACGACCATCTGGCCGACGCAGGCGTGCGCGACATTCTTGGGTATCACGACAAGTTCGATACCGGCCAGCTCGACGAGGAGCGCTTCGACCGATTTCCCTACATTGCGATCGTTGTCGACGAGCTCAACGACCTGATGATCGTGGCCGGACGTGCGGTCGAAGACGCCATCGTGCGGATCGCTCAGATGGCGCGAGCCGTCGGCATCCATTTGGTCCTGGCGACGCAACGGCCGTCTGTCGACGTGATCACCGGTGTGATCAAGGCGAATGTGCCGTCGCGTCTCGCGTTCTCGGTGGCATCGCAGGCCGACAGTCGCGTCATTCTCGACTCGGCGGGAGCGGAGAAGCTCATCGGGCTCGGCGACATGATCGTGGTCACTTCTCGCGACCCCAAGCCGGAACGGATCCAGGGCGCATGGGTGAGCGAGGAGGAGATCCATGCGGTAGTCGAGTGGGTGAAGGCTCAGCGGGGGGCTCGATATGAACAGGGCGTCTTCGAGGAGGCCGCTACACAGAACGCCGAGATGGCCGAGTTCGACGGCGAGGACCCCGACATCGTTCGTCAGGCGATCGACCTCGTCGTTCGATCTCAGCTGGGATCAACCTCGATGCTTCAGCGCAAGCTCCGCATCGGCTTTGCCCGGGCCGGAAGGGTGATAGATATCCTCGAGCGCAAGGGGATCGTCGGCCCGAGCGAGGGTTCCAAGGCTCGCACCGTTCTAGTTACCGTCGACGAGCTCGATTCGATCTACCGCGTGGACGCCTGAGAGGGTCGTCAGTCTGAGTAGCCTCGCCATCACATGGATCTGATTCGCGTTCCTGATTGCGGCGGACGTCGCCGAACCTTGGTTTTGGTCGGATCGTGAGCAATCTCGATAGGATTCTGGAGGAGCTTTCGTCGATCCGGACCCGGCTCCAGGAAGCGATTGATGCCAGCGAGCGAGTAGATCTTCTCGACCGACGCGACGAGTTGCGGCTCGAAGCACGTCGAGCGGCTCCGGCTTCGCCGGCGGAGATCGAGGAGCAGCTTGATCGACTGGTGAGGGCGTGGGATCGACTCCAAAAGCAACGGATCGACATCGTCAAGCAGGCGGGAGATCTCGCGGCGGGGAACTTCGGGTTTACTTCTGATGCGATGCGCATCAATCGACATATCGACGAGGCAGCCGGGCGCGACGAATTGGAGCAACGGATCCGTGAACTCAAAGCGAAGCTCAGGCAATTCGACCTCGGGACGTCTTGACGAGTCTCGAGTCCCTGGTCTCTAGTCCCGGGTCGGGTCAGAGGAACTCATCGCCGGCCGCCAAGAGTTCCAGCACTTCATCGTGGAGATGCCCGTTCGTCGCGACGGCGTTGCCTCCTCGAATGGTGCGCTTGCCGTCCATATCTGTGAAGTTCCCACCGGCCTCGGTCACGATGATGTCGAGTGGGGCGAGGTCCCACACCTTGGCGATCGGCTCGCTGACGATGTCAACCGCTCCGTCGGCAAGGAACATGAATGAGAGGAAGTCCCCAAAGCCGCGGGTGAGGGCACATCTGCGACTCAGAGCGGCGGCCTGACCACCGATACCGTGCTCCTCGTGACTTACGAGTGAGTTGAAGGACAAGGTGGCCTTCTCAATTGAGGTGATCGTCGAGACCTGCATCGGTTCGCCGTTGCGGTATGCCCCCAATTGGCGCCCGGCCCACCAACGATGGCCGATGGCCGGGGCCGAGACGACGCCGACTGCGACACCGTCGGCATCCTCGAGGGCGATGAGAGTGGCCCATACCGGAAGCCCTCGCACATAGTTGATGGTGGCGTCGATCGGATCGATGATCCAGCGCCGCTGTGACGCTCCGGTCTCTCCGTATTCCTCACCCAGAATCGAGTCGTTCGGCCGAACGGCGTCGAGTACGCCACGGATTGCGCGCTCGGTAGCCGTGTCTGCCTCGGTTACCGGAGTCAGATCCGCCTTGGTCTTGATTCGGAGCCCGGCGAGAGAGCGGTAGCGGTCGAGGGTGACCGCATCGGCGGCGTCGGCGGCTTCCAGGGCCACGCGTAGGTCTGCGCGAATCACGGCGCCATACAAGCCCGCCGGTCGGGACTACGCCAGCCTTGTAGGCCGGATCGCCCGTGTCCGGCGCATCGGGGCGGGTTGGCGTCGCTGAACACGATTCACCTGTGTACTGGCTGGGTGGCTCGTTGGGAACTCCGGCCAACGGCTACCCCCTCTCTACAATCGCCCGATGACCACCGACGCTCCGAGCGTGTGGCTGACGACGCTCGGCTGCGCCAAGAACCAGGTCGACTCCGACAAGATCACGGCGCAACTGGCAGGAGCCGGCTACCGGGAGGCGGCGGCAATCGATCAGGCGGACGTAGTCATGATCAACACTTGCGCGTTTATCGAGGCGGCGCGCCGCGAATCGATTGAGTCGGTTCTCGACGCAGCCGGGCGCAAGCGTGACGACGCCAAGGTTGTGGTCGTCGGGTGTATGGCGCAACGCTATGAGTCGGACCTGGCGCAAGCTCTGCCGGAAGTGGATGATGTTGTGGGGCTCAACCGCTACGGAGAGCTCATCGGGCGAATCGATGCTTTGGCCCAGTGGGAGCCGATCCGACTCGCCTCGAGTCCGATGGACATCCTCTATGAGGTCAGGCGTCCCGCGCCCTCGACCCCTTTTGCGTACGTAAAGGTCGCCGAGGGTTGCGACAAGATTTGTTCCTTCTGCGCCATCCCACAGTTCAGAGGCAAGCAACGCTCGCGGCCACCGGTGAATATCCAGTCCGAGGTGGTCGATCTGGTGGATAAGGGTGTGGGCGAGATAGTGCTCGTCGCCCAGGACCTGGCGTCGTACGGGAGGGATATCGACGCACCCGGCGGCCTCGTCGACCTGCTCCGGTTTCTGTCGGACATCGATGGATTGCGGAGGCTCCGACTGCTCTACCTGTACCCGCGGGAGATCAGCGATCAGTTGATAGCCGAGATGGCCGACAATCCGCTGGTGGCCCCCTACTTCGATCTGAGCCTCCAGCACTCGTCTCCCAGTCTGCTGCGCGCCATGAAGCGGGCAGGAAGCGGGGAAGCTCATCTCGAACTCATCGCGAGGATCAGGACTGCGGCCGAGCATGCTGCGATGAGGTCGTCGTTCATTGTTGGCTTTCCGGGGGAGACCGAAGGCGATGTCGACGAGCTGGTCGAGTTCATCGAGTCGGCGCAGCTCGATTGGGCTGGCTTCTTCCCCTTCTCGCCCGAGGAGGGCACGCCTGCCGCCGATCTCCCGGGTCGGGTACCGGAAGGTGACGTCATGGAGCGTCTACGGCGGCTCCAGGCCCTCCAGGACGGCGTGACCGCGCAACGAAACTCCGAGCAGATCGGACATCGGCTGGAAGTGGTCGTCGACACCATCGAGGACGGTTCGGTGGTGGCTAGGTCCCATCGCGAAGCCCCTGAGATCGACGGAGTGATCTTGCTCGATGAGGGTGAGAGGGGTGATTGGCTCGACGTCGAGGTGACGGGAGCCTACGGCCAGGAGCTTGTGGCGGAGGTGGTGAGGTGAGGGTCGAGATGATCGCCGTCGGCACCGAGCTCCTGCTCGGGCAGATAGTCAATTCGAACGCAGCTGAGATCGGATCCAGGTTGGCTCTCGCCGGTCTCGATCACTATCACCAATCCGTTGTCGGCGACAACCTGGAGCGGGTGGCCGTTGCGATCCGCCGGGCTGTGGAGCGCTCGGATGCAGTGATCATCACCGGCGGCATCGGCCCGACTCAAGACGACATCACCCGCGAGTCGATCTGTGCTGCGGCCGGGATCGAGATGGACTTCTCGGAGGCGTACGCCGTTCACCTCGGAGACTGGTGGGCAGGGCGGGGACGGGAGATGCCGACCACCAACCTTCGACAGGCCGAGTATCCCGCAGGAGCCGAGTTCATCGACAACCCGAAGGGAACCGCTCCCGGTTTGCGGCTGCAGATAGATGACACCTGGGTGTTTGCGGTACCGGGCGTACCGCAGGAGATGCTCCCCATGGTCGAGAAGTCCATCATCCCCTTCCTGCTCGCGGAATCCGAGGGAGCCGGAGCGGCGATTGAGAGCACCGTGCTGCGGACCTACGGCGAATCCGAGAGTCGGATCGCTGAGATGCTGGGAGACCTCTTTGAGCTGTCGGAGAATCCAACAATGGCATTCCTGGCGAGCGCCGCCGAGATCAAGGTGCGTCTCACCGCTCGGGCCGCAACCGCCGAAGCCGCGAGGGATCTCATCGCTCCAATGGAGAGCGAGGTACGGGCTCGCCTCGGAGGCCTCGTCTTTGCCTCGGGGTCCGAACCGGTGGAATCCATGGTCCTCGGGATGGCTTCGGAGCGAGGTTGGACGTTGGGGACCGCCGAATCGGCCACCGGCGGTCTGGTCGCGGCGCGATTGACTGGAGTTCCAGGCGCCTCGGCGACGTTCCGTGGTTCGATCGTCGCCTACGCCACGGACCTCAAGAGCGAGCTGCTGGGCGTCTCGGAGTCGATTGCTGAGGGAAGCGGCGTCGTCAGCGAGGAAATGGCGATCGCAATGGCGCAGGCAGGTGCATCCAAGCTGGGCGTGGACGTCTGCTTGGCCGTGACGGGCTCGGCGGGCCCGGATCCGCAGGAGCGCGATGTGGGGACGATGATCATTGCGGTCCGGACGCCCGAATCGGTCCGAGCGAGGACTCTTCGCCTTCCGGGGGATCGGGAGCGCGTCAGAACCTACGCCACCACGGCGGCGTTGCATCTGCTTCGCCTCGCTCTAATGGGGGAGTGGTGGCGCTGAGACGGCTGTTTGTCGCCGTCGCTCTGACCGACGAAGCCCGTCATGCGATCGCGGCGAGAGTGGGTGGTATCACCTTCCCGGGACGTCCCACGAGGCCACCCAACTGGCATGTGACACTTCGATTCATCGGTGAGACGGATGAGCCGACCGTGGACCGTGTGTTACAAACACTCGATGAGTCGGATCTCGGGCATCGGTTTCGGATCCGCTGGGGCAAGCTCGGCGCCTTCCCGCGGGCGACGAAGGCGACGGTGCTGTGGGTAGGTCTCGCGGAAGGGGCCGACGAGCTGACGGCTCTCGCCTCGCGTGTCGAGTCGGCCATCACTCATGCAGGGCTGGGCGAGGAGGATCGCCCCTTCCGGCCTCACCTGACACTGAGCCGGATTCGGCCACCGCAGAACGTAGCGGAGCTCCTCGATGCTGCTTCGTCCGTCCAGGTGGCGATGCCTGTGGACCGTGTCGTGCTCATGGAGAGTCACCTCGACGGTGGCAGAGCGCGGTATGAGACGCTGGAGTCTTTCGAACTGGCCTGACTTCTTGGCATCGAACAGGTGTTCGGCTATCGTTGCGGTACCCGGACAGATACCATTCGTGTAATTCGCCCGTCGAAGTATCGATCGTGTCACTGCCGGTCCATATCTTTGAGAAGAACAACTACCGGTCATCGGAAGGAGCACCCGTGGAGCAGGACAAGTCACTCGACATGGCGTTGACGCAGATCGAGCGCCAGTTCGGCAAGGGCGCGATCATGAAGCTCGGTTCGGACAACGTGGCGCAGCACGCTGCGATCCCGACGGGTGCACTGTCACTCGACCTGGCGCTGGGCATTGGTGGGGTGCCGCGGGGCCGTATCGTCGAGATCTTCGGACCGGAGAGCAGCGGTAAGACCACGCTCGCTTTGCACATCGTCGCCGAGGCGCAGCGCAACGGCGGGGTGGCAGCCTTCATCGATGCCGAGCATGCTCTCGATCCCGTGTACGCAAAGGCGTTGGGGGTGGATGTGGACGAATTGCTCATTTCCCAACCCGACACTGGTGAGCAGGCCCTCGAGATCGCCGACATGCTGATCCGATCCGGGGCGCTCGACGTGGTTGTGATCGACTCAGTGGCTGCGTTGGTACCGCGTGCTGAGATCGAAGGAGAAATGGGAGACACTCACGTGGGCCTCCAAGCGCGACTGATGTCACAGGCCTTGCGCAAGCTGGCCGGAACGATCAATCGATCGGATACCACAGCGCTCTTTATCAACCAGCTCAGAGAGAAGATCGGGGTGATGTTCGGGAGTCCGGAGGTAACTCCTGGTGGGCGCGCTCTCAAGTTCTATTCGAGCACCCGTATCGATGTTCGGCGGATCGAGACCATCAAGGATGGTCAGGAGGCAATCGGGAATCGAGTACGAGCCAAAATCGTCAAGAACAAGGTGGCGCCGCCCTTCCGGCTGGCCGAATTCGACATCATGTTCGGCGAAGGTATCTCTCGCGAGGGGAGCTTGCTGGACGTGGCTGTTGAACACGACGTCGTCCGCAAGAGCGGTGCCTGGTACACCTACGAGGACGATCAACTCGGGCAGGGACGCGAGAACGCCAAGCGGTTCCTGCGGGAGAATCCTGAGGTTGCCATGCAGCTACAAGCGCAGGTCCTCGAGATCGTCGGATTGGCCGGAGACGCTGAGGAGGTAGATGAACCTGCCGAGGCAACCGACGTAGCAGGAACCGGTGCTACAGCCGGTGGGGCCACGGCGACCGCCAAGAGCGACAAGACAAACCGGCCGGCGACCTCCAAGACAGGAGCCGCCAAGGGTGAATCGAAGGGTGCCGGGTCGATCAAGAAGGTAGAGAGTCTCGACGAGGCCGACTGACGTCCTCAGCACGAAGGTCGAGCGGCGCAGTACGATGCCCATCACGCGCACTAACTACTAAAACCAATCAACGTACGGATCGAAGTCGGAACAACTGAGCGAGCCCACTGTGAAGGTGTGGTCGGCCAGATCGCGGAAGGCTCGCGATGGCCGATGTGCGCGTCGAGCCAAATGGCCCGGCGCGTTCGTGGTTTGTGGGCTTGCCGAGAGGAGCACTGCCGATGGTCACCGCTCTCGTCGCAGCGGGTGTTGGGATCACGGCCCTGGTCATTGGGCTCGTCGGTGGTGCCAGGCGACAGCGCAATGCGCTGGGGCACGCCGGTAAGACGGCCGAGGGGTTGCTGCGTGAGGCGCGTGCTGAGGCCCAGGGACTGCTCGACCGGTCGGAGGGCGAGGCACGGGCTTTGGCCGATACCTACCGGGAGCGCGAGGACGACACGCTCCAGCATCGCCGTGTGGAAATAGGTGCCACCCAGGATCGACTCGATCAGCGCGAAAACACGCTCGAGCAGAGGGCGGCCAATCTTGCACAGCGCGAGGCCCACCTCGTCGAGCGCGAGCGTGAGATCACGGAGGCTCGTCGGGGAGCCGACGAGCTGAAGGAGAAGGCGAGGGCCGAGTTGGAGGCCCTCGCTGGTGTTGACGCCCGCGCTGCCAAGGATGAGCTGATGCAGCGAGTCGAGGACGAAGCGCGCCGCGATGCAATGGTGCTCATGCGCGACATGGAGCTCAAGGCCCGAGAGGAAGCGGATCGCAGAGCGCGCCGTATTCTCACCTCGACCGTGCAGCGCCTCGCGTCCAAGGTCGTCGCGGAAACGACGGTATCGGTAGTTGCGCTGCCGAGTGATGACATGAAGGGTCGAATCATCGGTCGAGATGGCCGGAACATCCGTGCCTTCGAGGCGACGACAGGTGTGAACATCATCGTGGACGATACGCCCGAGGCGGTCTCCGTTTCGGCGTTCGATCCGGTCCGACGGGAGGTGGCGCGTAGAGCGTTGGAACGTCTGATCGAGGACGGACGTATCCATCCGGCGAGTATCGAGAACGCCTACGAGAAGGCATTCGCTGAGGTCGATCAGAGTGTTCGCGACGCTGGGGAGTGGGCCATTCTCGAGGTCGGTTTGAGCCGGCTTCACCCCGAGCTGGTCAATCTGCTCGGGCGGCTCAAATACCGGATGTCATACGGGCAAAACGTACTGCACCACCTCATCGAGTCGGCGAAGGTGGCGAACATGCTCGCTGCCGAGTTGGGCGCGGACGCCGAAGAGGCGCGCCGAGCCGCCTTTCTCCACGACATCGGGAAGGCCGTGAGTCACGAGCTTGGGGGTTCACACGCCCTGGTCGGTGCCGAGATCGCTCGGAGGTTTGGAGAGGATCCAGCGGTGGTGCACGGCATTGAGGCACACCACAACGAGGTTGAGCCCAGAACGCTGACTGCCGTCATCGTTCAAGCGGCCGATGCCGTCTCGGCGGCCCGGCCCGGGGCGCGGCGTGAGGCCGTGGAATCCTACGTCCGGCGTCTGGAGTCCCTAGAAGAGATTGCAATGGCGTTTCCCGGTGTGCAGCGTGTATTCGCGATGCAGGCCGGAAGGGAGGTGCGTGTGGTCGTCGATCCCGGAGAGGTCGACGACCTCGGCGCCCATGACCTGGCTCGACGTATCTCACGGCAATTCGAGGATGATCTCCAATACCCAGGTCAGATTCAGGTGATCGTGATCCGCGAGTTACGGGCCACGGATTACGCCCGATGACCCGTCTGGACGTTCCTACGGTGCGGGAGCGGCGTACTCCGACTCGCACCGGCCGTCGCTACCTGGTGCGCACGTTCGGCTGCCAGATGAACGAGCACGACTCCGAGCGGCTCGCCGGGCTATTCGAAGAAGATGGGATGGTGGCCGCCGCCGGTATGGACGACGCCGATGTCGTCTTGCTCAACACCTGCTGCATCCGCGAGAACGCCGACAATCGGCTCTACGGCAATCTCGGGCAGCTGAAGGCACTCAAGGACGAGCGGCCAGGCATGCAGATCATGGTGGCGGGTTGCCTGGCTCAGAAGGACAGAGAGACGGTCAGGACAAAAGCACCCTGGGTGGACGTCGTCTTTGGTACCCACAACCTGCACAGGGCCATCACGCTGCTTGATCACTCTGAGGAGTGGGGACCGGTCACCGAGTTGTGGGATGAGACGACCTCGATCGACGATGTCCCGTCCACTCTTCCCACGCGGCGCGAGACACCCCATAGCGCCTGGGTCACGGTCACGATCGGCTGCAACAACGGATGCACCTTCTGCATCGTGCCGCTCGTCCGGGGGCGGGAGATCTCACGGCGCCCGGGCGACATCGTACGAGAGATCCGTGAGTTGGCGACCGATGGCGTCGTAGAGGTGACGCTGCTTGGTCAGAATGTGAATTCCTACGGACGTGATCTCGCCTTCGACGGCAAGCGCAGACCGCTCTTTGCCGAACTGCTGCGGGGTGTCGGCGAGATCGAAGGTATCGAGCGTGTCAGGTTTACGAGTCCCCATCCCAAGGACATCAAGGAAGACGTCCTCGTTGCGATGGCTGAGACCACCAACGTATGCGAGCAGCTGCACCTGCCGCTCCAGAGCGGCAGCTCGTCGGTACTCAGAGCAATGCATCGCGGCTACACCCCTGATCGCTTCCTAGAGAAGCTGAGGTTGGCAGAGTCGACGATCCCGGGTTTGGCGACGTCTACGGATGTGATCGTCGGCTTCCCCGGCGAGTCCGAAGCCGACTTCCGGGGCACTCTCGACGTGATGTCGGAGGCACGATTCGACAGTGCCTATATGTTCATCTACTCGTCACGGCCGGGGACGCCGGCAGCGATGCTGGATCAGCAGGTACCGCGGGAGGTTGCATCGGAGAGATTCGATCGGTTGGTGGCCCTGCAGCGCGAGATCACGCTCGAGAAGAACTCCGACCTTATTGGAACGATGGTGTCACTCTTGGCGGAAGGACCGTCACACAAGGATCGGACGATGGCGACGGGACGAACCCGGGGCAACAAGATCGTCCATGTTCCCGGTTCGGTGGCGGCTGGATCATTCTTTCGCGCCGAGATCGAAGCTTCCGCACCGAGTCACCTGATGGGGAGGGCGCTTTCCTGAGTGTCGTAGCGGCGGTCCTTGGCCCCACAGGGTCCTCCAAGAGCGCGGTAGCAATGATCGTCGCGCAAGCGGCCGGCGCTGAGGTCGTGTCGGTGGATTCGATGCAGGTGTATCGCCGGATGGATGTGGGGACGGCCAAGCCGACGACGGAGGACCGAAATCGGGTTCCTCATCACATGGTCGATGTCGTTGATCCGTCTGAGAGGTACTCGGTGGCTGAATTCCGTGCCGAGGCACGTCGGAGTACGGCATCGGCGGCAGGACCACTCCTCATCGCGGGGGGCAGCGGGCTTCACTTCCGATCGCTCGTCGATCCGTTTGACTTCGCCCCCACGGACGAGGATGTGCGGACGGAACTAGATCAGCAGCCGGTCGAGCAACTGCGCGTCGAGCTCCTCGGTGCCGATCCAGAGGCGGCTGCTCTTGTGGACCTCGAGAATCCTCGGAGAGTCATCCGTGCGCTGGAGATCCTTCGTCTGACCGGCTCCACTCCCAGCGAACGCGCCGCGTCGCCGAGGGCCCGTGCTGTGCGCCGCTATGAGTCCGAGGTGCCGGTGGTGGCGGTTGGGTTGGATCCAGGCGAATCCCTGGCATTTCGGATCGAGGAGCGTTTCGATCGGATGCTGGCGTCGGGTTTGATCGACGAGGTGGCGGATCTTGTCGCGACCTGGGGGGCGACCGCATCGCAGGCGGTCGGCTATCGCGAGATGAGCCGGGTCGTGGCGGGGGAGTGGTCGCTTGAGGAAGGGCGGCAGCGATCGATCGAGGCTACGACGGCGCTGGCCCGCCGACAGCGGACCTATTTCCGACGCGATCCTCGGATCTACTGGTTGGAGTGGAACGATGATGCGGCGGACCTCGCCGCATCGACGATGGCCCTGTTCGAGGAGGCCGGATGGAATTCCTAAAGATGGAGGGTCTCGGCAACGACTTCGTTGTGTTCGAGGGTCCACTCGATCCGTCTCCGGCTGAGGTGGCCCGCTGGTGTGATCGCCGTCGAGGGATCGGCGCCGATGGTGTGCTCGTCGTCACGCCGTCCGATGAACAGGTTGTGGCGATGGGCTACTGGAACGCCGACGGCTCGGCTGCCGAGATGTGCGGGAACGGTTTGAGATGCGTCGCGAGATACGCCGTCGAGCGTGAACTCGTCGCGAGCAGCGAGTTCACTGTCATGACCCCGGCGGGACTGCGTCACGTCGAGGTTGGACCTTCATTGGTGCGGGCCGAGCTGGGACCGGTTGAGACCGGTGGAGATGGAATCGAGCTGGCCGGCTACGACCTGACCTCGGTTTCCGTGGGCAATCCTCATGCGGTGGCTTTCGTTGGAGATTGCTACTCGGTGCCGGTGGAAGCAGTGGGTCCGGTGGTCGAAGGCGATCCACACTTCCCTGAGAGGACCAATGTCGAGTTCGCAACGGTTGTCGGTCGGGACCGAATGGCGCTCCGCGTGTGGGAGCGAGGTGTGGGTGAGACGCTGGCCTGTGGAACCGGGGCGGCGGCGGCCGTAGCGGCGGCGTATCGGAGTGGGCGCACCGGGCCGTTGGTAACGGTCTTGTTGCCGGGCGGCGAATTGCTGGTTGAGATCGTTGATTCGATAGCTTGGATCGAGGGACCGGCGACGACAGTGTTCAGCGGATTGGTCTGATTCTAAGGTCCCGGTCCCGGGGTACCGAGCGGAAGTCTCAGCGGACCGAGCGGAGCACGGCAACTACACGGCCGAGGATCTCCACGCCGCCGTCGAATGTCATGGGCTGATACGACCGATTCTCGGGAATCAGGATGACCTTGCCCGGCTCTCGACGAAGCCGCTTGACAGTTGCTTCTTCGCCGTCGATCAGGGCGGCCACGAGATCGCCGTCGTTGGCGTCGGGCTGGCGCTTGATCACGACGAGGTCACCGTCAAAGATCCCGACGTCGATCATCGAATCCCCACTGACGCGAAGCATGAAGACGGGGTCGTTGCCGACGAGTTCTGTTGGCAGAGGAAAGATCTCCTCGATGTCCTCTTCGGCGAGGATGGGAGATCCGGCGGCGATGCGACCGACGAGCGGGACATCTCGCAGGGGAGCTCGACGGAGATCACCCGCTCTTCCGGTGTCGACAACCTCGATGGCGCGGGGCTTTGAGGGATCGCGCCGCAGGTACCCCTGCTCGACGAGCGACGAGAGGTGGCTGTGGACCGTCGAGGGAGAGCTGAGACCAACCGCATCGCCTATCTCCCTGACCGACGGGGGGTAGCCCCTTCGGTCGACGGTATCGAGGATGAGGTGGAGGATCTGTCGCTGCCGATCGGTGATCTCGCCTGGTGCCATTGAATGCCTCCCTTTGTGGCCCCACCGTACCGATTTCGAGACGTAAGGGCAAACATATGTTCGACTTGACAACCGAACACCCGTTCGATACATTGTCCGTCCCCAGAGCGAACACACGTTCGTGTCGCACCCGTTTCGTACTGTGTGACGAGGTCGGAGCCGAGGTCCCTTGCGGGAACGTCGGATCCGAAGCCCTGGCAACAGGGAAGCGTGTGGGAGCACGAGCCCGGTCCGGAAACGGTCCCGGGCCACCGGATAAGAGAGCAGAGAGGAGCCAGCACCATGACGATCTCCGCCAGCACTCCGCTACGGGTTGTGGTTCTCCTCACTTCAGTCGCCTTGGCGCTGGTCCTCCTGCTCGCCGGTGCAGTCGTTGCCCGGGCGACCGATGGGACCCCAGTGGACACGGTGACCGCACGGGTCCAGCAGGAGGTGATGGCCGGCGACACGTTGTGGGATATCGCCGCCGTGTACACCGACCCCGGGGACGATGTCAGGGAAACGATCCATGACATCAAGGTTGCCAACGACCTCGAGTCGAGCGCGATCGTTGTGGGCCAGATGCTGGTTATCCCGCTCGAGTTCTAGCGATTCCCCGGCGGGGAGACACACCCTCGGTGTGGTCGTACCGCCCAGTCGGGTACGCTCGCGAACGATGCGTTGTCCGTACTGCGGAGCAGATGACACGCGCGTCGTTGACAGTCGGCCCGCCGAAGGTGGGAGCACGATCAGACGGCGACGCGAATGTGAAGCGTGTCACAACCGCTTTACGACCTACGAACGGCGGGAGTATGCGCTCGTCGTCCGGAAACGCGACGGTAGCGCCGAACCCTTCTCTCCCGGCAAGATCGTGTCGGGCGTCAGCCGGGCGATGGTCGGGCGTGACGTGCTACCTGGGTCCCTTGAGGCCTTGGTGCGAACCGTCGAGGGATTTGCTGAGGAGCACGGTCCCGAGGTGAGTAGCGCTGAGATTGGGCACCGAGTGCTTGAGGCGCTGAGAGAGCTCGACGAGGTCGCATACCTCCGCTTTGCTTCTGTTCACAAGGAGTTTGAGCATGCTGTCGACTTCGAGCGCGAGGTGGCAGCGCTGGAGGAGAGGACCTGAGAGCTCGATGCGGTTGGTAGGACCAGCCACCGGCTGAGATGGAGACGTGGGCGCCCGACCTCTAACCCGAGGTCGTCGTGAGGACCTCAGCCTCGGCTAGGGCGGTGCGGACCTCCTCCATCCGGCCGCTGATTGCGTTCGACACCTCGGTGAGCGCGACCTCGAACTCGGCTTCGATCAGTTGATGCTGGGCCGTGATATCGACGATCAGCGCTTCGGCGGACTCCCGATCGCCTCGCCGCAGGGCCAGCAAATAGCCGTCGTTCCAGACGGGTATGGAGTCGAGTGCGTCCTCGATTCGCGCGACGTAGGCAGCGAACCGATCATCCGGGTCGAGGCTGGCCAGGGTGGCGAGCGTCAGCGTCTGCATGTCTGTGATCGCCTCGCCGGCCGGGTCGATCAGCTCCTCTGGGGCCTCGAACGGCAGTGGCGGTATCACGAACAACCGGTCCGACGCCGTCTCGTAGGTGGCCGCGGTATCGAGATCGGCTGAGATCCGGGTGGCGACATCGACGATCGTGAGGAGATGGTCCTGGACTGCGGCTACATCACCAAGCGACCCCTGGGGTACGAATGGAGGTAGCCCGGGGAGGTCCTCCGTTGCGGCCGATCGCAGACCTTCGGTGGCAACAGAGAAAGCGAGTGCAGATTCGATGTCTATCTCGGGAAGCGTTGCCTCCAAGGCATCGAGCGCAGTGGAGAACGTGGCGACTTCGGCGTTGTAAGCAGCGAGGCGCTCGTCGGCCTGGCTGTCGGAGATCGTACCCAATCCGCGCACGGCAATCAGGGCGACGGCAGCGAGGACGATGGCGGCACCGAGAATCGGCCAGCGAAACGACCGGTCGCTGGCAACTATGCGCTCGAGCGGTTGTGGTCGCCAATCGAAATCGAGATCGGTGATGGTGTCATCGCCGGTCGGTCGTTGTACTGGACGAGGGACCTGCGCCGGCGTCGTCTCCAGCATGTCGATGATGGTCCGCCGGTTTGCTTCTCGTTTGCGCCTGCCTACGCGCACCGCGGTCTCCTTGTTGAGACGGCCATAATCGGCCTCATGCGAATCCCACTGAAGCGCCTCGACCCCGGCCTGCCTGTACCCGCCCACGCCCATCCAGGTGACGGGGGTGTCGATCTGTACGCCGCCTCAGACATCGAGCTGGCGCCGGGAGAGCGCTCACTGGCAGCGACAGGGATTTCGGTGGCGATTCCGGACGGGTTCGCCGGCTTGGTCACGCCACGATCGGGTCTCGCTGCGAGGAGTGGGCTGGGCATCGTCAATGCTCCGGGGCTTGTGGATAGTGGTTACAGGGGCGAGATCAAGGTCATCTTGGTCAATCATGGGTCTGAAACGGTTGATATCCGGCGTGGTGACCGGATTGCCCAACTGATTGTGGTGGCTGTGGAGGTCCAGGAGTTCTCCGAGGTGGAGGACCTCCCACCGAGCCGACGTGGTGAGGACGGGTTCGGTTCGACCGGATCATGAGTGCTCGAGTCCCTTTGGTATATTGGCGGGCCCCGCGGACGTAGCTCAGTTGGTAGAGCGTCACCTTGCCAAGGTGAAGGTCGCCGGTTCGAGACCGGTCGTCCGCTCGGAGGGGCGGTCTGTGGGCCGTCCCTTGCGGTCCGGCGGCGTGGCCGAGTGGCTTAGGCAAGGGTCTGCAAAACCCTCTACCCCGGTTCAATTCCGGGCGCCGCCTCGACGAGCCCCGGTCTACCATGCCGGGCCTCAAAACTGAGGGCGCTTAGCTCAGGGGGAGAGCGCTTCCTTGACGCGGAAGAGGTCCGGGGTTCAAATCCCCGAGCGCCCACTCACGAAACTCCCTACTTCGTAGGGGGTTTCGTCGTGGTGTGAGGTCAGGCGAGGTCGGCTACTCCGCCGAATCCGCGCAGAATCCGCACAACAGCTTCCGAAACTGCCCCGTCTAGGCGCTCTGCGGCCGCTTCGTCGATGCCATCGAACAGACGGTCCGACCGTACCGTTCGTTCGGCTCTGGCGGTACCCTCAGCAGCGTGGCTGACCATGTGAGGATCACTCCGGAGATGCTTGAGGCTGCTGATGCCTTGTACTCACCGCTAATGCCGTTCTCGGACTGGCTGACAGAGAACGGGAGTGTGCGGTCGACAGTCGCATTCGATGTCACCCGAAGGATTCTTGACGACCGCAGAACCTCCGTGTCTCCAGCTGCGTTCACTGCTGCTCAGGACTACGCCATTCGTTCGGCTGCT
>JAJCYA010000072.1 GCA_029263095.1 Acidimicrobiia bacterium | reverse complement strand
CCGACGGTGCGCGAGATCTTCGATCTCTACGCCAGGTCCAAGGGCGTCGATGGAGTCGCGTTCTTCGAGGAGAACGGTGTTCTCGACAAGGGGCCGATCCCGGCGAATAAGCGCTACGGATTCCACCGATGGAACCCATGTTCGAATCCAAGGGGGAAATCGATATCTACCTCGATCTCACCGAGGCGATTGGCACTCTGTACGGCGAGGACGGGTATCTCGATCAGGTGAACAAGGCGCTCGGACTCGAAGACGAGTTCGCCCTGCCGCTGGACACCAAGCCGACGGTGCGCGAGATCTTTGATCTGTGGGCTAAGTCCAAGGGCGTCGAGGGTGTCTCCTACTTTGAGGAGAACGGTGTTCTCGACAAGGGGCCGATCCCGGCGAATAAGCGCTACGGGTACGCAGTGGATCCACCGTTTGCCGGTGCCGTCCACCGACTGTATGGCGAGAGCTTGTTGGTGGCGCAGCGGGCGATGCGCGACAAGGGTGCCGAGGAGATCTACTGGCAGGACTACACGGCCCTGCCCACCTGGCGCCAGCTGACGTTCGACAAGTCTCCTGCGGAGTACGACCTGACTCTGATCAGCTACCACCAGATCGAGCACAAGCAGTCCAGATCGAGCTTCATGCCGCTGTTGGCAGAGCTATCGCCTCGGTCGCGGGTGGATATCAATCCTGTCACCGCCGAGGCGCGCGGGATCGAGCAGGGTGACGAGGTCTGGGTGGAGTCGCAGAATGCCATCACAGGCGAAACCCGGCGAATCGAATCGTGGGCGGCGTTGACCTCATCCATTCGGCCCGACACCGTGGGAATGCCGCATCACTTCGGAGGGTGGACCCACCCGGTCAACCGGGCCAATGGTGGTCAGGGGCCGTCACCGAACGAGATCTACTACACCGGTGAGGGCTACACCGTTCAGACGGCCGATCAGACGTTCCACGTCAAGGTCCGGGTGTATCCGGTCGGAGAGGAGGCCTGACATGGTCAAGTACGCCATGGCCGTTGACCTTGATCGGTGTCAGGGCTGCCGGGCCTGCATGGAAGCCTGCAAGATCGAGAACAACACGGTCGAGTCGGTGTTTTGGATGTACGTCTTCCGCCTGGAGAGTGGGGAGTTCCCGGATACGAAGATGTCTTTCCTGCCTCGTCCTTGTCAGCACTGCGACAACGCACCGTGCGTCAAGGTCTGTCCTGTGGGGGCAAGGTTCAAGCGGGAGGACGGCTTGGTGCTCACCGATGCGGATCGCTGCATCGGGTGCCGGTATTGCGAGTTGGCTTGTCCGTACGGAGTCAACTACTTCAACTGGACCAAGCCCGAGAAACGCCAGTATCTCGACTACGACCACCCCGATGTGGAGCGAGTCACCGGCGGGGTGATGCCTCCCTACAAGAACCCCGATCTCGACCAGCTGTACGGCGAGGAGCAGCGTCTCACGGCCGGCGGCGGCCACTTCAAGGGCGTGATGGAGAAGTGCACCTTCTGTGTGCATCGACTCGACAAGGGTCTCGATCCGGCGTGTGTCCATACGTGCCCGGTCCAGGCGCTCATCTTCGGGGACCTGGAAGACCCGAGCAGTGGTATTGCCGAGATGATCAACGATCGAACGCACTTCAGGCTGCTCGAGGAGGTCGGCACCGAGCCGAGTGTCCTCTACTTCGGCGGAGCGGCGCCGACCGAGGACAGCAGAGAGATCGAGACCGTGAAGGCGAGGGTGTGACATGGCGACAGCAACACACGAAGCAACGCTTCCGCGTGGCGTCGGAAGACTCACCCGCGGCTGGATCGTATTCGTAGTCGCGATGGTGGCTATCTCTGCCCTGGGGTGGTTTGCGTACGTCCGCGAGTACACCGAGGGCATGACGGTGACGGGGATGCGCAATGTCGGCACCATGGGCGGAGCAACCTGGGGCTTGTACATCACATTCGTGGTGTACTTCGTCGGGGTCAGTTTCGCTGGAATCACGATTGCCGCGGTCATCAGACTCTTCAATCTTCAGACACTGCGTCCGTTGGCTCGGATGGCCGAGGTCTTGACGGTGGTGAGTCTGGTGCTCGGTGCGATCGCCATCGTTGCCGACCTCGGCCAGCCACTCCGCGGGATCGTCAACCTGTTCCGTTATGCCCGGCCACAGTCCCCGTTCTTCGGAACGTTCACAATGGTGATCGCCGGGTATCTCTTCGCCAGCCTCGTGTATCTGTGGCTGACGAGCAGACGGGATGCATCGTTGTTGGCCGAACGTCCGAGTCGTTTGCGTTGGTTGCACCGCTTTGTTGCTGCGGGTTACACCGACACACCGGTCGAGCGGGAGCGGCATTCCAAGGCCACATTCTGGCTGGCGGTCTCGATTCTGCCGATGCTGGTCGTGGCCCACTCGACTCTCGGGTTCGTGTTCGGCCTCCAGGTCGGTCGTCCGGGTTGGTACAGCGCATTGATGGCTCCGGCGTTCGTCGTTCTAGCCGGGGTATCGGGAACTGGTCTGCTAATCGTTCTCGCGGCCATCGTTCGCAAAACGATGGCCAAGGATGTCGGGCTGACCACGGAAGTGTTCGCGTGGCTGGGCCGGTTCATGATGTTCTTGCTGATGATCTACGTGTACTTCATGGTCACGGAGCTTTTGACCGCCACATACGCCGGAAGTGCTCGTGAGCTCCAGGTCACCAGAGAGATGCTCTGGGGTGAGTATTCGTGGATCTTCTGGACTTCGGTGGCGTTGCTGGTGGTGCCGTTGATTGGCCTCGGGTTCCAGGCCATTGCGCGTACCTGGAATATCCCCTGGCTGGTGGTCGCAGGGATTGCAGTCAACCTAGGAGCGATCGGCAAGCGGTACCTGATCGCAGTGCCGTCGCAAACCCATGGACAGCTGCTCCCGTATGTGGATGGGTCGTACGCGCCGTCTTGGATCGAGTACGCGGTCGTGGCCAGCCTTACGGCGTTTGGGGCTCTTGTCATCGGCGTGTTCATGAAAGTGCTGCCGATTGTGGAGATAGATGGGGAAGAGGAGGTCGCGAATGCGTAAGGGACTGACGATCGGGATGATCGTCGGAGGGATCGCCCTGATGGTGATCTCCTACTTCGGTCTGACGGCTCCGTGGGGCGCTGAGAGCGTCGCCAACAGCGAACCGAGGCTGCAGTTCGCGCCGCTCGTGTTTGTGCTCGGAGTGATGATGGCCTTCGGATCGGCGCTCGTGTACGAGATGCTGCCCGATCGCGACGAGGACTGAGCTACCAGATCAGAGAGATCGGTCCACGTGTGCGGCTCGCCCCCCGGCGATCCGAGTTCTTGTTGACGCCGCTCCGGTGGCCGCGGTCGCGATCTGGGTGCACCGTCCGGCCAAGCTTGCCATCCCCGTCGGAATGCAGGCGCCTGGCTCTGTCCACTCCAGTGTTCTGAGGTCTATCGCAGCGGGGGCGACCAAACAAGAAGTGCTCCACGTCGCGACGCTCGCCGTTGTCACACTCGGACTCCCGGCGGCGGTGGTCGCCCACGGCTGGGTGACCGTCGTTCTCGACGCGCCCTGACTCTCGGCTCCCGAACGGGGACCTTCGGCCCTGTCACATCGATACCTTCTTTGTGAAGGTTCGCACAATCTACGTTGAATCGCCGATTGTCGATCGACGATGTCGCTGCGGGGCCGTGGCTGGCGTGTTCGCCCTAGGGGGCGGATACATATCCAAACAGGATCGACTACGACCACGCAGGAGGTGGAACGCGTGAGGGTTACGAGGCGTCGTTTTGTTCAGGGGTCGGCTGCGGCTGGCGCTGCGGTTGCTGGCCGCAAGTTCCTGTTTGGAGATCTGGAGTCGGTTGTGTCGACCGCCTCTGGTGCGAGCGGGCGGACCGTGCTTCCGCTGGTGGAGGATTTCATTCCGACGACCTGTTGGGTGGGCAAACAGGACTGCGGGATGATGGCTCGACGGATTGATGGTCGGGTTGTCAAATTCGAGGGTCATCCCGATAACCCGCGCAACAACGGGACTCTGTGTCCTAAGGGTCACGGTCAGATCTCGGCGATCTATGACCCGAATCGGGTCAAGACGCCTCTGATTCGCACCAATGAGAAGGGCACCAACGGTGAGTGGCGTGAGGCGTCGTGGGATGAGGCATTGGCGTTGACGGCCGAGAAGGTGAATGAGGTTCGGGCGCGGAATCCCAAGATGGTGTTGTGGCAGAAGGGCCGGAGTAAGGCCAAGAAGTTTTACGACACTGCGTTTGTCAAGGCGATCGGCTCCTCCAAGCTCGGACATGGCGCCTACTGCTCCGATGCCGGGTATCGGGCGATGGAGTACACGACCGGAGTCCATGGTGTGCAGCACCCGGACATGCGTTCCACCAACTATCTGCTGGCGTGGGGTTGGAACATCACCAATGCCGGGGGCAACAAGTTCTGCTGGCTGACGTGGCCGCAGCAGCTGGTGGCGGCGCGCGAACGCGGAATGAAGGTCGTGCATATCGATCCCCGTCTTCGATCTGCGGGTCCCTTTGCCGACTCCTGGCTGCCGATCAAACCTGGCACCGACCTGGCGATGGCGCTGGCGCTCTGCCAGCAGCTGATTGAGAAGGGCTACGTCGACGTTCCCTATCTGAGCAAGTACACCAACTCGCCGTACCTTGTCGGCGATGACGGTACGTTCCTACGGCTCCCGAATGGCGTAGACGAGGACGGGAATGAGCTCCAGGTGGAGGCGGTGTGGGATCCAGACGCCGGGACGGCGGTGGCCGCCGGCTCGATCGATGCCCCCGCACTGGAAGGAACGTTCCAGTATGAGGGCGCCTCCTACACGACGGCGTTCGACCTGTTCAAGGCTCATGTGGGCGATTCGACTCCCGAGTGGGCGGCAGAGATCACCGGGTTGCCCGCAGCCGATATCCGCAAGATCGCCGTCGACTTCGGAGACAACGCCATGATCGGTTCGACGACCGTGGTGGACGGGATCGAGATTCCGTACCGTCCGGTGGCGATCATGTCGTATCACATGGCTCAGCAGGAGCTGGGATTCCAGGCCCTGCGGGCCATGACGATGGTGGCGATGATGGTGGGAGCAGTCGGTGCGGTCGGGGGGCTGATGACCGATTTCTCGTGGAAGATCTACAAGAACTACGAGCCGTTCGGGAATCTGAAGGTCAATGATCCTCCGTACGACTTCACTCTGAAGAACAGCAAGTTCTTCCCGATCAACAGTGGACATCCCGGCATCGTCGCCAAGGTGATGGAGGACCCCGACAAATACGGGGTAGAGGAGATCCCCGAGGTCGCCATCCTGCACATGGTGAACCCGCTC
>JAJCYA010000071.1 GCA_029263095.1 Acidimicrobiia bacterium | reverse complement strand
GAACGCATGTACTCCATCTCTTCGGACAGCACAGCTACGGCCTGTTCCCTAGCGCGATTCTCAACCAGATTGTTGGAGGCAGCACTCAGACTGCTCCCCAACAGTGCGATGAACACAGAAAGAAGCATGACGGCGATACCGGCCTCAACGAGGCTGAAACCGCCGTCGCCGTCCGACTGGCCGACACAATGAACAGGCATATGGGCCGATGTCGGCCGTATCGACACCAACCTTGAGCGCTACTCGCCTCCGCCTGGAACGAGTCGATACGCGTCGTAGACACCGTCGATCGCCTTCACCTCATCGATGGCGTGATCGAGAGTGACGATGTCCGAAAGCTCGATCTCGAACCGCAAGACTGCAACCCGTTCCCTGCTGGTCGCCGAGGAAGACGCGATGATGTTGGCCCCGACATCGGCAAGAGCCGTAGTCACGTCCCGGAGCAGCCTGGGCCTGTCGAGCGACTCGACCTGAATCCAGGCCGCAAACGTCCCGACACCGCCGGCCCCCCAGGCGACATCGACCATTCGCTCCTTACGATCGCTCAGGTTGCCTATGTTGGTGCAATCGGATCGATGTACCGACACACCTCGACCGACCGTCACAAACCCGACGATGTCGTCGCCTGGCACTGGAGCACAGCACCGGGCGACCCGCACCCACATGTCGTCCATACCCTCAACCACGATTCCTCGTGACGGGGCACCCGGTCGTCGCGGCCCTGTGGGAACAGTCGTCGGATCGATGTCGGCTTCATCGGCCTTGGGCCGAACCAGGCGCACCAGACGATTGATCGCGGTCTGGGGGTGAACGTTCCCGTCGCCAATCGCGACATACAGGGACTCCAAGTCTCGATAACCGAGCGAATCGCCGACCTTGGCAAGCAACTCATCGCGTTTCGACGCGTTCAGTCCCAGACCCTCCTTGCGGAGCAGTTTGGCTACTTGGTCACGACCTTCACCCAGAGCCTCCTCGCGTCGCTCCCTGCTGAACCATTGCCGAATCTTTGCCGACGCCCGCGACGTGCGAACGAACCCGAGCCAGTCCCGGCTCGGGCCTCCACTCTTGGATGTGATCACCTCGACGATGTCGCCCGACTCGAGCTTCGTCGCCAATGGGATCAGGCGGCCGTTTACCTTGGCTCCGGTGGTGCGGTGCCCCACCTCGGTGTGGACCGCATAGGCGAAATCGATCGCGGTCGCCCCCCGCGGCAAGCCCTTGACATCACCCTTGGGAGTCAAGACAAAGACCTCGTCTTGGTACAGGTCTAGCTTGAGGCTGGCGAGGAACTCAGCGGGGCTCTCGTAATCCTCGGTGATCTCCGACAGACCCCTGACGCCTGTTATCTCCTTTGGCTCCTCCTCGCCTTCCTTGTAGGCCCAATGGGCGGCTACGCCGTGTTCGGCGCGATCGTGCATGTCGCGTGTCCGGATCTGGACCTCGAGCGGTTTACCGTCAATCCCCACCACGGTCGTGTGCAGGGACTGGTAGAGGTTGAACTTTGGCATCGCTATGTAGTCCTTGAAGCGACCGTGTACGGGAGGCCATCGCGTATGGACAATGCCGAGAGCGGCGTAGCAGTCGGCGACTTCCTTGGCGATAACGCGAATCCCAATCAAATCGTGAATCTCGTCGAACGTCCGACCGCTATCAACCATCTTGCGGTAGATGCTGTAGATGTGCTTCGGGCGCCCGGTGACCTCGGCACTGATCCCGTTTGTGTCGAGAAGTTGCGACACCTCGTCCACCACCGACGAGATGTACGCGTCGCGCTCGCCGGACCTTGCCCGCAGCAAGCCGACAATCTCTTCATACCGCCGCGGATGGAGAACGGCGAAACACCGATCCTCCATCTCGTGCTTGATCTCTTGGACACCAAGCCTGTGAGCCAGCGGTGCGTACACCTCCAAAGTCTCGGCTGCAATGCGCTGCTGCTTCTCCTCCTCGAGCGGATGGATAGTCCTGATGTTGTGGAGCCGATCGGTCAACTTGATGATGAGAACCCGCACGTCGCGGGCCATCGCCATGACCATCTTGCGGATGGTCGCTGCCTGCTGATCCTCCCGGTTGGAGAACCTGACCCGATCGAGCTTGGTCACACCATCGATGAGCGCAGCAACAGTCTCGCCGTACTCATCGATCACGGCTTCGATCGTCAGTTCCGTGTCCTCAACCGTGTCGTGCAGAAGGGCGGCTGCAATCGTCTCGGCGTCCATGCCGTATCCGGCCAGGATGTAGGCGACCGCCAGTGGATGCGTGATGTACGGCTCGCCCGATTTCCTCTCCTGGCCCGAATGCAGCGTCCGAGCCGCATTGAAGGCCCGCAGGATCAAGTCATCGGCGCCGAGTGGGTGGTGTTGCCGGAACCGGTCGAGCACAGGCGCAAGATCAGTGATGATCCTGTCGCCCGTCGGGAAGGCAACATCAGCCGTCATACACAATTACCGCATGTACGGGTACGTCGATCTTCGCCCGACCACCGAGAAACGCCAGTTCGACCAAGACAGAGATACCAACCACTTCGGCGCCAAGAGACTGGACCAACTCCACCGCAGCGGCCGCGGTACCGCCTGTGGCCAGCACGTCGTCGACGACAAGAACCTTGTCACCCGGCGTGACAGCATCCGAATGCGCTTCAAGGGCGTCTGTTCCATACTCCAGATCGTAGGTCGTCTGGACCGTCTTCCAAGGCAGCTTCCCCGGCTTTCGGATGGGGACGAATCCGGCTTCGATCCGCGCTGCCACCGGGGTGGCGAGGATGAACCCGCGAGCCTCGATACCTGCGACGTGGCTGAGAGACTGGTCGCGATGCGGGTCGGACATCAGGTCGAGGGCTCGATTCAACGCGTGCGCATCACCCAGCAGCGGCGCAATGTCCTTGAACATGATCCCCGGTTCGGGGAAGTCGGGCACGTCTCGAATGAGGGATCGCAGTTGGTCCATCGTCGGATTGTACGAGGCCTGCGTCGCGACCCCAGATCTGAGTGGCGATCACCGTCGCCGGCCGCCTGCGGGACGGTCCAGACTGAACCTCGGCTACCGCTTCTTCCGGCGCCTCTTCGGCGGACGAGGAGTAGCCCCGGTCTGGGTGGCGATGGTTTGGTGCGAGATCCCGGCCTGGCCGTGGGTCACTGCGAACTCATCTTCAGAGCCCTTGCGCTCGACCCGGCGACGAACCCGCTGCCACTGGTCCTCCCGTTCCTTCCATCGCGCCAACACGGGAGCAGCCACGAAGATCGACGAGTAGGTCCCGGCGAAGACGCCGATGAACAGGGCCAGTGCGAACTCCTTGAGCGTCGTCGCTCCCAGCAGGAAGGAACCAACGAACAGCAGACTCCCGATGGGGAGCAGGCTGGTGAGCGAGGTGTTGATAGAACGCATGAACACCTGGTTCATGGACATGTTCACGATGGCGGAGATCGTGTGCCTCTCCCCACGTTCCTTGACGTTCTCGAGCACCTTGTCGAACACGACAACCGTGTCGTAGAGCGAATAGCCCAGAATCGTGAGGATGGCAATGACGGTTGCTGGAGAGACCTCGAAGCCGACGATTGAGTAGATCCCTGCGGTGAACACGAGATCGTGGCCCAACGCCAGCATTCCGGCCAAAGCCATCTTCCATTCGAGACGAATCGAAATGTAGAAGCCCACAACGATCAGGAAGATCACGAGCGCGCGGATCGCCGACTCCGCTACTTGGCGCCCGAACGTCGGCCCGACGGTCTGACGACTTGCCTCGTTCGGGTCTTCCCCGACGACCGCGGCAACGGCCTCAACGACTGCTTGCTCTTCGGTGCTCGACAGCTGTTCGGTCTGGATGCGGACACCCTCACCGCGAGTTTGGACCTTGGCGTTCGAGAAGCCGAGATCGGAAAGCGCGTCGCGCACGTCCGAGAGCTGTGCGGTCGCCGGGTTCTCCATCTCGATGACGGTGCCACCTTCGAAGTCCACACCCACGTTGAAGCCGAAAAAGATGATGCTGATGAGCGAGGCCGCGACGACGATCCCGGAGAACGTAAAACCCCGGTTGCGATTCCCGACGAAGTCGATGTGGGTCTCGCCGCGATACAGACGGCCCAAGGTGCTCATTCCGATCCCTCCGAGGCAACACCGGTGGCACCACGAATACTCATGACCCCGCCTTCACCGAGCCTGGACCGTGCGACAAGCGAAACAGCTGGCTTGGTGTAGAAGATCGCTACCAAGACATCGAGCACGGTCGCGATCCCCAGAGCAAGAGCAAAGCCCTTCACCGAACCAACGGCCAGGAAGAACAGCAGCACTGCAGCAAAGAACGACACCGTGTCTGCGGTAAGGATCGTCCGGATCGAGCGCTGGAAGGCGTGATCGATGGCCGATCGCATGGAGCGGCCCTTGTGGACCTCCTCCTTGATTCGCTCGAAGTACACGATGTACGAATCCGAGGTGATCCCGACCGACACGATCACACCCGCGACACCCGCCAAAGTGAGCGTGGCCCCCTGCCACGCTCCGAGGAGCGAATACACGACGATCAGAAGGCTCCCGAAGACGGACAGACCAATCACATTGACCAGCCCCAACGCCCTGTAGTAGAGAACCATCGCGATCGCTACCAATGCCAATCCACCGAAGCCGGCGACCAGGCCGGCTCGCAACGAATCGGATCCAAGGGTCGCCGACACCGACTGCACGCTGACTTGCTCGAATGCGATTGGGAGGGAGCCGTAGCGAAGGACCACCGACAGTTCCTGAGCCTCAGCCTCCTGATCATCGGCAGCGCCCAAGGTGATGACCGCCGACCCTCCGGTGATTCCGACGGCAGGATCGACCGTAGTCGCCACCTGCGGCGCAGACTGAACCGTTCCGTCGAGCACAATCGCGAACTGGCGACGAGCATCGCCGATGGCATACGAAGCGAGCAACCTCGTCGTCTCAGCGAACTTATCGCCTCCCTCACCGCTGAAATCGAGCACGACAACCCATTCGCCGGTGACGGATCCCCCGAGGTGGCCACCGCCGCCCGATCCCTGGAACTGCGCGCTGGCACCATCGAGGTCGGAGCCGATGACCTCGGCCGGACCGAGGTGATACATGATTCCGCCGCCGGTCACGAAGTCGGTCGCGAGGAACGCTTCCTGGGATGGCTCAGGATTGACACTGAGGCCGGTCTCAACATTGACACAGCCTGGAGAGTCGTCCTCATCACACCAGGTCAGGCCCTCGGGAAGGACAACGCCCGCCTTCGGATCGAAGACCGTGGTGGTAGTGGTATCCCCAACCGTCGTGGTGGTCGTTTCCCCTGTTGCGCCGGCCACCGTCGTGGTCGAGAAGTCGATGATCGGCGTGTCGCCGTCGCCGGTGGCCGGATCGGGTTCGAGCCCCAAGCCATCCAGATTGGTAAAGACCGGACTCAACCCGGCGATCGGTCCAACCGCTAGTACCGGTCGGAACTCGAGCTGGCCGGTTCGTCCCACCGCGGCCAGCGCACGGTCGCGATCGGTGACGCCGGGGAGTTGTACTTCTATTTGATTGGCGCCGAGCACCGCCAGCTCCGGCTCCTGGACGTTCCCCAGCGCCTCGATGCGGCGCCGCATGATCTCGACGGCCTTCTCGAGCACTTCAGGAGCCACGTCCTCAGGCGCTTCGAGAACCACGCTAAAACCTCCCTGGAGGTCCAGTCCCAGGAGCGGGGTCGTCCCGCTCGCCTGGGTCGCGATTACCGAACCCCAAGCAATGGCGAGGGTGAGCAGCAGCGAAATGAGCGCGGACCGACGCGACATGAGATTCCTACCCGACGACCTTCCCGGCCAAGGCGCGTCTGGCAACCCGAATACGGCCGCCTCCCTCGATCTGGAGCACAGCCGACTCATCGTCCAGGTGCTCGATCGTCCCGTAGATGCCGCCGATGGTGGTGACCTCATCACCGAGCGATAGAGCTCCGACCAGCTCTTGGTGGCGGCGCATGCGAGTGCGCTGGGGGCGGATCATCAGAAAGTAGAAGAGCCCGCCGATAATGACGGCATAGACCAGCAAGACCTGCCAGGCGGAACCGGTGGTGGACTCCGTCTCGGCTTGAGCGAGCAGTTGGTATTGCGGTATGGATTGAAGAAGGCTGAGCATCGGTCCTCCGAAAGCCGCGCAATCGCTGATGCGCGAAAGACCCCGGCCACCCTAGGACCGGGACCGGGCCATGGTAGCCGTCACTCGGACGCTCGCGAAGCCCGGGACCGAACTAGCTCCCCACGGAAGTCTGAGAATCGACCCGAGGCGATCGCAGCAGCAGCATCGGCCAGGACCGCCAGCGTGTAGAAGAGGTTGTGGATGCTGAGCAGACGGTGCCCCAGTAGCTCTCCTGTGACGTTGAGGTGGCGCAGATACCCCCTGGAATGGGTCGTACACGTAAAGCATCCACATTCGGGGTCGATGGGGCCGGAGTCGGCCTTGAACTCGGCGCGCCGGATCGAATAGTCACCGAGGCGCGACAACACCTTCCCGTGGCGAGCCAACCGGGTAGGCCACACGCAGTCGAACAGGTCGCATCCCCGCTCGACTGCATCGAGAACGCCCTCTGTGTCGCCGAGCCCCATCACGTAGCGCACCGTCGTGGTCGGAAGTTCGGGCAATACTGCATCCAGCGCCACGGCACGCTCCGCAGCGGATTCTCCGACGCTGAGCCCCCCGATCCCAAACCCGGCAAAGCCGAGTGCGGCCGTCCTCCGAGCACTCTCGGCCCGCAGATCCGGATCGGTGCCTCCCTGGACGATCCCGAACAGCGCTTGATCCGAACGGGAATGCGCCCCCAGCGCACGCTCCGACCAGCGCAGTGTGCGCTCCATCGCATCCCTCACGACGGCTGGTGACGCCGGGAGGCCCACGAGATGATCGAGCACCATCGCAACATCCGCCCCCAACTGCTCCTGCACCGCGACGGCATCCTCGGGAGTCAATCGAACTGCCGACCCGTCATATGTCGATGCGAACGTCACGCCCTCCTCGTCGAGATCCGGATCGAGAGAGAACACCTGGTAGCCCCCGGAATCGGTGAGCATCGGTCCCTCCCATCCACTGAAGCCGTGGAGCCCACCGAGCGAAGCCACCACGTCGGCACCGGGGCGGAGCATGAGGTGATAGGTGTTGGCCAGCACCATTTTTGCGCCGACCGCGTCGAGATCGTCGACGCCCACATTGCGGACGGTTCCCCGCGTGCCCACCGGCATGAATGCCGGCGTAGTGACAACGCCGTGCGGCGTGTGGAGGCGCCCGGTGCGAGCACTGCCGTCCGTAGCGAGCATCTCGAATCGCACGGGGCTCATCGCGGTACCTCGACGAGCATGGCGTCGCCGAACGAGAGGAACCGGTAGCCGCGGTCGAGTGCCTCGGCGTACACGCTGCGCCAACCCGCTCCGATCATCGCTGCCGCCAACACAACCAGCGTCGATCCGGGGACGTGGAAGTTGGTCACAACCAGATCGATGACCCGGAACCGGTATCCGGGTCGAACAAACAATGAGGTGGGCCCCGACATCGGCCGCAGGGTGCCATCCGTAGCCGCACTCTCCAAGGCGCGCACGACGGTGGTCCCGATCGCGACAACCCTGCCGCCGGCGATCCGAGTGTCATGAATCCGCTCGACGACATTGGAACCCACGAGGACACGCTCCGAGTGCATCTCGTGATCGTCGAGCACTGTCGCACTGATCGGTCGGAATGTGTCGAGTCCCACCTCGAGCTCGATGCGCTCCAGCGCGATCCGACGCTGCTCCAGGCGACGGAGCACCTCTTCGGTGAAATGCAACCCGGCCGTCGGAGCCGCAGCCGACCCGATGCGGTCGGCGAATATCGTCTGGTAGCGGTCTGGGGCATCCAGAACTCCTGTGAAATAGGGAGGAAGTGGAATCTCGCCAGCGATCTCCGCCAGCGATGCCAAATCGCCATCGGTTTCGATCACGACGCGACCCTCGACCGGGTCCGTCACCAGACGCACCTCCAGATCAGCAATAGAGACGATTGAACCGGATCGAAGACGCCGCGTCGGCCTGGCGAGCGCCTCCCACCGACCTTCGCCAAGCGCTCGGAGCAGCAGCACCTCCACCACACCGCCGGTCGACTTGCGACCGATCAACCTCGCGCGGCGGACCCGCGTTCGATTGACAACCACCAGATCGCCCGGTTCAAGAAGATCTGCCAGGTCGAGGAACCGATGATCCGACATGGTCCGGGTGTCGAGGAGTCGCGCATCGTGCCGCGGCTCAGTGGCCGACTGCGCAATCGACTCGGTTGGGAGGTCGTAGTGGAAGGCTGAAGTGAGTGTCATTTCCGGTCTGGAGTCTGGAGCCCTCCGACTTCTACAGCAATCTTCCTTGCATGATGATCTCGGGAACCTCGAGCCCGAGATGGCGATAAGCGAGCGCGGTCGCAACTCTCCCTCGCGGCGTACGCTGCAAGAACCCTGTCTGGATCAAGAAGGGCTCGTAGGCGTCCTCAACGGTCTGCTGTTCCTCGGAGACCGCGATCGCGAGAGTCGAAAGCCCGACGGGGCCACCGGCGAACTTGTGAACCACAGCCTCCAGAATCGCTCTATCGACCCGATCCAGGCCCGCCTCGTCTACCTCGAACACCTGCAACGCCTGCTCGGCCGTACGTCGATCAACAACACCATCCTTGCGAACGTCGGCATAATCGCGAACCCTTCGCAGCAGACGATTGGCGATTCTGGGGGTGCCACGGCTCCGCTCGGCAATGATGGCGGCTCCGTCTGCCTCGATCTCTACGGTGATCAGTCCTGCCGAACGTCGCACGATCTCGTCGAGCTCCTCCGGACGGTAGAAGTCGATGCGTGCGACATAGCCGAATCGATCCCGCAAAGGGGGCGAGACCCTCCCCACCCTGGTCGTGGCGCCGACGAGCGAAAACGGTGGCAGATCGAGACGAATCGAACTCGCTCCTGCCCCTTTGCCAACCACGATGTCCAGCTGAAAATCTTCCATGGCCGTGTAGAGGATCTCCTCCACCGCCCGCGGCAAACGGTGGATCTCATCGATAAACATCACGTCGCCGGCCTCGACGTTGCTGAGTATCGCCGCCAGGTCGCCCGCCCTCTCCAGCGCCGGACCTGACGTGGCCCGCAATTGAGCTCCCATCTCGTGGGCGAGGATCGCGGCGAGCGTGGTCTTGCCGAGACCGGGAGGACCGCTGAACAACACATGATCGACCGGCTCACCCCTACCCCGGGCCGCCTCAACGAGAATCGAGAGCCGCTCCTTCAACTCACCCTGCCCGACGAACTCGCCGAGGGCCTGAGGCCGGAGGCCCGCCTCGAAGGCGTCCTCTTCCTCGGGAGTGGGCTCACCGGTGAGCAGTCCTTCTTCCCTCACGATCGGCCCAATCGTTGTAGCGCAGCTCGGAGGAGGTCCTCCAAAGGCTCGGCGGAGTCAAGCCCTGTGATCGCATCTCGAATCTCCGCCGAGGCGTACCCCAGTCCCTCGAGAGCATCCCGAACCGAGGAGAGGCTGGAATCTGATCCGGGTAGCTCGCCCTCGGGCAAGTCGAGCCTGGCCCTCAGATCGAGGACGAGCTTCTGGGCTGTCCGCGTACCGATTCCGGGGACGGCAGAAAGGGCGGTGACATCGTCTGTGAGAACGGCAGCCCGCAAGTCATCGGGTCCCAGTGTCGCCAGCATCGCCAGCGCGATCTTCGGTCCAATACCACTCGCTCCCAACAGCACTCTGAAGAGGTCGCGAGCCGAGGCACTGGCGAACCCAAAGAGCGCCATCTGGTCTTCGCGAACGTGGAGGTGAGTGTGGATGACCACCTCTTCTCCAACCGAAGGCAACGCACCCAAGTCCCGTGCCGACATCACCAGCTCGTACCCGACTCCTCCGATGTCCACGAGAACTCCGGCGGCCGAACGATCGACGAGCGTCCCTTGCACCCGACCGATCATGTGCGATCTCCCGCTGTGAGCCGCGCCAGGCGTGACGATTGAACATGACAAATGGCGATAGCCAGAGCATCCGAAGCGTCTGCAGGACTGGTAGGTCCGTCGAGACCGAGCCGACGGGCCACCATCTTCTGAACCTGTCGCTTGTCGGCGTCTCCGTTCCCGCTGATTGCCAGCTTCACCGCCGACGGTGTGTACTCCGCCAGCGGAATCCCGGCTCGGGCCACCGCAAGGATCGCTACGCCCGAGGCCCGACCCACCGAGGTCGCCGTCTGGAGGTTGCGGTTCACAAACACCTCCTCGATCGCCGCTTCGACCGGCGCGAATTCCGCGATCACCGCCTCAAGATCATCGGCCAGCTCGCAAAGTCGGTGTGGGAGCGGGTCTTGTGGGCTGGTGCGAACGACACCGGCCGTCACTGCCCGCAGCGACGCGCCCGCAACCTCAATGACTCCGTACCCGGTGACTGACAACCCAGGGTCGATGCCGAGAACAAACATGTGTTCGATCAGGATAATGCCGGAACGGGACACAATGCGTCCATTGGTTTCAGGGGAGCGCTCGTCGAGGGCCTCCGGCCACCCGCAAGCGAGACGCCGCCAAGCACGACGGTTGGTCGAGGGCTACCCGGCCACGGCTTCCAGCACCTCATCGCTCACGTCGAAGTTGCCGTAAACGTTCTGCACGTCATCGAGGTCCTCGAGTGCATCGACCAGTCGCAGCACACGACGGGCAACGTCCTCCTCGAGCGTGACCGCCGTGGACGGCAACTGCGTGACCTCGGCGGTGTCCATCTCGATGTTGGCTGCGGTGAGCGCCTCACGCACCATCGCAAAATCGGCCGTCGCGCAGACGATCTCGAATATCTCCCCCGATGGCCGGATGTCCTCTGCTCCCGCCTCGAGTGCCGTCAGCATCAACTCCTCCTCATCGCCAGCGGCAATGATGTAACCCTTCTGCTCGAACAAGTATGCGACCGAGCCGGGTTCTCCCAGACTCCCGCCATTTCGAGAGAATGCGGTCCTCACGTCCGAAGCTGCCCGATTCCGATTGTCGGTCAGAATCTGGACGTAGAGCGCCACCCCACCTGGCGCGTAGCCCTCATACCAAATCTCCTGGTAGTCGGCGCCCTCTATATCCCCCGTGCCACGCTTGATGGCCCGCTCGATGTTGTCATTGGGCATGGAAGCGTCTTTAGCCTTCTGGACTGCCAACGCCAGGGCCGCGTTCATCTCGGGGTCGCCACCACCGTCACGAGCAGCGACCTCAATACCTCGCGCCAGTTTGGCGAAGGCTTTTCCACGCTTCTCGTCCTTGGCAGCCTTCTTGTGCTTGATCGTCGACCATTTCGAATGACCGGACATCAACCCTCCCGAACCATGTCGAGCAACAGTGTATGGAGTCGGGCGTCCCCGGTCAGCTCGGGATGGAAACTCGTGGCGATGATCGAACCCTGACGCACCAGAACCGGATGCCCCTCCACTTCGGCGAGAACATCGACCCCATCTCCGATCTTCTCAATCCAGGGAGCCCTGATAAACACCCCGTGGACCGGGTCACTTAGCCCGTCGACCGAGATCTCCGCCTCAAAGGAGTCCACTTGGCGCCCAAAGGCGTTGCGGCGGACTACCACATCGAGCACGCCGAGCTGTACTTGGTCGGATCGTTCAGCGGTCGCTCCGGCGAGAAAGATCATCCCGGCGCAGGTTCCCATGGTCGGGAGCCCCTCACCTATGCGTTGCCGCAGTGGTCCAACCAAGCCGTTCCAATCCGCCAGCTTGCCGATCGTGGTCGACTCGCCACCTGGGATTACGAGAGCGTCGATCGACATCAAGTCGGCAACGGTACGCACGAGCGTCGTCTCGGCTCCGAGCCGTTCCAGGGCCGCAGCGTGCTCGCGGAAATCTCCCTGAAGAGCGAGCACCCCGACGCTCACAAACGTCACCAACCCCGTTCTTGCATCCGCTCTTCGTCGGGGAGCTTGTCGATCTCGATGCCGACCATCGCCTCTCCGAGGCCGCGCGACACCTTGGCGACGATCTGCGGGTCCTCAAAATAGGTGACCGCCTCGACAATTGCCCGCGCCCGCTGCGCCGGGTCACCCGATTTGAAGACACCTGAACCCACGAAGACACCATCGCAACCGAGTTGCATCATGAGGGCAGCATCCGACGGAGTGGCGATTCCGCCGGCTGCGAAATTCACGACGGGTAGTGCCCCCGTCTCGGCAACCTCTCTGATCAGGGCGTGCGGAGCGCCCAAATCACGGGTCTCGGACATGAGCTGAGCCTCGTCGAGGTTCTGGAGTCGCCTGATGCCATCATTCATCGTCCGCATGTGTCGTACCGCCTCGACGACGTTGCCCGTCCCAGGCTCACCCTTGGTCCTGATCATCGCGGCCCCTTCTCCAATGCGGCGAAGTGCCTCCCCAAGGTTTCGAGCCCCGCAGACGAATGGGACCGTGAACTGCCACTTGTCGATGTGATACGCCTCGTCTGCCGGAGTGAGCACTTCGGACTCGTCGATGTAATCGACACCGAGTGTCTCCAACACCTGGGCCTCCACGAAGTGGCCGATCCTGGCCTTGGCCATCACCGGAATAGAAACCGCAGCCACGATCTCCTCCACCCTCGTGGGGTCGGCCATCCGAGCTACCCCACCATCGCGCCTGATGTCGGCGGGGACTCGCTCGAGAGCCATCACGGAAACCGCACCTGCCTCCTCTGCGATCCTCGCCTGCTCTGCGTTCGTGACATCCATGATCACGCCACCCTTGAGCATTTCGGCGAGGCCGCGCTTAACGCGAACGGTGCCCTGATCCACTTCGACTCCTTCGTACAGTGACCCGATTGTACTGGGTGAGATGTTTGTCAGGCCCTCGAGTACGCCGACTCGTACGCAGCCAAGTACCCGCCAAGGACCTCTTCTCGGCCGAAGCGTCGAGAACGCTCGACACCATCGGCCGCCATCGCTGCGAGGCGATCGGTCGATCCCAGGATCTCTGAGACCAGCAATGCCAGTGCGTCCGAATCTCCGACGTCGAAGTAGGCAGCAGCATCTCCGGCGACTGATCGAAAGGCCGCAAGATCGCTCGCCACCACGGCACACCCCGAGGCGAGACCTTCGAGTACCACGATGCCAAAACTCTCTCCACCCCGGTTGGGGGTCACCAACACCTCGGCCCGGCCGAGCTCGGCGCGTTTGTCCTCCTCCGAAACCCGCCCCAAGTAGTCGACGCCATCGACATCGTCGGATCGGTCCACCCCCACCACGCGCAATCTGGCTTGGGGAGAATGCCGGCGGATCAACGGCCAGGCATCGAGGATCACGTCCAATCCCTTGCGTGGATCGTCGCGCCCCAGGAACAGCACCCGTCCCGATGCCCGCTCGACGTCACTCGAGTATGAAGCCAAGTCGATCCCGTTCGGCACGATGACGGGCTCCGCCACCGAACCAAGTGCGTCTACTGCGACCTCGCTTACTGCAGTGGTCGTCGCCAGGCGACGCGCCACCCTTCGCAGCAGCCAGGAAGCACTCCGATAGAATCCCCGCGCCGTCCTGCCGGGGGCGGCGTGAAATGTGCCGACCTTCGGAGGAGTGCGAGCAAGCACCGCGCCTAGAGACACGAACGGCATGAACGGTTCATGGATGTGAACGACGTCGGCATCATCAACGGCGGCAGCGACCCTCCTGATGACTACGGGATTGAGAGCAATCGGGGCTCGAGATCGGTTGGCGCGCACCGAGACAAACCCTCCGACATGTCTCGTACCTTGAGGTCCCCCTGTGCCGGGAGCGACGGCCCAGGCATCGTGACCGGAGTCGCGCAGCCACCCGACGATCCGAGCCACCTGATCTTGTACGCCGCCGTGGGCATCAAAGGCATACGGGCAGACGACGGCGACCTTCATAGTCGATCACTCGGCCAGTTGGGACCTACGAGATGCCACTGCTCAGGGTGGCGGCGGATTATTCCTTCGAGCACGCCGGCGAGAACCTGGGTGGTCGCCTGAACTCTATCTCCGGCGTCGTCGCCCGGAACCACCTCGAGTGGCGGCGTGACCTCGAAGTCGTATCGAGAACCCGCGCCGAAGTGGGTTCCGACCGGCAGCAAGACCGCCCCCGTGCGATCGGCAAGAGCCGCAGGACCCGCCGGAAGAGTGGTCCGTTCGCCAAAGAACTCGACTTCCACTCCCCCGCCCTTTATGTCCCGATCGCACAACAGTGCAATGACACCCCCCTCGTTCAAGCGCGCCAGTAGCTGTCGGGTCACCCGCGACCCGCGGCGAGCAATCACTATGTCGATTTCCATCATGTTGCGCTGATCAATGAACCACTGGACGATTCTCTCGTTGCCGAGCTCTTCGGCGACCGCGAGGACACGAGCGCCCTCGGCGGTGGCTCGCAGACCCGCAGCTTCCCAGTTCCCCACATGGGGTAGGGCCAGAATGACGCCGCGGCCGCTCTCAACCGCCTCATGCAAGTGCTCAATACCTCGGATGCTGGTACGGCGCAGGATCGCATCGCGTCGTCGGGGCCTGACCCAGAAGGTCTCCGCCCAATAACGACCATAGAACCCGAAGGCGCGGCGAGCCGCAAGCTTGGCGTCTACCCCGCTCCCCTGGACACGCTGCTGGTGCCGAACCGTCATGGCGAAGCGGTTGCGTGCCACGAATGACGTCGCCCATCCGAGCCCGTAGCCGATCCTTCGCATCACTGGTTGAGGAAGCAGCCCGAACAATCCTGAGAAGAACCGGTAGCCGAGGTAGCCGACGATGCCCTTCACCGGTGCACCAACCAGCAGCTCGGCGAGTCTTCGTCGAGTGTCGTCGCCGGACACAACCGGTGGTTTGCTCGCAGAATCGTCAGTGTCGCCGACTGCGGCATCAGCCGAGTTGTTTCCAGGTCCGGACGAATCGTTGTAGGACCGTAAACCAGACGAGAGCGGCAAAGACCCAGATCGCAGGTTCGAGTGTGTGAAGGCCAAACTCCTCGAGCCCTACACCTACGCAAAAGACCAGGAGTCGCTCGGCCCGCCCCATCAGACCGCCTTTGCCATCGACACCCAATTCCTCGGCCTTGGCGCGCAGGAAGGGGACCAGGAGCGATCCGCACACCGCGATCAGCGACAACGTGACGAGTGTCGCCTCGGCCTCCCCACCCAAGTAGTAGGCCAGACCAGTCCAGGCTGCGACTTCCCCCAACCGATCGGTAAAGGTGTCAAGCAACGCCCCCCGCTGAGTCTCGGTGCCGGTGAGACGCGCCAGCACACCGTCCAGAATGTCGAGGAGCGCCCCAAAGCCAAGGATCCCGGCGCCGAGCGTCAGGTAGCCAAAGCCAATGAACACGGCGCCACTCACCGACAGGACAAAACCGACGAGAGTGATCGCCGTTGGTCCGAGGCCGATCCTGGCCACGAATCTCGCAACCGGATCGGCAAGCTTGGAGACCCGTTTTCGGGCTCTTACATCGAGCATGGGAACTGAGAGAACGCAAGCTACCACACGGTTTTGGGACCCTCCTCGCTCACTAGACTCAAGCGCCCCCAACGGGAGGTTTGATGGGCTCGGATCAGATTCGCAACGTGGTTCTCGTAGGACACAGCGGAGGCGGCAAGACCGCCCTCGCCGAAGCGCTGCTCTTCACCGCAGGAGCAACTACTCGCGCAGGGACCGTCGAGGACGGAAACACGGTTACGGATTTTGAGCCAGAGGAGATCTCAAGAGGATCTTCGGTCAGCCTCGCGATGGCGCCGTTCCAGTGGAATGGGCACAAGATCAACATCATCGACACACCGGGACTGAGCGATTTCAGCGGCGAAATGCGGGCCGCCCTCCGGGCGGCAGATCTCGCCGTCTTCGTCGTCTCAGGCGTCGACGGAGTCGAGGTGCAAACGGAAAACGCCTGGAGGATGGCTGCCGAGGAAGGCATCGCCAGAGCGATTTTCGTCAGCAAGCTCGATCGGGAGCGGGCCTCGTTCGCTCGTACCGTCGATCAGATGAAGGAGATCTTCGGTACAGCAGTAGCACCGCTCCAAGTCCCGATCGGAGTGGAGGCCGACCTGTCGGGTGTGGCCAATCTTGTCGGTGGCAAGGCATACACCTACTCGGGTGGTACCAAGGCGACCGAGGGCTCCCTCCCCGACTCGGTACAGGCTGAGGTCGGGAGCCTTCACACCGCGCTCGTAGAAGCGGTCGTTGAAACCGACGACGAGATGCTCGAGGCGTACTTCGAGGGCGTGGAGCCCCCAGGCGAGCAGCTGATCGCCGGAATGCACGCTGGCATGGTCGCAGGCACCGCTTTCCCGGTTCTGTGCGGCTCTGCAACGACGCTGGTCGGAATCGATCGACTCGCCCAATTCATCGTCGACTACGGACCGCGCCCTTCCGAGCGTCCGGCCCCTCCCCTGACCGAAGGGGAACAGCTCCCAGACTCGGGGGTGATCGCCTACGTGTTCAAGACAATGTCGGATCCCTATGTCGGCCGAATCTCCCTCTTCCGGGTGTTCCGAGGCAACGTCGATATTGACGTCGAGCTGGCCAATCGGCGCGTCGGGGCGAAGGGTCGGATGCACAACGTGTTCTCGATGCGAGGCAAGGAGCACGAAGACATCAAGCGGATAGAGGTCGGCGATATCGCCGCCGTCTCGAAGCTCGAGACGACACTTGCAGGCGACACTCTGGCGACTCCCGGCCTCGCCGTCACCATCGCACCGATGGACATGCCGAAGCCAACCATGTCGTATGCCGTGTTCCCAAAAACGCAGCACGATGAGGAGAAGCTCTCGATCGCGTTGGCACGGAGTGTCGAAGACGACCCCACGCTCGAGGTACGACGCAACGCGGCCACCAATCAAACCGTCCTTTCAGGTCTCGGTGACGCCCACCTCGAAGTGACGATTGCCCGACTCGCCACCCGCCACGGTGTCGAGGTTGATACTGCCCTGCCGAAGATCCCCTACCGCGAGACGATCAAGGGCAGAGCCGACGTCGAGGGCAAACACAAGAAGCAATCCGGAGGGCGCGGCCAGTTCGGCGTCGCGTTCGTGAAATTCGAGCCGAACGCACCAGGAATGGGCTATGAATTCGTCAACGAAGTCAAGGGAGGATCGATCCCCCGGCAGTACATTCCCGCCGTCGACAAGGGGATCAAGGAGGCCCTGGAACGAGGGCTCGCCGCCGGATACCCGGTCGTCGACGTCAGGGCGCGGGTCTATGACGGCAAATATCACTCGGTCGATTCCGACGAAATGTCATTCAAGATGGCCGGGATCATGGCCGTACGCGAGGCGGCGCCCAAGCTGAATGTGGCGCTCCTCGAACCAGTCATGAAGGTCACGGTCCGAGTCCCCGAGGATCTGATGGGGGACGTGATCGGTGACCTCAACTCGAAACGGGGCAAAGTACTCGGCATGGATTCCGATGGCGGTCTCCGAGTCATCTCTGCGGAAGTGCCGCTCGCAGAAATGCAGCGATATTCGATCGATCTTCGCTCGATCACGCACGGACGGGGCAGCTTCGAGATGAGCCTTGATCACTATGAAGAGGCACCGCCGCACGAGACTCAGAAGGTCATAGAGGCAGCACAATCCAAGGACGACTGACGAACGGAGTTCCGCGATGAGTGACCAAACACCCAAGCTCAGCTATGACGGCGGTGAACTCGAATTCCCGATCATCCCCGCAACCGAAGGCAACAACGGTATCGACATCAGCCGCCTGCGCGCCGAGACCGGATTGATCGCCCTCGACTATGGCTTCGCCAACACCGCGGCGACGCGATCTGGAGTGTCCTACGTGGATGGCGCCGCTGGCGAACTGCGCTACCGCGGCTACAGGATCGAGGATTTGGCTGAGCACTCGACCTTCCTCGAGGTCGCATACCTGCTCTTTCACGGCGAGCTGCCATCAGCCGATGGTCTCGCTGCATTCACCGAGAACATCACCAAGCACACCCTCCTCAACGAAGAAATGAAGCGGTTGTTCGACGCCTTTCCCAAGCGTGCTCACCCAATGGCGATTCTCTCATCAGCCACGAACGCCATGGCCACCTTCTATCCCGACATCCACAATCCGACGGACCCCTACTCAGTTGAACAGTCGGCACTACGTTTGATCGCAAAGCTGCCGACAGTCGCCGCAATCGCATATAAGAAGTCGATCGGCCAACCGTACGTGTACCCCCGCAACGACCTCGGGTACACCGAGAACTTCCTCAAGATGATGTTTGCGCTGCCGGTCGAAGAATACGAAGTAGATCCGATAGTCGCCAAGGCGCTCGACGTGCTGCTCATCCTGCACGCAGACCATGGCCAGAACTGCTCGACCTCGACGGTGCGGCTCGCCGGTTCCAGCCAGGCGAACATGTTCACATCTGTCGCGGCCGGGATGAGCGCTCTGTGGGGACCGCTCCACGGCGGAGCCAACCAACGGGTTGTCGAGATGCTGGGGCATATCAACGAGGACGGTCGCGACTACAAGAAGTACCTCGACAAAGCGAAGGATTCCGACGACCCCTTCCGACTGTGGGGTTTCGGACACCGGGTGTACAAGAACTACGACCCCAGAGCCAGGATCCTCAAGAACTTTGCCGACGAGGTCATGGAACGCAAAGGCGGAGACGACCCACTGCTCGACATCGCGCGCAAACTGGAAGAGGTCGCGCTGTCGGACGACTATTTCATCTCTCGCAACCTCTACCCGAACGTCGACTTCTACGCCGGACTCGTGTACCGGGCGCTCGGGTTCCCTACCCGCATGTTTACGGTCCTCTTCGCCATTGGACGGCTCCCCGGCTGGATCGCCCAATGGAAAGAGATGGGCGACGACCCCGAAACCCGTATTGGCCGGCCTCGTCAGGTCTACGACGGGTATGCCACTCGCGACTTCCCTACCGACAGATAGGGCGTGTCTGACCTGCATGCTCGTGAGGCATCGAGCGACGACTGGGACGGACCCGTCGTGGAACTCGTCGAAGAGGACCGCGTCATAGGGCTCGTCTACCTCGACGGTGCGACTCTGTTCGCCGAGTTCAATCGCGATGACGACGGCGATGCTTGGGCATTCGAGGTAGCCGATCTCCAGACGGCTCTCGACACCGCCGGCGCGATGTTGCTGCCGGAAGGCACTTCGCTTCTGCTCGAGAGCGACCCGACCGCCAAGGAAGACCCCGAACATCCGGTCGACCGATTGGCAGGGGAGTTCGACGGCCTCGCCGCCCACCGTGGGGATGAGGACGAGGGGTTCTATCCCCTGGACGTCGCAACCCGCATCGTGGGGCGGTGCGAATCGCTGGGTCTCGCCGTTGTTTCCCTCGAGGGGTTCAAGCTCGAAGGAGGTTGGGCAAGCCCCATTCCGGGCATGTCGGTCGATACGGGAGATGCCCATGCAGGCGAGCCCTGGGCAATCTTCATGGCCGGGTGCAACGTCCAGGCCATGGCAGTCCTGGAGCGTTGGGCCCGAGAGCCGAGACTGGTCATCGCTCTCGAGGTCGGTGATTCCGACGGGGATCGCTACGTCCTGTAGGAGTCATCAGTCATCGGTCGCTGTGAATGCAACCGTGTCACTCGAACAGCGCTCACATCTAGGAGCCGACGAGAAGGACCACTTCCTCGTGATTGGGTGTGGAACGCGCCCCAGATCGGCCGATCGATAGCGCAGCCACTCCGTTGGCGTAGCGCAGCGCTCGATCGACCGGCTCGCCGCGAAGCCGCGCCGCGATGAACCCAGCATCAAAGGCGTCTCCTGCACCGACCGTATCCACAACCGCCACCTCGAAGCCATCCGTGCGGTAAAGACGGCTCCCATCGTGCGCCACAACACCGTCGGCCCCGAGACGACCGACGGCAAGCCGATCTGCAGTCGCCAACTCGGCGACGGCATCCAGCGGATCCTCCAGCCCCACCAACGGACAGAACTCGTCAGCCGCTCCTCCCAGAACAACGTTCGAGAGGTCGATCGCCTCACGGATCGTCTCCCGGAACCCAGATTCCCAGCCCCAGTTCTCCAAGCGCAGGTTGACATCGATGGAAACGATCGCACCGGCCGAGTGGGCTTCATGCATCGCCTCCAGGATCGACTCCGCCGCCGGATCGCCTCGCAATGCGATGCCCGAAACATGGACCCACGATGCCCCTCTCACGCCAGCGACCGCCTCATCGGCGGAGAGCTCCAGATGGGCACCTCCCCGCGGTGGCCACACGTAGATGAGACGTTCGCCGCTGGGCGGCACGACGACCACCACCATCACCGTCGTACCTGCGCTCGTCACGCCAAGCGCACTCGTATCGACTCCAGCGTCGAGCAGCGACGCCGCCGCTGCCGCTCCGTATCCATCTGAGCCGATCGTGCCCACAAACCGTGTCGCGACGTCGAGCCCGGCAAGCGCGGCGGCTGTATTGGCGGCCGATCCGCCTCCGGAGAGCGAAGGATCGGGGTGGGTGTACTCGCTCCCCTCAGGACCTACGGCAGGCAGCACGATTTCCAGATCGACGTTCGCATCGCCAATGACAACGACGCTCACGCTGTTGTTCTCCGCGCTGCCGCTGCAAACCTGGCGACGAGGTCGAGATCTTTGTGGAACCCCCCATCTCGAAGCCAGTGGTTGGTGTGAGTGAGCGAGTCGACCCCCCACGGACCGACAACAGCTATCGCATCGGCCACGTTCTCCGGCGACAGCCCGCCGGCAAGGATCACTGGAACGGAAACGGCATCGACGATTCGCCGACTCACGCTCCAGTCGTGAATCGCACCGGCGGCACCGACGCCCTCGACATCGGGAGAGACGGAATCCAGAAGCAGGCAGTCCGAAACTGGTGCGTAAGCGAGCGCGTCGGCAATCGAACTCTCTCCGACAACAGCGATTGCCTGCATGATCTCGATCCCGGGTAGCCGGTCCCGCAGAGCCACGACCGCATCCGGCGGTACGGCGCCGGATGGGCCGCACAGATGAAGGACATCGGGTCGTACCTCCTCAACCATGGCAACGATCGCGTCCTGATCGGAATCGACGCTGAGAGCGCATACCGTCGTCGCACACCGCACCGCGGCTGCAATCTCAGCCGCCACAGATACGGAAACCTCGCCCGGCAAGCCGCGCTCTGCGGGTGTCACTCCGATCCGTTCGACTCCCAAGGCAGCCACTGCGCATGCCTCAATGACACTCTGCATCGTGTAGATCTGAATGGTCGGGGCCGGCACCGCGTCAACGTACCAGGCTGGCCGCCGCCACTACTCGACGGGAGATAGGTGAAGGAGACAGCCCGGTCAACCGGAGTCCCGCACCACCTCGGCGTACATCTCCACGACGTGGCCGTCCACCGCATCCACCCGCACCAAGCCCCGCTGTGAGGGTGGGTCATCCGCGCTGAACACCAGCACGTTCCAGATCGGACGCGCTCGCCAACCATCGAAACCCACGGCAGCTGAGGCATGCCCGACCGCGAACTCGGTTTCCCGATTCGCCGTCTCCAGGGCCTCAGGATCCAGCACTTCGATGCTCCATGCCGACGCCAGATGCCAGATGCCGATGATCGCCATTGCCGAGGAGATGATGAACATCCCTGTCGGCAACCCGACCGCGACCAGTACGGCGGCGAGGGCCGCACCGGTGAAGTACACGGCGGCGGCCGTGCGCCGCCGTCGAGTCGAAGGGATCGTGTAAGGCGTCCGCTGGGTAGCGTCGAGGTCGTCGGGAACCCCCTCGGCGCGAGCAACCTCCTCGCTGATTTCGAACGGGCGCCTCTCCTCGGTCACTCGTTGAACCTGCTCTCGGGATCCACCGGCATGTCACCGCGCTTGCGATGCCAACGATCCCACAATACGAGCATGCTCGGCAGAACGACCACGGCACCGATCAGAGCCAACAGGATCGTGTAGGCAGTCACCAATCCCAGCTGCTGGAAAGGCACCAGCGAAGCCGTCATCAGGATCCCAAAGCCTGCGATGGTGGTAAACGCCGACCCGGCGAGCGCACCTCCGGTGTTGGTCGTTGTCGACCTGATCGCCTCCTCCGATGAATCGAGCCTGATGCGGTCCTCCTGGAAGCGGTGGGTGATGTGGATCATGTACGGCACCCCGATGCCGATCGCCAACGCCGAAACGGTGGCGGTAACCGGGCCGAATGCCAAGCCGAACACCGGCATGAGGCCAAAGGCCCATAACATCACCAACGCCACCGGGAAGATCGTGATGAGTCCCAGGAATGGCCGCCGCGACTCAACGAAGAAGTTGATCACGAGCAGTGTTGCCGCAGCCAACACAGTGATGACAAGCGATGAGAGTTGCGAGTCGCTCATCGCGGTGATAACGACATCGTTGATGATCTCGGTGGACGTAGCCACGGCGCTGAGCCCCAGATCAGTCAGGGGAGCCAACGCGGTTCTCATGTCATCGGACAGTTGAGCGGCGCCACTCTCGCCGGCCTGAGTCGTGACCGATATCAGGATCGCGTCATACCCACCCGAACCATCGGAGTGGAATACGGTCGAGGCCTGACTCTCGTCGGCGGCGACCAGAGCGTCATACAGAGCACCCACGTCGGCGCCCGGCGCAACCGATCCATCCTCCAACACCCCGGCGGATTGGGCCGCCGCACCTGCGGCCGGGACGTATTGCTCACTGGTGGAATCACCAATTGTCGCCAGAATGCTCACAGGGGATTCCGCAGCAGGATTCTCGCCAAACTGAAGAACGTTCTCAGTGGTTCGAAGTGCGTCGATCGCCTCCACGATGGCATTGTGGGCTTCTGACGTGTCCACGTCCCCCTTGATGAGCACCCTGGTCGTTTCGCCGAATCCGCCGCCAAAGTCGTCGAGAAGAGTGTCGAAAGTAGAGAGCAGCGGGTTGGGACGCGGCACGAAATCGGTCACCGAGAACTCGGCTTTGAGCTGCAGTACCCCAAAGACACCGAGAACACCAAGGAGAACAGAGGCCGCAACGGTTTGCCAGGCGAATCGCTCGGCGAGAATCGACGTCCTGCCGATCAGCTTCGGCAGAATCCTGTCTTTCGTTTCGCCAAGACTCTGGCGCGGCAGCACACCCTTCGCCTCGGCGCGTCGGTCGAGCAGGATCCGGAACGAGGCGACGAAGGTCAGCATGATCACGAAAGAGGCACCGATACCGACCGCGGCGAGGATCCCAAAGTCCTTGAGCGCCGGGATCGGACTCACGAGATTGGTGAGGAACCCGACCGCCGTGGTCACTGTGGCGAGGATGAGAGCCACACCAACGGTGTGGATGGCTCGTCCCATGCCGGCCGCGACATCGGCCCCACGGCCAACCTCCTCTCGGTACCGCGTTGTCAGGTGGATGGCGTAATCGACTCCGAGCCCAATGAGAAGAATCGGGATGATCTGGCTCATCGGTCCGAAATCATCGATCCACCCGAGGTACTTCGGACCGAGGATCACTCCGATTCCATTCATCCAGGCGATCGCCATAAAGATTGCGGTCATTGTGAGCAGCGTGTCGGCACCGGTGCGGCGTAGACCTACAAGCCGACGACCGTTCGGCACCACCCAGTACACGAACATGAGAATGAACACGATGATCAGCGCGGCAACACCGAACAGCCTGCCAACCTCTGACTGAAACTCATCTCCGGTTCCGAAGATGAGCTCGATCGAGAACGGTTCGGCGGTGAATCCGCCCGGCAGGGCGGCATCACGGATGGCCTGCGCTACTTCGCCTTCGAGGTCGGTAAAGGTGTCAAAGTCGTTTAGCGATGTCGCCACCTCACCGTCGGCGAGCGTTTCGTCGAAGTCGGGAGCGTCGATGAAGACAAGGAGAAGGCCTTTGCCGGCGGTGGCGGCACTCATATCGCGATCATCACTGAGCAACTGCTCGGCGATACCGCTGACTTCGGGGGGAAGTTGCTCTATCGCAGCCAGGTACGTGGACTTCACCTCGGCGTCGGAAGTAGGTGCCGGAGCCTGATCCCCAAGAACCGCCTGTTGCACCGGCAACAGATACGAAATGATCGGTGGTTGGTCCGCCTGACCGATTAGCTGCGAAGCGAGATCGGACTGCTCAATGACGCGCTGGATTGTTGTGACCGCCGCCAACCCGTCGGCCGTCACAACATCGCCGTCTTCCGAGGAGATCACGACTTGGAGGGTCGAGGCCGACGAGCCGTTGCCGAACAACTCCCCGATCTCAGAATCGGCAAGGAGTTCCGGGGCATCGGGAGCAAAACCGTCATTGCCGTCGGTGATGACCGCCTGACTGCTGAGCGCCCCGAACACCATCGTGACGGCGACGACGCTCAGCAGCACAACAAGCGGACGCCTGGTCGCAAAGCGCGACAGAAGATTGACGATGAACTTCACGGGGCGGCTCCCTCTCTCCACGACACGGCGGCGGAACCCGGCAGACTAGGGCGGGTAGGACCGTGGGCAAACACCGACGTTCTCAGCGAGGCGCCTTGCAGAACTCCACGAGCTCGTCTCCCACATCGGCCAACGGCATGCCGCGCCGCTCCTCGACACCGCGCAACCGGAATCCTGCGGTGCCGGCCTCAACGTCGTCGTCCCCCACCACGAGTACGGCCGGGTGCTTCATCGTCAGCGCCCTGCGGATCTTCTCGCCGACTGTGTCGTCGTGCTGATCGACCTCGACGCGAAGACCGGCGTTCCCCAGACCCTCCGCCACGTCCCGCGCGTAGGCGATGTGGCGATCGGCCACCGGGACGATCGTGGCCTGCACAGGTGACAGCCAACCCGGGAGTGCCCCTCCGTAATGCTCGAGGAGGATTGCGAAGAATCGTTCGAGCGAGCCCATCAGGGCGCGGTGGATCATCACCGGTCGCTCTCGAGTGTTCTCCACGGACGCGTATTCGAGCGTGAAATTCTCGGGCTGGGCAAAGTCCACCTGAAGCGTCCCCACCTGCCAGCGACGCCCAATCGCGTCGCGGACGTGGATATCGATCTTGGGTCCGTAGAACGCACCCTCGCCTTCGGCAACCTCGTAAGGCAATCCGGCCTCCTCGACTGCCTCCCGCAACGCGGCCGTGGCCTTGTCCCACAGATCGTCCTGGCCGACGTACTTTTCCGGTTTGGTGGAGAGATCAGCCTCGACATCCTCGAATCCGAAATCGCGCCACACCATGAGCACAAACTCGAGAAGGTTCTTGAGTTCAGCGGCGATCTGCGATTCCATGCAAAAGATGTGGCTGTCGTCCATCGTGAAGCCCCTGGCTCTGAGGAGTCCGTGGACCACACCCGATCGCTCGTAGCGATAGACCGTCCCGAGCTCGAACAACCGCACCGGCAACTCCCGGTAGGAGCGAGAGCGCGACCGATAGATGAGGATGTGGAAAGGGCAATTCATCGGCTTGAGCCGATACTCATCGCCTCCGTCGAGATCCATCGGTGGGTACATGCCGTCGGCGTAGAACTCGAGGTGACCCGAGGTCTCCCAAAGGTGGCTGCGGGCGATGTGCGGCGAGGCGACGATCTGGTAGTCGTGTGCGAGGTGGGTACGTCGCGAGTAGTCCTCGATGACTGTCCGCACCAGGGCACCTTTGGGATGCCATATCGCCAACCCGCTCCCCAACTCCGAAGGGAACGAGAACAAGTCGAGCTCCGTCCCCAACTTGCGATGATCGCGCTTGCGGGCCTCTTCGAGACGGTCGATATAGGCGTCCTGAGCCTTGCCGCTCTCCCAGGCGGTTCCGTAGATCCGCTGTAGCTGGGGCCTGTTCTCATCCCCACGCCAATACGCCCCGGCCGTGCGAAGCAGCTTGAAGGCGGGAAGGAGACCGGTGCTGGGAAGATGCGGTCCGCGGCACAAGTCGGTGAACGCGAGATTCCGATAGACACTCACGGCGTCGCCGCTTGCCCCCTCCGCCTCTTCGACGGATTCGATGATCTCGGTCTTGTAGGGATGATCGGCAAAGATCTCCAGCGCCTCTGTTTTCGAGAGCTCAGCGCGCTCAAAGGGCTGGTCTTCGGCCACGATCTCGGTCATCCGAGCCTCGATACGCTCGACGTCTTCAGGGTTGAAGGCGCGACCGATGTCGAAGTCGTAGTAGAACCCATCGGCTATTGGGGGGCCGATTGCAAAGGTCGCTCCTTCGAAAAGATCAAGGACCGCCTGCGCCATGACATGTGCGGCGCTGTGACGCAATACGTGCCTGCCCGCCTCGGTGTCCTTGGTGATGACCGACAAAGTCGCACCGTCGGGGAGCTCTCGGGTGAGATCGCGCTCTTGATCGTCGACGACGACGGCCACGGCTGCTTCGGCAAGCCGGGCTCCGATGGCCCGAGCTGCATCGAGCCCGGTGGCCCCGTCATCGAGCTCCAGCGGCGATCCGTCGGGGAGAGACACAGTGATCATGATTGGCGGGAGGGTAGTTGCTACCAGCAAGCAGCAAGTTGCACCTCTCCTCCGGTCCCCTGGGCAGTATCACTCACCAATACCGCGAAATCCTTCCCTGAGGCGGCACGTCTCTCTACCGTTGCATTCGGTCCACTGAGGAGTCGGGACTTGTTTGCGATCGTTACTGCGTTTCTGTTGAGCACGGCCGCCGCTCGGCTGCCGTCAAAGCTCGTCATGCTCCACGACCCCATTGACCCGGATCTGCCTTGTCCGTGGTGCCGAGCGGCCACCTTCGAGGACGATCCCGACTGCCCTTCCTGCGGCCAACACTTCGGCTGACGACCGACGACCAGCAGCTGGCGGCCGGCGCTCGAGACTGATCCCAGCCGTCGTATCCTGAGCCCCCATGTCAAGTGTCGGGCTCGTCCTCGGCGGAGGCGGGATCACCGGCGCCTCCTTCCACTTCGGAGCATTGTTCGCGCTCCGAATGGCAACCGGCTGGAATCCCGCCGACGCCGCCGTCGTCGTGGGCACCTCCTCAGGCGCCGCCGTGGCCGCCATCACTCGCTCCGGCCGGCTCGATCTCGAGGCTCTGGTTGGCGACGTTCATGGCGACGCCGAGTTCGCAGCCGCGCTCGGAGAGCGGATCTATCGCCGAGTTCCGGTCCGCGGGATGGGGAGATGGGTCCGGCATGGACTGATTCCGGGCCTGCGGCGTCCCGGCGTCCGGCTCGTTCTGGGGGCACCGGCGCCCTACTCGACCGATGGAATCGCCGAGTGGGTCCGCAGAGCGCTGGGACCGGCCGCCGACGCCTGGCCGGACAACCCGACGACCGTCGTCGCATACGAGATCGAGACAAGACGCCGGGTCGCATTTGGCACGGTAGGTAGTCCCGACACCGATCTGGCGACAGCAGTCGCCGCATCGGCCGCGGTCCCGATGGTGTTCAACCCAGTCACGATCAACGGCAAGAGGTACGTCGACGGCGGGGTGGCCAGCGGCACAAGCGCGGATCTTGTACTCGGGCACAGCGAGCCACTAGATCTCGTGATCGTCAGCGCTCCGATGGCAGCGACCCGGCATCGCGACAACGCCCGCTTCTACGAGGGTATCTTCGACCGCTTCGGCGGCTCAACGCTCACCGCCGAACTCGAAGCAATCCACGACGTTTGGCCCAACACCGATTTGGTCGTGTTACGGCCGGACGAGGACGTGCTCGCCGAGGCCCGTCCCAATCCCCTCAGTCCAGCCGCCGCGCTTCCCGTCTTCCTGAGGACCCTGAAGTCGATGCGGACCACCCTCGGCTCGGACGACGTCTGGCCGATACTCGAGCGCCATCTGGTCCGAACGCGACGACGCCTCCCCTTCGGGAGACGAGCGCGCACCCGGTGATCCGATCAAAGATCCCTAGACGGTCAACTCCCCACCGGATTCGCCACCGGCTTCCTTCTTGGCATTGATCTCGTCCACGAGATCGGACAGATCGTGCTCCTCTGGGGCCTCGACCTCCACCAGTCCAAGTGCAGTGAGGGTGTTCGGTCCCGCAATACCGTCGGCTTCGAGTCCTTCACGATCCTGAAAACGCTTGACCGCGTCCTCGGTCTTGGGACCAAAGACCCCATCGACCGGACCGGGGTTGATTCCCTGACCGAGCAGCTTCTTCTGCAGCGCCTCTACGGCTTCACCGCGAGAACCGTCGCAAAGTGTCTCCATTGTCTATTCCTCCAACAGGTGCTTGGTTGCTCTGGCAGCGTAGCCATCGCCCCGGAGTCACCGGAAGGGCCGTTCGCGCCGTCGAAACCCCCTCCGGTCCCGCAGGCTTCCTTCCACCGTTGGCTGACACTCATTCGACACGAACCACGATCTCGTGGTGCCCAGTGGCGCCGTCGGGCCGCGGCGACGCCTCTTCGGAAGTCTGGGTCTCGCCGGATCCATCCGTTGCGCGGACCCGAACCTGGTGCCGGCCCGCATCGAGCGAGACGACAGCCTTCCACTGCACCCATGCCGTCTCGGACAGTGGCGCAGTCAGGTCGGCCTCCTGCCAGGGGCCGTCACCTACCTGCACCTCCACTCGGTCGACACCCCGAAGCGGCGCCCAGGCGACGCCCGCGATCACGTTGGTACCCGGCTCCAACGTCTGACGCTGCGTAGGAACGTCGATGCGCGATTGAGTCTTGATCGGTGCCTCCTTCGCCCAACCCCTGGGGATCCAGTATCCGTCGAAGTCATCCCAGGTCGTCAGATCTATCTCGGTGAGCCATTTCGTCGCGGACACGTACCCGTACAACCCAGGGACGATGAGCCGGGCCGGGAATCCGTGCCGGCGCGGCAGCGGCTCACCATTCATTCCGAGAGCGATGAGCGGATCGCGACCGTCATACACGAGGTTCGGTGGAAACCCTGCGGTAAAGCCGTCAATGGAGCGCCCCACCAATTGGCTCGCTTCGGGTCGCACGCCCGCCAAATCCAACACGTCGGTGAGGCGAACTCCACTCCACAAGGCGTTCCCGACCAGATCGCCTCCCACCTCATTGGAAACGCAGGCAATCGTCACGTACTCCTCGACAATGTCCATCGCGAGCAAGTCCTGGTAGCCCAACACGATCTCAGAGTCGACGAGGCCGTGGACACGCAGCGACCACTCGGTCTGGTCGATCGACGGGACGACGAGAGCGGTGTCGATCCGGTAGAAGTCGTCGTTGGGGACCACGACCGGACTGAGACCTTCGATCTCGAAGACGTTCTCCTCTGCGAGGAGCGTGCCTCCAGACGTCGGTGCCGCGATCTCCACCTCGGGAACATCGGGCAGATGGGTCACCAGTGCGCGGCCAACGCTGCCTGCCACAGCCGCCGCAGCCGAGGTCCCCACGGCCAGGCGGATAAAACGCCGTCGCGAAAAGTCACCCGACAATCCGTCTGTCGGCTCCTCGACGCTCCCGACCGATTCCAACAGCATCGCGAGCGCCAGCCATCCTGAAACTGCGGCCAATGCCGTAGCCACCACCAGCGGCACCGGCTCGGCAAAGGGTTCTCCCCATCCAGCGGCGACGCCCAGCGAACCAAAGAGACCGAATACCGCCAGCCCTACCCACAGACGGCGCGCCGCTTGAACTCCGGCGTACCAGCCGAATGCGAGAGCGATGACGGAGGTCCCGATCGCCAGTGCAGCCTTGTCGGCGGTGCCGAATACGTTGATCGCCAGATCCTTGACAAAGGACGGCGACGAGTCGACCACGAGACCCCCAACGGACGCCAATGGCGATGGCACTCCATCGAAGAGACCCGCCAGCAACTCGCCAACGCCCAACGCCACGGCAACGGCAACGACACCTGAGATCCCGGCACGCGTACGTACTTCCTCCACGGGCACAAGAACGCCGGCGATAGCCGGCCGGTTCCCGGGGTAGCCTGCCCGCTCGGCTGGGAGGCAGCAGTGACCAAGACATCGTCAAGGCCCGGATCGGCGCCAAAGGGTCCGATTGGCTGGATCGAGGGCAGGCACCCACTGCTCGTCGTTTCCTCGCCTTCGCCGGATCTGGCCGCCACGGGTCCAGCGCGTAGAACCTGGTGAGAGCCGACTACCTCTCACGTTCTGGTTCGCCGCACCGATCCTGTTGCTCCGACGCGCTGTCAAGCCAGCAGCGTGACGCCGAAACTCGCTCTCGCCCAGCTGCTCATCCCTCCGGTGCCCTGATCCCATAAACGGGACCCCTCCCTACGCTCCCCCTCCTCTGGCTGGGAGCATCGGGTTGAGACTTGAGGGACGGCGCGGTATCGCGATCATCGCCGGCGTGTGCATCACGCTCACCACGGCTCTGATCTTCGTTGCAGTCGCGATCGCCCGCCCGGTCATCGAGTCCGACCTGTCCAACACCGCGCAGTCGGCACTCGCAGTAGCCGGGATCTCGGGTGCCCACGTGGTATTCCGCGGTCGCGACGCAACCGTCTCCGGGATCGTCGATCCCGGACGAGAGGAGCAGACCTCCGACCTCATTCGAGGGCTGGCGGGGGTCAGGGTGGTGACCGCCTCATTCGATCCCTCTCCGGTGGCATCTTCGACGCCGGTCACGACCCCGAGCGCTACCTCGACATCGGCCTCGGATTACACCCCCAGCACGACCACGTCGACAGCCATTTCGACCGCGGACTTCGGGCTCGAAAGCGACGGTGACGGTATCCGCCTGACCGGCGTCGTACCAACCGTCGAAGCTGCAGCCACCATCCTCAGCTCAGCGATAGAAACGTTCGGAAACGAACGGGTCCGCAATGAGATCGTCATCGATCCCCAGGCCGGCGGCGCCGCTTGGCTGGATGGGATCCCGAGCGCCATCGTGGGCTTGGCTATGGCTTCCGAACCCGGACTCCTGGTCGCTCCCCCGATCGTCACCGTGTCGGGCGCCGTCGCCAACGAGGCGAGCAGGTCGGCGCTCATCGCCGTCGTCCAGACGACGGGCCTGGATGTGCGCGATCGGCTGACTGTCGCTCCGAGTCTCACCAGCGATCAGGCTGCCCATTTGGAGGCATCCCTCAACTCGATCTTGGCCAAGGGAACGGTCCTGTTTCAGTCCGGCTCGGCCGAGATCACCCCGACGGGCGCAGAAGCTCTCGATGCTGTCGCAGAAACCCTTCGCGCCGTTGCCGGGGCCGATGTCGAAATCCGCGGCCACACCGACTCGACCGGAGATCCCGATCAGAACCTGGCACTCAGCCAGGCCCGGGCTGACGCTGTGGTCGCCCATCTCGTCACCTCCGGCGTCGACCCCGCAGGCCTCTCTCCGATCGGTTACGGCGACACGCTCCCGATCGCCACCAACCTCACCGAGACGGGACGTACCGCCAATCGCCGCACCGAGTTCACAGTCGAAGGGAGCCCATCGTGATCTGGCTCATTGGACAGATTGCCTTCTTCATAGCCGCAGCCGCAGTGGTCGGTTTCGTCGGCGCCTGGATGATCCGAGCCCGCATCAAGCCGACCTACCCTGTTGGAAGCCCCGAAGAGTCGATCGCCGAGCTCGAGACCGAACTCGATGCCACCCACAGCGAGCTCCAGGCTGCCAAACGAGCCGCAGCCTCCGTTCCGGCACTCAAGAGCGCAATAGAAGAGCGGGAGGCTCGCATAGTTGGGCTCGAGTCGATGCTGCCGGGTGCCGTACGTACCGAGACCGAAAGCGCCACGAGCGACCTCGAGAACTGACGCAGGCAACGTCGGCGCCTGACGCGTGTTTCGGGGTTCACAGCCCATCTGACACCGACCGGTAGCCATGCCCCAATGATCACGCTTTTTGGGCAATCTTGAGGATGACCAGGAGGTCAGCTAGTGCGAGGGTGTCCCCCTGGTGCCCCCATTCGCACTAGTCACAGAGGAGGCAGACCTTGAAGAAGAAGACTCATCCGGTCGGGAAGGCACATCCACCCTCAGTGCGCGGTCGGCTCAGGAGATGGGTGTCCAAAGACTTTGCCTCAGATCGAGGCGCCACACTGGTGCTGATCGGGATTCTGATGGTCCCCCTGTTGGGAATGGCCGCACTCGCCATCGATGTCGCCCAGATCTATACGACGCGGGCGGAGCTCCAGACGGCGGCCGACGCAGCAGTCATCGCCGCTGCCGACGGGTTGCCCAATAGCCAATCGGTCCAGAATCTGGCCATCCAATACGCCAGCGCCAACGATGCGGGTCATGGCCCGATTCTCACCGGTGGCGATGTCTCACTCGGGTTTTGGGACGCCGCCACATCGACGTTCTACCCGTACGGAACACCGGTCAACGGGATCCAGGTGACGACCCGGCGGTCGCAACAGAATGGCAACCCGGTGTCAACCTTCTTCGCCGGGGTCGTCGGAGTAGACAATGTGGATGTGACCGCCGTCGCCGTCGCGGCTCGAGATGTGGTTGCCGACATCGTCATCGTGCAGGACGTCACCGTCTCGTTCCTCGAGGAGATTCCCTTTGCTGTGGAGGCCGACAAGGCTCTCATCGACACCTTTGCGCTCGAGTACGCCGAAGGTGTGCAGGTGGGCGTGGTGTCCTTCGCTAGAGACACCATCGATGAGGCGCCACTCACCGTGCTCAGCACCGGTCAGGGCGGGCTTCATTCGGCTCTAGACGGAATGCGGGAGTGCAGCAGCGCCGGAAGGCGGGGCGGTCCCTGCTACGGCACCGACCTCGGTATCGGCATCGACCGCGGTCGCGAAATGATCCTGAACCAGGGACGGGGTAGTCCCGATGTGCAGCGTGTCATCGTGCTCGTCACCGACGGGGTTCCGTGCCTCCTCGAAGACGACGATCCAGTGGGCGCCGGCAAGACAGCTGCTACTGCGGCTGCCAACCGAGCCGCCGCGGAGGACCTCGATATCTTCTCCGTGACCCTCCATCAGCAATCGCGCTCGTCGCATCCCTGCCTCGCCGGCGATGTCGCATTCAACGAGTCGCTCGCCAGGGGGATCGGCTGGGGGACGACCACCACCAACCCGAGCGATCTGCAAGCACTGCTCGCCTCGATCATCGACCAGATGCCGATTCGGCTGGTTCGGTGATACGAGGGGCTGGGCAACCCTCGCAATAGTGGGAATTCCATCTGGTGGGCGCTACAAGGATCGAACTTGTGACCCTGCCGTGCGAAAGTCCGACGGCTCCCTTTGCTGGTCGGGGGTTTGAAACCGATTCGCCCTCCGACCTGATGTATTGCGTCTCGCCGCACCCCGGATCAGCGGCTGATACGTGTCACGGGTTTCTGGCCCACGGGTCTGCCGGAAGGGTCGGATGGCCTCGGACGCCGCGAGACGGACTCAGTTCGCTCAGCGGCTCCTCACGACGACGGCCGTCGATCCGGGCGCAAGCGCTCTCCGGCTCATCAGCCGAGACCACCTCGGCCCGTGCGTCCTTCCAGCGGAGCACCCAGATTTGCGCTCCTGTGGCGCGCTTGATCTCAAGAAACTGCTTGGCAGGGGTACACGGCGAATCCTGCGGTTTCATCGGATGACCGCAATGCGGACACACCAAAGTTGCATCTGAGACCTTGCCTGAGCATTCCGGGCGACTCTCCAGTGCCATCGTCCGGCCACCTTCCTCGGAATCTGGCTGCCTGATCAAACTATATCGAGCACGGTCAAAAGAGGATCGGGAATGAAGGTCACGAACAGGTGCGAAGGGGGCTCCATCCGACCACCCGAAGGCATCTGTCGCTGGAGGCGGGGGTCGACCGACGTAAGCCTCGGCCAGTCGAGTCCTGCGGTGTGGGCGCTACTGGGATCGAACCAGTGACCTCTGCCGTGTGAAGGCAGGACAGGCCCTCTGCCATCTCTCCTGGAGTCGCATCAACTACAGCGTTCTCTGATTCGCAGCCCGCACTCTCGGGTTCAACGCGGATCTTCTGATTCACTTTGCGAAGAGTCGGCTCGAGTTCGTTCGAGGTGGCTTGTGGCCGCGATGTGGCCGAGATGCGCAAGCTGGCCATACGCGTTTTTCCCTGACGAGTTGAGCTTGTCACGCAGGCGCGAATGCCACATCGACGACGGCAGTGGTCAAGTCAAGAGCGGCGAATCCCAGAACCCATCGTTCCCGGCATCCTGAACTCGTGCTCGGGCTATGAAATCGCGTGTACATCTGTGGCGCTGGACGTATAAGGTCAGTAACGGGCTAAGCGCTGCTGATTCTTCAGCGGCACAAAACCGACAGGATGTACCAATGGCAGTTGGAAGGAATAGGGACGGACCCGCACCGAAGCCCGCACCCACGAAGGACCGACGGCAACCCGTTGAGAAGAAGAGCCCGCCGCCAGGAACAGGTAAGCCCCAGAAGCCAGGTAGGCCCACCCGCGACTGATCGCGCGCTTCGACCAAAATGAAGGATATCTCCTCGGGCATAGTGGATTCGCTAGTTGGTGACATCCGTGCCTGGTGGCTACCAAGCATCGCTGTGGTCGGCCTGTTCTCGCTCTCCGTGTTTCCTGCGCTCGACGACTCGGGCGTTCTTGCCGATGTGGCTGACCTCAATGGCAGCCAGCAGATCGCGCTCGCCGTCTCGCTGTCCGTCGCTCTCGCTGCGATCGCCGCAGCGCTGTCGCGCCAGCTCTATCGAGTTCTCGAGGGGTATCACCTGCGGCCAGGGTGGCTCCGACGGTGGCGGGAGACGAGGCACCTCGACAAACGACGAACCCTCCGAAACAGCGTCGAATCCGCAGCCGACGCAGGGGGAGTCGCTGAGCGGCTGCGGCAGTACCCGGGTGAAGCGTCGCGAGTGATGTCGACACGCCTGGGCAATACTCTCCGGGCGGGTGAAGACTATGGGCCAGACCGATACGGCCTCGACACCGTGACCCTTTGGGACCGCCTCATCGCGGTCGCACCGGACGCCATCACCAACCGACTTGAGGCAACCACCACTTCAATGAACACCTGGGTCGGCAGCATTTGGCTAGCTGTGCTGTTTTCTGCCGTTTCGGTTTACGGTGCGATAGCCGCAGACTCGCCATCCCTCTATTACTGGGCTGCCGCGGCCGTCGGATTGACTCCAATCTTCTACGCGTTCGCGGTGTCTGTAGCCGAGGATTACGGGCAAGCGCTTCGAGCCCTTGTCGACCTCAGCCGTGGTGAGTTGGCGGCATCACTCGGGTATCGATTGCCCGATAGTGCGAGCGAAGAACGGACTTTCTGGGGAGAACTCACCAAGCTCGCAGCTTGGGGATTGGAATGGGAAGGCGCGCACAAATGGGAAAACGCCACTGACAAGCTCAGAGCACCTGGGAAGGCACCATCGCCGGACACGGATCAACGAAGATCTGTGTGGGGTGGCGTCCGAGCAGCCGCAGCCAGCTTCGCAGCAGGTTGGATTGTGGGGTTGGTCTTGCGCCGCAGGCGTGGTCAATGAACTTGAACCAGTAAATCGCAAACTGACACGAGTTACGAGCGGGAGTTCACATGGGTGATGTCCAAGAGCTAGCGGACTACGAGCTAGTTGAGCTCGAGCTTGACCTCATACAACGACAGGATGTTCGACCACCGAAGCCATTGCCCCGTGGCGGTGACGTGCCGGCCGAGGATGTCGAAGCCCTCACGACCCTGCTTCTGGTCCAGCAGGAACGTAGGAAGCGATTGATCCCCGACATCTTCGAGAAGGGTTCGGATTTCGACGTCGTGTACTCCATCCAGACATCCGCACGGTCGGTTGATGTGCGAACTGACACTTTCTCGAATCCGTCGGACCGTGACGCAGCCAAAGAGGCGGCCCTCCATCGGGCAGTGCAGCTCGGCCAGGCATACCGCAAGAGTCAGATGTAGCGCTTGACCGAGACAGTGGGTCAAGCGGCATCGCTTGACGCGTCCATGAGGCACCTGTCGAGGAATGTTGTCGCCGACTCAACCGACCCATAGGCCAGCTGCCGCGCACCAGCGGCGGAAAGAACAAGGAACTGGCGCTTTGCAGTATCTCTCCGTGGCGTTAAAGGGCGGCTTACGTAAGCACGATTGAGTGATGCCGGACGCGGGTTCCCGCCCGGGCCCCCTGCCTAGCTGCTACTCGAAGCTGACGGTCCAAGCCCCGTCAGCGATGATCTCCAGACCGAACAGGCCGCCAGAAGAAACGCTGCTCCCGGCTGGCCCGATACCCCAGTTGGCGCGAAACAGGAGGCGTACTTGCGCTTGCGGCAGGATCACCCTCAACGAAGTGCTACGGGGAGTGGGGCGTGGATTGCTGGCAGGCTTCGTCGACAGCGCGTAATCTCCACAGTTTGGGAACGCGGGGTGTGGACTCTGGGATTGGATGGACTCCAAGTGGTGGAAACGAAGCCGGGCGACTCTCAAGCAAATGCGGGTGGTGGGGAATCGAGCGTTGGTCACGGCCGCATCGAGGCGTCCTCGGCGCTCGCCCGGGAAGTCTTTCAGAGCGCTCTTGACCGCAGGGGTCTAATCCGTCGTGTCGCAAGTGGGCGATTCATCGACGGTCGACTCCTGAGATGGTCCGTATCTCTCGATGCCGACCTAGGGGTTCTCCCAACTCATCCGGCCTACGACGAAGGTCCCACCCTCCTCCCGCTTGGGTTCTTCACCAAGGAGACTTTCCAGGCATTTAGCGCGCGAAATGAAGCAGGTGCGGCCCTTCCACTTGCGTCTGGCGCGGAGGTGTCGCGGTTGGTTGTAAGGGCGATCTGCGATTCGGCTCTTGATCGGGTGGTTTCGGATGAGGAATGGGCTGAGATCTGGCTCGAGTTCGGCAAGGTCGCGAGGTCTCAGCCAACGAAGTTCTTTGGTGACGGTTACGCAATTGAACCGAGAGTTGTCGCTGCACTGGTGGCGGCCAGACGGTGGGTCGACAACGAGCAGGAATTGGCGCTGGCGGCAACGGAGCGAATTGATGATCTGGCTCTTAAGGCGGCAATCGACGCGGATTGGCTGCACTTCTTGTCGGACAATTACCTGGCCGTTGCTCTGGTCGATGGGCCTCGTCGGCGGAGGGTGATCAAGTATTCGTACGAGTTCGAGGTCGAACCAGACAGAGCATGGGGGGCTCGAGGCTCCCTCCAGGTGCGAGTGGGCTGGCGGCCTGAGATGATTCGTCTTGAAGTAGGCGGCTTTCACACATCCTCTAGCTCACATCTCGAGCTGTTTGCTCCTGAAAGCACCGACATCCTCGTTGCGGAGTACTCCGACCACTCCACCAACGGTAACTGCGACCCCGTTGGGAATTCTGTTCACATGCACTTTCCCGAGGAACCCACCGCTGAGCGTTACCGAGACTTGATGGTTCGGGTCTCGGTGCAGTCGAAATCCAGGCCCCAATTCAATTACGGGTTTGTGCCTGGGGCCGTCAGCTCCCTGGTAATGGGAGGCCTCTGGTACATGTCTCGGCGGGTGGGCCTTGACGCCAGCGCGGACTTGCTGGCCGCGATCCTGTTTGGGGTGCCCGCGCTTGCCTATGCCCAACTTCTCTTTGGCCGGGCAAGCCATTATGCGTCGAGGTTGCTCTCGGGAACCCGTTGGACCACCTTCGCCGCTGCCGCAGTGATGTTTCTCGGTGCGGTTTCCGCCCTGATACCGAACGTCGAATCGCGGTCCTGGTACTGGTCCCGCCTCACCGTTGTTTCGTTGGTCATTTCCTACCAGGCCGCGGTGGCCCTCTACGCCTTGCGCGTCAGGAAGCAAGCCTTTGCTGCACTGGCCCCTCCCGGAAAGTTGACCTTTGCCCGAGCTCCCGTGAATTGGCTCGGAAAAGCACGGTATCGAGCGACACTTGAATCCACTCCGCCTCTACGACCCTTCGCTCCCACCGGGTGAGCGGGGACGAGGGTCACTCTCTCGGAGCTCGAGGCTGCTTGGTGATTCAACTGGCATGCCGTATGGGATCAACCACAAAAACGCTGCAGCGAACGACACAATGGCCGCATCGACCGAAAAGCGGTTGCGATCTTCCTGGAGCGCCATGGCAGCAACGATGATGGCGATCCATGCAAACACAAGGAGTGCCCTCGCCAACCCCCGCCCCCGCTTTTGGTAGCTCGCCGCCGTCGACCAGCTCGCAATCACCGTCGCCCCGAGGTGCAAGCTGAGCAAGAGAACGACGAGCAGCGGCATTCCGAACTGGCTGTTGAAGAGCTTCAAGAACCAAACGCCGTCGAGGTCGGTGAGAGCTGACTCGCCCGTGGTAAAGAACCAACGTCGCAAAGGTCCCACGAAAATGGATGGGATGCCCAAGCCAGTAACCCCGCACAACGCCCACCTGAACCAGAGCTTTTCGTTTATGAACCAAGTCACGAGAGTGACTCGAGAGCGTCGGAGGAACTCACCCATAGGAATAGAGCATATCGACACGTCTCTCGCCGATTGAGGCCACCGGCACCCATCCCCGCGGCTTGTCACGGCGGAGCCTGCTCGATCGGGCCGTTGTGCCGTCTGCTTCAGTTGCGATGTGCTCAGAAGATCCCTCGCGCGCGTTGCGTTGTGACAAAACTGACAAAATGCTGATGCAAGACGCTTCAACGAACGTTGGGCTGCAGCGTCTGTCGTCGACATTCGGAGCGGCGTACCCCCGTCGG
>JAJCYA010000070.1 GCA_029263095.1 Acidimicrobiia bacterium | reverse complement strand
CGTGTCAGGTCTCTTTCGTCTTCCATGTCTTGCACTCCCTGTTTGCTGTTTGAGGCTGGATTGCCCGGCTCGGGCTGGACTGGAGCGAACGCGTGATGCTTATAGTGCCTGGCCGCCACCTCCGTTGCGCGATGGCGGTCGCCATCGCAGTGCGCGGCGTTCGAACGCTCCGATGATGCCGTTCAGGACCACGACGATAAACATCAGGACGATGATGCCGGCCATCGTGCCCGTCGTGTTGTAGAGACTTGTTTCTACTTGGATCTTGTAGCCCAGACCGCGGCTCGATGCGATAAACTCGCCGATAATCGCCCCGATCACGGCATAGGGGATCGAAAGCTTCAACCCCAGCAGGATATAGGGCATCGCTGCGGGAAAGATCACCTTTGCGAACAGATCGGATGACCGCGCACCCATCACCCAGGCTAGATCGATATAGCGTCTTTCTACCGAGCGCACGCCCGCATAGGCGTTGTAGAACACGACGAAGAAAACCAGCGTGAAGACGAGGATCACCTTGGGCAGGATTCCGATGCCGAACCAGATGACAAACAACGGTGCAAGCGCCACGCGCGGGATTCCGTTGAGCGCCAGAAGAAAGGGGTCGAGCACTTTTGCCGTCGTCTCGGACCGGCCCAATGGTAGGCCCAGGAGCAGGCCCAGCAACGCGCCGACCGCGTATCCGATGATTATGGCCGTCATCGTTGCGTTGAAATGACGAAAGAAATCACCGTTCACGATCCAATCGTAGAGATATGCAAGGATTTCCCCGGGCGTCGAAACCCAGAAAGAGTCGAACGCCCAGCCAGACAACCCTTCCCAGCCGCCGAGCAGCGTCACGAGAAGAGCGATGCGCATGATGGAAATCTTGTTGAGATGCCACAGCCCTGCCAATCCGGAGCCTCCTGCCGCCGAATCCGTGCGCTCGGAGATGATTCTCTTGCCCATGTCAGGCTTGCTCCATGCGGGCGGCGGAACTGACCTCTTCGGCGAGCGCGTCCCAGAGTTCACTAAGAAGCGACCTGAACGCCGGGTTCTCATGCAGATGATGCAGATCGCGGGGACGCGGTATGTCTACCTCGTGGATTGCCTTGATGCGCCCCGGGCGCGCCGTCATGACCACGACCCGGTCACCCAGCGCGATGGCTTCCTGCAAGTCGTGAGTGATGAAAATCACCGTCTTGCGTTCTTCTGCCCAGAGGTCGAGCAGTTGTTCCTGAAGCAAGATCCGCGTCTGGGCGTCGAGCGGTCCGAACGGCTCGTCCATGAGAATGACACGAGGTCCGAAAGACAGCGCGCGAACGATGTTTCCACGCTGCCGCATCCCGCCGGAGAGTTGATGGGCATATCGGTCCTTGAAATCTCCGAGACCAACTCGCGCAAGAAGCTCATTGCTCCTTCGTTCGCGCGCCTTGGCGTCGAGACCGCGTATTTCCAGTGGAAATTCAATGTTCTGCCGCAGGGTGCGCCACGGGAAAAGATTGTCTTCCTGCGTGACATAGCCGATCTCGAGCCTGTGCTCCCATGCCGGCGATCCATCCAGCCGAATGGCCCCGCCGGTCGGGTGGTCGAGTCCCACAAGTAGGTTCAGGAGGGTCGATTTCCCGCAGCCAGACGGCCCGACGATGGTAAGGAATTCACCCTCGGCGACACGCAGCGAGAAGTCGTCGAGTGCGAAGACCGGCGCTCCGTCGGGGCCGTCGAACGTTTTCGACAGACAGTCGAACTCAAGATGCTGATCGGATGTCAATGCGCGCAACTCCACGTCTATCGACAGAAAGGTTTCCAGAGTTTAGGCTTGCCTGCAATGATGTAAAATCGAACAATCCGTTGCCGAAACGGCAAGACTCAATCACAGGATACCGCGTGCCCAAACAGCCGACCCCGCATGAAGCCGATGACGTCACCGGCGGCTTGACGTTTCCCCGACCGCGCGATGCTCAGCACGTTTCCGCACTTCGCTACTTTTACGAGGTCGCGCGCGGCGGCTCCATCCGGGCAGCCAGCGAAGGTCTGAACATTGCCCCGTCCGCCATCAGCCGACAGATAGGCAAGCTCGAGGAGGAAGTCGGAGAGGCCCTGTTCGAGCGTCGCGCGCGCGGCATGGTTCTTACTCCTGCGGGGCAGGTTTATCAGGTCTACGTTCTCGACGCACTCATGTCGCTGCGGCGGCTTCACTCCGAGATATCCGAGCTGCGCGGCCTGAAGCGAGGACAGGTGCGGGTGGCGACCATTGAGGGGTTGGTCACATCGTTTCTGTCACGCGCCGTGTCAGATTTTCGGAAAGAGCTTCCTGGCATCACGTTCGAGGTTACAATCACGAGCGCTGACGACGTGATCACGCGCATTCAGTCAGGAGCGGCGGACATCGGGTTGGCCTTCAACGCACCGGCAACCAGCGCGATCGATTACACGCGGCGGATTCCCGATCCCGTGGCCGCAATCATGGCACCTTCATATTCGCTCGCGGATAAGTCCCACCTTTCGTTGAGGGACGTATTGCAGCATCCGATCGCAATTCCGGTGCAAACTTTCGGCATACGGAACCTGCTGGACCACGCCTGCCGAGAGGCAAGGCTCGCTCTCTCTCCGGCGCTGGAAACAAATTCCATCGAAGCGCTTAGATCCTTTGCGCGTCATGGCGACGGGATCGCATTCCTGCACTCTTATGCCGTAGAGAATGACCTGCGGAGCGGGGCTTTGGTCGCCGTCGACCTGCGCGTTCCCTCTTTGCGGATCGGCACGATAGACCTCTGTGTGCTGTCCGAGCGTCGCCTGCCGGTCGCCGCTCGGGAATTCCTCGATTTTCTCGAAAGGCGCCTGCCGCAGACGTGACCCGTGACTCCCATCCCGGCGGTTCCCTGGCTACAGCACTCATGCCGCTAACCGGCAATGGCTGCCTTGTCGCCTATGTCGTGACCAAAGAGCAGTGAGCGCGTTTCGTCGCGATCAACGATGACATCCAGAACAGCAGGCCCCCGCTGGTCGAAAAGCCAACCGACCGACGCGGCAATGTCGCCGCCATGCGACACGCGGCGTCCCGCAGCGCCATATACGACGGCAAGTTCCGCGAAATCGGGATTGGAATATTCCGTGCCGTAACTGGTGGCCTGGCGTGCAAGCATCGCGCCGTAGGCGAAATCGTTCAGGATCACGATCTTGACATTCGCACGCTCACGAATCGCTGTCTCGAGTTCCTGTGAATGCATCATGAAATCACCATCGCCCAGGATACACAGGACTGTTCGATGGGGATGCTCGATCGCGACGCCAATGGCTGCCGACAGCGCAAAGCCGACAGTGCCGGAGTTCGCGGCATAGAAGAACCCAAGGGGATCACGCACCAGCCATTCCCCGGCGAACTGCTGGAAACGCCCGCCACCCATCACCACAGTTGTGTCAGGCCGCGCAGCGCCCTCAAGATGCCGCATGACGGCTTGCGGCTTGACCCTGAGCGGATCGTCAATCGCAAGAAAGGCGGCACGCTCGGCAGTGCGCTCTGCAAAGCGCTCATCGAGAGACCAGAAACCCGGTTGGGGTCCGCCACCCATGGCATCTGCCGCCGCCTCTGCGAAGGCCGCGACGTCTGAGACGAGGCTGATATCCGCGGGCCAGTTCTGACCGATCACATGCGCATCCGGATCCACCTGGATGACCCGTTGACCGTCATTGAGCAGGTGCCAGTCATGTGTGGTGAGGTCGTCCAGCCGACAACCGAGCACGAGCAGTGTATCGGCCTCTAGCAGGGTCTTGCTTGCCTGGCGCTGCCCGAACCGACCGGCGTGGCCCATACAAAGCGGATGCGCTTCGTCCAATACACCTCGCCCGTTCGGTGATGTGACCAGTGGCAGGGACCAAGTCTCGCACAGCCGGGCAACCGCATCCGGGCACGCCCCACGTCGCGCCCTCGCACCGGCCACGACCACAGGGCGCGATGCCTGGCGCAAGAGCGCGAGACTGTTCGACAGCGCATTGCGATCCGGTGCCGGTGCGGCGGTTGGCGTGAACGCCGCGCGGGGTGCACCGACCGGCTCGGACCACAGATTCTTGGGAACACTCAGAAACGCCGGACCGGGACGGGCCGTCGTGGCAGCCTGAATCGCCTGCCGCAGGTATCGGGGGAACGCCTCGGCGCTCGGCACGGCACCGCAATACCGGGTGACTGGGCCAAACACCTCTGTATCGGGCATCTCGTGCCAGACCTCCCGCCCTATCAGTGTCTGATGTTCATTGCCTGCGATGACCAGAAGGGGCACGGAATCACGTCCGGCGGCAAGGATGGCCGTGAGTGCATTGGCAAGACCGGGACCGAGATCGACCAGCAGAACGCCCAGATTCGCACCCATCCGCGCGCTGGCGTCCGCCATATGGCCGGCACACTGTTCATGGCGCGTCACCACGAACCGTGTGGCATCCGACAGGCGGAGCGCCTCGATCACCGGAAGGTTCGTGATACCCGGCAAACCGAACACCGTCCGGACCTCAATATCCGCAAGCACGGCGCAAAGGTGGCTCGCAACAGTCTCGTGGACCTGATCGGTTGTCATACGTGCTCCCCGGTTATCGCGCATTCACGATGAAACACACACTTGACAGGCGGCCAGATCAGGCTGCCGCATTCGGCCTCTCCTAACCAGTGCAAACTTTCGCTCCAAGCCTTGCTGCTTTGCGAATGACCTTGGTGATCGCGCCCTGACCCTCGAACTGGCGCTCGATTTTCGCAGAGGCACAGCTGCTTCCGTCACTCGACACCAATGGGTGGACCCCACCGAAGACAGGCAATCTCTCGCGACGCCGAGCAGCACGGGAGCTTTGGGGCATGGGATAGCAGTGGCACCAGAAGACATCCCCGTGCGAGGATTTCGATTTCCCTGGGACTTCGCGTGCGTATAGGGATCCGCCGTGACGCGTCTTGATAAAAAGCGAGCCATTCCCAACCCCGGCGGGTGCGTGTCCCATCCCTTGGCATTATAAAAGTATTCGATCTCACCGGCAGCCACAGGCCAAGGATCGTCGATCTGCTCAAGGAAGGCAGACTGACGGTAAATTCAGGTGGCATACTTGGCGCGACGTAGAAATGGCGACCGGACTTCGGCATTGTCGGTGACCACAGGCCAGTTTCGCGCAGACGCGTCTCGTGATCGAAAGAGGCGTCTCAAACGCCATAAGGGAGGAAACTCGCCTTTCTTGCTCGATTATCCGGGCCCACTGATTCCCCACGCCTGAAATTCCAGCTATCTCAGAT
>JAJCYA010000069.1 GCA_029263095.1 Acidimicrobiia bacterium | reverse complement strand
ATTCGATCATGGGCTTCTTCTACGTATTCGTCGGCGTCATGCTCGTGTTTGGGGGGTTGCTTGCCTTCGGGATCATCTTCAACACGATGTCGGTGAACCTCGCCGAACGACAGGTGGAGGTGGCGACGATGAAGGCGGCCGGGGTCACTGACCGCCGGATCTCCCGACTCATCAGTGCCGAGAACATGATCGTCACCCTGGTGGCGATCATCCCGGGTCTCATCGTCGGATTCCTCGTCGCCCAGGAGTTCATGGCCGCGTATCAGAGCGACCAATTCTCTTTCGCCCTAGCGGTGAAGTGGACGACGTTCCTGTTCTCGGCTCTGTTCATCGTTGCTGTGACCCTGTTGTCCCAGCGGCCGGGGCTGAAGGCTATCCGCAATCTGGACATTGCGAAGATTGTGAGGGAACGAGCGGTGTGATCGCAGGTCCAGGTGCGTACTCACCGCGGGCCCATCGTCCAGAGATCTGGAGGCTTTGGACCGATCATTCGCTGGCGGAGAGGGAGGGATTTGAACCCTCGAGGAGGCTATAAACCCCCTACTCGCTTAGCAGGCGAGCGCCTTCGACCGCTCGGCCACCTCTCCAATATGACGCCCGATATCGGGCATATTGCGCTCCTGAGAGCGCAGAGCGGAGGGAGTGGGATTCGAACCCACGGGACCCCGCAAGGGGCCCAGCAGTTTTCAAGACTGCCGCCTTCGTCCGCTCGGCCATCCCTCCACGGAAGATCATCGCAGACCTCACCGGGAGCAACGCGCGGAGGGGGTGGGATTTGAACCCACGGAACCGGTAAAACCGGCTCAACAGTTTTCGAGACTGCCGCCTTCGTCCGCTCGGCCACCCCTCCCGAGCCGTACTGATCATCTGTACGGCGGGAGCGCGATTGTAGGAGCCTATGTCGGTCTCGAGGCGCTCAACGCCTGCGGCTGAAGAACTCTTCGAGAAGCAACGTCGATTCGTCTGCGAGAACCCCACTGATCAGTTCGCATCGATGGTTGAGCCGTTCGTCCTGTGGGATGTTGAACAGGCTCCACGCCGCCCCCGCCTTGGGATCAGACGCCGCGTAGACGATCCGATCGAGTCGAGCCCACACGGACGCCATCGCACACATGGCACACGGTTCGAGAGTCACTACCAATGTGTGCCCTTCGAGATGCCAGTCACCTGCATTCTCCGCCGCCGAACGGATCGCCAGCATCTCGGCATGGGCAGTCGGGTCACCCCATTCTTCTTTTCGATTGTGCCCGACGGCCACCACACCACCGGCGGCGTCGATGATCACCGCGCCGACCGGTACGTCTTCATGATCAATCGCAGCGCGGGCCTCGTCCAGCGCACTGTTCATGGCGGCGTCGTAAATACTTGGCATCACGGCGGAGGGAGTGGGATTCGAACCCACGAGGCGTTGCCGCCAACACGCTTTCCAGGCGTGCGCTCTAGGCCGGACTGAGCGATCCCTCCCAGGGGGCGAGAGTGTAGGAGTGAGTCGAACGGGTGACACCTCGTGCACCCTGCCCTCGAATCGCGACCAGCGGCGCGTCCCGGATCGCCGGCTCAGGCCAGGCGCTCCTACGGCACCCGGGACCACTCGCTTAGGGCTGCTTCCTTCCGGATCTGACCCGTTTCACAACTGTCCCGCCGCGTAGGACCCGGCCGTCATCACCACGTGTCCGGCGCTGACCCGTCAATCGACAACCCTCGGGCAGGGAGTTCAGCCCCGCATGAAGAGGATTTCGGGTGTAGGGCACCCCTGGCGCCCCGCCTAGCACGAGAAACCAAGCGTACCGGAGTGTCTCCGCTCCTCAATCCGGCCGCCCCACGTACGGCGACTCGCCAACTCTCTACTCCTTCGTCAGCACCACCCCGTACACGAAGCCGAATGGACCCATCCGCCAGATCCTCTCCACCCGCAGCGGAGTGTCCGCGTACAGCTCGAACGGCTGCGGCAGCGAGTCGAGGCTGCGGTGTAGGTAGCGGTATTCGCTGAAGCCGCCAGCAAAGAGGCCGACGATCGGTAGGACAACCGCCGATCCGATCCGGTGCAGGACACGCTTCCAGCGCGATTCGGGACGCCCGAGGTCAACGACGGCTGCTACCCCGCCGGGGCGAAGTACCCGCCAGATCTCGTCGAGCGTTGCCGCTACCGAATCCAAGTTGCGAAACACGTAGGCGCTAAAGACGCCATCCACAGAGCCGTCGCCCAACGGCAGAGCCTCACCCCTCCCGACGATCCTCCTGGTGGCGTCATTGAGGGACAACATCTGAGGCTCCGGATCGATGGCGATGATCTCCCTGTCGCCGAGATCCGCGTTCGCTGCGCCGGTTCCCGCCCCGAGATCGACTACCGAGCCGTCCGGGAGGTGGGCGATGGCACTGCGGCGCCAATCATCGTCCCTACCGAGGGAGAGGATCCGATTCACCCGGTCGTAGCGCCGGGCGATCCGGGAGAAGACCTCCCGTCTGGTCACGGCCCGATGACGTCGGAGCCGAGAAGGTCCTGAAGTGGCTCGGGCACCGTCACCGACCCGTCTGCTCGCTGGTTGTTCTCGAGAATGGCGACAAGCGTTCGACCGACGGCGAACGCCGTACCGTTGAGCGTGTGCGCGGTTGCAGTCGGCCCGTCACCGTCGCGCAACCGGATCTTGAGCCGCCGAGCCTGGTAGTCGGTCGTGTTCGAACATGACGTGATCTCGCGGTAGGCGCTCTGGCCGGGGAACCAAGCTTCGATGTCGTACTTCTTGGCCGCCGGGTCGCCAAGGTCCCCTGTGCAAACGTTGACGACGCGGTACGGAATGCCGAGTGCCTGCACCATCGACTCCTCGAGTGACAGCAGGAAGTCGTGTTCCTCCCACGACCGCTCCGGGTGCGAGAAGGAGAACATCTCGATCTTGTCGAATTGGTGGACCCGAAAGATGCCCCGAGTGTCCTTGCCGTAGGTGCCCGCTTCGCGCCGAAAGCAAGTGGAGAAGCCGGCAAACCGCATCGGCAGATCAGCTGCGTCGAGAATCTCGTCGGCGAGCATCGCAGCAAGGGGTATCTCGGCTGTCGCGGCCAGGAACAGATCATCGGATTCGATCGTCTCGCCGTCGCTCACTCCGACGGCGTAGGCCTGCTCCCTGGCGCCCGGAAGAAACCCGGTCCCGAACAAGGCACGCTCGCGCACGAGCACCGGTGGAAGCACAGGCGTGAATCCGGCTGCCGACAGTTGCCCGAGCGTCCATTGCACGAGAGCGAACTCGAGCATGACGGCCGTCCCCTTGAGATAGGCGAAGCGGGATCCCGAGACCTTGGCAGCGCGCTCGACGTCGATGATCCCGAGGCGTTCCCCTATGTCCACGTGATCGAGCACATCGAAGTCAAACACCGGTGGTTTGCCCCACGTCTTGATCTCCAGGTTGTCTGCGTCGGTTGCTCCTACCGGAACACTGGCGTGGGGCGGGTTGGGCAACGGCACCCAGATGGCGTCGAATTCCGCGTCGAGCGCATCAGCTTCGGCGACGGCAGTCTTGTACTCATCGGCCAGACCGGATGTCTCAGCGATCGCCGCAGCCTTGGCGTCCCCTTCCAGGGCGGCGATTTCCTTGCCGGCTTGCTTCTGTCGAGCTCTCAGCTCTTCGGCACCACTACGCACCTTGCGGCGGCGCTCGTCGAGCTCCGCTAGGGCCTCCAGATCGACCTCCAAGTCGCGTCTGGAGAATCCCTCAGCGAGGAGGTCGGGGTTGGTTCTGAGAAGAGAGACGTCGTTCACGGCTTGGATGGTAGAGAACCCGCGACCGGGGACGGAAAACCTCTTCCTCAGCTCCCGCCGAGAGCCCTATCCACAGCTGTCTGCTCCTCAGGCGAAAGCGGCTCAACCCCTTTGCCCTCACGGACCATCTTCGTAAAGAAGAGTGTCTGTCGCGGTCCCACCAGGAGGGTGATCACCAAGCCATCGCTGCGTTCGTTGAGAAGGGCGATGGCACGAGATTGATTGCCGAGGCGCTCCTCGGTGGCGTCGAACGTGACGACAGCCGCATACCGCAGAGCTCCCGGCATTCGCTCGGTGAGCGTACGAACCTGGGGTTGGAGGTGCGCCACAGCGGCCTCGACCGCGGCAAGGTCCTCGTCGAGCGTACGGACGGACTCATAGATGCCACCGTCGCGTGGAATCGCGCTGAATCGACGCCGGTCGATCACGACGAAGGCGAACGTGGCCGCAGAGAGGCCCAACGCCACCAGAACTGCCAAGGTCTCCATCAACCCTCCGCGTTGACGACGAAGCGTATCGAGGATGTGTCGTCCTCATCTTCGTCGTCGTCGAACAGCGACGTGGCGGTGATGTCGTAGGTAGTACCCGGCACGACCGGCAATTCGGAGAAGACCAACGTCGTCAGCTCTCCGCCCTCGAGCCGATCGATCTCCTGCTCCGCTTGCCACAGCGTCCCGTCATTCCCCACGAGGCTCAACTGGACACGAACTTCAACTACCGGAATGTTGCCGCGATTGGCGATCGTCACCTCGGCCGATTGGGCGGGCGTTGCGGCGAGAACGGGAAAACCTCTCTGCCGACCCACCGATGCCGGGTCGAGCCGGATATCCGCCACCGCCACACTCTGGACAGGGCCGAGATCGGTAGTGAGGTAGAGGCGTTTGGCGAGCTTCTGGGCGTCGAAAAGGCCTTCTTGAGCGGAAGGGACGAACGCGACCAGCGGGGGATCACCCCCCTGTAGTTCGGTGTCTACTTCACTGAGCTCTGAGAGAAACCCGACGTAGGCACGGTCGCCGACCCTGAGTTCCACCAAACCCCGCGTCAGAGTTGCCATGCCATCCTCGTCGAGTACGTCTTCGGTTAGGGCGATCAGTCCCGATCTGGCGTCGGACAGGGCGCTCCGCCAGGCCGTCGTCGCAATAAGCAAGAACCCGTGTCCCTTCTGCAGTGACGTGGGAGGATCCGCTTCATCGAGACGATCGACGAGGTCCGCCGTGTCCTCCTCCAGCTGCTCGAGCAGGCTGATCATCGCCGCACGATTGAAATCCTCGACGTTCTCGATCATCGAGGAAAAGGCAACCGCCGCCTCCTGTTCGGTACCCACGACATCGAATGCGAGGTCCAGATATTCCCGAGTGAGTTCCGTCTCTCCCGCGGCGCGCGCCACAAAGAAGGCGATGGCGATGGCGATGCCCGCCACACCCCACAGGATGAGCGACCGGCGGCGACGTTGTCGCCGTATCTTTGGACCGTACGACACGTTGTGGGCGAGGGGGGAGTCGAACCCCCACGAGCGCTATGCCCACAGGATTCTGAGTCCTGCGCGTCTGCCAGTTCCGCCACTCGCCCGAAGACCAAAAATCGTACCACGGGGCGCTTTTCATACGTCTTCCGCCGGTACTCTTGCTCCATGGGCCTCGCCCGCGGACTCGAACGCCGCCTCGAACAGCTCGTGGACGGCCTTGCTGCTCGTCTCTTTAGGGGACGCATCCACCCCGTAGAGCTCGGTACCCGGATCGTACGCGAGGCAGATCTGGCCGCTTTCGAAACCCGCGCAGGCCCGGGCGCACCGAACGTCTTCGTCGTGACACTCGGCGGCGAACCCGAGGCGGACGAAGCGGTCACCGAGGCCGAGCGCGAGTTGGAGCTGGTCATGGCCGAAGCTGCAGCCGAGCGTGGCTGGCGGCTCGAAGGTCCCGTCACTGTCGAGATTCGGTTCGGCGATGGTCCCGCCTCGAGTGCTGAGGTAGAAACTGCGGTCGAACCGGGAGAGGTGCTCCCCTGGGCTCGGTTCGAATCCGCCGGCGGTAGCCCAATCGATGTTGGCATCAATCGGTCTGTGGTTGGTCGCAGCGCGGACGCCGACGTACACCTCACGAGCGATGATGTCTCCAGACAGCATGCTCTGCTGTGGAGGGAGGCGGGGGCAATCTGGTTGGCCGATCTCGGGTCGGCCAACGGAACGTTTGTCGGCGAGGAACGCCTCACCGACGTGGTGGATCTCCTCGACGGTGATCTCATCGCCTTTGGGGGAACCAAGCTCACATTCAAGGTGCTCTGATGCCGATAGTCGCAGTCAACGTGATCAAGGTCCTGTTCGTAGTGGCCCTGTACCTCTTCCTCTTCTACGTGGCCCGGTCGATGAGGGGGCATGTGGTCGGTCCCCCGGTCGAAGCCCCTGCCGCATCGACCGCCGCTGCGACGCCACGACGGCCTCCAACAGACGACAGTCCGCCCCTTGCACCCCAGGATCGATCGATAGCTGTCTTCGATGCGGCGGGGATACCAACCACCCATCCAGTTAGCGGCACTCTTGTCCTCGGACGGGGCGAATCGGCCGATGTCCAACTAGATGACGAATACGCCTCCGAACGGCACGCATCCTTTACGGTCGTCGGGAGCAGGATCGTGGTGGAGGACCTCGGGTCCACCAATGGAACCACGATCGCCGGCCAAGGTATTGACGGCCGAGTCGAGGCAGCACCCGGCACGACCGTGATCGTGGGACGTACCAAAGTGGTTATCAGATGAGATTCGATTGGGCGACTCGCAGCGATGTCGGTCGAATGCGGGATCACAACGAGGACTCCGTCTGGCCAACCACCGACGGCGTCACTGAAGACATGCTCGCGGTGGCCGTGGCGGACGGTATGGGTGGCCACGCAGGAGGTGAGGTCGCCAGCGCCATTGCGCTCGATACGGCCATGACCGTCGGCGGTGACCCCGTCATGCGAATACAGGCCGCCAATCTGGCCGTGGTGGATGCGGCGCGCCTGCGTCCACGTCTATCAGGCATGGGTACAACACTGACCCTGGCGCTGCTGGATCCTGATGGCGACCTCGATATCGCTCACGTCGGAGACAGCAGGGCCTATCTGCTGCGTGACGGGACTCTCGAGCAACTTACACGAGATCATTCATACGTCGCCGAGATGATCGAGGCCGGCAAACTGACACCAGAGGAGGCCGAAACCCACCCCTACCGATCGGTTCTCACGCGAGCTGTCGGGCTTGACCCGACAGTCGACGTCGACAGCTACGGCGTCATCCTCGAATCCGGCGACCGAATTCTCGTGTGTAGCGACGGCCTGACCTCGATGCTCCCCGACGGAGCGATATCGACGATCCTCGGCGTTGAGGGTTCACCTCCGGCCGCCACGGCAGATGCATTGATCATCGCGGCCAACGAGGCGGGTGGTGCAGACAACATCACAGTCATCATCACCGACATCACAGAGTGACCGAGCGCGCCGAGACACTCCTTCTCCTGGCGGCCACCTTGCTTGTCGGGGCAGGCACCGCCGTCGTGACCCTCACCAACGAGGAAGGCATCACGTTCGATGCCTTCGTTGCTGCCACCGTGTTCCTCGCCTCGTTCGGCGGCCTGCTCTTTGCGATCAGGTCGTGGGCCCCGAAGGCGACTCGGTTGCTGCTCCCGCCTGTGGCGCTCCTCACGGCTCTCGGCCTCATCGAAGTGTTTCGGATCGACCGCGATCTGGGCCGACTACAGCGCTATTGGCTCCTCCTCGCCGCCGCTATCGCCATGACGGTGCTCCGGTTGCTACACGGACGCGGCGTCGAAGTGCTGCGCCGCTTTCGCTACCTGTTCCTCGCTGCGGCTCTCGGATTCCTCCTCCTCCCTCTCCTGCCATCGGGTCTGCCGCTGGGCGGGGCAACCATCAACGGGTCCCGACTTTGGGTTCGGCTCGACTTTGGGGAGCGTGCGTTGTCCTTCCAGCCCGGCGAGGCGGCCAAGGTGCTCCTCGTCGTCTTCTTCGCCTCGTATCTCGCCGAGCGGCGACGTGGGCTCGCAGAGATGCCTCGATCCATCGGACCAATCAGACTTCCCGAGCCACGTCAACTGCTTCCCATCATCCTTGCCTTCGGTGTGTCGTTTGCCGTACTGGTGTATCAGCGGGATTTGGGGGCCTCGATCCTCCTGTTCGGTCTCTTCGTTGTCCTTCTGTACGCAGCGACCGATCGGCCTGCATACCTGATCGCAGGAGGCATGCTCATCGCGAGCGGAGCTTCCGGCGCCCAGAACGTCTTCCCCCACGTTCAGGCCCGAGTAGACGCCTGGCTTCATCCGTTCCAGGACTTCGCCGGCGGGGGATTCCAGGTGGCTCAGGGAGTGTTCGCCCTCGGAGAAGCAGGCATGTTCGGGACGGGTCTCGGTGCCGGTGCCCCCTACTTGATCCCCGCCGCCGCCACCGACTTCATCTTCGTGGCGCTGGTTGAGGAGACTGGATTGGCAGGTGGATTCGCAATCCTCGCTGCATTCGGCCTCTTGTTCGCAGTCGGATTCGGGATTGCGGTGCGGTCTGGGGACCCGTTCCGTTCGCTTCTAGCGCTGGGACTGACGGTGACGCTCGTTCTCCAGATGACGTTGATCCTCGGCGGAGTTCTCCGTCTCATGCCGCTGACCGGTATCACGCTTCCGTTCGTCTCCTATGGGGGATCGTCGCTCCTCGCCAACTTCGGAATTGTGGCGCTGTTGTCCCGAATCTCTCATGAGGAGAGAACATGAGCCGGGCGATGCGTCGGATCGCAGCCGTGTCATTCGGAGTCGTGGCCCTTCTCACAGCCTGGCTGACCTTCCAGCAAGTGTTGGCCGGGACGACCTACAGCGACGATCCTCGCAACCTTCGATCTCTACCCGAGCCGGGAGACACACGGCGCGGCATCGTCACCTCGGCCGACGGCGTCATCCTGGCCGAGGACCGCGACGGGACTCGCACCTATCCCGAAGGAGAGTCCTACCTCCACATCGTTGGGTACGTGGCGGGGGAGGACTCGGCAGGCATCGAGTCCACCAGGGCCGCCGGCCTGCGCCCTCTCGGCGACGGGTCGATCACCTCGTGGCTGATCACCCTCTTCGGCGGCAGCGTCGAGCCACCGGAGGTTCGCCTCACCGTCGTAGATCGGATCCAGCGGGTCGCAGTCGAGGCCCTGCGTGGTCGAACCGGAGCGGTTGTAGCTCTCGATCCGGCGACGGGAGCCATCCTGGCCTATGCGGTATCTCCGACGCAGGATCCCAACGAGTTGGCGTCCGGCGATGTCACGGTTGGCGAGCACCTGGCCGATCCATCCTCTCTCGATCGTGTGGCCTTTCGACTCCTACCACCAGGATCGACATTCAAGACACTCATCGCCGCGGCTGCGCTGGAGCACGGCATGAGCCCGGACACCGTCTTCGAAGACACAGCCGAGTACCTCGCGCCGGAAGCCGGCCTCCCAATCACCAACGCTACGGGCGGCACCTGCAGCGGAGGCACCGAGATCACATTGCGAGAGGCTCTCGCCGTGTCATGCAATACGACATTTGCCGGCCTTGCGGTCGAATTGGGGGGAGCCGCCATCAGCGGCATCGCGGAGCGGGCCGGCTTCAACGCGGTCCTTCCGTTCGAACTCGGCGCAGCCATCTCTTCGATTCCGGCGGCTGCAGACCTCAACTCTGACCTGGGGGCTCTCGCCCAAACCGGCCTCGGCGAACGCGACGTCAGAGTGACACCCCTCCAGATGGCGGTCATCGCGGCATCGTTCGGCAACGAGGGGCAGATGATGCGCCCCTATATCGTCGATGCCGTGCTCACTCGCGACGGAACCACCCTGGAGCGGACGGGATCGGAATCTCTCGGCCAATTGATCGATCCGACGGTCGCCGCCGATCTCGTCTCGATGATGATCGATGTGGTCTCCTCCGGAACTGGCCGCGCTGCTGCCCAGGCCGGTATCGACGTCGCGGGCAAGACGGGCACCGCCGAGGGGGCCGGCGGCCCCCATTCATGGTTCCTGGCCCTGGCTCCGGCCGAAACCCCGTCGATCGCCATCGCCATCGTGATCGAGGGGGAGGGAACAGGTGGAACGGTTGCGGCACCGATCGCGGCGCGAATCCTCGAGACCTGGCTCGGGTCCCCGTAGGCAGACGAAAGGAGAATGGCAATGGAAAGTCCAGCAGATGGAGCTCTGTGCTACGCGGAGATTCGGGCGGACGACATCGAACGCGTCAAGGCCTTCTACGCAAGGGTCTTCGGCTGGATCTATCGGGATGCTCCGGAGATGGACTACACGTTCTTCGAATCCGGCGTAGGAGGACTTGCTGGGGGGTTCCTACAGAGGACGGAGCAGTCGCCACCGCATCCCGTCACCTACGTGATGTGTGACGACATCAATGCGACCCTCGCCCGCATCGAGGACAACGGTGGCAGCGTCGCATGGCCGAAGACCGAATTCGGTGAGCTTGGCTGGCTCGCACACGCCATGGACACCGAAGGCAACCTGATCGGACTCTGGCAGGGTAGGGACGGCAACCGGCGGTAGAAGGCTCGTCAAGCGTCCACTCTCTGTCGCCGGGCGACACTCGCTACATCGGCACGGAACATTGCCGGGCTCACGCCTGTTTCGTCGATTGTGAGCATCATCAGACAGATAGATGGATCGGGAGCTCGCGTCGACGAGGTCGGCGGCAAAGCCGCGGGTCTGGACCGGCTGGTCTCCCATGGATTCCCGGTTCCGTCGGCGATCGCGGTGACCGTGGACGGCTACCGCGCCTTCGTCGAACACGCCCACCTGGAAGATTCCCTCTCCACTCTCGCCAGGTCCGAAATACCTGCCCCCGATCGGATCGAGAGCGAGACAGAACGAGTCGATCGAGTGTTTCTCGATGCTCCGCTCGACCCCGACCTGGAGAAGGGCATCCGCCAGGCCTTGCGGCGACTCCTCGCCGAAGGTCCGATCGCTGTTCGCTCTTCGGCCACTGCCGAGGACCTCGGTTCGGCTTCGTTTGCAGGCCAGTACCGCACAATCCTCGAAGTAGAGGACGAGGAAGCCGCCATCGAGGCAGTCCGGCTCTGCTGGTCCTCATTGTGGGGACCATCGGTACGCGCCTATCGCCGCCACGAGCAGATTCCTGAGGACGATCTCGCCATGGCCGTCGTGCTTCAGGTCATGGTCCCCGCAGTTCATGCCGGTGTGGTGTTTACGCGCGACCCGCTCGGTGATCCAGAGACGTCCCGGGTCGAAATGGTGGAGGGTCTCGGAGAGGCTCTGGTCTCGGGAGAGGTCACGCCGGATGACTTTCGGGTAGATCGAGCAACTCTCGCCGTCCGCCGGTCCCAAACGCAGCAGGCCCCAGACTTCATGGAGGACCTCATGCGGATGACGTTGCGCGTAGAACGGCGCTTTGGTGCACCTCAGGACATCGAATGGGCCCACGACGGCAACAGGCTGCTGGTGCTCCAGGCGCGACCCATCACAATCCAGGGCGTCCACAGAATCGACAACGACGGATTCGACACTCCCCCAGAACCGGATCACACCTACACCCCGTTCGGTCTCGCCGAGATGCTGCCTGGAGTCCTACCTCCCCTGCTGTGGAGCATCAATGCCCCCATGCTCGACAACGCGTTTCGCAGACTGTTCACAGACCTCGAGATCCCAGCCCCGAGCGTTGAGGGGAGCCTTCTCACCGTCGGCCGCTTCCGGGGACGTGCAGCTCTCGATCTCTCGGTGCTCAAGGAAGCTGCTGCATCCATGCCTGGCGGCTCGGCTTCCGAAGTCGAGCGGCAGTACCTCGGTCGGGTAGTCACAGAGGGGATCGATGTCGAAGTTGAACAGAAGGCCGGCCTGCGCCAGGCGGTAGCCGGCCTCAAGGCGCTCCGAGTCCGTAAGCGGGTCGAGGACGAGGTGGCCCTGTTCGCCGACACCGTGGAATTCGTCCTGGCGATCGGCGTCGATCTCGCCCACCTCCCCGTGCATCGGCTCCTCGCATACCGAACGCGCATCAGAAACCTCGCCTGGCGCGGCTACGAGGCAGAAGTCGCGGCTTCAGCGGGGGCTGCCGCGGCTTACCGTGGTCTCGAGATGGCCCTGGAACGCTGGGTGGGCGAAGAGGAGGCGGCACTGTGGGCTCAGAAGCTGACAGCGGGACCCGCCCCAGACCAACAAGCGGGAACCAACTGCGCAGGTGAACTGTGGGAGCTCTACGTCGCAGATGTCCAGAATCAACCGCCGTGTGATGTTCTGATCGAGGGGCCGGTCGACAAGACCGAGGAGCGACTCGAATCCCTCGGAGAGGACGGTGTCCGCTTCGTCGATGCCGTCCACCGCACGACACGCCACTTCGGGAGCATGGCTGTGTACGGAGGCGTGGCCTGGGATGAAGATCCCGGAATGGTCTGGCAGTGCATCGCCGCCATGGGCCGATGCGACGTCGAGGGACACGAGATCGACCCGGGTCCCCGTCTTGCCGCCACCCGGCAGAACCGCGAGGAAGCGTTTGACGACCTGGTCTCACAACTCAAGAGCTCTTGGAAGTGGCGACTCACCCGAATCGTGACGGGCCAGGTTGTCGACATGCGGCGAAGAATGTTGCGGAAGCTTGCGGAGGACGCCACCGAGTTCCTCAGCTTGCGCGAACGGGCCAAGAGCGCCTTGTTGATCCTGGGTGGCGAAGAGCGCCGCCTGATCGCCGAGGCGAGCCGAAGGCTCAAGTCCTCCGGGCTCATTGCCTCCCTCGACGATGTCCTCATGTTGTCCGACCAAGAGCTGGGCGAAATGCTCCTGGGCGACGAGCCCCTTTCTCCAGAGGAGATCGAGCGGCGTAGGGAGGCTCACGAACAGGCCCTGCTCGGCGACGCACTCCCCCAGACCTTCCAAGGTCACCCCGGCACCCAGGAGTACACCCCGATCGAAGGCAATCGGCTGGAAGGATGGGCGGCGAGCCCGGGGGTGGCGCGCGGCCGAGTGCGAGTCCTGTCGAACCTGGCCGACGGAGCAAAGCTAGAGCCGGGGGACGTACTGGTTGCCCGGAGCACAGATCCCAGTTGGACACCCCTGTTCCTATTGGCGGGGGCGATCGTTCTCGAGGAAGGCGGACCGCTATGTCACGCCGCCATCGTCGCCAGAGAGTTCGGACTTCCAGCAGTCCTCAACGTGCCGGGAGCCATGCAGGAACTCGAAGAGGGCGCCGAAGTGGAAGTGGACGGGATCGCAGGGACCGTTGTTCGCATTGAGAACCTTGTGGAGGCGGCATGACGCAAGTATCCGACTACGAGGCGCTCACCCGGCCTCTACGCGCCGATCGCAGCATCGCCGACGAAACCAGCGGAACGAACGTGTTCGTCCCAGGGCTCATGGGAGCGGGCATCCTCGTGTCGGCCGGGATCCTCGTCAGCGATGGAGTCAAGAAGTTGTTCCCCAGTAGCGGTACGCGACGACGGGTAGAGGTCACCCGCGGTGTACAACGCGTCGTCGCAGGTGTCGCCGCCTCGGCGGGCGTCGCCATCGAGGAGACGAACATCTCGCGCCGCGCCTTGCGGAGCCGAGCCTTCTACATCTTGGGAGCCGTCGTCCTCGGTGGATTGGCCGTGGGTGCTGTTGCCAAGGGGATCATCGAATTCAACGGCGACGGAGTGCTTGAGGGGAACGCTATCTCGATCGTGTTTGGTGCGACGCTCGGCGCATTCGCCGGGGGACTCGCAATCGTCTTTGCGGCCCTGGGCACGGTGCGTCGACGCCGAGTGCCGGCGGCAACGGCACTGATGGAGAGAACAGCCCTGGGTCGACTACGGGCACCACCCGAAACACGGCTCGAGAGAGCCCGTCTGTTGCTGCCCCAATTCAGCGAGGGAGACAACCCGTGAACAAGCAACGCATCGCCATACTCAGCCTCGTCGGCTTCGTCGTCTACACCGGCGTGTACATATTCGTGTACCTGTGGAGATCCTTCCGGATCGACGAACCCGACAACCTCCAGTACGTGGCGGTATGGCACGGCGACAACTTCTCCCGCTCCATCCTCGTCGCGGTCCTGTTCCTCATCGGGCTTGTCGTGACGTTGCATTTGTCTCAGTTGAGACGGCAGGGGAACGCAGGGAACATCACCTTGCGGTCCGACATCGCGGAATGGCTCATCCTTCAGGCCGATGAGACGAACGACGATCCCTCCCGACTGGCCGATCGCATAATCGGAACTCATCGGTCCAGAATCGAAGGCTCTCGAACGATCTAGAGCAGCCGGTCCTGCTTCTAGTCGCAGACGCTCTCTCCACAGCTGGGTTCGAAGCGCCGACGATCGGCGACTACCTAAGGCTGCTCACCTCGGCAGACTCGGACCCGACTTCGCATCCCATGGCCCCTCCGAGGTGATGGTCTCGTAGCGACCAGGCAACTGCGATCACGAAGGCCGTTCCGACAAGCATCCCCCCAATGACGTCGGAGAACCAGTGAACACCCAGAAAGATACGTGAGAATCCGACCAGGAGAATGATGGCGGTGGCGCCAATGGCTCCCCCGACCTGTATAGCCCTTCGGTTCGACGATCTCCACATCACGGCCGCCAGGACCCCGTAGAAGCCCACCGTTGCCAAGACATGTCCGCTGGGGAACGCCGGGCCGTTTCCGGGAACGAGCTGCGAGAGCGCAGGACGGTGTCGCCCGACAGCGGACTTGAGAAAGAACTCGAGGAAGGGGTTGACCATGAACGCCACGACCATTACCAAGAGCGCCTTGCGGCACCGACCGGTTCTGACAACCCACAGGCCCAAGACAAGCAGCGCCGAGCCGATCACCCACCGACTCCCGAGCCGGGTGACCCAGACCATCGCCTCGTTCATCCATGAGGAACGAAGCTCAAAGGCCTCAGCTTGCACCGACTCATCGAGATCGATGATCCACGGCGTGTCGGCGGCGACGAGAATCGCCAGGATCACGAACCCCACGGTCGTCGCAGCGAACAAACCGAGGGTGGTGCGATGGTCGGCAGATAGATCGAAGACCCGTTCCCACCACTTCTTGTCTGACTTCACGGGTTCAAGAATCTCCTCGACGGCCACATCAACCTGAACGTTCGCCGCAGTATGCCCGGAGCTCGAAGGGAATCAGGCGGATGTGCTGGCGTACCGTAGGACCCTTCCCAGCGGTCCGCACATCCATACCTCCCGTATCCCAGATAATGGACTGATTCGGCAAGATCCTTCGCTCAACAGCGCTGGGCGGACCCTCCATTACCATTCCCCGTCGTGGAATCGTCACGGGTCCTCTCGGACCGCTACGCCCTCATCTCCCACCTCGCTCGGGGTGGCATGGCCGACGTCTGGGTTGCCGAGGATCGTCTGCTCGGTCGCCAGGTCGCGGTCAAGATCCTCCACGGGCAGTACGCCGCCAGTGAAGCTTTCGTCGAGAGGTTCAGGCGGGAAGCTCAGGCGGCCGCCAACCTGTCCCACGCCAACATCGTCGCGGTCTACGACTGGGGTGAAGACGGCGACACGTACTTCATGGTCATGGAGCTCGTCCAGGGCCGAAACCTCCGCGATGTCATTCGGAGTGAGGGCGCCCTCCTGCCGCGCAGAGTGGCGGAGATCGGCGCCGAGGTGTGTGTCGCGGTATCGGTCGCTCACAACCAAGGTTTGGTACATCGCGACATCAAGCCGGCCAATGTTCTCCTCACACCAGACGGGGCGGTGAAGGTCGCCGACTTCGGTATCGCCCGCGCCTGGGACGACAGCGAGAGTCTTACCAAGACCGGAGCCGTCATAGGCACCGCCACCTACTTCTCCCCAGAGCAGGCTCAAGGCAAGACGGCCGACGCCCGCAGTGACATCTACTCCGTCGGCGTGGTGATGTATGAGCTCCTCACCGGCTCACCGCCATTTAGTGGGGAGAGTCCGGTTGCGGTCGCCTACCAACACGTCCAGCAGCAGCCCGAACCTCCATCGAAGCTCAACCCGAACGTTCCACCCGGACTCGAGGCGATCGTGCTCAAGGCGATGGCCAAGGATCCTGTAATCCGTTACCAGTCGGCCGCAGAGATGGTGGAAGACATCGATCGTCTGCTCGCCGGACAGGTCCCGCTGGCCGCTCCCCAGAATGAGGAGCCGACGCGGATGATGACATCGGCCAACCTGCCTCCCGTGCCCGACCAGGCTCCGGCGACTCGACCCGACCCGCCTCCCCCCCAGCAAGACAGGGCTCTCTACCGGGAGCCGGGTCGCACCGATCGAACAACCCTGACGATCGGGATCATCGCGTCGCTCGCCCTTCTCCTGCTCGGGATCATTCTCCTCATCCGCCTCCTCGGTTCTGACGGTGGCGTTGCAACAGTGACCATTCCAGAGCTTGCCGGCAACCAACCCGCGTCAGCCATCGGAGAACTCACGCAGCTCGGTCTCTCCATCGAGCAAGAGCTCATTGCCAGCGCTGATGTGGCCGAGGGGCTCGTAGTCGGAACCGAGCCGGCCGCCGGAACGGAGGTCGAGCGCGGTTCCTTCGTAAAGCTCCTCATTTCCGGCGGGAACGCCACAATCCAGGTTCCACGAGTCATCGACCTCACCGATGGTCAGGCCCGAACCGCCATTGAGTTGTCCGGTCTCGAGGTGGGAGACATCGTGGTCGAGGCGTCACCTGTCATCGAGGCCGGAGTCGTCATGGCCCAGGAACCGGAGGCCGGAACCCTCGTCGCCGAAGGCACCAAGGTCGACCTGGTGGTCTCTGTCGGCACTAATGCGCTCACGGTCCCCGATGTTGTCGGCAAATCCGAGAGCGACGCCCTCTTCGTCCTCTCCCAGACCGGATTCGAGGTCGATCAAATCAGGATCGAGCAACGCCCGTCGGCGGAGGTCCTCGAGGGATTCGTGATCGAGACGGATCCAGAGGCTCAGCAGTTCGTACCCAGAGATGGGTTCGTCACGGTCGTAATCTCCCAGGGCGCCGTTCCTTCTGTTGTTCCGTCGGTTCTCACCCGGAACGCAGAAGAAGCCACGCAAATCCTCGAGGACCTCGGATTCGCGGTCGCTTTCGACGATCCGGTGGAACTCGAATGGAACGATCCTCTCAACGGCGTCGTCGCCGAGCAAAACCCTGCCGCCGGGAGCACCGCTGAGTTCGGGTCGACAATCCGGCTCCGGGTCGGTGAGGCGGCTACCGACGCGGCGGCTCCCAATGTCCTCGGTGACGATGAGGCCACCGCCAGACAGAAGATCGAGGATGTCGGCCTCGTGTTCTCGCGGGGACCCGACATCCCTCTGGGACCATTCGATCCAGAGGACGGCAAGGCCATGGAACAGGCCCCGCCGCCGGGAAGTGTCACCCCGATCGGGTCGACGATGACCATCCGGTTCGGCGTCGCGGAACCTCCGGTGATCGTTCCCGATCTGATCGGCGACCTAGCGACAACCTGCCTCACGAAAGCCGAGGCCGACGCTGCCATCAGCGGCGTCGGGCTGATCCCGGATCAGCAGGCCGACACCGCCTTGACATTCGGCCACCCATGCGATGGTCGGGTCGCGATTCAATCACCCGACCCGTTGACTGCCGTCGCTTCAGGGAGCCAGGTGAGCTACCAGATCGGCGTGGCCGATCCGGGAGTGGAGCTGGGGGTCGGCACGGTGATCGGCATTGACCTTGCCACCGTGCAGGCCAACTATCCATCGCTCACTTGGACACAGAACACTCCAACCGGTACGTGTCTGACGGCGGATGCCGGGCTACAGGGCAACATTGCGTGGATCGACCCCGTGGAAGGCACCACGGTTGCGACGGGATCGGTGGTCATCTATTGGATTGGGCACATCACCGACGGCCCAGCTTGTACCGACCCACCGACCACCGGATCGTAAGCCGAAGCCGCACCCGTTTCGGCTGCAACAACCCGTAGCACTCCCAGACAGGTGGTCTTGGGCAGAGGAGGACCTCTGTAACCTCACGCTTGCCGACCCAGGAGATCCCGTGGAAAACCGGCCTCGAACGCTGAGCACCCTGATCGCAGCCCTCCTCATCTTCGCCGCCTGTGGAGACGACGACTCCCAGCCGCTCTTCGGCACCACCGCGGACGCCACAACCACGACTACTGCTTCCACGGCAGCCGCCGCCCCGGCGACGACCACAGCGCCAGCCACAACTGCAACCCCGACAACAGCCGCCGCACCGGCGACGACCGCTGCTCCCGCTACCACCGCCCCACCTGCCACTCTCGGCCCGCCGCCACCGCCGATCGTGTTCGACCCATCAGGAATCGGCCTTTCGAGCTTTGGTGACGATCCGGACGCCGTCATTGGCATCGTCCAGGCGCTATTCGGGCCACCGGACACCGACACCGGGTGGATCGCCAGCGGCTTTACCGATTACGGCGTGTGCCCCGGTTCTGAATATCGACAAGCCGCGTTCCTCGGAGGCGATTTCGTTCTGCAGTTCACTGATGCCGGGTACTTTCAGCCTGAAGGAGTACGGCAGTTCTTCGCATATGCCTGGCTCGGGGGCGAGCCAGGGCCGACCCCTGGTCCCCCTGTGTCGCTCGACGCCGGGTCCACCGTGCAGAACATCCTCGACATGTACCCAGGTGCCCTGATCTTCGGCGACGGTGACCCGATCTTTGGTCCCACCTTCCGGGTAGAACCCGGCGGATTCAACCAACTGTGGGGCCGGATCACCGGAGACGCGCCGGCCGACACGATCATCGTGATCACAGGCGGAATCGGGTGCGGCGAGTAGGAACCATCACGGATCCTGCTTGTTGCGAGAAGCAGCGCAGACTGGCATCCCCCCCACCGAAGGGGAGAGTGATCAGAGACACCGAAACCACTCCTTCTGGACTACTCCCCCTTGGAGGGGGAGTAAGCGAGCAAAGCGAGCTGGTGGGGGGGAAGGCTCAGGAACCCCCCATCCCCCTCGTCGCTCTGCTCCTCACGGACTTCCCCCACACGGGGGGAAGGATCGGAGACACCGGACCCACTCCTCGCTACGAACCGTCGGCCCTATCGCGCAACCTGACCCCTGTGTGGGGGGTGTTCTTTCTAGAGGTCCAGGAAGTTCTTCAGGAGCTTCTTGCCCTCGGTCGTCATGATGCTCTCGGGGTGGAACTGAACTCCGAGGACCGGAAGTGAGGTGTGACGGACGCCCTGGATGACCCCGTCGTCGCTGGTGGCGCTCACCTCCAGTTCTGGTGGCAGATCGAACCCGGCAAGCGAGTGATAGCGGGTCGCAGTGAAAGGATTCGACAGACCTGCAAACACTCCCTTGCCGTCATGGCTGATCTCTGAGGTCTTCCCGTGTCGGATCTCAGGTGCACGGCGAACCGCCCCGCCGTATGCCACAACGATTGCCTGATGCCCCAGGCAAACACCCAGCGTCGGAATACGGTCCCCGAGTGCCCTTACGTAGTCGACCGAGAAGCCTGCATCCTGCGGGACTCCGGGCCCTGGGGAGATGACGAGCCGGTCGGGGGCATACTCCTCGAACGCTTCGGTAGGAGGGAGCACGTCGTTTCGCAGCACAACCGGATCTGCACCCAACTCGCCGAAATACTGGACGAGGTTGAAGGTGAAGGAGTCGTAGTTGTCTAGGACCAGAACTCTCATCCGGGCTTCCCGGAACCGGGGATTGAGCGATACGACTGACAAGGCACGATCCGTCGAGCATAACTCGGACACTGTGAGCGAACGATCGGCTCCCCGACAGTCACTCCGTGGACCGACCCGGGGACCGCTACGCTGCCGTCATGCCAAAGTCGAAAGGGCGCCGAAAGCCAAAACGCGTCGTCCACACTCCGCCTCCACCCAAGGAGGTCAAGGTCTCTCCCACCTGGTACGTGGCCACGATGTTCTCGCTGATGGCAATCGGAGTGCTCATAATCATCCTGAATTACATCGACCTCATGCCCCTCGACGACCCGGTCAACTGGCTCTATGTCGGCCTGGGAAGCATCGGGGTCGGGTTCATGATGACGCTCAACTTCAACTAAATCACAAGCGTGTAGTTATCCACGATTCTGTCCACAGCTGTGGATGGATTCGTCCGGCGAACGTTGCCCTGACCGTTTCTCAAATCGGTTCCATCTCCTCGCGGCAGTGCCGCGGAGCCTGTACTTCAGCACCCTGAGCGTGGGTGACGGCGAGCCGAAGACCGCACACGGAACAGCTGAACGCTGCTTCGACCTCGATCACGTCGTCAGGATCGGCCCCCTCGGGAACCGGCGTGGCCAAGAGCCGGACCGCCCAGCGCCCGGCGAGCAGAATGGCGACTCCCATGGCGATCGCGATCCCGACCTGAACGGCCTGGTCCATCGGGATTCCTAGGACCGCACGCTGGGCGCTCGCTGCACTAGACGAGTTCGAGGATGGTGGCGTTGGCCATGCCGCCGCCCTCACACATCGTCTGCAGGCCCCAACGGGACCCGGTGCGCTTCATCTCGTGCACCAGAGTCGTCATGAGCTTGGCACCGGAACACCCGAGGGGATGACCTAGGGCGATCGCTCCCCCATTGACGTTCGTCTTCTCCCAATCGGCTCCGGTCTCGTCGAGCCAGGCACCGATGACGGCGGCAAACGCCTCGTTGACCTCGAACAGGTCGATGTCGCCAATTGACATGCCTGCCTTCTCGACGGCCTTGTAGGTAGCCGGGATCGGACCGGTCAGCATCGTGACCGGATCCACGCCGGCGAGAGCAAAGGTGTGGAATCGGGCCATGGGCTCCATACCGAGTTCCTCCGCCTTTGACTCGCTCATGATGAGGAGCGCGGCAGCGCCGTCGGATATCTGCGACGAGTTCGCCGCCGTCACCCGGCCGTCCGCCTTGAAGGCCGGTTTGAGCGACGCAAGCGTCTCCATCGTGCTGTCGGGACGGATTCCCTCATCCCTCGTCGCCAGCCCAGACGGCGTTTCAACGGGGAGGATCTGGGTTTCGAAGCGCCCCTCCTCCGTCGCTCGTGCGGCACGCTGATGGGAATCGACGGCGATGCCGTCGAGGCGCTCGCGAGAGAGTCCCCACTTGTCGGCAATCATCTCGGCCGACATGCCCTGTGGCACCAGGCCGTTGGCATACCGATTCGACATCTTCGGTCCGAAGGGCATCCCGGGACCCTGGGCGTTGTACCCCATGGGAACCCTGCTCATCGACTCGACACCGCCGGCGATCACGATGTCGTAGGCCCCGGCGATCACGCCCTGAGCGGCGAAATGGGCCGCCTGCTGGCTCGAGCCACACATCCGATCGACCGTCGTGCCGGGGACTTCCTCCGGATAGCCCGCCGCCAATACGGCATTGCGGGCCACATTGAAGCTCTGCTCTCCCGACTGAGTGACACAGCCAAGGATGACGTCCTCGACGAGCGCAGGATCGAGATCATTCCGCTTGGCTATTGCCTCGAGGGGGAGCGAGGCCAGATCAGCGGCGTGTATCTCGGAGAGCTGACCTCCGCGCTTGCCGACCGGTGTTCGAATTGCGTCAACGATGACTGCGCTATTCATACGTCTGCAGCTTTCATAAGGGGTCACAACTCTAGAACCAATACCTCGCGTGTGGCCCGGTAGGCGGCCCAGCTCTAGCTCGAAACACGATACGTCGAGAGTTCTCTGGGCACTTCGCATCAGTCACACTGATAGGGTTCCTGAAGTGCCCCAAACCTGAGTAGCCGCGCCCGGGTCGACTGATCGGAGCGCAGATGAACGATCGCGCAAGACGTTGGAGAGATCGCTTCCGAACCTCCAACGAACCCCAGCGGGAACCGCCCGAACCGCCCGGCACGCCTTCTCGAGTCGACCAGCCGATGCCGGACGACCCGGATCCTCCGTCAGAGCTCGGCGACGGAGAGCCGCCGATACGTTACGGGGAGGGGCCGCCCGACCGGCCGCTAGGCGAACCGGGACCCGCCGAGCCCCCTTCACCCGAACCTCCACAACTGCCTGAGGGGTGGGAGGATTTCGAGCCGATGGAGGACCCCACGATCCGCAGAGCCATCGCCGATCACATCGAGCCGATCGAGGACCTGGTGGAAGCAGACCTACCGGGATGGCCCGACGAGGGTGAGCCGGGCGAGGCCGAGCACCAGGAATTGCTCGACGCGCTCGACGAGGCCGTGGAAGAGATTCCGTTGTTCGTGCCTCCCAAGCCTGACATGGACCTGGGTCCGGACATACCCCCGGTTCCACCAAAGCGAAAGCCCCGAGTGGTGCTCTCATTGATTCTCGGGAGCTTTGGGCTCGCTGGGATCATCGCCGTCGGAGTCCTATCGCTCTTCAAATCCGATGAGCCGACTACCACGACCCAACCTTCGATCATCAGCACTACGACCCTGGCCATCGGTCTCCCGAGTGAACCAACAACCCAGAGCGAATCTCAGACCGCGGTAGTGGAGGAACCCCAGACGCCCCCTGAGGATGAACCTCAGACCGTCGCCGCAGAACCGGTCGACTACGTGACCATCACCGAGACCGTCGTCTTGGTAGACCCCGCCGGCGACGTGTGGGTCGTGGCGACGCCGGCGGCATCGTGGGCGCAGGGGCCACCCGCCACCGATACCGCGTGGGGCTTGATCGTCGGCGTCGGGGTCGATCTCGGGTACCAGATCAACGCTTCCTGGTGGACTTTGTATGACGGCGGTACCCGCGGTGAGGGGAGCATCGTTGGTGAGAACGTCAGGGCGGCGCTCGATGGTGAGATGTGGGTGACACCTGACGGCGAGCTGGCCGTCAAGCTTCCCGGTTCCAGCCCTACCGGAGGGTTGCCCATCACAGATGTAGGTTCGGACGCGGAAATCTATCTGTTCGGACAGCTGTGGCCGGAGGAGAGCAGCGACATCCAGTCTTGGGAGGACACGACCCCCTTGGGCGAAATCACCCAGACGGCGGACCTGCTGCCCCGTCCCGACTGGCAAGCGGTGGAGGTCGACTTCGGCCCGGTCATACTGATAGTCCCGGGGAGTTAGAACTGCCCGTTGGCTGTTGATGGGCCTGATAGGACTGCATTGACACCTGGACGTCGGCAACTGGCCGCCGGCCGGTTGCCGATGAGGGGATTTGAGCCGTCTTACCGGCCCAGCACCACCCCGCGATGCTTGCTCCGCCCCGGCGCCCACCCCCGAGTAGCTGGGCTCGAAGGCGATGGCACGAGAGGCACGGAGCAAGGCTCGTAGCCGAGCAGGCGACGAGGTGCCGCGGAACTCGTCTGACGCTCAGCGGAGGGGGTCGGATTTGAACCTGCAGCGCCCAGCCACAGAATCACCGCAGTAGACCTACCAAACCGGCTCAGCACGCCAGCTCGCAGGCAGGCAAACCTCGCAACACGCAGTCCGCCCACTGCTCGTCGAGCCATTCGGGCCCGAAGAGTGCCTGAATGGTGAGATACCCAAGTGGAGATGAGGGGATTTGAACCCCTGACCCCCTGGTTGCAAACCAGGTGCTCTGCCTAGCTGAGCTACATCCCCGGAGAGCGCAATCTTACGAGACTCTCGGCCGTCAACAGACAATCGGCCCCCTGCGGCTTGATACACTCGCGTCCCTTCGGGCCCATAGCTCAGCTCGGTTAGAGCGCATCCCTGATAAGGATGAGGTCCCTGGTTCAAATCCAGGTGGGCCCACGGGAACCCGCCGAGGGCGGGTTCCTTGGCAGTTCACCTCGTGAACTGCCTCATCGAAGTCGCCTCTGGTTCAGGAACTGTCCAGCTAGACCCACAAGCGTTGTCGTTTCTACATCGTTTCCCCTGGTCAATTGCGGTTTCGCGTGGCCGTTCGGTTGACCGATCGGTACGACGATCTGAGGACGGTGTGATCGTCCAAGCGATTCCGATGATCCCACTTCCGCCTGCCCACTACCCCGGCTCCGGGAGGAGCCCACCCGATCACTCGACGACTACTTCCTCGTCTGTTTGATGTCGTCGCAAGACAGACGGAGCTGGATCGGTTGACAATCTCGCAAGGATCTGGAATAGTTTGGCATGACTCGAAGAGGGGGCGACATGGTTCGATCTCGGTTGTCACGACGCAGGTTCCTGAGGTTGATCGCGTCCGGGACCTTGGCTCGGTTTCGCCTATGGCCTGGGGTTCCTTGTACCCCTTTGGATAGCCTGTCTGGTGGGGCAGCCCACGGACGGTCGGGCCTGAACCGCTTTGGGTTCTTGGGATCCTCACACGCTCTCGGCGCCCTGCCCGTGTTATCGCCAACGTGGCTGCTTCTGTCGGTGTGGTGGTCGCGGGTATCGGACGGGCACTGGCATGAAGGTCGACCTCGTTAGCCGGTTGTGGGGTGGGCTTCCTCTGTGCCTGGTACTGCTCGCGGCCTGTTCGGAGCCGTCAGTATCGCCCCCCGGTCTTAGGGACACGCTTCTTGTGGGCTGCGACGAGACCGTAAGCGGCGTCGACGGACCGCCAGATACGTATTCGACAGTCCTGGGAGTCGTCGCCCTGCCTTGGGACCTGAGTGGTGGTACCCAACTTGGCGTGGAGCCCGATCCAGCTGGGGGCTACTTCGCCAAGGCCGGGGTGGACATACGATCTGACGAGCCCGTGGTGATTCTTGTCCCGGACCGACTGAGGGAGGAGATGGCCGTCGGTTGGGGGTTTTCGGAAGCAACAACCTGGGAGGCGACCTTCGAGCCCTGCGGGGACGGCGAGGAGTGGAGAGCGTATTCGGGTGGGTTCTGGGTGCGGAATCCCCTATGCGCCACCCTGCTTGTTAGCTTGAGCGCTCAACGAAACAAGGAAATCACACTCGGGATCGGGGTCTCCTGCTAGGTCAAACGTTTCCTAGGTCATGGGGCGATCTCGTTAGCCGCTCGCCTCGGGCGATCGTTCCTGGATGGGACCTGCGGCAGGCGGAGCGATGATCGACCAGACGTCTGCGATGTCGTCGCCGGACGGTGGGCTGGATATCTGGGATATCTGTTTGCCTGAGAGCGGTGGTCTTGATTAGTCAGAATTCTGACCTATAATCGAGGTATGAGTGAGACTCTTCCACTCTCGGAGGTCAAGGCCCACCTCTCCGAACTGGCCGACCGCGTCGAGAGCCAACATGACCGCATCTTGGTGACCCGCAACGGTCGACCCTCGTTCGTTCTCGTCAGTCCCGATGATCTCGATTCGCTCGAGGAATCGCTCGATATCACCAGAGATGAAGAGCTTATGGAGTCGTTGCGGCGGTCGCGACGCGAAGCGTCTGAAGGCAAGACGCTGCATCTGCGCGATCAAGTCTGAGCAGACCGCGTGTATGAGATCGAGATCACTCCCGAAGGTCTACGACATCTCAACCGCCTACCCGAAAAGGTCCGGGTCGCCGCACTGGAGACGATTCTGGGGCCAATCGCCGACAATCCGCAGCGACTCGGCAAGCGGCTGGTGGGCGAACTCGAGAGTCTGAGTTCTGCACGACGCGGCGACTACCGCATCATTTACCAGATCGACGAAGATCAACGGACCGTTGTCATCCACCGGGTACAACACCGCCGCGACGTCTACCGCCCCCGTTGACGGGCCACGCCTGAAGGTTTTCGGCAGGTCACCAGGCGTCTTCTGTGGCCGTTCTATTGGGGCGAATCAATGTCTAGGGGGATCCACAGGTCTGGCTTTGGTGACGACCCGGCTCCGCAACCGTCACCACCGCGTGTGACTGAGGCATCAGACATCTCCGTAGTGTCGCCACCGGGTGAATACTGACCCCCTATCACCGCCCGAATTCTGACCCCCGTCTTGGTCGGGTCCACCACTGATAGTGCTGGATGTTCGATCCTGGCTGGATGCCGGTCAGGAGGATTGGAGATTGATCGACGTGGAGGATTGGGCTGAGATTCGTCGGCTTTATCGAGCTGAGAAGTTGGGGGTCAAGACGATCGCCCGCAGGTTGGGGTTGGCGCGCAACACGGTGCGGGCTGCGCTGCGTTCGGGAACGCCGCCTCGGTATGAGCGGAGGTCGCGGGGTTCGATCGTGGATCCGGTGGAGCCTGAGATCCGCGGGCTGTTGAGGGATGTTCCGGATATGCCGGCGACGGTGATCGCTGAGCGGATCGGCTGGGAGCGGGGAATGACTGTGCTGCGGGATCGGATCGCTGTGCTGCGACCGTTGTTCTCACCGCCGGATCCGTCGCAGCGGACCTGGTATCGGCCTGGTGAGCTGGCCCAGTGGGATCTGTGGCAGCCCGACGTGCTGATCCCGGTGGGATTCGGCCAGACCGCCAAGTTGTGGACGGTGGTGGGCGTGTCCGGCTATTCGAGGCTGATCGGCGCCCACTTGGTGCCCTCGCGGGCGGCTCATGATGTCCTGGGCGGGATGTTGTGTGCGATCGGTGGGTTCGGTGCGGTGCCCCGCAAGGCGGTGTGGGATCAGGAGGGCTGTATTGGTCGGATCCGGCAGGGCAAGCAGGTCCTCACCGCCGAGTTCCAGTCCTTCCGGGGCACCCTGGGGATGGGAGCGACCCTGGTCGGCCCGGCCGACCCGGAGGCGAAGGGACTGGTGGAAAGAGCCAACGGGTATTTGGAGACCAGTTTCCTGCCCGGCCGCTCCTTCGATGACGTGGCTGATTTCAACCGGCAGCTGGGGGTCTGGTTGAAACGGGCCAACCAACGGATCCACGGCACCACCCGGGTCAGACCATCCGAAGCCATCTTCGAGGATCGGGGAGCGATGATGGCGTTCCCGCCGGTGCTGCCCGACCCTTCGTGGCGGCACACCATCCGACTACCCAGAGATCATTACGTCCGGGTTGACACCAACGACTACTCGGTGAACCCCCGGTTCGTGGGTCGACGTGTCGACGTCGTAGTAACCCTCGACGAAGTCGTAGTCGCATGTGAGGGCACCGAGGTGGCCCGTCATCGCCGTTGCCTGGCCAAACACCAGACGCTGCTAACCGCGGACCATGCCCGGATCCTGCGCCAGATCAGAGCCGAAGCCGCCGGACCGAGACCGGTTGAGGTGACCGTCGAGGAGCGTGACCTCAGGGTTTACGACCAGCTCCTCGAAGTGGCGTCATGACCCAGACCAGACCCTCATCTGATATCGCATATCTGTGTCGGGCGCTCAAAGCACCCTCGATGGGCCAGGCGTTTGAACGCCTCGCCGAGCGGGCCCGTCAAGAAGAATGGAGCCACGAAGAGTTCCTCGCTGCCTGTCTGGAACGAGAAGTCGCCGCCCGTCAGACCAACGGCGGGGAACTCCGCATCAAGGCGGCACGGTTCCCGGCTCGCAAAACCATCGAAGACTTCGACTTCTCCTTCCAACGGTCACTGAAACGAGACGCTCTGCTGCATCTCGGAACGCTCGACTTTGTCGCCGGCCGAGAAAACGTCGTGTTCTTGGGCCCACCGGGGACCGGCAAGACCCATCTGGCGATCGGATTGGGGATCAGAGCCTGCCAAGCCGGCCATCGGGTCGCGTTCGCCACCGCTTCTGAATGGGTGGGCCGTCTTGCCGAAGCTCACGCTCAAGGCCGTCTCCAAGCAGAACTCACCCGCCTGGGACGGATCCCCCTGCTCATCGTCGACGAAGTCGGATACATCCCATTCGAAGCCGAAGCCGCCAACCTGTTCTTCCAACTCGTCTCAGCAAGATACGAACGAGCCTCGGTCATCGTCACCTCCAACAAGCCCTTCGGCCGCTGGGGAGAAGTCTTCGGAGACCCCATAGTGGCCGCAGCCATGATCGACCGGCTTGTCCACCACGCAGAAGTCGTCTCCCTCAAAGGAGACTCCTACCGGCTCAAAGACCGCGACCTAAGGAACGTGCCGACCGACAACACAGAGTGACCAAACCAAGCCAGGGGGGTCAATTTTCACCCGGTGCCAGGGGGTCAATTTTCAGGCGGTGTTGACACGTAGAATCCTTCGTCAGCAAGAGAGCGTCGCGAGGAGAAAGGGAACCGATGCCGTTCCAGCCCGATCCCACTGCGATTGTCTGGCGGCTGCATCTTCGATCCTCGCCCCAGAGGGTCTATGACGTGCTCGACAGCGATGCCGGTCGAGCCTCGTTCTGGGCTGAGTCCGCTGTCGAGGTGAACGGGGTGATCGACTTCGAGTTCATCAACGGTTTCAGCTGTGAAGCGCGTGTCCTGACTCGGCGGCCGCCGCAGGAATGGAGTATTGATTACTTCAACTCCGTAGCCAGCTTCCGGCTCGAATCGGATGGAGCCGGTGGAACGGATTTGACCTTGGTCAACGAGAACGTAGCAACGGAGGATCGGAATGAGGTCACCGCGGGTTGGCTCAACGTTCTGTTCCCGCTGAAGGCGTGGGTCGACCACGCCGTCGACCTCAGATCCCACGATCCAGCCCGGATCTGGGACGCTGGGTACGTTGATCAATAGCTGCGACTCACACTCCGGGGCGGCTTCGCGTTCAACTCCGATGCCGGCCGTCTGAATGCGCCCAACCGTCCGCCAATGCCTGTGCAACAGGATGAATCGATCATCAAGATCCACCACCGAACTTGGCCCGGTAGCTTTGTAGTAGATCATCGAAATGCTCGTCGCTGGCGACGTCAGCGGGTTCGGAGCCTGCCAGGTGGGTCGCGAGGCGGTCGAGGTGCCAGTGCCAGCCCGCTGCGAACCCGGCTCGAAGCTTGCGATCATCGGGTAGGAGATGGTCGAAGGTCAAGAGAGTGCCGTTGCCACCGTCACTGGTCAGTTCGAAGCGGACGCGCCATGGAGCTTCGGTGTCGGTTGCCCACTCGTACTCGAGGACTGATGGCTCATCCCACTCCAGAACGGTTCCCTCTGAGAGACCATCCTCATCGAAGTGGAAGCGCAGCGTGCCGCCGCTGCGAGGTTCGAATTCGGCACGGAAGGCCCATCGAGCCATGCGGTCGGGCTCGGTGATCGCCGCCCACAATTCCGTTGGGGACACTGAGTAGTGGCGCGTGAACCGTATCGCTCGGCGTCCCCCAAACTCGACGAGTCGTCCATTGTCGGTGTTGTCGTCAGGCACTCTCGCTCCTTTGTTGGCGTCGCGATAGGTCGCCGTCAGAACCCCGCTTGACGCTTCGTCCGCGGCGTAGCTCAGTGTCGAGTGCATCGAGGCGGTTGCTCCAGAACGTCCGGATCGGGGCCAGCCACCGATCAATCTCCATTATCTGGCCGGGTTCGAGTCGGTAGATCTGCTTCTGTCCGGATCGGGTCACAGACACCAGGCCTCCCTCTCGTAGCTGTCGGAGATGGCGGGAGACGCCGGGACGGGCAATGTCGAAGTGTGAAGCGATCTCTCCGGCCGCAAGATCGTGCTCGGTCAACAACTCGATGATCCTGCGCCGGGTGGGATCGGCGAGCAGAGCAATCACATCCATACCCATATCCGTAATGTACACCACAGGGTACGTAACGCAAATGGTACACAATGGACAGGTACGAGATCTTCTCACTTCTACTGGTTGTCAGCGAGTTGGTTCGACTTCTGACCAGGTGGGCCCACAAGCGTTGTTACTTAGACAACGTTTCCCCAGGTCGAAGGCGGTTTCGCCTGACCGCCCGGCTGCCAGTTCGCTGCAGCTAGGAGTGCTTGTCGTTCGATAGCTGCTGCATCCGTGTCGACTGACAGTTGCGCTTCGAGTCTCTCCGATTGGGATCTCGCCGGCAGCAAGCGATCCTCCGTGAGCGGGGATATTCCACCGGACTACGGCGAGTTCCCGTCCGTGCTCTCGTCAATCGAGACAAGTAAGGTGCACCGCGCTGCACTCTCGGGAGGGGTCCCCATGTCGTCCAGGCGCATGCCTGCGTTGCTGATTGTTCTTGTTCTTCTAGTCGCTGCCTGTAGCGGCGATGAGGAGTCGACGCCGACCACGGCCGATGCACCAGCGACGACCACGGCCGATGCACCAGCGACGACCACGACTACGACGAGTCCCGTTTCCACGACCACTACCACCCAAGCGCCGCGCGACGGGTTCGTGGTGTCAGTTCCTTCGGACTGTGGCGGATGCGATCAACTCATCGATGAGCTCGCTGCTCGGCTGGGCGGTCTCGTGGCGGTGACCGTGATCGAGACCGACGGCCGGGTGACGGTGAGCCTCGTCAGCGCGGGCAGCGAGGTGGCCTCTTGGGTGGGGGATGAGAACACGGTCGCTCCGCAGGATCGAGCCGACGTTGCCAACGTCGAGACGATGATCGTGACTGCGTGCAACGTCTTTGACTGTCCGGTCGATGCCACTACGACGACGACCCAGCGACCCGACGAGCATTACAGCCCCAACGTCTGCCGCCTGGCCAACTTCAATCTGGCCGATGGAGTGGCTCCGGCCTATCCAGATACCGCCATTGGCTTCCCAGCACCTGGCGACCGCCTGCGGTGGGGGTTGTTGGACCGCGTCGACTCCACAGGGGAGGTCAAGACAACGGTCTTGTTCGTCGATTTCGAGGATGTTCGGGCGACAGTCGCACCGGAGGAACTGTTCGCCAAGATCTCGCCAATGGCTGAGGATTTCTATGCCACCGTGTCCTATGGCGCGCTCGACCTGACGCTCGATCCGCACTTCGATTGGATCCACCTCGGAGGCACTCAGTACGACTGGGTCAAGGCAGCGTACGGCGACATCGAGTCCTATCTCGAGCCGGGGCAAAACCCTGCGGACTTCAGGGCCTTCTACTACCAGACGATCGTCGACCTGGTCGACGCCGACTACGACTTCTCGGAGACCGACAGCCTATTGATCGTTCACTCCCCCGAGATCGATGAGTTCACCTTTATCGCCGGTCCCGCGTGGAACTCGACTCGCAACTTCAACAACGAGCTCGGGGCAGGTAGAGGTGTAGCGGCGGATGGCACCGTGATAGTGAATGCAGTGTTCTCCGGCGGAACCGAGTTGGACACCAACTACTTGGGTGGGCTTCCCGGCAACGCCGCAGATCCTCACCACTTTCTCTGGTTCGCCCACGAGTTTGGTCACAACCTCGGCCTGGTCGACCTCTATTCGAGACTGGGCGGCGGGTTTGGGAGCGAGTTCGACCGGCCGTACACCGGGGTATTCAGTCTGATGAACAACATCAGCAGCATCGCGCCTGAGCACACCGCCTGGGAGCGATTCCGGCTCGACTGGCTGAATGACAGTCAGGTCGTTTGCCAGAAACACGAGACAGACCTCACTCACACCCTCACCGCCATCGAGACGCCGGAGGGATTGAAGACGGTCATGGTGCCCCTATCGAAATCCTTCGAGGAAACGGAGCTTGTCTTCGTGGAGTCCAGACGAGCTATTGGCTACGACGACCAACTCACGCGTGAGGGTGTTGTGGTCTACAAGATCGACACGGAGAGAGTCGGAGTGCCCCCGGGCGGTCTGCAGGTGGATGACGGCCCGGTGCTGTGGAACGTCAACGACGGCGGACTACCGCTCCAGGTCGGGGAATCACTCACAGTCGACGGGATCACCATCACTGTGCTCGAGTCGGACGAGTTGACCGACACGATTCAGGTCATAACTCCCGCCGAACAGTAGAAGGCACCGCCACGGGTTGCGTCGGACCCGAGGATGCTCCCGGTCAGCCTGAGTGCCTCGTCGTGAGGTGAGGCTGCGCGGGCACGTCATTGTCCGCGCCTCGTGGCGCCGATTGTTGGATGCTCTGGGGCATTCTCTATCTGTTCTAGGAGACGTTGCATTGGTTCAAGAACCGTCCAGCCGGGCCCACGGGGAAGTGCCCACGGGGAAGTACCCCCTAAGGGTGTACGACTTCGATTGTGACTTGGGCTGTGGCGTCGAGTGCGGCTGCGGAGTTGATGGCCCCGGTGCCGATCCCGGTGATGGTGACCGAGTCGGTCCCGATCGAGACGATGACGTTGCCGGCTACCTCCGTATAGGTGGCAATGGCGTCGAGGTCAGCGAAATCGTCTCCGTCGCCGTCCGCCACCCCGGTGAACCTGAGCGTGTCCTGAGTGCCGCCGGCCCCAGCATCACGGACGGTGTCGTCATCAAAGCTGGTGTCGGTATCGAACACGAACGTGTCATCACCACCGGTGATCACATCCCCGGAGTCGCTGTCGCCGTAGAGGATGTCGTTGCCGCCGGTGGTCACATCGCCGGTCCTGGTGTCGCCGTAGAGTCTGTCGTTGTCGGCGCCGCCGATAAGGGTGTCCTCGCCGCTGGTACAACATCCCCGACAGCAATCAGTGTGCCTTTGTCTGGATCGGCCAGTGCGGCAACGGCGGCGGCGCGGTAGGTCTCGAGGCGCTCCGGTCGGTGGTGTCGTAGTTGACGATCAATAGGGCGGCCATGGGTGTACTCCTTGGTTGATGCGAACGGGCTGTCTACCTGGTCAGGGTGTTGCTGCGGGGGTTGGCGTCTGATGTGGACGAAGCAGCATGGTGATCGCTATCCGCCAGACAGCTCCACCTCGGGGAATGCTCCGACAAAGGCGAACCAGAAGGTCGTTCGAGCGGGAATCCGCTCCAGCCTCGTGTCGGCATACGAGCCCGACACGGCCACTCCGTCGGCGGTCCAGACAGAGTTCGTCTCCTCATCGACGAACCCGTCTTCCCGCCATTCGAAGACAAGTGACCGGCCGTCCACGATCGCACCAAACACAGCTGCGCCGCCGTCGGTTGGGAGGATCACAATCGGGTTCCCTGCAACCACATCGTTGATCGGGCTGGTGAGGCCGTCAACCGGATAGGCACGGGTAACGCCGTCGAGGACTACACCGAGCACCAGCGCCGAAGGCGCCAACCGCCCGTCCTGCGAGAGCTCGCTCACGGGAAACACGAACTCGCCGGAGTCTAGGAAGTCGGAGTAGCTGCCGAACGAGTCACGTTCATACGGCCGCTCATATCCGGTGTCCCGGGTCAGGATCAGTGTGTCGGGATGTTGCGAGGTCCAATCCGCCCAGGTCGCGACTACCGAAGGCAAGGGCTCGAGGGTTGTGCCGGTCAAGGATCCCACGATCGCCGACCCGGCAACTTGCCACCAGTACGACCCGGTGTTCCGATCGACCATCACCAAATCTGACTCGTAGAGGGCGCTGGTATTGCCAAAGCTCAACACTTCACCACCCACCCGGCGGTCATAGACGATGGCACTTCGACACAACGGGCAGTAGCTGACAAGAACCGGGACCCCATCGATCTCGTCGTTGACGATCTCATGGAAGTTGAGGATCTTGAACGGGTAGGCGTAGGCCTCTCCACCAGCCACATAACCGAGTATCAGGTCGGATGGATCCAGCCAATCGCCAGAATCCAAGTCGCCGTATACCGGCCGATCGATCGGTGGGATCGCGTCCAGCAACCGTTGCCGGAGTTCCGTCGTCGACTCCGAGAGGCGGACCGATCCACCGTCAAACGTGTCGAAGTAGACCTCCTCCAGCGGGACGCTGTGGAGGTTGAGATCGACCTCGGGTGGCGCCAGCGAGCCTTCGTCCAGCACCGGGCTCGACTCGGAAGCCGACGCTGCCGACTCCGGTACCGAGGATGGGCCGTCCCGCGCCTCGGCGGACCCATCGCTACAGGCAGCGGCCACCAATCCAAGGGCGGCCACGACCACAGCAGTCCACCTGAGTCTCATTCTCTAGAGAACCAGCTGTCGCGAATTGGAGGAATCCCGGCGCCGAGCCAAGGTCAACCGAGCGTTACGGCGCTGCGGTCCACCTTCTGGCGGCCCTCCACGGGATCACCGGTCTCGACGTGGTGCTTTAGCCCGGCGAGGACTCCCGACACCGCCTTTTGGTTCTGACCGGTGAGTGCTCGGCCGAGCAGGCCGGAGAAGATGCCACCCTTGGCCTTCCACTCGATCGACATCGAGGCAAGGGAGCGATCGGCGTCGAGTGGTTCGACTGACATCGTCCCCAGCGCCTTGGCGAACGGATTGCGAGCCCCGTCATAGATATCGACAGAGAATGATCTGCCGTCCTGCCAGTCGACGATCCGCTCCTCGATGGATGCGCCCGGGACCGTGAGATCGCAATGGCGGGTGGCGCCGACACCGTTGATCTGGTCGGCAGTGAGATGTGAATCGGTCACACTCGGGTTGAAGGTGGAGACGCTCCCAAAGTCCGCCAGCACCTCCCACACCTTCTCTGCGGGTGCACCTATCTCCACTCGAGCTGAAACCTTCCTCATGTCCCCTCCTTGGGTATTGGACCGTACGTTCCTGAACTGGTGTAATGAACCAAGCGGTCCACTTATTCCCCGCAACCACAATGGCACGACAAAGAGGTTTCGATACAGGTGAAGTACTCACCAAGTCGATGGAGGTTTTCTGGGAGCAGGGTTACGCGGCAACATCGATCGGGGACCTGACCAGGGCGACCGGACTATCCCGCTCCTCTCTCTATCAGGCCTTCGACTCGAAACGGAACCTGTTCGGTCGGGTCCTGGAGCGCTACCTCGATGATCTGGGCGCGATGTTGGCACCCCTCGAAGACGGAGAGCCCGGACTCGATGGCATCACCGGGTTCTTCAACAACTGGGAGCAGCGACTCACCCACCCCGATGTCGATGGCACCCTTGGCTGTCTCATCGTCAACACCACCACCGAACTGGCCGGTCGCGACGGTGATCTGTCCTCCGTCGCGACCGCCTACCGAGAGCGCCTCCTCGACGGGTTCCGTGCCGCGCTTCAACGCGCCCAGGATCGCGCAGAGATCACACCCGGCCGGGTTGAGGTACGAGCGCGAATGCTGGTTGCTGGAGTGATGGGGGTCTTTGTAGCCAGTCGCGGCAACAACAACGAAGACATCTCACAGTGGATTGGGGCTGTTCGCTCCCAGGCCAACTCGTGGCGCAGATGACCGGGACCTCTACTACTCCGAGCCCAGTGCTCGCTCCAGTACGTCACGCCCAGCACGCTCGGTCGACCGGAACCCCATGCGGCCCAAGTATTCGGTGTGTAAATCGCTCCAGGGTTCCGACCATGCAGAGATTGGATCGCCAAAGATCTCCGACTCCTCGGAGTAAACGAACCGCCCCAGCTTGAAGTCCCGGTATTGCCCCGTTGCGTAGTCCAGCTGTATCTCGACAGAGCCATCCTCGCGGGGCACGGCGACCAGAAGACCGGCCGGGACCATATCCCGCAATATGAACACCGGCATCGTGTCTGCTGTCGGCGAGAACTCGAATCCGGGTTGGAAGCGTTGAATCTCACGAGAGTGGAACTCCAGGAAGCGCTTTAGGTAGAGCGACCCGGGCTTGACTCGGAGAGTCTCGAATACCTCATTGCGACCAAGCAGCTTCCGCAAGTAGTAGACGTGAATTGCGATCACCACGACGTTGGTGATCGCGATCGGAATAGACCCGATGAGTACCCCGTATGCGAGAAAGGTGATAGATCCGACGAGTCCGATGAGTCGCAACCGGAGAATTGACTTCATCATCAGCGCGGCGACGATCGCCGCCGACGCGAAGTAGCCCACGAGCTCCTGCCAGAGCGGATTCTCCACGATCACTGAGGGTACAGCTCGGCCCTGTGATCAGAGCATCCTGTGACCACGGCGCCGGTCCACGGCTCCTTCTCCAGTCGGGCTAGATCCCCTCAACCGGAGTGGATCGATCGCCGATGAAGACAAGAACGCAGAAGGCCCGATTGGGGTCACTCTGTTGGAGAAATCGCTTTCAGAAAGGCAATCGAGAGATGACCGCAACTGCATCCGGGACCGTCCTCGAAGTCGGCGCCACAGGCGAATCCAGCCACCGCGGCGCCCTCGAGGACAAGGGGCACGTCGTTCTTGGCTGTGGAGGGCCCGACGGAAAGCCCTGTCCGCTGGTCGAGGGTAAAGGTTGCAGCCTCGTGGATTCCGCCATGGGTGTCGTGTTCCGACTCGATCTCGACGACTCCTACAACCGCGAGATCCTGAAATGCTACCGCGAGGAGCTGAGTCGGGACATCCCAATCCAGGTGATAGTCAAGGCTGGTGACGAAGAGCTCTACGCAGACGACTTGGCAGGAACGGTTGTCCTGACCGAAGACTCCCGATCGGCCCTAGAGGACTTCAGCGACCAAGTGGCATTGGTCGATATGGCACGCCAGGCGCTCTCGGATCTGGCCGGACCCCCGGCCGGTAGACGCAACGGCAACCGGGAAGAGGTCGACGGGATCTCGTTTGAGTGGTTGCGGTAGCAACCCTGTCGGATCCCAACCGGGCCTGAGAATCCTACGTACTCACGCATCCAGGGTGCGTCGACATCTCACCGGTAGATCGTCAAGCACTCAGGTGCCGGCTCGTGCCTTGTCGTGGTCGAACACGTGAGCGTTGTGAACAAAGCCCTGTACCGAGAAGGGTCTGGTTGCCTCTGCATGATTCGGCGGGAACACAGCCGCCGTAGCCGCGGCCCCTACCAAACAGGCAGCAGCACAGATCGCAAAGGCCATCGGGAAGTTCCCGCTGTCGCCCATCCACCCTCCCAGTATCGGAAAGACGATCCCACCGGCGCCGTATGACAGGAATACCCACGGATAATTCTGCCCCACCGCATCGTTCCCGAACTCGTCGGCAGTCAGCGCGGGGAACAACGCGAAGTTGCCTCCGAAATTGAAGCCGATCAGCGCGGCGCCTAGATACAGCAACCATTCGCTACCCGCCATCGGGATGAACAGGAACAGAAGAACCCCCTGTGACGCTGCCATCACCACGACCGAGTTCTTCCGACCCAGCATGTCGCTGATGGTCCCCCACGCCAGACGACCAACCCCGTTGGCAAGCGAGAAGAAGACGGCCATGGCAGTACCCGCGATAGCACTGGCGCGGGCATCAGCGAAGCCGTTGTCGACGAGCGCCTCTACCGGATACAACTTCATCAAGCCGATCGCCATCAGTCCGGCGCCGGCCGACACTGCGAACGTGATCGACATCAAGTGGAACTGGGGCGTCCGCAACATCTCCTTTGGTGCAAAGTTCTCGCCGCCCTCACCGCTCGCCGTCGGAGGAACAAAGCCTTGCGGAAGCCAACCGTCGGGCGGCATGACCATCACGCGACTTCCCAGCAACACCAGGGCCGCAAACGCCAACCCGTAGATGACAAACGTTGTGTCGATGCCGAGATCCTCTATCAAACTCCCCCAAGAACCGCCCAGCTTGACCCATCCCAGCGCACCGAACCCGAAGCCTGCGACCGCCGCCCCGGTGATCATCCCCTTGTGGTCCGGAAACCACCTCATCCCCACCGCGATGGGTACGACGTAGGCGAGGCCGATCCCGGCACCGCCAACGAGACCCACACCCAGCAGGACGAACCAGAAGTTTGTCCCGCTGCCGAGACTGGCAATCAGGTACCCGGCTCCGAGTGTGATACCGCCCCACATGGCGAGCCGCCGCGGGCCGAACACATTGAGACGGCGTCCGGCGTAGACCATGACGAGAGCGAATGTCCCCAGCCCCACCGAAAAGACGATCTGGGTCTGGACCTTGCTCCAACCCGAGTCGCGCAATGTCGGTGTAAACACCGACCAGGCGTAGATGGCTCCGAGACTCAGCTGGATCAGAATTGCGCCGACGACGACGGTCCACCGCTTGGTGACTCGGGATGCGGGCATGACTCCTCGATTGTTTCGAAACACCTCGCAACGTATCGAGGGCGTCTTCGACCGGCCCAGGGTCAAAGGGGCACGATGAAGGGCCAATGGGAGGCTGTCGCCCGGGATCGCGGCTGAATGGGTCTTTAGGCCCTGACTGGTTCGAGGTCGGGGACCTCTGTTTCCAGGTTGCGGATTCGCGGGTGGTTCCACGCGATGAGCACTGTGAACGTGACCAAGACACCGGCGAGCACAAACATCACTCCTATACCCCTACCCGGACCGGATCCGAACACCATCGCGAGGAGCCCCCCTGCTTCGAGCATGCCCGGTTCGAACACGCGATCAGCCAGAGTGCCTGCCAGCAGAAACGCAATCGGCGCAGCCGAGATGGCCGATACCTGCCGGATGGCAAACACTCGGCCCTGCAGATTGGGCGGAACTTTCGATTGCCAGATCGCCTGGCTCGAACCACCTGCCACAGGGTGGGTGGCGTGGAGCAAGAGCATCCCGGCAATGACAAGCCCCAAGCTGGGCCGGAGGCCCATCAGCACCAGTCCTACTCCCATCGCCAGGATCGACAGGTACACACCGGCGATCCGATCCCTGGGTCCACCCCACACACTGAGCCCGAGGCTCCCAGCCACCAGGCCGGCGGCGGCCAGCGAAACAACGAGTCCCGCCATTTGCTCGGAGGCCAAGTTGAGCAACAGGGGGATGAGCAGCACCCCCTGGAAGGCGAACGCAAAGTTCACAACGACGAACGACATCATCAGGATGAACAGAGCGCGGCGTTCCAGCACGAAGTCGAGTCCCTCCTTTGCCTCTAGAAGCAACCCGCGCACCCCCTTACCGAGGCGCTCGCTCGGTTCGGTAGCGGGAAAGCGGACCAACAGCAGGGTTCCCACCGCAAAGAGGAAGGTCACGAAATCGACGATGAAGAGAGGCGTCAGCCCAAACCAGACGACAACCGCTGCGGCAACTGTGGGAGCTGCGACCCGACCAATGCTCCCCGCCAGCTGTACGAGGCCGGAGGCTCGGGCATAGTCATCCTTCTCTATGAGGAGGGTGGTAGCAGCTCCATATGCTGGGAATTGGAAGGCAGCAAACACTCCGCTGAACGCCAGAGCCGCGTAGAGGTGCCAGGTCTCGAGAGACCCTGCGACGAGCAACAGCATGATCGCCAACGTGCCCGCCGCTGCGCCCGTGTCCGACAGGATCATCGCCCAGCGGCGGTCCCACCGATCGACCAGCGCTCCGGCAAATGGGGAGACCAGCAGCATCGGGAGACGTGCCGCGAGAACGATGAGCGCCAACTGAGTCGCAGATCCGGTCTTCTGATAGACCCAGATCCCGAGTCCAAAGCTGGTCATCGCCGATCCGAGGTTCGAGACCAGCTGGCCGATCCACACAATCCCGAAGATGCGGCCGCCCGGCGTCCTGAGAAGGTTCATCATCTTTACTTCACCAGATTAGTTTACTAGATGACTATATACTCGCCAAGCGATCTATGCCACAATGGTTCCATGGGAGACGAGGAACAGCCCCTCTGGCGCCGGGCGGCCACGCATACGCTTCACACCTCGCTGATGCTCAAGGTGATGCTGGAGGACCGGCTTCACGAAGCCGAGGGACTCCTACTCGCCGACCATGAGGCGTTGCTCAACATCGGGCACGCAGAGGAACCACTGCGGATGTCGGTTATTGCGCAACGGCTCGTCATCAGCCGTGGTGGAACAACCAAGGTCATCGATCGGCTCGAAGCAATGGGCTACGTATTGCGACGGCCCGATGCCGACGACCGACGCGCCACCGTCGTCGAACTGACCCGCGCCGGTCGCGAGGCGTTGAAGCGAGCCCGACCGATCATCGACGCCGGCCTCGAGGAGATCTGGTCGGCTTACTTGACCGACGAGGAGAGCGTCGTCCTGATCGAGGTGATGGACCGGGTGCTCGAAGCGAATCAGGCCTGCTGCTGAAGCCGCGTCACCGCGTGGTGACAACGCGAGTCAAACAAGCGTGGCCGATCACAACCAGCGCTCCATCAAGCGGACCGCTCGCAAGGCGGGCGTGGGTGCCGCCGGCGTCGCAACGATCGCGCTCGGAATCGTTCTCATCCCGCTCCCCGGACCAGGATCACTCGTGATCCTGGGGGGACTCACAATGCTTGGATCGGAATTCCCTTCGGCCCGACGACTCTCTGATCAAAGCAAGCAATCTGCCAGGGGTCTTCTGGAACGTATCAAGGCGCGCTGAACGAGACATCTGCCTACTGCTCCATGAGGCCGCTTGGACTATCCGAGCGGAATCAGTTGACCGACTGTGAGGTCGTCGACCGAGTTCGACTGAAGAGACCGCCACGACAGGGTCCAAATCTGGTCCCCAATCACCAGTGATCGGAGGATCGCCGGATCCTGCGAGTCGAATTCGGGGTAGCAGACCTCGAGCCGATCGCCTTCGCTCATGACCGACGTGAGGTCTATTCCGTCATCTGCTGCCAGCGCCATGACTTCGTCATACGGCAGAGATTCACACTCGAGCGCTCCGGCGCCGCCGCTCTCTCCTTCGCCACAGACCTGCACTATCAGCCCTTCGCCGAACGGAAACTCGGCGTCGAGCGAAGTGAGCTCATCTGCCGTCAACTCCCGGCAGTCCGACGGGGTGACCCCACCGCTGGCCGAATGGGTGATGCGGCCAAACTCGCGGATACCGTCATCCGTCTTCAGAACAACGGCTCCAAAGAACTGCTCCTGCCAAGACTGGACCGGGAGCACCGCAAGCTCCTCCGGCGGCCAGTACAGGAATGCGAGGTGGTCCCACTCGACATCGCTGTAGCCGCCGTCCATGGTCCAGGTCCCCAACTCACGGGGGTCGGATGGGTCGCTGACGTCGAACATCGTCGCCTTGGCCCCGGTTGTGAATCCGTCATTGTCTGCGTCTTGACCGATTCCAAGAACACGGTCCTCAGCGACCGGATACAAGTAGCCCGAATATCCGGCAATCTTGAGTTCGCCGGCGACCTTGGGTGCCTCGGGGTCGCTGAGGTCGACCACGTAGAAAGGGTCGACCTGCCGGAAGGTGACGACGTAGGCGGTGTCACCGATGAATCGAACCGAGAAGATCCGTTCGCCGCGACCCATGTCGCCGACGCGGCCGATCTGCTCGAGTCCGCCATCGCGCTCCTGAAGCACCGTCACGAAGGACTCGGACGTGTCGCTGAATCCCCAGGGAGGCCCCTCAGTGGTTGCGATGCGCAGATTCCCCTCGTACTCATCCATTGCAAACTGATTGAGCATGTGGCCCGTGACCGTTCCAGACGCGCGGTACTCGGTGGAACCGTCTGAGATGTCGAACTTGTGGATGGCCGTCGAGTAGTCCTCTTCAATACGTCGGACAACGTCGGATCCCCATACATCGCTCGGAACCCACACGTTGGTTGCCACATAGAGGCTCTCGGTCGAGGCGTACACGGTCTCGCCCTGGGCGATCACCGCAGTCCCGTCCGGGGCACCCAAGCCATCGGTCATGTCGACCGCGAGCACTGCCAAGGTGTCAAAGCCTGCAAACTCCACGGGGGCGTGCACCTGGCCGCAATCGACCAGGAGTCCGGCGCTGATGGTGTCACCGTCGGTACCGGTGACGAGCGTGTAGTTGGGAAGCCAGGTGTCGATCGTCGAGTCGGCGATCGCCTGCTTGTTTGCCCGGAGGGCGATGTCTTCGGCGGCCTCGCTCGACGGGTAGACGAACGGGAGATCGGATGGAAATGCCGAGACAATGATCCGTGCCGTGCCCTCAATCGAACGCGCACTCAGGAAGTTGCCGTCGATATGCATAGTCCTCACCACAACAAGGTTCTCGGGGTCGGACAGGTCTATTTCGAACACGAGCGTCTTCGGACCGCCGTACGGAGCAATTCTGGCATCTCTCACCTCCGGCAAAGGAACCGCAAAGCCGTCTCCTCTGGCGAACACGATGGCCGTGTCGCCGTCCATGAAGAACTTGTGGTCCCATCCCGGCAGGTACAGAGTTCCCAGGAGACGAGCCGATCCATTCGATGCATCGACGTACGAAAGGGTCTGATTGACGAACGCGAGGATCCTGGATCCATCGGTCTTGATGATGTCCGGTTCGTCGACCCCAGCTACTTGGACGTTGCTCCCAGAGAAGTCGACGCCCTCGCGGAATTCGCCTGAATCGGGGATCACCGGCGCCTGCGTTGCGGAGTCACCGCGTGCCGGCGCACCTCCGTCCTCGGCTGCTGCAAAGACCTGGTCGTCAATGAACGGCTGGGGGAAGAATCCGCCGCCGCCATCGAGTCCATACGGTCCGACCCGCGCCATCGCTTGATCCTGAAAATGGCTGAGGACCGCGGCGCACTCATCGAATCGCTGGAGCGAAGCGACGAATTGGATCGAGTCGGGATCAAATGATGCTGCCACCGCCGATAATCCTGAGCCGGTGCCCGTTTGGATGGTGGTCGGCACGGTGTCGTCGTCCGTGCAGGCTGCCAAGAGCATCAGGAACGCTGCGGCGATTGCGAGTGACTTGCGCATGAGGTTTCTCCAGGTCTTCCCGTTATCTGTCGCCGCTAGGACGGTACTGACCAGGTGGCGGGTTCCCGGGGAGCAGCACGCAGCCCGTCGCGGACCTCATGCTGGGCCGCGACGAGAGAACAGGGTCCTTGTTGACTGACCATCAGCGACCGACGCCCTCCGAGTCGGTCGCTGAGCCATCAAGGCGACTGAGGGAGGGGGAGCCAGGCAGCGCCCAATGCCTATTGCTGACCAGTACGAAGTACGGTCCCGCAATGACATTCATTCTCCTCACCAACGACGACGGAATCGGTGCTCTTGGGCTGCCCTCCTTTGCAGAGGCCCTCGCGGGGCTCGGAGAGGTCGAGGTCGTCGTCCCAGACCGGGAGCGGTCCTGGCTCGGCAAGGCAATCACCAGATTCGAGCCGGTCGAGGTGAGGCAGGTGGAACACAACGGTCGGGGAATGCTCACAACGACCGGGTTCCCAGCCGATTGTGTGCAACTCGGCATCCACGCCTTGTTCGATCGCCGACCGGGCATCGTCGTGAGTGGCATCAACGTCGGCTACAACCATGGGGCCGCCTATATGCAGTCGAGCGGCACGGTTGGGGCCGTACTGGAGGGAGCCATTGCTGGAGTTCCATCGATCGCCTTCTCAATGGGTACCGCTGGTGACGATTGGAACGCCTGGAAGCAGTGGGCCGAGTCGATCGAGTCGATACCGACCTGGGAGCGACTCGCCGGCCTGGCCACTTCGATGGTGGAACAGATGTTGACCGCAGGGATTGCGGGTGCGGTGAGCATCGGATTACCGGATTCAGCAGACTTCACCACAGAACGTCGGGTGACGACCGTGGCCAAGGTTGGCTACGACCGCTTGTTCTCCGAGACCGCGCCCAATGTGTACATGCACACCTTCGGCGGCTTGGTCGATACCGGTGCCGACCTGGCCGGCACCGACGTCGAGGCCGCCTCCGCAAACGTCATCGCGATTACTCCGATCGAGGGAGCGGGGCACAGCGAAGCGCACCGGCCACTCGCAGAAGCATTACTGGTCGAGTAGCCGGTCTGTGGGTACTGGCTCCTTCTGAACTACTCCCCCCTTTGGAAGTGGAAGGGGGAAGACCCGAGAACCCCCCATCCCCCTCGTCGCCTTACTCCTCACGGACTTCCCCCACAACGGGCGAAGGATCCGACGAACGAGACCCTTCCGACCGGTCTTGCCAATCTCCAATTGCTGCGGTCCAGATCTGCTGGACCGCTACAGACAGAGTTCGTACATCAGGAAGTAGGCGTTCTGTAGGTTCTCGAGCTCCACAACCTCTGATCCCGGCATCCATCCGAGATGGAGGTGGGAGGTAACGGCGTTGCCCGAGTATCCGGCGAGTCCCAAGAAGTCGCCTGCCTCCAGCCGGGTCCCGGTCCACAGCCACCTTGGCCAGAACTCGAGATGGGCGTAGTAGTACACATCTCCGGTCGAGTCCGCCTTGAGGTACACCTGGCGGCCGCCGAGGTAGTGCCAGTTGGCCTGGATCACGACACCATCTTCCACCGCCACCAGGGGAGTGCCCAAAGCCGCGTGCATGTCCACTCCCTTGTGGATTCGACCCCAGGGTCGGGGGTACTCCCACTCGTTGCGGAAATGGGTGAGACCGTCCACAGGGCACACCCTCTCAGGTGAGTTGGGTGCGGTGATCTCACGCAAGCGCTCGATGGCTCGTTGTAGGGCGACCCACTCGGTGACGATGTCCTCGGCTGCCCATACCGACGCCGATGGAACACCGCTCGCGTCGAGAGCAGCAGAGATAGCAGCCCCGTCGAACGACCCGTCGAAGTCGAGCACGACGTGCACAACGTCGCCCGGCAACACTGCGTGGAGCGTGTCATGCGCTCTCGATCTCAGGGACCCGACAGTGGCGTCTGCTCGCAGCATGCGGACGTCGGCGCGAGCAGCCAGATCGAACCCGGGGAGAGGTAGTCGGCTGAACGCGACCTGTGTAGCCGCCTCGTAAAGCGCTATCTCGGTCTCGGCGTCGGCGATCAGCTCTGTGAGCGGGATCACCTCGTCAGCGCCGGAAGTCTCACCGGCACCGGCAGGGGCGGCGAAGAGGAGTACGACAAGAGCTACAAGCAACGAACGCATCGGTTCCGGAAGACTACGACAGAAGCCCCCATGGGCAAGCCGTGACGAGATATGAGACGGGCAACAGCCGAATCCCTTGTCGACTGTGGCAGCGGCAATTGCCGACGACCCTTGCCAATCGTGGGAGACGGCGCAGCCGACGACACACTTACAATCACCCCGATGAGCGCGATTCACACAGATGCCACCGCCGCCGAGGAGCACCCTTACCGACCCCATGTCGGCCCGAGCCGCCAGTACATGCGCGACATCATCCTGGGCGTCAACGACGGCCTCGTCTCCATCTTTCTGCTCGTGGCCGGCGTGGTTGGTGGTGGCCTCGGGTCCCGCGACGTTCTTCTCACCGGTCTGGCTGCGAGTGCCGCCGGCGCGATCTCCATGGCGGCTGGTGAGTACATCGCCACCAAGTCGCAGGAAGAGGTCTTCGACTCGGAGAGAGAGCTCGAGATCGAACACCTCGAGTTCCACCGCGACATAGAACTCGAAGAGATCCGAGAAATGTTCGGGGACATGGGTCTCGGTGCCGAAGAAGTTGAGCGAGTCGCTCAGGCACTGGACAAGGACGACGAGGCCTTCCTCAAGGTGATGATGGCGCTCGAGTTCGGCGTCGTAGACGAGGAACGTCGATCTCCCTACACGGCGGCAGTCCTGTCGGGTCTGCTGTTCCTGGCCGGTTCCCTTCCGTCCGTGGTCCCGTTCTTCTTCGTGGACAGCACCTGGCTCGGTCTGTTCATCGCGGCGATCGGCTCCGGTTTGGCTCTATTCGCAGTCGGGGTCGTCAAGACCTTCGTGACCCGCAAGAGTTGGGTCTGGAGCGGGACCGAGAACGTGCTCATAGCCGCCGCCGGCGCCGTCATTTCTTACGGGGTCGGGGTGCTCTACAACACCTACGCCTAGCGTCGTCGGTCGTCGTTTCCGGAAGGTGGTCAGCTCCTCCGTGGAACTACCACAATCTCTCCGGCGGGGCCCTCTATCACAGAGACCCTGGCCCCGGAGAACGCCGCGATCGCCGACTCCGTCAGCACCTGGGTGGCCGATCCCTCCACCGAGATCCTCCCATCGATCATGAGAGCGAGACGATCGGCGTATTGAGCCGCCAGCGTCAGGTCATGCATGGCGGCTAGGACCGCTATCGAGCGGGTCCGTTGCAGGTCGGCCACCAAGTCGAGGACTTGCTGGCGGTGTCCTATGTCGAGAGCGCTCGTTGGCTCGTCGAGCAACAACACCGGGGCCTCCTGAGCCAGCGCGCGTGCCAGCACACACCGCTGTCGTTCCCCTCCGGAGAGGCTTCCGAGAGATCGTTCGGCCAAGTGGATGATTCCGAGATCCCACATGGCGGCTTCGGTGACTGCAACATCCTCCTCCGATTCCGCCGCCAAATACCCGAGGTGAGGAGTCCGGCCCAGCATCACGTAGTCGATCACCGCCATCGACTCCGGTAGAACCGGGTGCTGAGGTACGACGGCTACCGACCGGGCCGCCTCACGGCGACCCATCTCGAGCGACAACCGACCTCCGATCCTCACGGCACCCTGATGAGGCACCGTCCCGGCGACGGCACCGAGGAGCGACGACTTACCGGCGCCGTTGGGTCCTATCAACCCCAACCACTCACCCGCTGCTACTGAAAGGCCGACACCGTCCACCGCCGCCCGGCCGTTGTAGTGGACGATGAGTTCTCGCACCTCTATCACAGCGCCCCCCGCCGACTGGTTCGAAGGACCACGACAAAGAAGGGACCTCCGATGATCGCGGTGACAACCCCTATCGGTACCTCGGAGGGCGATAGCGCCGTCCTCGCCACCAGATCGGCGAGCACCAGAAAGGCCGCGCCACCGAGCACAGTTAGCGGAACGATCGCCCGGTAGGACGCTCCCACCATGAGCCGGATCGTGTGCGGAACCACTATCCCCACAAACCCTATCAAGCCGCTGACGGCGACTGCTCCCGCCGTACCCAGAGTCGCCGCGATCACCACTGCAGTTCGAACCCGTTCCGGTCGCACGCCGAGGGTTCTGGCCTCGTCCTCTCCGACAGCTAGAACGTCGAGGAGTCTCCTGTGTAGGAGAATCACGATGATCGAAACCACGGCGTACGGGGCCATGAGAGCGACATCACCCCAGCCGGTGGTTCCGAGCCGACCCAGAATCCAGGCATACACCTCACGGATCGTCTCAGCATTGCGTTGCTGCACGAACGTCTGCGCCGCAGTCAACGAGGCGGCGACAGCTACGCCGGCAAGGATCAGCGTGTTCCCCGTGCGCCGACCTCCACCGGTCGCTCCCAGTGCGTAGGTGGCGACCACGGCCGCGACGGCTCCGACGAAGGCAGCCAGAGGGACGACGACCGCTCCCGATCCTGAAGCAACAATGGCGATCGTCGCTCCCAGACCCGCGCCGGCGGCCACACCAAGCAGGTACGGATCAGCCAACGGGTTTCGGAACACACCCTGATACGCCGAGCCGGCCACGGCAAGAGTCGCCCCGACCAGGGCTCCGAGTACTGCGCGGGGCAGACGCAACTCCCAAACGATCGCGGCCTGGCGGGCGTCGAGACCCGAATCGACATCGACGAACGGAAGGTGATCCAACACCTCCTGGAGCACTGCCCAGGGATCCAGTGCAACCGGCCCGATCAGCACCGCAGCAACCAACGCGCCGAACAACACTCCCCCCACCAGAAGTAGGGAGAAGACCGATGGTCGACGAAGCGTATCGGTCGTCATCCGACCCCGTAGACCTCCTTCGAGATAGTGCGGATCAGATCGACCAAACGGGGGCCCCACCGTGAAACAACGCTGTCGTCCAGTTCGATAACTGTCCCATTGCGCACCGCAGACATCTCGGCCCACCCTGGTCGCGCCATCACCGTCTCAGCGGACTCACCACAGCAGACGGTGTCGGCCAGGAACACAAAATCGGGATTGGTGCCAATGACGAACTCGGATGACAGCTGCGGAAAGGGCCCGTCAGATGGGTCCACAATGCTCTGTAGCCCCAGCATCCCAAAGATCGAATCGAGCAGGGTCCCCGAACCCGCGGTGAACAAGGCCGAGTCGAGTTCGAGGAAGAACGTATAGGCCCGAACATTCTCGGGGATCTGGGCAAGAATCCCGTCGATGTCCCTCGACATCCGCGTCACCAATGCGTCGGCCTCCTCCGAATGCCCGGCGGCGGATCCGACATCCCTCACCTCGTCGTACACATCTGCAAGCGTCGCAGGTCCCGGCGCTGCAAAGAGCACCACGGAGATTCCGAGGGCGGTGAGTCCGGAAACGGCGTCTCCTGGGTCGAAGGAGAGGATCACGAGATCGGGATCGAGCGCAGCTACCGCCTCGACGCTCAGATTGAAGGCGTCCACCTTCTCCGTTTCGTTGGCCGCGCTCGGATAGTCCGAAAACAGGTCGGTTCCGACGATCGCCGGACCGGCACCGATCTCGTAGAGGATTTCGGTGTGCGTCGCCGAAAGAGAAACGATCCGCTCCGGCAATCGACTGATCTCACTGCCGCGCACGGTCACCGGGAAGGCTCCACCGTCCGATCGAGTCGATGTGGTGACTCCCGGATCATCATCGCCACAGGCAACGATCAGCAATCCGAGCGTCAATACCAGGCCAATGAGCCTCTTCATACAAAAACCTCCTCGAATTCGAGGAGGAAACGGTGGTGCGCCGAGGCGGCCACCCTTCCTCCGAAGGTGTGCCAATCCGACCCGATGGCAGGCGACCCGACTCGTCCCCGAAGGGCTTCACGGTTGCGGGACAGCGCCGGATTCGAACCGGACTTCGCTCTTGCGTCCTCCCGGAGGAGCCGCCGAGTCGTTCGGGACCCGTATCCCGAACGCCCACAGCGTAGCTGTTCGGAGTACCCAGACCCCAGACTCCGGACAGCTAATACACTCTGCACATGCGATCACGGATGACCCGCCTACTCAGCGCAGCCATCGTGATCGCCGTCGCTCTCCTCGCCTTTCGCCGCACCAACTCTTCCGAGGTGCCGGTCGCACCGGGGTCATGGGACCCGGCCGATTGATGCGGATCGCACTCAACGCCATAGGTGATGTCGGAACGAGGACCGGGAGAATCCTCACAGCCGAGTCTTCCCTGGTCGCTCTCGGGTTGTACGGCGACCATCCCGGATTGGTCCAAGACCGCCGCACCCTCCCGATCTCGACTCTCGAAGGCTTCGACGTCCTGGTCACCGACGACGGCGAGGCCTCGTCTGCTCTCGCCGGATTGGCCGTGGAAGACGGCCTGTCGTGCGCGGTCCCAGGTGCCATCTCACCCAACGTTGCCGAGCAGTACTCGCGGACGAGCAAGTTGGTGCTCACCAATTGCTCACTTGCCGGACTGGCCGAGACGCTTGCAGTGCACGAGGCGGCCCGTACCGACCAACCGCTCGACACCGTGATCGCGTGGACCGAGCACGGCAAGCCGCGCCGGCGCGGTACCCCTGTCGCCTTCCCTGATCCCGTGGGGGCGAGATGGGGCCGCCGAGTTGGGAATGAAGCAAACACCATCCGGGTCGCAGTGCCAGTCGACGGGCCGTGGGCCGGAGCCACGGCCACGATCGTCGGAAGGGTCGGGGAAGCTACGGAAAGACGCATCGTCGGGGTATCGGACGCAGGAGATCACTTGGAGGCGATTGCTCTCGCGGCCGGAGCTGTTGTGGCTGCCACGAGTGCTCTTTCGGGCGCCCTGGAGCCGCGAGACGTTGCAGAGGACTACTTGGCCGTCGCCCTCAGAATGGGACTCGGCGTAGCAACGTACACCTTGGACTGACCCCCTCCTCTAGGCAATAGCCAGTTGCTGTCGAGACTTCTTGCTCATTGCCAATTGCGGGAGACTCCGCAGAAGCCGACCAACCCTGGATGCGCCAAAGGCGCCGACTCACGTCCCCGTCGGCGGGAATTCGACGGCCGCCGACTCCCTGGTCTCCTCGGTTCTGTCGTGTTGGCGCTCCGGTCTGGTGACCGGCTTTACATCGGGAAGGATATTGCGGCGTTGTGGGCCCCGCTCGGGCGCGGCCGGCAAGCTCACCCGTGGCCTGGTTCCCTGAGGCGCTCCCGACTCCTCGAGAACGATGATCTCGACTCCCCCGACAAGATCGCTGATGAGGTTGTAGATCACTGCGCCCAGCGTGAAGAATCCCGTCATCATGATGGTGCCTATCACCGACAGCAGTATCACGATCCTGAAGTAGACCTGGCCGTCGAGATTGATCCCGTTCTCCAGACCGATGAGGAGCGCCAACTCGTTGATGCGCTCTGGAATCCCGGCATTGACGAAGATCGCCCAGAAGATCACGGTTCCGAGCACAAAGACGAGCGCCATCATCGCGTTGAATATCAATGAGACCTTGAGGACGGTCCACGGGTCTACTTTGCGGATGACGCGGCGCACGCGCTGTACAGCCATGCTGCTCCTGTCTATGACCTGGCGCAGGTTACCGAGACACCTCGGAAACGAGTGGCAAAGAGGTACCAAACGGCTCCGCGACCTACTGGCTCCCCGCCTACTCTTCGTCTTCCGTCGGCACCAGAGTGAACGATGAGATGGCTGCATCCGAACCCACGTCCATGACCTTTACTCCGGTGGCGTCGCGCTTCTGACGGCTGATGGTGTCCGTTGTCATCTTGATGACGATCCCGTCGGTCGAGGTCACGAAGATCTCGGCTCCCTTCCAAACCGCTCTGGCGGTCACCAGCGTGCCTCGTACCCGAGTGAGCTTGATTGCCTTGAGTCCCACTCCCCCACGGTTCTGTGGTCGAAAGTCGGTCATCTTGGTGCGCTTGCCGTACCCGCCGCTGGTGAGCAACAGCACCTCGTCACCTTCCTGATCGGAAACAGCCGAGACCACTCTGTCGCCTTCGCGCAGTTTGATCCCTCGCACCCCCTGGGTGTCGCGACCCATGGGTCGGATGTCGGACTCCTCGAACCTGATGCCCATGCCCTGCGCCGTGAACAGAAGCAGCCGCTTGTCGCCCATGGTGGTGCGAACCGACACGACCTCGTCATCGTCCCTGAGGCTGATGGCGATGAGTTGGTTCTGACGACTGTCGTACTCGGCGAATCTCGTCTTCTTGATCTGACCGTTCTTGGTAGCGATCACGAGGTACTTCGCCGTCTCGTAATCCCGCATATCGACGACAGCCTCAATCGACTCGTCCGGTTGCAGCGGCATCACCGACTGGGCCAACACCCCCTTGGCGGTGCGATCCTTGCGAGGCAACTCGTGCGCCTTGATCCGATGAACCCTGCCTCGGTTGGTAAAGAACAGCAGGTAGGAATGAGCAGTGGTGTGGAGCACCCGAGTGATGGCATCGTCCTCACGCAGGTTCTCTCCCTTTACTCCCCTGCCGCCACGACCCTGGCGCCGATAGGACGAAGCGTTGACCGCCTTGATATAGCCGTTCGCCGTGACGGTCACCACTATCTCCTCGTCGGCGATGAGGTCCTCCAACGAGAGGTCTCCATCGTCGGGAATGATCCGACTACGCCGCTTGTCGGCGAACGTCTCACGGATCTCCTCTAGCTCCTCCGCTATTAGTTTGCGACGCTTCGCCGGGCTCTTGAGCAGGCTGTTCAGATGCTTGATCAGTTTCTGTAGCGCTGCGTGCTCCTCGCGCAACTTGCTCGTCTCGAGAGCAGTGAGGCGCCGCAACGGCATGTCGAGGATGTGCTGGGCCTGAATCTCCGAGAACTCAAACGCCTCCATGAGAGCGGTGCGAGCGGCATCGGTGTCATTTGATCCCCTGATGATTCTGACTACTTCGTCGATGTTGTCGAGTGCAAGGAGCAGGCCTTCGACAATGTGTGCCCTGGCTTCGGCCTTACCCAACCGGAACCGAGTTCGCCGTTCGATCACCTCCATCTGATGATCGATGTAGTGCCCGATCATCTCGACGACGTTGAGTGTGCGCGGTACTCCGTCGACCAGAGCAACCATGTTGACTCCGAAGCTCTCCTGTAGCTGGGTGAGCTTGTAGAGCTGGTTGAGTACGACCTGAGGAACAGTGTCGCGCTTCAACTCGATGACCATGCGCATCCCATTGCGGTCCGACTCGTCGCGCAGGTCGGCGATCCCATTGATCTTCTTCTCGCGGACCACCTGAGCAATCTTCTCCATGATCCGATCACGCGAGACCTGATACGGGATTTCCGTAACGATGATGGCCATCCGTCCCTTGCGGATCTCCTCGACGTCACAGACGGCGCGCATCTTTACCGACCCTCGGCCCGTGAGAAGTGCGTCACGAACTCCCTTGTTGCCCAGGATGAATCCCGCTGTTGGGAAGTCGGGGCCCTTTACGAATTCGAGCATGTCGTCGGCTGTGGCATCTGGATTCTCGAGAACGTGCAGGGTGGCTTCGATGATCTCTCCCAGGTTGTGGGGAGGAATGTTGGTGGCCATACCCACCGCGATCCCCGTGGATCCGTTGACCAGAAGATTCGGGTAGCGGGCTGGGAGAACGAGTGGCTCGGTGCGCTCCCCCGAATAGTTGTCGCCGAAATCGACCGTCTCCTCATCTATCCCGTCGAGTAGATGAGACGCCAGCTTCTCGAGTCGACACTCGGTGTAGCGCATCGCCGCAGGAGGATCATCCACCGTTCCGAAGTTGCCCTGAGGATCGATCAGGGTGTACCTACTGGCGTGTTCCTGACCCATCCTGACCAGGGCGTCGTAGATGGCGTCGTTGGAATGGGGGTGAAACCAACCCATGACGTCGCCCACCACGCGGGCGCTCTTGCGATACGGACCCGTAGGCCTGATTCCCGAGTCCCACATCGAGAACAGGATTCGGCGATGTACCGGCTTTAATCCGTCGCGCACATCGGGAAGAGCGCGCGACACGATCACCGACATCGCGTACTCCAAGAAGGAGTTCTTCATCTCGTGCTCGATGTCGATCAGTTCGACGCGGTCGCTTGGTGTGTCGGTCATGTTGAGCGATCAGTCCTCGATCGTGGGCTCTCTTCTCCGCCGGTAGTCAGCTGCTCACTCGTCATCAGAAATCCAGGAAACGAACGTCTTTGGCGTTCTGCTGAATAAAGGTGCGCCGGGCCGCAACGTCGTCCCCCATGAGGGTTTGAAAGATGTCGTCAGCCAGAGCGAGATCTTCGAGACCCACTCGCAACAGCACCCGTTCGTCGGGATCCATCGTCGTCTCCCACAGCTGGCCGGCGTTCATCTCCCCGAGGCCCTTGTATCGCTGCAGCTTTGGATCTCCTTTGAACTCCTTCCGGACCTCCTCGAGATGAAGATCGCTAAATGCCCATGCGATCTGCTTGCCCGCCTTGATCTGGTAAAGGGGAGGCTGAGCGACGTACACAAACCCGTTGTCGATGAGCTCTCTCATGTGGCGGAAGAAGAACGTCAGTAGCAGCGTGCGAATGTGGGACCCGTCCACATCGGCGTCGGTGAGGATGATGATCCGGTGGTACCGGGCCTTTTCGATGTCGAAGTCCTCGCCGATGCCGGTTCCGATCGCCTGAATGAGTGATTGGATCTCGTTGTTCTGCAGGACCTTGGTGAGCCGGTGCTTTTCGACGTTGATGATCTTGCCCCTGATCGGAAGAATCGCCTGGAACTCCGAGTTGCGGGCCTGTTTGGCTGAGCCCCCAGCGGAGTCCCCCTCGACAATGAACAGCTCGCTCAGCTCTGCGTCGCGCGACGAGCAATCCGCCAGCTTGCCGGGAAGACCCGACGATTCGAGAAGGCTCTTGCGCCGAGTGAGGTCGCGGGCGGCTCTAGCCGCCATGCGCGCCCTGGCGGCGCCAACGCACTTCTCCACGATCTTGCGGGCATCCCCCGGATGACGGTTGAGCCACTCCGGGAGAAGCTTGTTGAGCGCCACCTCCACGAAGGAGCGGATCTCCGTATTGCCCAGCTTGGTCTTCGTCTGGCCCTCGAACTGGGGTTGGCGCACCTTGGCTGAAATGACGGCCGTCATCCCCTCCCGGACGTCTTCTCCCACTAGGTTCGGGTCCTTCTCCTTGAGAATGCC
>JAJCYA010000068.1 GCA_029263095.1 Acidimicrobiia bacterium | reverse complement strand
TTCTGGATGATGGTTCGGAAGGTTGCCCGCGCCAGTGCGAGGGCGGTCACGGCCAGCATCGGGTCGCCGCTCATCAGAACCACGTCCCCGGCCTCTATGGCGACGTCGGTACCGGACCCAACTGCCATGCCAAGATCAGCTCTGGTCAATGCGGGTGCGTCGTTGATTCCGTCGCCGACGAACCCGACCGACCTCCCCTGATCGTGGAGCCGCTTGATTTCTTCTGCCTTGTCGGCGGGCATGACCTCGGCGATCACACGATCAATTCCCACCTGAGCTGCGATCGTCTCGGCGGTACGTTGGTTATCGCCCGTGAGCATCGTCACTTCGACGCCCTCGTCGTGAAGGGTGGCGACGGCCTCCACGGCGGTGTCGCGCAGAGTGTCGGCAACACCAAGGGTGCCCCGGACCTCACCTCCCCAGCCCACAAGGAATGCGGTCTGACCGGTCAACTCGATGCGCTCCATCGCCCCGAGGTAGCGATCGGAAATGTGTAGCCCTCTATCGGCCATCAGCTTGGACTTGCCGACGATCACTTCGACACCGTCCACCGTGCCGACGACGCCCTGTCCTCCGAGCGCCTCGAAGTCGGCCGGGGTGGCCAGCACCGCATCGCGCTCCTCGGCTCCGAGGGCAACGGCTTTGCCGATCGGGTGCTCGCTGGCGGCCTCGACGGATCCAGCAAGTAGCAGCAGCCGTCCCTCGTCTTCATCAGTCACTATCTCGGTGAGCGTCATGGCCCCTCTCGTGAGAGTCCCGGTCTTGTCGAACACCACGGTGTCCACCGCCTTGGCCCGTTCGAAGACCTCTGCATTCTTGAACAGCAGCCCCATCTCTGCCCCCCGGCCCGACCCCACCATGATCGCCGTCGGCGTTGCCAGGCCCATGGCACACGGGCAAGCGATGATCAGTACAGCGACCGCATTCGTGAGGGCCTCGCTGACGACACCGTTGACTGCAAGCCAGACGCCAAATACAACAAGGGCAATAGCGATGACGGCCGGCACGAATACTGCACTCACCCGGTCGGCGAGCTTCTGCACAGGAGCCTTGGTGGCCTGCGCCTCCTCTACCAAGCGCACAATCTGAGACAGGGCGGTTCCCTTGCCGATCTTGGTGGCCTCGAATTCGAGGCGGCCCTGCTGATTGACCGTTGCCCCGAAGACATCGTCACCGACCGACTTGCCCACCGGTGCGGATTCGCCCGTCAACATCGACTCATCGATGCTCGACCCTCCTGCGACAACAACACCATCCGTTGCGATCTTCTCGCCGGGAAGAACGATCACGACATCGCCGATCTGAAGGGCGTCGACGGAGATCGTCTCCTCGCCGTCGGCTCGTCGCACCCGGGCCTGTTTGGCGCCTATCTCGAGGAGTTTGGTGATGGCACTCGATGCTTGACCCTTGGCCCTGGCTTCGAAGAACCGGCCGAGAAGGATCAGCGTGACAATGATCGCCGCCGTCTCGAAGAAGAGGGCGTCATCGGTGGATAGTGCGTAGAGAGAGAAACCCCATGCCGAAATCGTGCCCACCGACACCAGAGTGTCCATCGCAGGGCTCAGGCTCTTGACCTGCTTGAACGTCGCCTTGTGGAACTGGGCGCCGAACCCGAACAGCACGATCGTGGTGAGGAGTGCCTGCAGAAGCTCCGCCCAGCGCGCATCCGGACCAAACTGCGCAAGCAAGAATACAGGGACGGTCAGAGACGCCGCGCCGATGAAGTTGCGGCGCTGACTCTGAACCTCATCGGCGTACCGTTCGGTGACGTTGCGGCGATCGTCCCCTTCCCGAACCTCCTCGATCGCGTATCCGATCTTGGCCACCGCGGCCTTGAGAGCCTCTATATCCACATCGGAGCCGACCTCAGCTCTCGCTTCATGCCCGGCGTAGTTGACGATGGCGCTCTCCACGCCTTCCTGCTTGCCGAGGACACGCTCGATCCTGAGGGCACAGGAGGCACAGGTCATCCCTTCGACATCAAAGGTGACGGCTTCAACTGTGGGTTGACTCATGATTCGGTCCTTGCTCGTGCGCCCCAGGCGAGGCGCTACTCGGCTACTTCGTAGCCCTGTTCCTCGATGGCATCGACGATGGCCGCCAAAGTGTCGTCGGTGCCGTTGTAGTTGATCGCCACAGTGCGATCATCGATGGCTACTTCGACGGACTCGACTCCTTCGAGCGGCCCGACGGCGCCCTCGATGGAGCTCTTGCAATGTCCGCACGAGATGTCCGGTACCGACAGGGTTCTAGTGGTCATGGATGTGCTCTCCGTTCTGGTTCTCGTGCTTCTGGGCACGGCCTGGTCGACCGGCTATCGCCGAGCATACACCTTCCAGTCGCCTGGAAGGTCAACCTCTATCTGCGAGGTGCCGCTCGCGCGGGGAACATCGGAATTCGCCTAAGGGTGGGTCGGGTCTCGAAAAATCCCCTCAGCCTCCTGAACCGATCGTACGTAGGTGATGATCCTCGAGACATCGTCCCGATCTAATCCCTCGACGGGGAGCATGGGACCAAAGTTCCAGTGGTGAGGTTGGACGCCGAACGCGACAGCACGCTGAAAAGCCTCGTCGGCGTGATGGTTGGGGGCGTAGGTCGGCACCAAGAGTGGCGGCCCGGTGGAGCTCCCCCTGAGATCCGCACCGTGGCAGACGGCGCAGGAATCGACATAGAGTGCCTCGCCTGCCGCCACCACGGCTGGGTCTCGCTCGACGGATGCCGGACCCTCCTCGGCCAGTGCAAGAGTCACCAACGTTCCGACCACCAGGGCCACCGCCACCGCCACCCACGCTGCAGTACCAAACCGGCGGGACTTCGATTCCTGCTTCCGGCTTGACTGGTGTCGCGGCGACCGAGAACTGGGGGCCGGGCGATGCTTCTTGGGTCGACTCATTCCTTCATCTCTCAGTACGGAGATTTCGACCGTACAGGTTCCAGTCGCTGGAATGTCAAGGTCGCTGCGTACTGCTTTTCGCACGCGATATGGACGGTCATGCCACCGCAACGATTCCGATCGGTCCGGATACCTTCCAGCCCACAGGAATGTCGGGCCAGGTATCATGGGCACATGAACATCGGAGAACTGGCCCGACTGACAGACGTCTCGACCAAGGCAATCCGCTACTACGAGGACATCGGCGTGCTCAAAGAGCCGGCGCGCTCCCCCAACGGGTACCGGACCTATGAATCCGACACGGTGGACAGACTCAGATTCGTCAAGGACGCCCAGATGACCGGCCTGAGCCTGGCCGAAATCACCACCATTCTCGACCAGCGAGGCAGGGGCGAATCGACATGCGAGCACGTAATGGGCCTCCTCGACCACCACCTGCACGACCTCGATTCACGGATTGCGACGCTCAACAAGACCCGGAGCAAACTGGTCGCCATCGCCGACCGCGCCCGCGAACTGGACCCGACGGATTGCGTGGATCCCAACCGGTGCCAGACGCTTGCTCCGATCGACGAACCGGCAGAGCCCGGTCGTGATCACGGGGCTCCGGGCGAACACGTCCACGCCCACTAGGCACCGACAGCCGTTCCCCTGCGAGATTGTGGCCGCACCCGAACGGAGTCGGCCTGTCACACGATCCCCAACGCGATGATCAGCGTCTCCTAGGTATTGACCGTCAGTATGAACTGACCACTGGGGTGGACCGTGCAGAGCCCCTCGAACTCACCCGGCGTCGAGAACCGTTGGGTGAGGGTCTCACCGGCGCCAACAAAGAACGGCCCGACTAGGTGATCTCGATCATCCTCGTTGACGATGCGGAGCACCTCACCCACCGATACCTCGAGCTCCCCCGGCAGGATCTCGATGAACTCGCCG
>JAJCYA010000067.1 GCA_029263095.1 Acidimicrobiia bacterium | reverse complement strand
GCCGCCAGAAAATATGTGAGCGATCAGGTACGTCACATCACCTATTGTGATAGCGCCGGAACCATTAGCGTCAGCTTCCTCGCAACACACCGGAGCCGGTCCGCCCGCGAAAATCCGGCTGATCAGGAAGGTCGCATCACCGATAGTCACAGAACCAGAATGGTTCGGATCACCTCCGTGACAACAACAAGACACCGGATTACTGTCACACAAGTCACAAGCCCCACCAACGCCATCTGAATCACCATCAACCTGATCAGGATTAGCAATCGCCACGCAGTTGTCACAACCATCAGGAACTGAGTCGCCATCTGTATCTAGAAGATCATCAAACCCTACACACACATCACAACCATCGGGAATACTGTCAGCATCAGAATCTACGGCATCATCAAAACCAGGGCAAAGATCACAAGCATCTGGGACACCATCTGAATCCGAGTCACCAAGATAGTGGACATAAGCTTTACCGGCTCCCGCTCCGTTTTCATCATTCCCAGACGCGCCAACAATCACATCACCAGCGCCATCATTATTAAAATCCCCACCAGACACTGAAACACCTAGCTTATCGCTACCAGCCTCTCCGGTAAATGTGTGGAGAAGCGTTCCTGTTGGACCTGAAAAAACATACGCTTGACCTGCATTAGGGCCAGCTACATCATTTTCTGGAGCGCCTACAACGAAATCTGGAACATTATCATTATTCGCATCACCAATTCCAAAAATGGAAAATCCGAATCGGTCTCCAGCAGCGAAACCGGTGAGTGTATACAGTAGTGAATCGTATTGCCCAGAATACATTTTCACCCAACCAGAGTTGTCTCCTCCCCAACTATCTCCAGAACCGATGATAAAATCTGGAAATCCATCATTGTCGACATCACCAACGCCGGAGATTTCCCCGCCAACATGTTCGCCTGATGTCGTCCCGGTGATTACCGCCAGCGATGTTCCATCCTGACCAGAGTAAACATATGCGCGCCCGCCCTGACCTGCGCCAGCGTCACTGCCCATAGCGCCAATTGCATAATCAGCAAATCCGTCGTTGTTCACATCACCAACGCCTGAGACAGCCGAGCCAAGTCCATCTCCAGCAGCTTCACCTGTATGCATATACAACAGTGATTTATCCTTACCCGAATACACATATGCACGACCAGCGCTAAGCCCGCCGGAATCACTACTGCTTGCGCCAACAATGAAATCATCAAATCCATCACTATTAACATCGCCAGAACCCGAGACTGTATGACCGAACCAATCTCCCCCCCCCTCGCCAGAGAGGACGTACGTGAGCGTTCCGGTTTGGCCAGAGTAGACATACACTCGCCCAGCGTCGACTCCGGTTGTGTTGTTGCGGGGGGCGCCGACAAGGAAATCTGCGAATCCATCATTGTTGAAATCACCAGCTCCAGAAACAGTAAATCCAAACCAATCAGCAGTGGCGGCTCCATCAAATGTGTATAGTAGTCCACCACTCTGGCCAGAATAGACATACACCCTACCAGAGAAGGAACCGGAAGCGTCATGGCCAGGAGCGCCGATGATCATATCGTCGAACCCATCGCCATTCACATCTCCAGCTCCAGCCACTGACACACCTAGCACATCACCCTGTATTTCACCAGTAAGTGACCAGTCCGGCGGACATTCGGCATGACTGGGAGTAGGGTGTATGGCGAATCCCAGTGTTATTGAGAGCGCCGAGACGCATAGTATTCCTCTTAAGTTGATCATTTGTCTTCTCCTCTGTTGAACACACTTGTTTTGGTTTTGGACATCTCACAGACGGTTGAGCCAAACAGATACCGCTCAGCACAACCGCTTAGTTTCAGCGCAGGTGATAACTGCGCATCTGATGTCAGAACTGTAAATCCCTACTCCCATTAACAAGCGCCAACGAAGGTCCGAAAAGTACAATTGCTGGATTCAAAACTGGTTTTACTTTTGGGGTTGAGCTCGAAATTGGAATGTGAGGTTGATCTACTCGCGATTCTATTATCAAAGAATTCATAGGAAAGTGACCTACTGTATTCAGATGTCTGTCTAATGAGTCCGAGCGCTCTGCTTGGCCAGATGAACCCAATCACGCACAGTTCTGTATGTTCTTGAACTACTGCATGTTACAACGCTCGCTCATTCTACCCAGAACAACCGCAGATTTGTGTGTGACTTTTGCTCCGGATTATGCGTTCTTGGGTGACTAGCCTGTAACTTAGAACGAGAATACCAAGAAACAACACGAACAAATATGAGCACAAACCTTTCCACAATCTTCAAAGCCTACGACATCCGTGGGGTATATCCTGAACAACTCAACGAGCAAACCGCCTACCTGATCGGCAATGCGCTGGCCGTATACCTAAAACCATCTCAGATAGCAGTTGGTCGTGATATGCGTAAGTCGTCGTATGTTTTGTTTGACGAACTCACACGCGGGATATTAGACGCTGGGGTTGATGTTATTGACCTTGGATTGGTTTCGACTGATGGGTTGTACTTTGCTGTTGGGAAGTATGGCTATGAAGCCGGTGTGATGATTACAGCGTCACACAATCCAAAAGAGTATAACGGATTCAAGATTTGCAAAGCTGATGCTGTACCGCTCTCTGGTTCTGAAGGACTAAACGTGGTTCAGGATATGGTAGCTGAGACTGATCCGAAAGTTCGCCCACAGCGAGGAACTAGCGCGCGCAAAGATATCACTGATGACTACACAGAAAACTGTTTTGCGTTTATTGATGAAAGTAAGCTGAAGCCTTTCAAGATTGTCTTTGATGCGGGCAACGGAATGGCTGGCGCTACACTTCCACCAGTGTTGGAGCGCCTTCCGATTGAGTCAGTGAATCTGTATTTTGAACTTGATGGTGACTTTCCAAATCATCCAGCGTCACCTATAGAGCCAGAGAATGTCGCTGATTTGATTGCAAAGGTGAAAGAGGTCAATGCTGATTTTGGTGTGGCTTTTGATGGTGACGCTGATAGGATGTTTCTGGTTGATGAGAAGGGCGCCGCTATCGGTGGCGATATGGTAACATCGATGGTCGCTAAGTCATTGCTTGAGAAGAGTTCCTCTGAGACAATTATCTATAACGCTATTTGTTCACGTGCGGTCGGAGAGCTAATCGAGAAACTCGGTGGCAAAGCTGTGCGCACACCTGTTGGTCATGCGTTGATAAAACCGACAATGCGCGCTGAAAATGCGATCTTTGGAGGTGAGCATTCGGGACACTTCTATTTTAGGGACAACTGGTTTGCTGATTCAGGCATGATCGCGTTCTTAGTTTGCTTGGAGTTACTTTCGAAAACTACCAAACCATTGAGCGAGATTATTGCTGAAATCGATCCATATCTGCGCTCAGGTGAAATCAATTCGGAAGTTGCAGATCGTCAGGGTATAATTGAAGAGTTGGTAGCGAAGTATCCTGATGGAAAGTCAGATAAACTTGATGGTCTAACCGTCTGGTATGACACATGGTGGTTCAATGTCAGGGCATCGAACACTGAGCCGCTTCTGAGACTCAATGTGGAAGCAGAGACACGCGAGCTGATGGAAGAAAAGCGTGATGAGTTGCTGGCGTTGATTCGCTCATAGTTGCACCAAAGACAAAGCCCCTCCCCCAGAATCATGGGAGAGGGGCTTTTTGCTATGACTAATTGTAGACAACTAATTCTATTTGAGCAGAATCATCTTCTTGGTAGCTTGGAAATCTCCAGCAACTACTTTGTAGAAGTACATTCCTGATGCGCTGTCTCTTGCATCCCATTCAACGGTCACAGTTCCCGGACTTGACTCGCCAGTAAACTCTTTCACCTTCTGACCCATGACATTGAACACTGTTATAGTCCAGGAAGACTGTTCTGGTAGATCTAACTTGATCTTAGTGACTGGATTGAATGGATTCGGGAAATTCTGATGAAGCGCGAACACCTCTGGTAAGGCCGATTCATCAGTTGTCCTATCCAATCTTGGTGGTGGATCACCCCCACCGCCGCCACCAAAACCACACGCGAAGCAACCGTTTCCATTTACACATTTCGCCTGGGCAGAACTACCTTGCGAAGTAACAGCATACTGCTGTGCGCCTGCTTCGTTCCAAATGAGCTGACCCTCAATGGTAAGACCTACGCCGAGAGTCTTGTTCACTAAGCATGTGCCTTTTATGCCTGTGTTCACACGAATCAGCTTCACCACTGTATCAGCCGCCCCAAGTGTACTAAAGAGACTAGTGGTATGAATCTCCCAGAGGGTATCACTTATTTGGGATGCTGCTACGCCAGTGAGTTTGTCTGTTGTACCAGTTATGCAGATCCCTGAACCAACTCTAACTTTAAATGAGCAAGAGTCAGTATCAAAATTTGCTCTCACGAATATATCTGTGTAAGAACAAGATGTCTGGCTCGTGTATCCATTAGTTGAGTATTCGCCTAGGTAGACTTCGATTGAATCAGTTGGCTGAACGAATGTGAGTAATTCATTGTTAGCGCTATCTGCAACAAGACAGTCACTAGTGTCAGGAACTTCAGCGTAGTGCGTGCTCGGTGTTGAAGCAGAGTGCTTTAGCTGAGGCACAAAATATCTATCTGACCAACTTGTCGGTGTGAAGTCTGATGCATTCCAGTCAAAATACACCTTCATTATGTCTGTAGAAGAGGTTACCGCAGGCAAATAGTCAGTAGTACTGTTGGTTTGATATACCAATCCCTCATCGCCGTTGCCGTCATCTCCCGCAAACGAAACACCGGAAACCAAACTAGTTGCGGCTGTAGAATTCAGCTGGAAACCATCGTTTCCGAAGTCAATGCCGAATTGGATTCCATCGTCTTGATTCGGTCCTCCAACAGAGACA
>JAJCYA010000066.1 GCA_029263095.1 Acidimicrobiia bacterium | reverse complement strand
CCGGTAGCCTACCGGCATGGTCAGGATCCCTCTCGCCGTTGTGCGGACCTTCTTCGCGGTCGTCCTTCAGGGTTTGGCGACCTTCATCTGCGGGTCCTACCTCATCGTTCTCTTGAAGGTACGCCCCCGGACACGCCAGGTCCCGCGCGTCATGCGGATCTGGGCCAACAGCTTCCTCTTTGTCACCAACACCAGGGTGACGGTCGAGGGCGCCGACCGGATCGACCCGAGCGGGTCCTACGTCTTTACAGGCAACCACACGTCCAATCTCGATATCCCGGTCATCATGGGCAGGCTGCCGGTCTCGAACCGGTTCCTGGCAAAGAAGGAACTGTTCAAGGTTCCGGTGCTGGGTGGTGCCATGCATGCCATCCACATGGTCGAGACGGATCGGCGTGTCGGTCCCGCCGCCCACCGCGCCATCAACGACCAGGTGGCAACCGTCATCGCCGCCGGTTTGTCGTTAATGATCTTCCCGGAGGGAACCCGATCCGAAGACGGCGATCTGCTCCCATTCAAGAAGGGGGCGTTTCGCATCGCGGTGGACAACGCCATGCCGGTGGTCCCGGTGACCATCGTGGGAGCCTTCGAAGCGTGGCGGCCGCATGCCAAGCTCATATTCGGTGGAAGAGTGACGCTCATCATCCACGATCCGATCCCCACCGAGGGTCTCACCGCAGCCGATCTCAACGACCTACGCGATCGGGCGCGAAACGCGGTTGCTGCGGGATTCGATCGAGACACCGACTAGCAACCGCCGATAATCGCCCGCACACATCTCCCTGGCAGATATAGGCTGGAGGCATGGACGAGTACGCGCAAGCCCTGGTCCGCATCTCTGAGATCTACGACGAGCTTGTCGAGATCGAATCAGACGACTTCGCTGAGCGGCATCGCCTGCTGACCGAGCGCGACGTGCTGCGATCCCGAATCCACGATCTCCAGGGCGATGCCGTCCTCACGGACGATCGACCGACACCGCAGATCGAGCGCGAACTAACTGCCCTACGCGCCAACGCCGCGGCATTGGAGAAGCAGAAGATCAACCTGGTGGTTCAGGCGGGGGGCGGATCCAACTCCGGTGAAATGGGCAACCTGGGAGGAACGGGTCTCAATGTGCGCATGGCCGAGGCGTCCGGTCTCAATTCGATCAGACAGCGAATCGGGCAACTCAAAGCGATCCTGGAGAATCGCCGGACGGATTCAGAGGGCTGAAGCCATCAGCCAACAGTCCGGGTCGGGTTCGAGCGGTGGTCCCGGGGGGGCAGGTCTACTCGTGTCGCGGTAATCGGGTGTTCCCCTCATGTACGCGGGTGTGGTGGTAGGCACACAGCAACACGAGGTTGCCGAGGTCGGTGGTGCCGCCGTCGGCCCAGTGCACTACATGATGGGCGTCACACCAGCGCCGCGGCGCTCCGCAACCATCAACGACGCAACCCCGGTCCCGCGCTACCAACGCCATGCGGAGTCCGGTCGAGACGACTCGAGTGGCTCTTCCGACGTCGAGAACCTGTGACTCGCCTGCGGTGATTATGCGGGTGACCTTGGCGTCACAGGCCAGTTGTCGAGCCGCTTGAGGGGTGACTACTCCCCCGTCATCCAGCTCGCATGGTCTACCGGCCCGACCCTCGAGAGCCTCCAGCGAGACATGGGCCAACACGTGGGGCCGTTCCTTGCGCTGTGTGGGTAGCTCAGAGTGATCGAGGTGATTCTGGAACACGGCGACGAACGCATCGGCGCGCCGCTGCGCCGGGGTACGGCCATCTTCTGGGTCGAGGTTTCCGGGATCGGTGAGGCTGTGGAGAGCGGAGATCACCACCTGGCCCGCTACCCGATCCACGCGACCATCGATGTGGACCATCCTCCCCATCTCAGAGATGTGCAGCCGGCGTTGCTCACGAACAGAGCGTTCATCGGCTTCGGTCACCTCGGGAGCGGCCTGCTGGGCCCAGTAGTCCAGCGCCCGGCCGGTGTCGTTCATCGAAAGGCCTCCGATGGTCTCCACCAGGGTCTGCTCATGATTGCGGAACAACTCGTGGTTGGCTTCACGGGTCGAGACCAGCAGCCGCGCCCGAGCAAGATCGAGATCCCCTGCGGTCAGCGCCGCGTGAGTGTGCGGCATCTCCGCCAGAGCGGTAGCAACCCGGATCATCCCCCGAGCCACATTCGCCGAAACACCGAGACGGTCCATCAACAGCGACGTCATCGACCTGTAACCCAGATCGTCATACACACCACGGTGGATCATCTCCGCAATCAACACGGTGCACTCGGCTTCGATCGAAGCCGACGCCCGACGCCGATCCACCAGGCGAGCGACTAGATCCTCCGAGAGCATCGGGAACCCATCGGGACACGGGGGCGCAACCACAGCCGTCATTCCAACAACATACGACCCGGGTGTGACACGACATCGCCGCAACCAGGCGTGCTTCGTGCCGGCGGCAGAGAGATTTGGAGTCCGTCGGGGCCGCTATCGAAATCATCCGGCCCTTGGATTCAGCGTCAGGGTTGACTCTCACCTCTAGCGAACGCTCGGCACCAGATCCGGCCCCTCAGCATCCCTGTCGGGACGTCACCGGCATTCGCTTTTGGTTGGCGTCGAGTTCGGTTGGTGGGTCTGACTTGAGCTTGGGCCGTCGAGACAACGGCGAGGTCGGGACTATCGCCGGGTTGCGCGCCACGCCAATCAGACGAGACTGGCGACATGGAAATCAATATCGGTATCACCGACGAATCCCGCAAGACCATCGCTGCCGCCCTGAGCCAGCTTCTCGCCGACACCTACGCCCTGTACCTGAAGAGCCAGAACTACCACTGGAACGTGACCGGATCAATGTTCCGTGCCCTCCACCTGATGTTCGAGGAGCACTACATCGAGTTGCGCGACGCCGTCGATGTCACCGCCGAGCGGATCCGGTCACTCGGCCACCCGGCCCCGGGAAGCTTCACAGAGTTCGCCGATCTCACCGGTATCGACGACGGCGACTCGGCAAACGATGCGATGACGATGGTGCGCGATCTCGCCACAGGCCACGAGGCGTGCGCTCGCACCGCCCGAGCTGTGGTGGAAGCAGCCGAGCCCGCCGGGGATGTGGCGACTGCCGATCTGGCAACCGTGCGCGTCGAGGTCCATGAGAAGACTGCCTGGATGCTCCGCGCCACAGCGGCGTAGTCGGCTGTCAAGAGATTGCGCGCCTCAGCACCCTGTCAAGGCTTCACCACCTCAAACGTCGCTTTCAGCCTCGTCTTGGAGCAGTGACGGCCGCGCTCCCGTGTGCCCGTATCGAGCACAGCTAGATGTCGGTGAACGTCAGTCGGCCAACGTGGAGGCGACCTCCTCGGGGTTCCAGAACCATTCTTTGAAGCTGCTGTCGTCGGTCTGGATGAATGCCCCGATGCTGGTGAGCGGGTAGATGCCCGGTTCGATCGTCGAATCCTCACGCTGCTCGGTGATGGTTGGGACCACCAGGCTGAGAACACCCTCCGGGTCGAACGCAAGGTCGACGTTTCTGAAAGTGAGTGGCTCGCCGGGGGCTGGGACCCGAGTTGTGGAGTCTGCTGTGAAGCTGAAGAACGACGGCCCTTCGAAGAAGAGACAGCCGCCGGTCACCGCGTTGGGGCATTGGAAGATGATTTGATTCCCGTCTGGGCGTTCCGCTTCGAAGATCAGGACAATCGGATCGTCGACAGTCGTAGTTCCCTCTCCCGACTCGGTACTGAACACCAGATCGAGATCGCCACCCGGAGCAGCGATCAAGGCCGCTCCCGAGATATTGGGGACATCAGCTGGAACATCGCCGGTGACACGCACATCCTCGGGCAGAACCGTCGATCCACAATGGACCCAGCCGTCCAGGTGGACGTTTGAGAAGGTTCCGAGGTAGAGCGTGGCCACCTTCGGACCGCCCCACACATTTGCAATCCAATCCACCGGATTCATGGCCTGTGAGAAATCCTCACTCTTGAGTTCGAGTTCGACGCGTAGAGGGCCGGTGCCCGACCCTGGCGGGATGCAGGTGATCCATGCATCGGCGATCGTCCCTGTCTCGGGGGGACCCCGGTCCTCATATCTGGACGGCGTCGACGCCGTGAATCCTTGGGGAATCGACCACTCTGCGCTGACTGGATTGACATAGATGTCGACTTCGCCGGAGATGGTCACGCTGCTCGGGGCGTGCCCTCCTTTGGGGACAATCAGCTCTATGGGTTTGAGCTTGACGAAACGGTCCGGGCCGAACAAGTAGTAGGACGAGAAATGGTCGAGGTCGGCGGTGACTGTCACGATGTCGCCGTCGCGAGACAACGTGACGGGCGGTACATCTTCGCTATCGGACACGAACAGCACCAGCGGCACCCCGTCACCATTGATCCAGTCGCCGGCCGGCAACGAGAAGGTAAGCGTCACCGGTTCGGAGAACGTGGCACCATCCGGTCCGAGTTCGTACCCGACCGCCGGTACCTCGGCGTCAGTCAGATCGATCGATTCGATGGTGACGCCGGCTGGCCCCGACCCTGCCGGTATGAGGACCTGCAAAATGCCGTCTTCGCTCGTGACCGTGACGTCGGTGTCACTGATACCAGCGTCACGTCCCGGTGACGTCTCTGTGGGACCCGGCTCGTCACGTCCCGATGACGTCTCTGTGGGACTCGGCCCTGAGGTATCGCTTGTCGATCCGCCGCCACAAGCAGCCGCGATCAATGCAGCCAAGGCGAGCAACACGAGCCTCAATTGCCATCCCATGCGCCCCCACCAATCTTTCGCCGTCAACTGAGTATCGCCGGGCGGCGATCCTACACACCATGGTTCGAGCCATCCGTGCTGCGATGGGTCGCTTCTTCTTCCATTGCAAGAGGCCCCCGGCTACGCCGAGACAGCACTGGGAGAGGATTGCGGGCAGGAGTCGGACTACACCCGTCTAGCGATCAAGATGTTGTCGATCGCCTCACGCACTCCGTCCTCGGTCTCTATCGGTCGGGTCACCTGCTCGGCGCGCACTACTTCGAGATGCTCGGCAACGACCCCCACAATCTCGTCGGTGGAGTAGAGGACGTCGGCGTGCTGCGGCCCTCCATGGCCCTGTTCGAGGTTGTCCCAATCGTGCCCGATGACGACGAGTCGCCCACCGGCACCGACCGCCCCAGCAGCTCCGCGCCAAACCCCATGACGCTCCATGTACTGGATCTGGAGGTATGCGATGACGACCAGGTCGTAGGCCTGTACCGGAGGCCACCAATACCGGAGATCCTCACGGGTGAACCAGACGGTGACACCGGCGCTACGGGCCAACTCCCGGCCCTTGTCGAGCGCTACATCGGACCAATCGACGGCCTCGACCTGCCACCCCTGTTGGGCAAGCCATACGGCATTGCGGCCCTCACCCGAGGCGAGATCGAGAGCCTTACCTGGCTCGAGTCCATCAACGGCTTCGACCAGGAATCGATTCGGCTCGGCGGTCCAGACGAGCTCCCCATCGCTGTAGCGCTCGTCCCAGGCGTCTTGGTCCATAGCGCGAGAGTACGAGATCAGGCGACGCTATGAACAGGGTCGGTGGTCATACCAGCCGGTGGACGGCGAACGCGAGATGTCCTCCACAATCGACAAACGAGCTGCGGCCCGGGCATGTAGTCAGTCGTACACCCCCGTCATCCATGCACCGTTCGAATCGACCTCACACAGAAACGCCCCTGCCGAGGTCACCACTTGGTATCGATCTGCAGCAGGCTGCCCATCCCACCAGCGCCCGGTCCGACGCCACGGGCCGGCCCACGAGAGCACTTCCTCCCATCGACTTCCCAAACGGATCCTCGTCGGGAACCCGGCCTCCCACTCAATAGATATCTCTGTATGCATCGCCAGGGCGGGCGCTGGACCGGGAATCGTTCCAGGCCAAGGAGCTGCCGGGTCGCGCTTCGGCGCCGCGGACTGCTCCCCCCACCGATACCACACGACCTTCTCGGCGGGATCACGCCCACCCTGAGGAATCGCCCGAAGTACGGCATCGGGTCCTACCAGTGATTGTGTCCTGATGAGGGCGCGGCGCGCATCCTCCTGCGTGGCCACGTCCTCATCGAGCCTCAACTGCCGGCCCCGATCAGATAGATCCCCCGGAGCCACACGGAGACGGCGAATCCCCCCGGGAACCCCTCCCGACTCCACCCAGACTCGTAGCTGCCACCGGATCCGCTCCGCCAACTCCGCCTCGGAGAATGGATGCGAACTGCGCCAAGTGCGGGATCGCACGTCTCCGTCGGCCGACATGGCTTCGACTTCGATGAGGTAGGGCATACCACCTCTCGGCATGAGACCGTCGAGCAAGCGGCTGGAGAGATTGCGGGCCGCAAAGGCGGCTCGCTCGAGGTCTCCCAGCGGCGGGTCAAACTGGTCTTCAACCACAAAGTCCTCCGGAATTGAGCGAGGATGGACGTTGCGATCCTCACCGCTCGCCACCCGATGGGCGGCAAGCCCAGGCGAGCCAAATCGGGAAGCGATCGCGGCCCGCGGCATCCTCGAAAGATCCCCCAGCGTGGCGATACCAAGCCAACGAAAGGTGTCGACGAGCTCGGCGATGCCTACGACAGAGACATCTAGATCTGCCAAGAAGGCCACCGTGTCATCAACGAGTACGGGAGCATCGGCCGCCCCTGTCGCCGCCATCCGAGCCCCGAAAGGGCCATCGGCGACTCCGATGTGGGCACCACCTCCGGTGAGGGGGCCAATCTCCACCTCTACTCGGGACACCAGGGCCAGCTCACCTCCGTAGTAGTGCACGGCCCCCGCTATCGGTACGAAGAGGAGTCCAGGATGGGCGATCTCGACACGGGGAACAAGCGACTCCACGGCAGCAACGACCGGGTCGAAGGCGACCGTCTCCGACCCGGGGTCGGCAGTGAGAGTGGTCGCAGCCGGACACAAGGCTTCCGCCTCACGGCGGCGCATTCCGGTACGAACACCGGCCTCATACGCCAGCGGATCGACAGCCACGACGAGCCCGTCGTCGTCTACGACCTGGCAGGGACTATCCGACGGCGCGTCCGGCCGCCGCAGGGGCCAGTCCGGGAACCAGATGCACAGCGTTCGCGCCATCCCCAATCACCTCCAAATACCGTTCCGCACCCCAGGCCCCCTTGCCGGATGCCCTGACGCTCACGGCCCGCCGCTCCAGCCTTCCGTGACCGCTGTCGGCTCCATCCCATCGCACAGCCACTCCCTCGATGCGCAGGTGAAGGAGGCCGGCCGGAAGATCACCACCCATCGAGCGCAGCACAATTCCCGATCGGCGCGATCTGGCTATGGCACCGAGACGACGAAGGGCCTGATCCGGGACGTAACGAGGGACCTCTGCGTAGACGGCCACGAAACCCTCGAGAAGGGTGGCCGCGACCTTGGGCCAAAGCCCACGATCGGAGCAACGAATCACGATGAGCCGCTCAGGAGTGATACCCGCCTCCCAAGCCACCGATGGACAGAACCATCCGCGCCCGTCGAGCACGGCGATGGGCTCGGTAGTGGTAGCCGCGGCTACGAGTGAAATCCCCATCGAGGTGAGTCCACTACCCGCAGGACCGATCAGACCAAGTACCCGGCCCGGGGTAACGGTCAGATCAATAGCTGGCTGCGCTCGCGGCCCATGGCCGTTGGCCGTTGGCTCAGAATCACTCCCCCCTTGAGGGGGAGTCAGCGAGGCGGAGCCGAGTTGGTGGGGGGCACCCTCCGTCTCCGAGACCCTTCGCAGGCTCTTGCTCACTGATCGCTGTTCGTCAGCCTGAAGTGTGAATGGGTGTCCCAAGGGACACTCCATCCTAATCGAACATATGTTCGATCGTATTCAAGTGCCTGCCCAAACGCGCCGGAGCCGCCCGTAAAGGGCGGCTCCGAGCAAAAGGCCAATTGCCAATCGCTAATTGACTTCCTAAATCCCCTTCTCGAAATCATCCTCGAATGAGACCTGAGTCCGACCCGAGTCCGAATCCGACTTGGGCTCCGACCGATCACGATCGCTGCTGCGATCACGATCACGCCGTTGACGGTCGCCGCCGCGGCTACCCCGATCACGGTCACGGCTACCGCCGCGGTCTCCCCCGCGATCACGATCGCGCCCGCCGCCACCACTCCGCTCACGTCCACCGCGATCGCCGCCACGGTCTCCGCGATCACCGCGGTCGCTCCCACCGTCATCGGAGGATGACTCGTTGCCCGGGATGTCGAGGCTCACCTTGCCGCCGCGATCGATCTCGCGAACTACCACGGTCACCTTGTCTCCGAGCGAGTACACATCCTCAACCTTGTCGATCCGCTTGCCTCCCCCAATCTTGGAGATATGGAGCAGGCCATCGCGGCCGGGAAGGATGTTTACGAACGCACCGAACGAGGTGATGTTTACGACCTCGCCCTCGTACTCGGCGCCCAACTCGGCCTCTGGGGGAAAGGCGATTTGCATCACCTTCTCCTTGGCGGCTGCCAGCGACTCGCCGTCGGCCGAGCCGATACGGACCGTGCCATCGTCTTCGATCTCGAGGGTGGCACCGGTGACTTCCTCGATCTCGCGGATCATCTTGCCCTTCGGCCCGATGATCTCGCCGATCTTGTCCTTGGGAATGGACACGGCTTCGATACGAGGCGCGTTTGCGCTGAGGTCGGCGCGAGGCTCCGAGATGGCTTTGCCCATCTCGGACAGGATGTGCAGTCGTGCGTCGCGGGCCTGAGCCAGCGCTCCAACAAGCACCTCCGCCGGGAGCCCCTCGATCTTGGTGTCGAGTTGGAGCGCCGTTATAACGTCGGCGGTGCCGGCCACCTTGAAGTCCATATCTCCAAGCGCGTCCTCGACACCGAGAATGTCGGTAAGGGTCACAAAGCCGTCATCGTGAGCGATCAGCCCCATAGCCACGCCGGCCACTGCGGCCTTCGTCGGCACACCAGCGTCCATCAGCGACAAGCTCGAACCGCAGACCGATGCCATCGAGGACGAACCGTTGCTGCTGAGCACCTCGGAAACGAGCCGGAATGCATACGGGAACTCGTCGGCGGTCGGAACCACCGGGAGTACCGCCTTCTCGGCGAGCGCCCCGTGACCGATCTCGCGGCGCTTGGGCCCGCGCATGAATCCGGTCTCACCCGTCGAGAACGGCGGGAAGTTGTAGTGATGCATGTATCGCTTCGACTCTTCCAGGCTGATCGTGTCGAGCATCTGCTCCATACGGAGCATGCCGAGCGTCGATACGTTGAGCACCTGGGTCTCACCGCGCTGGAAAAGCGCCGAACCGTGTGCCGAGCCGACCGTGCCGACTTGCACCGAGATGGGACGTACGTCCGTCACGCCGCGCCCGTCGAGGCGGATGCCCTCGTTAATCACACGCTCACGCATGACCTTCTTACTGATCGCCTTGAAGACCTTCTTGGCGTCTCCATACTCCTCTGAATCCTCGGTGATACCGAGGCCCTCGAAGACAGATTCGCGGGCCGCCTTCTCGGCGTCCTGACGCTCGTGCTTGCCGGCAATCTGCACGACAGGGGCCAGCGCCTCGCGAGTTGGTCCATCCATCCGGTCGGACAGCTCGTCGCCGAGGCCCTCGACCAGCGGCCACTCGACCGGCGTAGGCTCACCCATCATCTCGCGCAGTTCGAGCTGAGCATCGATGATGGTTGCAATATGCCCCTTGGCCAGTTCGAGACCCTGAGCGACCGCATCCTCATCGGTCGGCGCCTGGCCGTCCTCGATGAGCCGCAACGCATCTTCAGTGGCGCCGGCTTCGACCATGGCGATATCGACTTCGCCTGCCTCGTTGCGCTTGCCGGCCACGACGAGGTCAAAGACCGAGTCGGCCAACTGTTCGAAGGTGGGCATCGCTATCCATTCGCCGTGCGAGTAGGCCAAGCGAACACCACAGATCGGTCCCTCAAAGGGGATCGGACTGATGGTGAGGGCTGCGGATGCCGCATTGAGCGCAATCACGTCGTATGGGTTCTCGCCATCGACCGAAGTGATCAGGGCGATGATGTGGGTCTCGCACTTGTACCCGTCGGCGAACGACGGGCGCAACGGACGATCGATGAGGCGGGCCGTGAGGGTGGCGCGATCAGTCGCACGACCCTCACGGCGGAAGAACGAGCCAGGAATCTTCCCGGCTGCGTACATCCGCTCTTCGACGTCGACCGTCAGCGGGAAAAAGTCGATGCCCTCACGGATACGGCGAGCGCCGACGGCGGTGGACAGGACTTCGGTCTTGCCAATCGAGGCGTGAACCGCCCCATCGGCCTGCGGGGCGAGTTCGCCCGCAGTGAATTCGATCGCGACGTCACCTACGACGGCGCGGGTGGAGTGTTTTGACAACGCTCTCTCTCTTCTGTCTGGGGAGGCGCCGACAATTACCAGTGGTCACACCTCAGGCGGTTCTCTGAATGGGCCGGAGGGGTGGCAACTAGCAACTGACGAGCAGACTCCCGTCTTCGTGTCCCCCCATGACACCACGAAAGGCGACCGAAAGGCCACCTTTCTCAGCGTCGGAGCCCGAGTCGGGCGATGATGCTGCGATACCGCTCGACGTTCTGCGCTTGCAGATAGTCGAGGAGACGCCGACGGCGCCCCACCATCATGAGCAATCCTCGCCGGCTGTGATGATCCTTCTGATGGGTCTTCAGGTGCTCGGTGAGGTGGTCGATCCGCTCGGTGAGCAGCGCAACCTGGACCTCGGGCGAACCCGTGTCCGTGGCATGTGAGCCATACTCGTCAACGATGGTCTTGGTTTCTGTCATGAGAGACGGCCGGGGCGGACTGCTCCGGCCGGACGGGATTGTAACCACACCCGGCGCGTGTGCCAAGACGACCCGAGCAGAATCACCCAGGTCCGCCAGCCTGCAACCTAGAGAACCTTCTGCGGAGCCGGAGCGCGGCCAACCCCGCGGGTGATACCGGGGAGACGAGGCACCGGATTCGCGCTCGGAAGATCGCAGGTACCCGACCGCAGCTCGGCCACAATGCAGTCCGCCACCTTCGGATCGTGCAGGACGGCATCATGCGCCTCGGCAATCCGCCGCGGGAGCGCAAAGGGGTTCCTGGCCAACTGGCCCCAGATCGTGGGCCCGTCGTCGGCGGCATCGTAGACCCGCAAACCGGCCGGATGATCTCCGAACGAGGTGACGGCCGCCTTCGGGTTTCTGACCACGACAACCTCCACCCCGGCTCGCGACCCGAGGTCCACCCTTCGATCGGAACAGCCAAAGCCGAGGAATGTGCAATGGATGGGGTCGTATCCACCGTCGTCCGGCAAGGAACCCCACAGCCGACCGATGCTCTGCAAGCGGCCGTGGGGGCCACGGGCGATAGGCGGGTCGAGCAGCGCGGCCCCGACAACGGCTTCCGACGGCCCCCAACGCCCGTCGTCCCAATCCGCCACCAGTTCGGCCACGGTCGCACCACCCTTGCTGAACCCAACGAGGTAGATCTCGCGCCCATCCCCGGCCACCCCGGCCAGAAAGGAGTTGAGCGACGAAACCGCGCTATCGATGGCGACGTGCTCGCTGGCCAACGCAGCACTGGAGCCGCCGCCGACCCATCGGTAGTCGAAATGACGTACCGACCCTTCGTCAATCTCCATGTGCTCGATGAGATCGGCAAACGCCGCGGAACCGTGAGCCTGCCCGTGACCCGGAACGAACACCACCACCGGGCCGGTGTCGAGAGATAGACCTGATCCCGGATTCAGATCATCCTTACTGCGCTGGAGCGCCGCTAGAGCCGCGGCCACGGCGGCCAGCCCAAGCAGCCCGGTCAGCGGATCGGGTGGGCTTTCACCAGTGGGCGCAGGTGATGATTCGAGCGGAGCGGGCGCGGGTTCTGTGACTACGGGCTCGGTGTCTTGCCCTGCCAACTCGAGGGTCCCGCCGCCGAGCAAAGCGAGTCCCACAAAGAGTGCGGCTGAGGTGATGACGGCTCCGGGACGAGGTAGAAACACCCTGCCCGCTCCGAGACGACCCGGCAAGGGGGTTGTGGTCGGTGGCTCGCAACCTTTGTCGCGCATGGGCGAGGCGTCAGGACAGGATCGACCTTGCGGCCTCGATATCAGCTCTGACTTGGTCGGCCAGTTCAGCCATCCCAGCAAACGTCCACTCATCACGAATCCGAGCGACGAATTCAATTCGGACCGCATCACCAACGATGTCGACAAAGCGATCAATGAGATGGACTTCCACTGTCTCCACTCCCTCGCCGAACGTCGGCCTCACCCCGATATTCGCCACAGCCGGCACCAGCTCGCCGACCCCTGCCCGAACCGCGTACACCCCACGACGAGGAATCGAAAGTGTCGCATCCACATCGACGTTGGCCGTCGAAGCGCCAAGCTCCGACCCCCGGCCGGCGCCGGGAACGACGGTCCCAACCAACTCGTAGCTCCGACCAAGCAATGCGGCCGCCGCAGTGACGTCGCCGGTCTCCAATGCCTGCCTGATCCGAGTCGACGAGACGGGCTCCGCAGCGCCGACGAGGGGGCTCGTCACAGTCTCGAAACCAAGTTCGCTCCCCACCTCTCCGAGCAGAGCAACATTGCCGGCCCGGTTCTCGCCAAATCGGAAATCCTCCCCGGCAACCACAAAGCCGGCCCTCAATCGCTTGACGAGAATGTCCTCGACGAATGCCGTTGCAGACATGCCGCGCACCGCCTCGTTGAAGGCCAGGACCGCGACCAGTTCGACACCCAGAGCATCCAACTGCTCGATCCTCTGATCGATGGTGGTGAGCATCCGCGGGGCGACCTGGGGAGCAACCAACGCCAGCGGGTGCGGATCAAATGTGAGGACCGCCGGTTTGAGCCCCCGCGAATCGGCCGCCTCAAGCAGCAGACGCAAGACATGGTGATGCCCGATGTGGATCCCATCGAATACACCTATCGCCAGCGCCAAAGACTCTCCGGCGTCCCAAGTGCTCGGAGCACCCCGCAGGATTCTCATGCCACCACCACCTCAGGTTTGGCCCTCCTCCCATCGGAGGCGTACACGGCTAGAAGTGTCCCTTCTTCGTCGACGACTCTGTAGGAACCAGGATCGCCGGCACCGAGCGCGGCAGCGGCGAAGACCACGCCGTTGGAAACGCCCGACACGGTCTCTTGGTCTACGACGAGAGCGCCGAGGTCTTCAAGCCCATCCGACATACCGAGGATTGCCGCGGTCGGATCCTCGAGCACACTGATCTCTTCGATTGTGCGGGCACGGTTTACATCGTGTGGCCCTATCGCAGTCCTCCGTAGAGCTGTGAGATGCGCACGCCCTCCAAGCGTCTGCGCCAAATCGTCGGCGAGGGTTCGAATGTAGGTGCCCGAACCGCACTTGACCGCAATCTCAGCCTCCGGGTACGGCCCGGGCGTAACGTCGAGCACGTCGATTTCGTGGATCTCAACGGTGCGCGGCTTCCGCTCGACCTCGATGCCTTCGCGCGCGAGTTCATAAAGCCGACGACCTCCGACCTTTACCGCCGAGACCATCGGGGGCACCTGACTGATGGTGCCCAGGAAGCGGGTCGCAGCAGCCGTCAACTCCTCGGGCGCAAAATCCATCGGCTCCCGCTCGAGGATTGCTCCGTCGGCATCGAGCGTGTCGGTGGCAATCCCGAATCCAACCCGGGCCACGTACTGCTTGACGCCTTCCTGAACGTACCTGAGCAACCGCGTTGCGCGACCCACTCCGAGTACCAGCAGCCCGGTCGCCATCGGGTCCAGCGTGCCGGCATGACCGATGCGACGCTCTCCAAAGATCCCACGGCACTTGGCGACAACATCGTGGCTCGTCCAACCACCGGCCTTGTCCACCAGAAGGAATCCTTCAGCCATCGATGGCCTTTCCGATCCGCTCGACGATCTCCCCGCTGGGCCCCGCAGCGTGGAAACCCGCAGCATTGTGATGACCACCGCCACCAAATGAAGCAGCAATCGCAGCCACGTCGGTACCACCGCGCGAACGTAGGCTTCCTTTCCATCCGGCAGGGGTCTCTTTGAGCAACAGCGCTACATCGGCCTCTCTTGCGATGCGGAGATCGTCGATGAGCCCGTCTGTCTGTGTGTACTCCACACCGGCGGACTCGAGATCCGCCTTCGTTACGGTCGACCACACAAATGCTCGGCGACGATCGAGCACGGCCCGGCCGAGTACGGCAGCTGAAACCGCCAGGTATCCGAACGGCGCCGCTTCGTAGACGTGCTGTCCGATCACCTCCGGCTTGACCCCGGCATCCAGAAGCCGGGCGGCAACCCGCAAGACCTCCCCGGTGGTGGCCGAGTACGAGAAGCGGCCGGTGTCGGTCACCAATCCCGTCATCAGGCACAGCGCCACCGTCTCGTCAATCGGCCAACCGAGTCCTTCGATCAGATACGTCGCCAGCTGTGCCGAGGCCGCCGCGGCCGGATCGATGACCGCGATGTCGCCGAACCCATCGTTGGAGACGTGGTGATCGATCACAACGACGGTGCCTGCGTGCTCGGCGATGACGGCGATCTCGCCTAGGCGATCGGGGGCGGCGACATCAAAGACGACCAGGCACTCCGGCTCCTCCGGAAAGGCATCGATCGGCACCAAAGGATCGAGGTCGAGAAAGGACAGTGAATCAGGAACGACGAACTCACCACCGAACGACACCACGGCATCGACCCCGGTGCGACGGGCCGCGTGTGCCAGAGCAAGTGCCGACCCCAGAGCATCACCGTCGGGGTTGATGTGGCAGGTGATGGCCAGCGACTCTGCGGCAGCTATGGCCTCGATCGCAGCGCCTAGCGCCTCACGCGCCATCATCGGTCTCCGCTATCTCCTGTAGCAAACGTTCCATGCGCAAGCCCTCCTCTATCGATTCATCGAAGACGAACACGAGCCTCGGGTTGTATTTGAGGCGAACCTCTCGCCCCACCACACCTTGCACGCGCGGGGCGGCACGCTCCAGGGCCGATTGGGTCGACTGCTTCTCTGCGTCATCACCGAGAACCGAGTAGTAGACGCGGGCTGCACGCAGATCGGGACTCACGACCACGCCGGTGACTGTGACAAAACCGAGTCCCGGATCCTTGAGCCGAGTCAGCTCGCCGGCAATCACCTCGCGTAGCGACTCATTGACCCTCCGCATCCGCGAGCTTCCCCTACTCACGGCATCTCCACATGGCCGACCTCGAGCTCGACAAGCTCTGCATGCTCGAGCTCGAGAGCCCAACGCCGGATTCGTTCGATGATCTCATCGAGACGACCAGCTTGAGGGGCGACGACGGCGACACCGATGGCAGTGCGCCGCCAGACATCGTGATGATCGACTTCGGAGGCCGATAGCTCCATCCGGCGTCGAAGGTGATCAAGCAGGGGACGGAGCCGACGCCGTTTCTCCTTGAGGGAGGAACAGTTCGGGAGTCGGAATTCGAGACGGAGGCCGGCGGCGTACATCGCATGGCCGCCCTACGTCCTGGCGACCTCTCGCACCTCATACGACTCGAGAACGTCCCCCTCCTTGATGTCGCGGAAGTTATCGAGACCGATACCGCACTCGAACCCGGAGGCGACCGTGCGCACATCGTCCTTGAAGCGCCGCAGCGAGCCGATCGTTCCGTCGTAGACGACAACACCATCCCGTACGAGTCGAACCCGAGCCCCCCGGTTGATCTCACCTTCGGTGACGTACGAGCCAGCGATCATCCCAAAACGGGGCGCACGGAAAGTCTCGCGCACCTCGGCGGATCCGAGCAGCTGCTCAATCTCCTCGGGCGACAACCGCCCGACGAGCATCGCTTCCACGTCATCGAGAAGTTCGTAGATGATCCGATACGTTCTGACCTCGATACCCGCTTCCTCTGCTGCCCGCCTCGCCTTGGCATCAGGACGGACGTTGAATCCAAAGATCACGGACTCGGTGGCCTCGGCCAGGATGATGTCGTTCTCGGTGATTCCGCCCACTGCGGTGTGAACGATCGTCACACGACCATCGTCCCGCTGAATCTTGGCAACGGCGTCGCGAATAGCCTCCAACGAACCATGGGCATCCGCCTTCACAATCATCGGAAGCTCGGCATGCTCGGCCGTCCTGAGCTTCTCGAGGAGGGTGGTGAGACGCTCTGCAGCCGTCGGAACAACGAATTCCTCGCTCCGAGCCTCGCTGACGCGCTCGGCCGCCATGGCGCGGGCCGCCCTGTCGTTGGCGGCGACCTCGAAGTAGTCCCCCGCTTGAGGCACCTCATCCCATCCCATCGTGAGCACCGGCATGCTCGGGGGAGCCTCGGTGAGCTGGTCGCCTCTCTCGTCGAACATGGCCCGGATCCTCCCCGAGACGGGTCCGGCAACAAGAGCATCGCCTCGCCGCAGGGTGCCCCTGTGGACGATGACCGTGGCGACGGGGCCACGCCCCTTGTCGAGCTGGGCCTCGATCACCGTTCCGGAAGCAGGAACCGAAGGGTTGGCACTGAACTCTTCGAGTTCGGCGATGAGGTCGATGTATTCGAGCAGCTGGTCGATCCCCGCTCCGGTGAGCGCCGATACTTCTGCGCTCACGATGTCGCCGCCGAGTTCCTCCACGACAAGGCCGTGCTCGGTCAGCTGAGCGCGCACTGATTGGGGATTGGCGGATTCGAGGTCGATCTTGTTGATGGCTATCACGATCGGTACGTTCGCCGCCTTGGCATGGCTGATCGCCTCGACCGTCTGCGGCATCACGCCGTCGTCCGCCGCCACTACGAGAACCACAATGTCGGTTACTTCGGCGCCACGCGCCCGGAGCGTCGTAAACGCCTCATGGCCCGGCGTATCGATAAATGTGATCTTGCGGTCGCCTACCTGCGCCTGATAGGCACCGATGTGCTGGGTGATGCCGCCTACTTCGCCCTCGACGACGTTGGCGCGCCGAATCGAATCGAGCAGCTGCGTCTTACCGTGATCGACATGGCCCATGACTGTCACGACCGGCGGTCGGAGCACCAGATCGTCCGGATCGTCATCGAACACTCGCTTGGCGCGTACGAGCGGCTGGACGGTGTCCTCTGCTGCTGCGGTCGCCTCTACTTCGATTTCGTAGCCGAGAGCCTCCCCGACCACGGGAAGAAGATCTATCGGAATCGGTTGAGTGGCACCTGCCATCTGGCCGCGAGTGACGAGTTCCCTGACGACGATCCCGACCGGACGGCGAGTCAGCTCGGCGAACTCCTGCACGGTGATGCCTTCGGCCACGGTGACCGTCCGGCGCCGGCGTGCTTCGGGCTCGACCTCGCCATCGGAAGGGTCGGCGTCGGAAGCATCGACCTCGTCGGTCTCGGTGGCATCGGTCTCAGTGGCGTCGGTCGCTTCTTCGGCTTCTACCGGCTCGGGCGCCGCATCCGCAGACTCGCCTCGTTCCTCGGCATAGGACAACTTGAGGAGCTCGGCATCCTCGTCGGACAGTCCCGACGAAGCCGTCTTCACCTCGATTCCAAGATCCAGAGCGCGTGCCACCAAGTCCTTGGACTCGACGTCGAGCTCTCTGGCTAGTTCATAGACGCGCATACATCACTCTCCGGGCCGTCATTGTGCCACGGGACAACTACACCTCGGCGGGTGGGTCCTCTTCTGCAGGTTCGGTCTCGGTATCTTGAACCGGTGCCTCATCGGTGGCAACGGCGTCGGGAGTTCCAGCTTCCTCCGCCGGAGCCCCGTCATCCGATCCCTCGATCGCTTCCTGCTCGGTCGATTCGTCCCCCGCAGCTTCCTCTGGTACTTCTGCGACCTCGGAATCCGGCGCAGTTTCCGCGACCTCTTCGGTGCTCGCCGGTCCGTCACCCGATGCCTCCGGCGCACCGCTCCCTGCGGAGGGTGCGGTACCTGTCGCGTGCTCGGTCTCCGAGCGGATATCGATTCGATAGCCGGAAAGGCGCGCGGCGAGTCGGGCGTTTTGGCCTTCCTTGCCGATGGCGAGCGAAAGCTCTCGATCGGGAACGACCACGATCGCCTCCATCTCATCCTCGTCGAGAATCACCTGACGCACTTTGGCGGGACTGAGAGCATCGGAAATGAACTCAGTGGTGTCCTCTCGCCAAGGGACGATATCGACCTTCTCCCCGCGCAATTCGTTGACCACCTGCCGCACCCGGCTCCCCCTGGCTCCGACACAGGCTCCAACCGGATCGACGTTCGGATCGTTAGAGGCGACGGCGATCTTGGTGCGGTGGCCCGCGTCGCGAGCGATCGCCCTGATCTCGACGGTCCCCTCGACCAGCTCCGGCACTTCGAGTTCGAACAGCCTCCGGATGAAGTCCGGGTGGCTTCGACTCGCGACTATAGGTGCGCCCTTCGACTCCTCTCTCACTTCCACAATGAGAGCCTTGACTCTGGCGCCGCGCTCCAGCCGCTCGTAGGGAATCTTCTCGCCCGACGGCATCACGGCTTCGGCGTTACCAAGATCGAGCATCACAGTCCGGTGATCCGACTGTTGGACGATCCCGGTTACGAGATCGCCCTCGCGCCCTTGATAGATCTCAAAGACCTGCGTCCGCTTGGCGTCACGCAGCCGCTGCACGATCACTTGCTTGGCGGTCTGGGCGGCGATACGGCCAAAATCATCTGGGGTGTCTTCCCACTCCCGAACCACGTTGCCGTCCTCGTCGAGCTCCTGGCCGTAGACGATCATCTCGCCGGTGTCGGTGTCGATCGTCACCCGAGCTTCTTCGGCTGCTCCAGGGCTCCTCTTGTATGCCGCCACCATGGCATTGGCGAGCGCGTCGAGGATGGTCTCTTTCGACACACCCTTCTCGCGCTCCAGGAGGTCGAGTTCCTCCATGAAATTCTCGTTCACCGCTTCCCTCGCTTGCCACCGGGCTTGGGAGCCTTCTCCCACCGGAAGATCGTTCGTGCCTGAGCAACCGACTGCAACGGAACGGTTCGTGTTGTGCCGTCCACGGCGAGCCGCAGCCTTCCCTCGCCGATGCCCTCGAGAACGCCGCGATGCCGCTTCGAACCCTCGATCTCCTCTGTGGTCTTGACATCGACTTCGCGACCAATCGCCTTCTCAAAATGACTCGGGCGGCGCAGCAAGCGCTCCAAGCCGGGCGACGTGACCTCGAGGGTGTAGGAGCCGTCTACTGGTTCGGTGGTGTCGAGCAGACGCGCCACTCCGCGCGACAGTTCCGCAATGCGATCCACACCTATACCGCCTGGAGCATCGACGATGACGCGCACGATGCGACCACTACCGCGTACTTCGAGATCGTCGAGCTCCACGCCTTCAGCCTCGAAGTACGACTCCAGGGTGTCCCAGAGCCGATCAGCGATATCCCCTCTTGGGCCGCCCGTTGCGGTCACCATTTTGCACTCCTCATAGAAAGAAGTGGGCTCGGGCGCCCACTTCCAACAGCGTCCTAGATTGGGGCGCGAGTATACCAGGGGCTCCCATCCCAGAGATCACCCCTGTTGGAGGCCTATTCGCCCCGATCTCGCCGGATCATCGCAGCCACGGACGAGGCTGCTTCAGCGACCTGGATCGACTCGACCGACCCATCGGCTCGACGCATGACCTCGACCGTCCCGTCTGCCAGACCGCGCGGTCCGACAGTTATCCGGTATGGAATTCCGATGAGTTCGACATCGGCGAACTTCACACCGGGGCGTTCATCCCGATCGTCGATGATCACGTCGACTCCCTCTGACTGAAGGTCCTCGTAAAGGGAATCTGCCGCCGTCACGGTGGCATCATCGCCCATCTTCACAACCGTGATCGCAGCTTCGTACGGAGCGACCGAGATCGGCCACACGATCCCGGATTCATCGAATGATGACTCCACAATGGCTGCCATGTTGCGACCGACCCCAATCCCATACGAACCCATCCATACGACGCGCTCGTCCCCCTTTTCGTCGGCCACCGAGATCCCGAGGGCTTCACTGAACTTGGTCCCCAGCTTGAATATGTGACCGACCTCGATCGTTCTCTTCACCTGGAGCGGCTCACCGCACTCGGGGCAGGCCTCCCCGGCTGCCACCAACCGCATGTCGAGCCATGTATCGACGACGATGTCGCGCCCGAGGTCGACACCGCGCAAATGCCAATCATCCTCGTTGGCTCCGGTAGTCATGTTGGAGCGGTCTCGCAGAGCGGGATCGGCGATGATCCGGACTCCCCCGAGGCCCACCGCCCCGAGGCTGCCGGCGTGAGCACCCAGCGCGGCCACGATTTCCTCCTCATGCGCCGGTCGCACCTCGAACGTCTCGAGGGCATCGACCAGCTTCTGCTCCATCAGCTCATGGTCGCCGCGGAGCAAGAGCAGAACCGGCTCGTCTCCGACCATGTAGAGCAGGCTCTTGATCTGGCGATCCGCCGCAGCGAAATCGAAGGCTTCGGCTAGAGCAGCAATCGTCTTGATGCCGGGAGTAGCGAATCGCTCCACGTCGCCGTCCCATGGTTCATCCTGGATTGGGGTCAGGCGACTCGTCGCCGTCTCCGTGTTGGCGGCGTACTCGCAGGAGGGGCAGTACGCGATGTCGTCTTCGCCGGCCTCCGACTCGACCATGAACTCAACCGATTCCGATCCACCCATCCAGCCGCTCGAAGCGTGCACGGGGATCGCCTTCATGCCAAGACGCGAAAAGATCTTCTTGTATGCGTCGTAGTGCCGATCGAATTGGACAGCCAGACCTGCCTCGTCGATGTCAAACGTGTACGAGTCCTTCATCGTGAACTCGCGAACGCGCAACAGGCCGCCTTTGGAACGCTGCTCATCGCGGAATTTCGTCTGCAGGTGGTACCAAAGCTGAGGCAATTGGCGATAGGAGGTGAGCTCGGTGGCGATCGAGCTAAAGATCTCCTCGTGCGTCATGGCAAGGAGAAGATCGGTGTCGCGCCGGTCGGTGAACTTTACGAGAATGCCTTCCACGTCGTCCCACCGGCCGGTCTTCTTCCAAATCTCACCGGGGTGCACCACCGGGAGCAGCATCTCTTGGCCGCCGATCGCATCGATCTCCTCGCGAATGATCTGCTCGATCCGTTTCGTCACCTTCATCCCAAGCGGGAGGAGCGACCAGGAACCGGCCATGAGACGCCGGATGAAGCCGCCGCGGACCAGCAAGCGATGATTGACCGCCTCGGCGTCGGCGGGATCATCACGTAGCGTGGGAATGAAGGCGCGAGACCAGCGCATCAGGCCGAGGAGAGTAGTCGCCAGCATCTAGTCATCTGTCGAATCCTCTCCAGTTGGTTGAAGACTGGAAACTAGGGACTGCAGACTCAGTTGCCTTCCGCCACCTCAGCGACACGGGCCTTCCTCTCGGCAGCTCGGTTGGCATCGCCTTGGGCCGCCAGCAGCTCGGTGGCGGTCGTACTAGCAAGCTCCTGGGCCGAGGCATCGGCAGCAGCGAGCCGTGCTTCGACACCCTCGTCTGCCAGCTTGCGCGCTTCTTCGACGAGGGCCTCCACCATCTCATCCTCCGGCACGACCCGAACCACCTGCCCCTTGATAAAGAGATGCCCTTTCCCCTTGCCGGCCGCGATACCGATATCGGCCTCGCGAGCCTCCCCGGGACCGTTTACGACGCACCCCATGATCGCCACCTGGATCGGAAGCTTCTCGGCCTCGAGGGCCTGCTGAGCCTCGGTAACGACGGCGACAACATCGACTTCGGCGCGACCGCACGATGGGCAGGCAACGAGATCGAGGCTCGACCGCTCCCGCAAGCCCAACTGCTCGAGCAGCCGCCTGCCGGCCTCGGCCTCCTCAATCGGGTTGGCGGTGAGGGAGAACCGGATCGTGTCTCCGATGCCTTCGAGCAGCAGCGTGGCTATGCCGGCAACCGACTTCATGACCCCAGCCGGAGGCGGACCCGCCTCCGTGACACCCAGGTGCAGCGGGTAATCAACCGATTCGGAAAGGAGGCGGTAGGACTCGACCATCGCCGGAACATGACTGTGCTTGACCGAAATCTTGATGTCTGTGAAGCCGGCGCCCTCGAGCAGATGCACCTCAGCGAGCGCCGACTCCACCAGCGCCTGCGGTTGTGCCGAGCCGTACTTGTCCAACAGATCCTTGTCGAGAGAGCCCGCATTCACCCCAATGCGGATCGGAACCTTGCGATCGCTTGCAGCCGACGCCACCGCCTTGATGTGGGCGGCCTTGCGGATATTGCCAGGATTGAGTCGGAGGCCATCGACCCCGGCTTCTAATGCAGCAAGCGCCAACCGGTACTGGAAATGGATATCGGCGACGATCGGCACGGGTGACCTGGGAACGATCTCGGCAAGTCCCTGGGCTGCGTCGATGTCGTTGCAGGTGATTCGAACGATGTCGGCACCCGCTCCGCGCAAGGCGTAGACCTGGGCCAGGGTGGCGTCGACATCTGCCGTCTTGGTGGTCGTCATCGACTGTACCGACACGGGGGCATCTCCCCCGACGGCGACATCGCCGACGCGAATCTGCTTGGTTCGCTTGCGTTCGATCATCAGAGAGTGAGCGGGTTGGCGATATCGAGGTAGATCGCCAGCACCCCGAGCAACACCATGAATATGACGACTGCCGCCGCGATTGGCGCCAGCTTGGCCACGTCCGCCTCGCGGCCCCGAACCTTCTCGTATGTGGCGACGGCGAAGTGACCGCCATCGAGTGGGTACATCGGAATCAGGTTGAACAACCCCACGAAGATGTTTACGAGGGCGAGCAGTTCGAGGGTGAATCCGATCCCAAAATCCTCGGTCTGAGCCCCGATGCGCACCAGCCCGATTGGGCTGGCAGGTCGGGTCTCATCGATTGTTTCGGTATCGCCGGTGAACGTGGCCTGAACGAGATCACCGAGACTTGAGAACAGTTGCCACATCCCGCTGACGGACAACCTCGTCGCTTGACCGACAGAGGCTCCAGAGTCGACGAGTGCGGCAGCGGGGTTCATTCGTACCGATCGTGAAGTCACAATCCCCAGGAAACCGCGCTTTCCCCCGGCATCGTCGTCAACTGCGAACAGCGTGGTGACGAGGACCATTTGCTCTCCGTCTCGCTCGATCCGAATCGGCACAACCTCGCCGGGATTGGCGTGGATCTCACCAACGATCTCACCCCAAGTACCGACCTCGATACCGTCGATCCGCAGAATCCTGTCGCCCGGCTCAATCCCGGCTACCGCTGCCGGAGTGACCGACCCGTCATCGAACTCGGCAACTACCTCAGTGACGGTGGTCGTCCTTTCCTCGAGTCCTACAACGGTTGCCACGAAGAAGAAGATGAGGAACGCGACGACGAAGTGGCTGGCGACCCCGGCCAAGACCACCACGGACTTCTGCCAATAGGACTGCTCGCGATATGTCCGTCCCAAATCCTCCGTTGCGACCTCCTCGTACGGGTTCATGCCGATGATGCGGACGTATCCGCCAAGCGGAATCGCCTTTACCCCGTATTCGGTCTCACCGCGCCGGGTCGACCACAGCTTCGGCCCAAAACCGAAGAAGAACTCGGTCGCCTTCATGCCGGTGGCTTTTGCGGCAATGAAGTGGCCGCCTTCGTGCACCATCACCATGGCGATGATGCCGAAGAGAACAATGAGACCGCCGGTCATCTGATTTGGCTCCGTCGGGAAGGCACCACGCTACCGAGCACCTTCGATTAGCACGAGCCACCGACATGACCGTGAGCGATGGCACGAGCCTCCCGATCCATGTCGAGCACATCGTCAACCGATGTGAGCGTCCGGTGCTCCACATCTTCGAGAGTGCGCTCCACGATCGCGGCAATCGAACCAAACCCGATGCGCCGCTCCAGGAAGGCCAGAACCGCTATCTCATCGGCAGCGTTCAATGCCGCAGGAGCCGATCCGCCGGCTCGTCCTGCGGCATACCCGAGATCGAGGCAACGGAATGCCTCCCGATCGGGCTCTTCGAAGGACAGAGATCTTCCGACGAGATCGAAGGGCGCCGCCGGACCGGTCGCGCGATCAGGCTCCGTGATCGCATACTGAATCGGTACCCGCATGTCGGGCTCACCGAGATGCGCCTTGAAGGACCCATCCACGAATTCGACGAGTGAGTGCACGATGCTCTGGGGATGCACGACCACATCGATCCGGTCGTAGTCGATCCCGAACAGGTGGTGAGCTTCAATGACCTCGAACGCCTTGTTCATGAGCGTGGCCGAGTCGATCGTGATCCTCGGTCCCATCTGCCAGGTGGGATGGTCCAACGCCTCGTCGACGGTCGCAGACTCGACCTGGTCGGATGTTCTCCCCCTGAAAGGGCCGCCCGAGGCGGACAGAATCAGCCTCCGCACCGATGCGGGCGGCTCCCCGACCAGGCATTGGTAGATCGCCGAATGCTCACTATCGACGGGCACCAGTCTTCCTCCACCTCGATCGCGGGCATTCAGCACGACATCGCCGCCGGCAACGAGGCTCTCCTTGTTGGCAAGAGCAAGCCGATTCCCGGCCACCAGTGCCGCGACGGACGCCGGAAGCCCAGCGACGCCGACCGTTCCATTGACCACCGTCGCTTCAGGAGTTGCTGCAAGCTCCACGAGTGCTTCGGGACCGAACAGCACCCGATCGCCGAGTGTCGCCATCAGTTGCTCCCGCTCAGACGGAGTCGGACCGGCGACACCTACTCGAGCATCCGGGTAGACGGTGGCAAGCTCCAACAAGGCGTCGGAGGCCCTCCTGGCCGCAATGGCATGCACCTCGAGCTCCAGCCGATCCGCCACCTCGAGAGTCTGGTGCCCGATCGACCCGGTCGCCCCCAACACGACTAGTCGGGTCACCCCAAGTAGCCGATCGCCTCGTAGAACACCCACGCGGCCGGGATGACGAACAAGAAAGCATCTATCCGGTCGAGTACTCCTCCATGTCCCGGGAGGATTGATCCCATGTCCTTGATTCCAAGGCTTCGCTTGATCATCGACTCAGAAAGATCTCCGATCGGCGCCAGAACAGCTGCGATCGCGCCGAGGGCTAGGGCGGAGCTGAGATCGAAAGGCCCGAGTTCGAAGAACCCGATGGCACCCGCAACACCCAAGGAGAGCAGGACACCTCCGGCGAGACCCTCTGTCGTCTTGTTCGGAGACAGGACCGGTGCGAGCGGACTCCTGCCCCACATCCGGCCAAAGGAATACGCGCCGACATCGGTCGCCGCGGTCACCGCGACGATGGCAAAGACGAGCTCCAGATGGTCTTGTGCCCTCGCGATCGGGATCACAAAGGCGACGGTTGCTATGACCCAGCCGACACCGAGGATCGTGAGCCCTGCGTTCGAGAGTGCATCTCTTCGGGTTTGGGAGAACGCATAGAAGAAGAACGTGACCATCGAGGTGAGCAACAGGCCGGCGGGGATAGCCATCGGCCCGTGGAACCAGGTCGCGACCAAAGTCCCAGTGCCTCCGACGATCCCAAACAGGCTGAGCGGGAGGTACCCGGACCGACGCAGCGAACCGTAGAACTCAACGAGACCGAGCATGACCATGAGGCCGACGAAAACTACAAAGGCGACATCGGCGAGGAACAACGAGCCAAAGAGAAGAGCGATCAGAACGACACCGGTGAGGACCCGAGTCCCGATGTCCGATCGAGTCGGGGCGACGTACTCTCCGCCGCTCCCCAAGTCCGCGACGTCCTCAAAGCCGAGCACACCGGTCTCCACCCCTGGCATAGCCGCGCTGATCGCTTGCCACTGTGTGTCTTCTTCGGTCCCTTCGGCGATTGCAGCCGCGAGATCGCGGTGCTCGATGGTCCCGGCTCCGGCGTAGATCTGGTCCTCCAGCTCGTCCCCTCCCGATGGGAACGGGGTTTCCATCTCCTGGGTCAACAACTCGGCGACATCAACGTCGTCTGTCACCCAGAGCTCTTCGGGTTGTTCGGTCGCCATCTCTTCGAGCATTGACTCTTCCGGTAGATCGAATTGCTCGATGCCCGTGCTCTCGGGGAACGGCTCGAAACCCACCGGCAAATCAGTCGCAGCCGGAGGGGCGTCCTGGACCATCGGCTGCTCGTACTCATAGGTACCTTGATCGACCGGGGATTCGGCCCCGAGCTCGACCGCATCGACTACCGCGTCCTGCCACGGCTCGTACCCCTCCGGGATGACGACAGTCTCCCCCAGCATGGGTTGTGGTTGGGACGGCGGTTCCGGCTCCTCTATGTCGAACACGTCGGTTTGCTCAGACTGCTCCTGCTGGTCCCCCTGATCGGGTGCGGATTCTCCGAGCCAGTCTGTCTCTGGAGTGTCGACCGCCGAAGGCGGGACCACTTCGTCTTCATCGATCCCTGCGAACCAAGCAGTGGGCACCCGGCCCGGATCGCCCTCCCAGTCGGAGGCGTGCTCAACCACCGGATCGGCCGGCTCGCGCGGAATGGGGTCGGCAGGTTCCAACGGCGCCGGGCCGGTCGACGGCTCCGAGAGATCGCGCTCCGGCTCGATCGCGTCGGGGGCGCCGCCCCCGTCTGTCGCAACAGGCTGGTCCTGCGGATCCGCAAACAGGTCCGGCTGCTCCCCGCCGCCCGCGAGCTCAACCGCGATCAGTTCGACAGACTCGTCACTCCCCAACTCCGCAGGAAACACAGACTCGTCACTCCCCAACTCCGCAGGAAACACAGACTCGTCACTCCCCAACTCCGCAGGAAACTCAGACTCGTCACTCCCCAACTCCGCAGGGAACACAGACTCCTGGGCGGCTATCGGTTCGTCCCACTCGGCTTCGCCACCGCTCTCCAACACTTCGAGCGCGTCGGCGACCGCCGCTGCGACCCCGTCAGGCTCGACTTCGTCGGCGACCCCGAAGCCGACATCATCAACCGGTCCCTCCGCCAAAACGATCTCGTCGGCGGCAAGAATGGACTCGGCTCTGATCGACTCCACGAGTTCCCCATAGTTCGGATCGACCGCATCGTCGGCATCCGCGGGATACCCGCCAGCATCCTGCAATGCACTCTCGGAAGACCCGGCGCCCCATTCAGCCTCGACCAGATCCTGGTCACCGGCCTCCACGACGCCGTCTCGCTCTCCCCTGCCCAGAAAGCTACGCCGCTTCTTGGGCTCGGACTCGACCCATTCCTCGAAGGCATCGTCGCCCGCCGGCAGCTCGGCGGGAGCGCCAAACTGTGATGGATTGGGATCCGGCTCCTCGGCGGCAACCCCATCCTCGAGAGCGGAACCGACGAAGCCGTCGTCAATGATCTCCTCTGCTTGATCAGCCTTGCCTCTCCGAAAGAAGCCACGCCGCTTCTTGGATTCCGGCTCGACCCAAGCATCTGCGGGGTCCGTCGGCGGAACCTCGTCCGGCACCTCGGGCAGGTCACCCTCCATGGGCTCGATCGGGCCGGACGCCGGTGGAGATCCCTCCATAAAGGCATCCCAATCGTCGAGTTCTCCGGTGCTGGCGTCATCCGTTTCGAGAGCGTCGAACGCTTCTGGTCCGGCAACGCCGTACTCACCGACGAGAGACGATCCCTCTTCGGGATCAGGTATCGAAGCAGGGTCGACATCAGTTTCGTGCTCCGAGTCCACACCGGCTTCGTGCTCAGAGTCCACACCGGCTTCGTCGGCTTCACTCGGCGCAGAAGAGTCGGCCTGTGCTCCCGATGGCTCAGCGCCGACTTCTAGGTGCTCCCCCTCGGCGACCTCGCCTACGAGATCAGGCTCCGAACCGAGTGACTCATCAAGAGCGTCTTCCTTGTCCTCGGACTCCAGCTCGGCCGGTTCGAATCCGACGGTCTCGACACCCGGGGTCGATCCAGTGGTCTGGCCGACCCAGGATGGCTGCTCTACTGGGAGGGACTGATCAGAACCGGGCGCCGAGTCTATGGTCCAAGCCGGGGGCGGCGCCTCGTCGACATCTGGTTCCCGATGCCGCGAAGCTTGACCCTCACGCTCGAGTACGGTCTCGAAGAGATCGTCTTGGTCGGGGAGAGGTTCTCCGTCGGACGAATCGTCGGAGGAGTCGAAGGCGGTCGTCGTCGGGTCGAAGTCGGAAGCGACACTGGAGGCTTCATCGACCTCTGCCTCATCGCGTTCTCGGCGTCCACGCCGCTTTTCCGTCTTTTCCGCCTTCTCCCTCTTCTCTCTCTTCTTCTTCTTTTCCCTCTTCTTCTTCTCCGGCTTCGACTTCTGATCAGCTGCACCGTCCGACTGTGCTGCCTCGGATTCTGAGTCCGCCCCGGTGCCATCGGATGGTCCGGAATACCACGGGTCACCCGGATGCGGGTTGAACCCCCCGTCATCGTTTCCGGTCACGGTGCCTCCTCGACCTGCTCGGGCTCACACCTCGAGCAGTTCGGCTTCCTTGTGCTCGAGAAGCTCGTCGATCCGACGGGTGTGTTTGTCGGTGATCTCCTGTAGCTCCTGTTCACCCCTCCGGATGTCGTCCTCCGATACTTCGCCATCGAGTGACTCGATATCGTCCTTCGAATGCCGGCGGACGTTGCGTACTGCTACCCGTCCTTCCTCAGCCATATGGCGAACGACCTTGATCAGCTCCCGCCGCCGCTCTTCGTTGAGTTGAGGGAACGCGAGACGAATCACGTTGCCATCACTCGACGGATTGAGGCCGAGATCGGAGGACTGCACCGCTCTCTCGATTTCGCCGATGACCGACTTGTCATACGGCTGCACGAGGAGCAGTTGGGGCTCCGGGACGGAAACGGACGCAAGCTGTTGAAGCGGCGTCTGGGTCCCGTAGTAGTCGACAGTCACGCGATGTAGGATCGCCGCGTTTGCCCGACCGGTACGAACCGTCGCAAACTCGCCCCGGACATGCTCCACGGCCTGATCCATCTTTGCCGAGGCCTCGCCAAGGAGTTCCTCGATCACGGTGGCCTCCTCTCAGCGGACCAACGTCCCGATCGACTCCCCGCGGACGGCGCGAGCGATGTTTCCCGCAACGCTGATGTTGAATACCCGGATCGGCAGGTCGTTGTCCATGCACATCGTAATGGCCGTGTTGTCCATCACCCGAAGACCTTTGTTGATCACGTCGAGGTAGCTGAGCTCAGCGAAGATCTCCGCACTCGGGTCCTCCTCGGGATCTGCCGAGAAAATGCCGTCGACACGCGTCGCCTTGAGCACCAGATCAGCACCAATCTCGGCAGCCCGCAACGCAACCGTGGTGTCGGTTGTGAAGTACGGATTCCCGGTGCCACCGGCAAAGATCACGGCCCGGCCCTTCTCGAGATGGCGCATGGCGCGCAGCCTGATGTAGGGCTCAGCTACCTGCTCGATCTTTATGGCCGTTTGCACTCGGGTGGGACATCCTTCGGCCTCGAGTGCATCGCGCAGGGCGAGAGCGTTGATGACCGTTGCCAGCATCCCCATGTAGTCGGCGTTGGCGCGATCCATGCCTGCCGCCGCCGCCGACAGACCCCGAAAGATGTTGCCTCCGCCCACGACCATCGCTACACGATGGCCTTCGGCGTGAACCTCGGCGATCTCCGCTGCCACCGATTGGATGGTCTTGGGATCGATGCCGTACCCGAGTTCAGGATCGGCGAAGGCCTCCCCCGACAGCTTGAGTGCGACCCGGTGGCTCACTCCTATTCCGTCTCCCCGATCCCGACCCTCACGAAGCGACGTACCCCGATGTTCTCACCCATCTGCGAAACCATCTGCTCCACCATCTGACCAACCGTCCCGTCGAACTTGTCTTTGTTCACAAAGGTCTGGTCATACAACACGTTGTCCTCGTAGAACGAGCCGATCCGACCCTCGATGATCTTCTCGACGACCTTTTCGGGCTTGCCCTCATTGCGAGCCTGAGCAGCGATCAGCTTCTCTTCCTTCTCGAGGGCATCAACCGGCACTTCATCTCGAGTCACCCACAGAGGGCGGTAGGCAGCGACATGCATCGCAATGTCACGAGCAGCCTCCTGGAACGCATCGCTCTTGGCGACGAAGTCGGTCTCCGAGGCGAGTTCGACGAGCACACCAATCACCGGCCTATCTGCCTGCATGTGGAGGTAATGGCCAATTGTGCCTTCATCGGTGGCCCGGTCCGACCTCTTGCGGGCTGCGGCGAGACCCTTCTCGCGCAGCAGATCGGCAGCGCGCTCAGCATCGCCCCCGGACTCAGTGAGGGCGCGTTTGGCGTCCATCATCCCAGCGCCTGTCGCCTTGCGAAGCACGGCGACATCCTTTGCCGTGAAGTCACTCATCGCCGTCGGTCTCCTCAGGCTCGTCCTTGGCCTTCGCCGTCGCGATCTCGGTACCTGCGATGCACCCCTCGGCCATGAGATCAGCCATCAGCTGAGCCGAGCGAATGGCATCGTCGTTACCGGGAATGACGAAGTCGATCAGATCGGGATTGCAGTTGGTGTCCACGAGCGCCACCACCTTCGCTTCGATCCGAGAAGCTTCCTTGACTGCAATCGCCTCAGTCTTCACATCGACGATAAAGACAACCTCCGGCCGACGATGCATATCGCCGACGCCGCCCAGGACGGTCTGGAGCTTGACCAATTCACGACGCAATCGGAGTCGTTCCTTCTTGGGCAGGGCTTCCATTTCTCCTGATGCATCCATCCGCTCCAGCTCACGCATGTAGAGGATCCGCTTGTGAATCGTCGAGAAATTGGTGAGCATCCCGCCCAGCCAGCGGTGATTCACAAAGGGCATCCCAGCCTTCTCAGCGGCTTCCTGAATGACGCCTTGTGCCTGCTTCTTCGTCCCGACGAAGAGCACCGTCCCACCCTTGGCCACCGTATCGCGGGCCAGGTCGTGCGCCTTTTCGGCCGCTTCGAGGGTCTGACGTAGATCAATGATGTGGATCCCGTTTCTCTCCGAGAAGATGTACGGGCGCATCTTGGGATCCCAACGCCGGGTTTGGTGCCCGAAGTGGACGCCAGCCTCCAGCAGTTGTCGCATGGTGACGTTGGCCACCTGTGCCTCCTTGGTTCGCGGTTGCTTCTTCCGCCTGCCCTCGGACCTTCCCCGGAGCCCGCGCCGAGGCGCGCTCCGACCGCGGGAGTCTGCAGCAGACGTGTGTAATCGGGCGAGAGTGTAGCCCCGGCCTACGGATGTCAGGCCGACTGAGCGCCCGGCTCGATCATTCTGTTGCGAAGGCTCATCACCGACTTCGTGTGGATCTGGCAGATCCGTGACTCGGTCACGCCCAAAACCAACCCGATCTCGGCCAGTGTCAAGCCCTCGTAGTAGTAGAGCGTCACGACAAGGCGCTCGCGCTCCGGGAGACGATTGATCGCATCCGTGAGGAAGTACCTCGTCTCCTGCTTCTCGAACGATTCGCCCGGGGTCCCCATGCGTGCATCAGACAGCAAATCACCAATCGTCGCCGATGCCCGCTCACCCGGATCGAGCAACTCGTCCAAGGCAACGAAGCCGAGCCCGGCGATCTCGCCGAGCTGATCCTGAAGCGTTGCCAGGGTGAGACCCATGTGCGCGGCCAGCTCGTCCTCGGTCGCGCTTCGTTTGAGATTGTGTTCGAGTTCATCGAGCGAGCGCTGGATCTCCCGGGCCCGCGCCCGCACGGAGCGAGGAACCCAGTCGAGAGCCCGCAGTTCGTCGAGAATGGCTCCCCTGATCCGATTGACCGCATACGTCTCGAATTTGATGTTGCGGTCCAGGTCAAACTTGTCGATCGCATCGATCAGTCCGAACATCCCGTACGAGATGAGGTCGGATTGCTCGACATTGCGGGGCAGACCGACGCCGACCCTGCCTGCCACGAACTTGACCAACGGCGAGTAATGAAGGATCAAACCTTCACGAGCTCGTTCGTCGGTCTCGTTCTTGAAGCGCTCCCAGAACTCCTTGATGTCGGAGTCGGTGGGTTCAGGCGCGTGGATGCGATCGGTCATAGGTCGCCTTGAGGTGACGGCGGGATACGGCAGTGTAAATCTGGGTCGTGGCCAGTTCAATGTGTCCCAACAACTCTTGCACCGTTCTCAGGTCGGCGCCGCCCTCGAGCAGGTGAGTGGCAAACGAATGACGCAGGGCGTGAGGGAAGGTACCGAGGCGATTCTGGACAACCCTGCGAACTCCCCTGGTGTCTAGCGGACCGCCGCGTGCTCCAACCCACAGTGCATCATCGGCCGATGGTCCGGCGAGCCGAGAACGAGCCACGGCGAGATACCGGTCAACGCCGCGGCGCGCCGGCCCCGCCAAGGGGACCACTCGCTCCCGGCCTCCCTTGCCGTGAACCCGGACCAGATCCACACCCTCGACGTCCGACACTCGCAGAGCGGCCAGTTCGGAAACGCGTATGCCTGTGCCGTACAACACTTCGAGCAACGCTCGATCGCGTACCGAGATCGGGTCGTCGCCATCGAGAGCATCGAGCATGTTCCCCAGTACCGGGGCCGAAAGCGCTCGCGGTAGGCGCTCGGGCCGCCTGCGGGTTGGCAGCGATGCCGACGGGTCGGAGTCAACCAGATCCCGCCGCAGTGCGTCGGCGAAGAACGATCTGACAGCCGATGCTTTTCTGGCCACCGACCGCGGTGCATAGCCCCGGGTGAGAAGGTTGGCATGGAATCGGCGCAGCACCATCCGATCTACCTCGTCGAGGCCGCCGACCCCGTATCTCCCCACAAACCCGAAGAACTGGGTGAGATCGCGCCGATAGGCATCGACCGTGTGAGGGGACAGGGCACGCTCCGACGAGAGACGGCAGAGGAACGACGAAACGGGTTTCACCGCCCACACAGGGATCTCTGAGTTCTCCTTCACCCACCCATCGTGGTCGCCCACTGGGAGTGGGTCAACGACTGGGTGAAATAACCCCAACGAGACTCAGAGCTTCGACCAGATCCCCCGGACCCAGAATCGGGACCGCCCCGTCGCGGATGAGCATGTTGCAGCCGACTGAAGCACTGCGATCGACGTCGCCCGGAATCGCAAACACGATCCGATCTTGGACGACGGCGCGAGCTGCAGTGCTGAGCGATCCTCCACTCGCCGCCGACTCGACCACAACCACGGCAGCAGACAACCCCGAGATGATCCGGTTCCTAGGGGGGAACCGCCACGGCAGCGGCGCAGCCCCGGGCGGATACTCGGTTACCACCGTCCCACCGCTGCCAACGATCTCACGATTCAGCGCGCCGTGCTGTCGCGGGTATTGGACGTCGGGTCCACACCCAAGAACGGCAATCGTTCGCCCAGCAGCCGCGAGCGCTCCCCTGTGGGCTGCCGCATCAATGCCTCTCGCCAAGCCAGAGACGACAACCCAACCCGCTTCTGCACACGCGGAGGCACATTCGAACGCGAGCCGCCGCCCGTACTCCGTACATTGCCTCGTTCCGACGATGGCCACCCGTAGTTCTTGCACTAGGGGGCCGCTCCGGAACAACCAGGCTGGAGCGTCGGGAACATGAGCGAACGGTGCTGCCCACTCGGCATCGCCGGTGAGGTCGAAGGTGACTCCGGCACGCGCAACGCGCCGACGACATTCCGCCGCATCGAGCAACTGAGCACCCACGTTCTCACCGCCACGTTCGATGGCGGCGACCAGCCGTTCGGCGTCTCCGTGGTGCTCCAACAAGGTGAACATCCGTTCCGGGTGCAGACCCAGGAATGCCAGACGTAGCAACGCGTCCGCGCTCACGATTCACCCCTGAGATCCAGTGCGATGTCGACATCCTCAGACACGATCTCGGTCCTCCCGTTCAGGTCGGCGACCGTCTTCGCCACCCGCCGAACCCGATCCCAGCCGCGTCCCGTCAGCCCGAGCAGCTCGATCCCGGAGCGGAGGCTCGCTTTGGCCCCCGCCGACCAGAGCATCTCGTCGAGAGTCGACCGGTCCAGGATGCTGTTGAGCCGACCGCGCTCTCGCTGTGCCTCCCTCGCCGCGGCGACGCGCGACCGAACCGCGGCCGATGCCTCCCCTGGTGGACCAGTCAGCTCGTCTGCCGCAACCCTCGGGACACCTACCCGGAGATCGAATCGATCGACGAGAGGGCCGCTGAGGCGCCGCTGATATCGCTCCACCGAACCTGGTGAGCACCGGCAAGGACGGCGTTCATCACCGCGATAGCCGCAGGGACAGGGGTTTGTGGCAGCGACCAACTGGACGTATGCCGGGAACGCCACCGACGCTCCCTTGCGGGCGACGTGGACAACTCCCTCCTCGATCGGCTGGCGTAGGGAATCCAGCAGATACGGTGGGAACTCAGCCAGCTCGTCGAGAAACAAGACGCCACGGCTGGCGAGGGTCAGCTCGCCGGGAACAGGAACACCCGATCCGCCTCCCAGGATTGCGGCGGGTGTTGCGCTGTGGTGCGGCGTTCTGAATGGTGGTCGACTCGAGAGCAACGGTGGCCGGCCGCCGGCGGCCCGTGCCCGAGCGACGTCGAGCTGCTCCTCGTCGGTGAGATTCGGCAGAATCGTCGGCAGAGAACGCGCCAGCATCGTCTTGCCCGCACCCGGCGGGCCGCTCAGCAGCAGGTGGTGCCCGCCGGCGGCAGCAATCTCGAGCGCGAGCCTGGCCACCGGTTGACCCCGAACCGCAGCAAGGTCGATGGTGCTGTCGTCGGGCGCCACGATTGGCGGCGAAGGTCGTTCGGGAGCGTCTTGTGGCTCACCAATAGAAGCCGTAACGGCCTCGGCCAGCGACCCGACGCCACGGACGTCTCCTCCGGCGAGCGCCGCCTCCGAAGCGGTCTCTGCTGCAACGATGCAGCGGAGACCGCGGCTGCGGGCGACCAGGCCGGCAGCCAGCGAGCCGCGCGAACCGCGTACGTATCCGTCCAACGCCAGTTCGCCGAGAACCACTGCGTCGCAGGCTCGTGGCGGAATGGTGCGATTCGCAGCGAGCAGCCCGAGCGCAATCGGGAGGTCGTAGGCCGATCCCATCTTGGGGAGATCCGCCGGGGCGAGATTGACGGTCACTCGTCCGCCGGGAAACGGAAACCCGCTTGCCAGGATCGCAGACCTGACCCGCTCCCGCGCCTCGCGGACTGCCGTGTCGGGGAGTCCCACGATTGAAAACGCCACCTTGCCTGCCCCCGGTACATGTGCCTCGACGCGGACAGGGCACGGATCGATACCGACCAGGGCGGAAGACGTGACCGATGCGAACACGTCTTCAAGGTATGGGGTGCCTGTGACGAGGTCTAGGAGTCTGCAACCGTCAGTCGTCAGCCAAACATCAGAGTGTCGCTCGCAGGCCGCAGGAAGCCCGTAACGGCTACCGATCTGCGGCGGTCATCTGCCCTTGAACTCAGGTGGGCGTTTCTCCAGGAACGAGACGAGACCTTCTGTCGCGTCCGCCGAAGTCAGCAGGATCGCTTGAGCCTGTGCCTCGTAGGCGAGTGCTTCATCGAAAGACATCTCGAAGGAGCGATCCAATCCAGACTTGATGAAGCGCTGAGCCAGCGGGGCGCCGGCGGCCAGATCGGCGCCGACTGCAGCGGCCTCGGTGTGGAGCTGCTCGTGCGGCACAACTCGCGAAGCTATGCCGTAGTCGAGTGCCTCCGACGCCGAAACAATGCGCCCGGTGAGTGCCAAGTCTTTCGCCCGGGCCAACCCGATGCGGCGAGGAAGGAGCCAGGTGCCCCCGAAATCGACCGTCAGACCCCGTCGAACGAAGACCTCTGTGAAGCGAGCCCGATCCGAGGCGAGAAGCATGTCGCACCCGAGGGCGAGGTTCATCCCGGCTCCGGCGGCAACACCATCCACCGCAGCAATCGTCGGCTTGGTCGTTGCATGCAGTGCCCCGGCAGCGCGACCGACTTCGGCCATCGAGCGGTACCAGGCAGCCACCCCGCCCATCGAGCCACTGGAACCGACATCCAAGCCGGAACAGAAGTCCTCGCCGCGCCCGGTCACCACGAGTACTCGAGCATCCGACGCCTCGAACTCCTCGAGCGCTTCTGCCAGCGCCGTCCACTGGTCGGTTGGTATTGCGTTGCGACGGGTTGGGTTGTCGATCGTCAGAGTGCGGACCGCGTCCTCGTCGCTCACAGGGAACATGATCGACACCATACCGGGACCTACCATGTCGCTCATGGGCTTGAACCCCTTCCGCTCGCAGCGGAAGACCGCAATCGACTTCGCTTTGGTGATCGGGACGCTCCTGGTGGCCGCGGCGCTTCTGGCGTGGGCGGCCTTTTCGGGGTAGAGATCGTCACTCCCGTGCAGCCGTATGCCGCTCGCAAGCGCTACGTCTGCCCGGGATGTGGCGGGATCATCGAGGTCGGAGAGGGACACCTGGTGATCATTCCCGAGTTCGAACCCGATCTGCGCCGCCACTGGCATCGAGGCTGCTGGCATGTCGAGCAGCGCCGGCGCCACGGGCGGTAGAACGGCTGACCACCCGCAGACCCCTAGCCGGCGCTCCGATACCAACGCACTGTGACTCGCTCCGATCCAGGAGTGACCGTGATCAAATCGAGTCGATGCGGGGCCGGTCGCAACCGACGCATCGCAGTTCGCACAACGGCAATCTTCTCGTCTGTGAAGTGATCGAGCGGCGCAACGCCGGTCTTCACCTCGACGGCCACAACGGCTTCACCATCTCTGACAATGAGGTCGATCTCGCCACGACCGACTCGCACGTTGCGAGCGAGAACCGAACAACCTCTCCCGGCGAGAAAGCGGGCAGCGATTTCCTCGCCAGCTTCCCCTAGGCGTCGTCGGTGGGCAGCTCTAGATCGGGGTGTTCTACTTCCTCGACGTTGACGTCGCGGAACGTGAGCACCCTCACCTTCTTGAGAAACCGGGCCGGCCGGTACATGTCCCATACCCAGGCATCCTCGAGTTCGATTTCGAAGTACACCGAGTTGCCGGCCTGCTGCGTCTTCATATCTACGCCATTGGCGAGATAGAAACGCCGCTCGGTCTCGACGACGTACCGGAACATCGGAAGGACATCTCGGTACTCGCGATAGATCTGGAGCTCAACGTCGGACTCGTATCGCTCGAGGTCTTCTTCGCTCATTACCTCTCCTACCGGGCCCCTAGATCGAGCGCGGATGGTAACCCTGCCGCCGATCGTGCGTTCTCGGTGTCTTGGACCAGAGTGTCTGAAGGGTGTGACGAGAACAAGCACCATGGCCAGCCAGTGCCGGCTGGGGACTCAAGACTCGATGGTGATCCGTTGCAGCTGCCGCGACCGTTGTGGCCGGCACTGCGACAACCTCTCGGGAAGCGACAACTTCGCTACAACCCGCCCCATCGAGTCGGGGGCCACACCCGGATGAACGCCCTACCGATTATCGAAGACTCAGGAATCGGACCGAATCGGCGGCTGTCCTCGCTCTGATCCCGATTGTCACCCATCACGAAGACGTGATTGATCGGAATCTGCAGCGGGCCGAAATCGTCCATCCGCACACCCCGCGTCAGGTAGGACTCATCTATCGCTGCCCCGTTGATCCAAACCGCGTTCTCGCGAATCTCCAACGTGTCCCCCCCGATACCGATGACCCGCTTGATGAGCGCCGTGTCGGGAGTAGAGAGCCCAAGCGATTCCCCGACACTACGAAGAATCGCACCCACGAAGCTCTCGCCGTCCGATGGGTCCTCCAGGGGAGAGTCGAAGACAATCACATCACCTCGCCCCGGGTCGCCAAACCGGAAGGCGAGCTTGTTCACCATCACGCGGTCGCCTTCGAGCAATGTGTCACGCATCGACGCCGAAGGAATAAAGAACGCTTGGACCAGGAATGTCTTGATGAGGACCGCAACGACGAGCGCCACAACGATCAGAGCGGGTAGCTCCTTCCAGAAGGCGCGAGATGTATCGGCACCGCCTAGGACGTTGGCGGCGTCGCGCTCCACTTCTGGCAGCGCATCGTCCAAGAGAGAATCCGAGGAAGCGTCATCGTCGAACGCATCAGAGGAAGCCCCGTTGTCGAATGGATCTTCGGTCGACTCCACCGGGTCGAGTGAGTCCGCCGACGAGGAGGGATCGGAATTCACGGCCAGAGGGTACCTGAGCGCGGTTGCTGCTCTAGGAGTCCCGCTTTTCCTTGATACGGGTCGCCTTGCCGATGCGATCTCGTAGGTAGTACAGCTTTGCCCTGCGGACGTCTCCGCGCCGAGTCACTTCGATCCTCTGGATGATGGGGGCATGGACGGGGAAGATCCGCTCTACCCCAACACCAAAGCTGACCTTGCGGACCGTAAAGGTCTCGCGTAGACCTCCACCGTCACGAGCGATCACGGCGCCCTCGAACACCTGGACGCGCTCACGGCCGCCCTCAACGACGCGGACGTGAACCTTTACGTTGTCACCTGGGCCGAAATCGGGGATGTCGTCACGGAGGAATCCGGCCTCGACCTGGTCAAGCGTGTTCATCGGGAGTCCCTTCAGAATCGCGCGGACGACCGTCCGGCGCCGGCGGATCATACTCATCGTCGGCCTCCACCACGAATTCCGGCAGCAGATCTGGACGGCGCAGTCTTGTCCGTTCCAGTCGCTGGCGCCGGCGCCACTCCCCGATCCGGCCGTGATCGCCGCTCAACAGGATGTCGGGAACGCCCCAATCGCCGAATTCCGCCGGCCGCGTGTATTGCGGTTCCTCGAGCAGACCGCCCCGGAAGCTCTCATGCTTGATGGACTCTGCATTCCCAACGACCCCAGGTAGGAGACGGGCGACCCCCTCGACGATCGCTATGGCTGCCGCCTCGCCACCCGCCATCACGAAATCTCCTAGTGATACTTGTTCGTCGATGAGATGCTCGGCGACCCGTTCATCGATCCCCTCGAACCGTCCGCAAACCAGAGTGAGGTGTTCAACGCCGGCCCACCAGTCGAGATGCCCCTGAGACAACCTGGATCCCGCCGGTGTGAGCAGCACGCGGTGCGACGCGGCGAGAGGCTCGAGGGCCGCAGCAAGCGGTTCGATCATCATGACCATGCCCGGACCACCCCCGAAAGGAGCGTCATCTACCTGTCGGTGGGGACCGAGTCCGTGGCTCCTGAGATCCACGACCTCAATGTCGATCAGACCGCTGGCTGCGGCGCGCCCCACAATGCTCACCTCCAGGGGTGAGTCGAAGAACCCGGGAAACAGCGTGACGATCGATATGTGCACACCGTGAGGGTATCGGGCCACAGACCGAAGAGCCGCTCCTGTATCGTCATCGGGTGCTCCGGAAGTTGTCACCATTCGCACTCGTAGGCGCCTTGATGGTGCTGAGTATTCCCCCGGCGCAGGCACAGCTGACGGGAGCATGCACGATCGAGTTCAACGGGATCGAGGTCGAGCGGATCGACTCGCTGAACAGTCCCCTGGAACTCGACGCAGAAGACACACTCATCTTCTCAGGGATCGATCCCTCAGGAACGCGATCAGCCCAGGTCGAACTCATCATCGGTCCGGTCACGGTCGAGTCGAATGCAACCACCTACGCCACCCCTGAGGAAGAGTTCCTGGCAACGATCTCGCTGGACGATGTCAGCCCTTACGGCGTCGGCTTGTTCCGAGCCGAGGGAGCGACCGACGGATGCACAGCTGCAGTGTGGATCCGGGTCTCAGGTCGATTCCCCTTTGCGACTCTCGCCGGACTCACGGCACTGGGACTGGCCCTCGGCGGCATCACAGGTCAGCTTGGAGCGATCGCGTCCCGCCACCGCTGGGCACGGTCGGCAGCTGCACTCGGCGGCATAGCAACCGGTCCAGGGCTCACGCTCGTCGGCCAGGAGTTGGGTCGACTCCAGGTCTCCTATCCCTCTCTGGCAGGAATGGCCGTTGCCGCCGGCGGCTTGGGATTCATCTCCGCTTCGCTCTTCAACCCAACGATCCTCAGAAGACGAAGGGAGGCGCGTTCCGTTCTCCCCGGACCCGAACCAGCGCTCGTACGCGAGGCCGAAGTCGTCGCGTCGGAATCGACTCTGCGACCGGCGAGCCAGCCCGCGAACCACGGTGCCACGCCCGAAACAGAACCTGCGCCGTCCCGGTCTACGACCGAGCGGCTCCCCCAACCCGCTCCGCAGAATGCCCCACACTGGTGCTACGTGCTGGCCCCCACCGACGTCTTCGATCTGACTGATCACACCAAGACCATCGCGGTGCTCGAACCGGGAAACTGGTACCTGGCAAAGCGGACGCTGGGTGGCTGGGTCCAAGTGGTCGCCGCCGAGGGGAGCGAAGGTTGGGTCGCCCAGGGGGCCATCCACCGCCAGGGATAGGTCGGTCGTCGGCCAAGAGGGGCTGATGGCGCAGGTTTGGTCAACCGCTACCTCTCCGAACTGGAGACTCGCCACACCTCAGACCGGGAAAGGCCGGCACGGCCGATATCAATCCCAGACGACAGCTACTCCCGATGATTCGCTAGAGAAGACGGGCTGGCGCCTTCTCATACAGGGTGGTGCGCCGCACCGGCGTCCGATCCGAAGCCGCTATCGCCGCCTCCATCTCCACTTCAGAAACGAGCTGTCCGTGCTCGGCGCCCGCAGCCCGAGAGATGCTCTCGTCCATGAGCGTCCCACCCATGTCGTTGCACCCGGCACTCAGCAAGGCGGTCCCCCCCTCGAGCCCGAGCTTGACCCACGAAGCTTGGATGTTGTCGATGAGGCCGGCGAAGGCGATCCGAGCCACGGCGTGCACCAGGATGACCTCATCCCATGTCGGTCCCGGTCGAGCCCTGCCCCGTAGGAAGATCGGTGCCCCCATGTGAACGAAGGGAAGCGGTACGAATTCGGTGAAACCCCCCGTACGGCGTTGTACCGATCGCAGAACCTCGAAGTGGTTGGCCCACGAGTCGGGACCGTCGATGTGGCCGAACATCATCGTCGCGGTGGACCGCAAATCCATCTCGTGTGCCAAGACCATCACGTGTGCCCACTCTGCGGTGGTGATCTTGTCGGGACAGAGATGAGCGCGAACCCGATCGTCGAGGATCTCCGCAGCGGTTCCCGGCAGCGTGCCGAGTCCGGCTTCCTTGAGCCTCTCGAGGAACTCTGGAACGCCGACTCCAAGTGTCTCGGCTCCCTGCCAGACCTCAAGCGGAGTAAACCCGTGGATGTGCATATCGGGCACTGCCCGCTTCACCGCCTCGACGACCGCAATGTAGAAGTCCCCCGTGAACTCGGGATGGATGCCTCCCTGGAGACACACCTCAGTTGCACCGGCGGCCCATGCCTCACTCGCACGAAACGCGACCTCGTGGACCTCGAGCAGATAGGGGTCGCCGCGCAGGCTCAGCGAGCGGGGACCCTTGGAGAATGCGCAGAATCCGCAACGGAAGTAGCACTGATTGGTGTAGTTGATGTTGCGGTTGACCACATAGGAGACGGAATCACCCACCAGGTCGCGTCGGATCTCGTCGGCGACTCTCGCAATGGCATCGACCTCGTCACCACGAGCTCGAAACAGCTCCTCGACCTCGTCGCGAGTCGGGGCGTTACCCGACAGCGATCGATCCAGGACCCTCCGCACCTCGGGTCGTACCGCATCGAGCCCGGCAGGTGCCGGTTCGGAGACCCATCGGGCGTCGAGCCACTCTGAGGAGAAACGCTGTGCAGGAACCGGGACCTCTTCGCTTCGACCGGGTGCCCACGCGTATCGCGGTCGTGCCGCACCGCTTCCATCCATCTGACCGAGAGCGGCGGTGAACGCCTCCGGCGAGAGCTCGGCACGTAGATCATCAATCCCCACCCCGATTGGAAACGCCGTCCTCTCCACCAAGGGACCGGAAAGCGCATCGCGCAGCTCGCCGATGCTTTCGGTGTCCCAGTCACGAAGCAGCAGATCTGAAGCACCTGCATTCACCGCTGCCACGGCATCTTCGACCGAGTCCACGAATACCGAGATCGAAGTATTGAGCGTCGGGAGGGCCAGGAGTTCCGCAATCTCGGCCACTCTGCTCCGACCGACTCTCACAAACGCGACCCTGTTCCGAGCGACCGCGTCAATGGCAGACTCGGCGCCTCCGCCGGCCTCCAATGTCAGCCGCCACCCGACGATCCCCTCGTCGGCCAGTGCCTCTATCTGTTCCCTATCCCCCACAAACGCCGCCGCATTGGTTCCGGTGTTCCCCACCGCGATCGGGAGTACTCCGGCCGCCAAGCAAGCCTCGACGTCACCATTCGAAGGATCACAGAGCTCCAGTGCGCTGGTGCCCTCCCGGCGCCGGGTCTCGGCCGACGCATCTTCGACGTCGCCCGCCGGTCGAGTCCTCAGAAACGTGATCATGCGGCCTCCATCTCAGGCGCCAAGGCGTATCCGTCGTCGTCGACTGCCGCTTCCACTTTTGGCAAAAGTGTGGCGTCGATCCACTCAGCATCGATGTACTCGGGGTAGACCGGGAGGCGAGGTCGGAGCTCGAAGCCCGCGGCTTCGGTCCGAGTACGCAGCTCGTCTAGGTGTGGCCACGGCGCCTCGGGGTTGACCCAGTCGATCGTCAGCGGCGACACGCCGCCCCAATCGTTGATGCCGGCATCGAGATACGCCTCAAAGCCCTCGGTGAGGTTGGGCGGTACCTGGAGATTCATCTCGGGCCCCAGGATCCAACGCGCTACGGCGACGACCCTGGCAAAGAAGGGCACCGTCGGCTCGGCGTCGTGACGCTTCGGCGTATCGGCCTTGGCGCGGAAGTTCTGCACGATCACTTCCTGGATCGCCCCGGCTTCCGCGGCAAGATTCCGCAACACAAACACGCTCTCCACCAACTCCTCGATCGTCTCACCGATTCCGACCAGCACGCCGGACGTGAATGGCACGCGCTCTCTTCCGGCGGCGCGGATCGTCTCAATCCGCAGACCGGGATCCTTGTCGGGGCAATCGTGATGCGGCATCCCGGGCTCCAGCAGGCGCGGAGATGAGTTCTCGAGCATCAGCCCCATCGATGGATTCGATGGACGGAGCATCGCTATCTCATCGTCGTCCATCAGGCCAGGGTTGGCGTGTGGAAAGACCCCGGTCTCGACCAGAACCCGCTCCGTCATCCGGGCGACGTATTCCAGGGTCGAGTCGCATCCGTGTCGGGCTAGAAACGACGCCGCCTGCTGCCAGCGGTCTTCGGGACGATCGCCGAGCGTGAACAGCGCCTCGGTGCATCTGTACGTCTCGCCGGCCCGGGCTATTGCCATGACATCCTCGGGCTCGAGGTATTCGCCCCCGGCCCCGGGAGGCTTGGCAAAGGTGCAATAGGTGCACTTGTCGCGGCACAACGTCGTCAAGGGAACGAACACCTTGCGGGAGAACGTGATCGTCTTCCCCCTCCCCTCGTCGCGCAATCGACGAGCCTCGCTGAAGAGACCTTCGACGTCGCCGCGTCCCCGGATCAACCGGGCAGCCAGGTCCGGATCTGGGGTCGGGAAGGGCACCGACGCACCGTAGTAGTGCACGTCGCGCAAGTTCGATGGGTTGACCCGGCGGAACCAGCAATCTTGCACCCCCTGCCCGCCGGCCTTATTCGAATCGCGGGGAGGTACGCTGGAGAGACTCATGAAGGGATCTGATGACCGACCCGATTCGCGTCGGATTGATGGGCTTCGGCCGCATCGGACGCAATGTTTTCCGCCAACTTGAAGAGAGATCCGATATCGAGGTCGCCGCGATCGCAGACACGGCCGATCCGGCTGCTCTTGTCTACCTGCTCGAATTCGACACGATCTTCGGTCGGTTCCCCGGCGATGTCGCACTCGAGGGCTCCGACCTGATTGTGGACGATCGTCGGGTACCGATGCTCGACGGCGCTGAGCCCGGCGACGTCGACTGGGGGAGCCACACCATCGACATCGTCGTCCAGGCCACACGCAAGCACCGCACCCTCGCCGAATGCCGTCGACACATCGATGCCGGGGCATCCAAGGTCGTACTGGCATCGACGCCCGAGGACTGGAACGAGATGGACACCCTCATCGTTGGGGTGAACGACGACGTACTAGGACCCGAAGACGAGGTGATCGCCCTTGGCTCCAACACCTCCAACGCATTGGCACCCGTGCTCAAGACTCTCGATGAACGGTTCGGGTTGGACCGCGCGATGTTCACCGTCGTCCATGCCTTTACGAACGAGCAGCGTCTCGCCGACGTGCCTGGCGGCAATCTGAGGATGTCGCGAGCAGCGGCCGAGAACATAATCCCTACGGATACGAACTCGCCCGAGATTGTCGAAAAGGTCCTCCCCAAGCTGGCCGGCAAGCTGTCCGGCATCGCCCTGAACGTCCCCGTCGCCGATGGCTCCAATATCGACTTGGTCGCCTTCGTCGATACCGCCACGACCGTAGACGAGCTCAATCAGGCCATGCGAGAGGCCTCTACGGCCAACGGCGTGATTGGTTTTACGGACGATGCGATCGTGTCGAGCGACGTGATCGGGAGCCCGCACAGCGCCATATGGGATGGGCAGGCTGCGATGGTGGTTGACGGAACCATGATCAAAGGAATCGCCTGGTTCGACAACGGATGGGGATACGCCGCCCGTGTTGTAGATGCTATCGGCCGCATGGCCGCGTTCACCAAAGAAGGAGCCTCGGCATGAAGATCGCCATCAACGGATTTGGCAGGATCGGCCGCAGCGTCTTTCGCGTCGTGTCGCAGCGCCCCGAGGCGAACATCGAGATCGTTGCCATCAACGATCTCGCAGACGAAGAGATGACCGGCTATCTGCTCAAGTACGACACCGTGATGGGTCAGTTCCCCGGCGAGGTCACAATCTCAGATGGTTACCTGGAGGCGGGCGGTCACCGTGCAAAGCTGCTGACGGTGCTAGATCCGGCCGAGCTCCCTTGGGCCGAGATGGGTGTCGATGTCGTCATCGAGGCCACCGGTGTGTTCCGCACCCGTGCCGCCGTCATGAAGCATGTCGAGGCCGGGGCGGAGCGGGTGATCCTCACCGTTCCGGCGAAGGACGAACTGGACGCCACTGTTGTACTCGGCGTCAACGATGATGCCCTCGGAGCAGAGGTCCACGTCGTCTCGAACGCATCCTGCACCACGAACTGCCTCGCTCCGATTGCCAAGATCCTCGATGACGAGTTCGGGATCAGACGGGGCGTGATGACGACCGTGCACGCCTACACGAACGATCAGCGCCTGGCTGATGTCCCCCACGCGGATTTCCGCAGGAGCCGAGCGGCAACGGAGAACATCATCCCTACCACGACTGGAGCAGCCAAGGCCGTCGGCAAGGTCCTGCCTCAACTCGATGGCAAGCTCGACGGCATCGCGATGCGGGTCCCAGTCCCTGATGGTTCGACCGTGGACCTGGTCGTCGAGCTCGACAGTGACGTCACGGTCGATGAAGTCAACGCCGCGGTGCACAAGGCGGCCGAGGGACCAATGAAGGGCATCGTCCAGTACAGCGAGGCACCCCTGGTGTCGACCGACATCATCGGGAACCCTCACTCGAGCATCTTCGATGCTCCCTCGACCCAAGTCCTTGCAGGGAATACCGTCAAGGTGCTCTCCTGGTACGACAACGAGTGGGGGTATTCGAACCGCGTCGTGGACCTCATCGAGCGACTCGGCGCACTCGACCCCGTCGCCGGGTGAAGGAACTCGCAGCAGCAACAGCCGTCAGCCCCGATGGTGGCGGCAGGTACACCGGTGAGATCAGGCCGGGGTGGGACATCATGGGCAACGCCAACGGTGGGTACCTCCTCGCCGTCGCAGCCAGGGCGGCGGCGCACGCGGCGGAGCGACCCGACCCGGTGTCGGTGACTGCCCACTACCTGCGGCCTGTCAAGCCCGGCCCGGTGATGATCCAAACCGAGGTGCTGCGGGCCGGCCGCCGCTTTGCGGTCGCGCGTGCAACATTGGCCGCAGAAAAGTCACTGGTCGCGGTCCTTGGGACCTACGGCACGCTCGAGCCGTCCGATCACCTCGAACGACTCGAATCGGGACCCCCCGATATTCCCCCGCCGGACGATTGCCTCCCGATAGAACCCACCGAGATGTTCCCTCCTCCGTTCATGGGCCGCGTCGAAGTCAGGCTCGATCCCACCGGCACCCCGTTCGCCACAGGACCTGCCACCGGGAAGCCTCGCGTAAAGGGTTGGTTTCGGCTCCGCAACGATGAGCCGATCGACACGATGGCCCTGCTGGTGGCAGTCGATGCTTTCCCGCCCACGATCATCAATGCGAATCTCCCAATCGCATGGACTCCCACGATTGAGCTAACCGCTCACGTCCGAGCCCGACCGCAGCCCGGTTGGCTGCGGTGCGCCTTCACCACCCGCTTCATCACCAGCGGATTCCTCGAGGAGGACGGTGAAGTGTGGGACGCGTCGGGCACGTTGGTCGCCCAAAGCCGCCAGCTGGCCCTGCTCCCCAAGGCGTAGAGAGAAGAAGTCGAACACCACCCGAGGGGACCCACCACAGGAGGCGACTTTGGGATTCCTAGAAGAGACCCTCGGGAGCATCGATCAGGATCTGGCCGTCCACCGGATCTCCGACGATCGCAGAGACAAACGGCACCTGCACCTCGGCGCCTTCCGGCGTCACAACCACCAGCCGATCCTGGCCGGGGCCGAACTCGATCCGATCGACCATTCCGAGAGATGAGCCGTCCCGCGCGACGGCCTGGAGCCCCGCAAGTTCGTCGGGCCAGAATTCGCCGGAAGCGAGGTCGCGGCGCGCCCTCGGATCAACCGTGAGAAGAAGCCCCCGCAAGGTTTCGACCTCGCGGCGACTCCGAAAACCTTCGAATTGGACGACCAGTCCCTTGTCGCGATAGGCCCGGACCGTCGTGACTACCAGAGCAAGGCCGCTGTCGGTCAGGAAGGTCGATCCGACCGCAAACCGTTCCGGATCATCCGAGTCGGGGAGCACCGTCGCCTCACCGTGGAGTCCGTGGGGCCTCCCTATCCGCCCAACGACAATCCGACCACCGGTGCCATCGCTCTCGCGGTCAGTCGATGAACTCAACCTCAGCCTGCAAGCCTTCTTCGTCGGCGGCTGCCTGAGCAACAATTCGAATCGCTTTGGCGACGCGGCCGCGGCGCCCAATGACCCGACCCATATCGCTCTTGGCGGCTCTCACTTCGGCGACCACTTCGTCGGGACCCTCCTCGACAATGGTCACCTCGACCTCGTCGGCGTTCTCGACGATTTCCTTTGAGATGTATTCGACGACTCGGCTGACGATCTCACCCTTCACGGGGATTCCTCCTCGGTATCTCCGGCATCGTCGTCGCCCGCGGCCTCATCGACCACGTCTACGACGGCATCTGCCGTCTCATCGGCGACGGAAGCGACTTCGTCCTGCGCCGTGTCGAGCAGTACCTCAGCACCATCGTCACCGGCATCAGTCTCGGACGGAGCGATTGCATCCTCGACCGCTTCGACGGCCTCATCCAAGGCGTCCGTGATTGCGGCACCGGCTGCTTCAGTAGCTGCCGTCACTACCTCATCGTCCTCGGCGTCTGCGGCCTGGGCAGCCTCATCGACGACGTGAACCTTGGCGTCCTTGATCTTCACCGGACGGGCTTCCAGCGCGCCCGAAATCTCAAGCAGCTTCCGAACGGCATCCGATGGTTGGGCGCCGACCGAGAGCCAGTAGTTGGCTCGATCGTTGTCGATCTCGACTATCGACGGTTCCTGGCGCGGGTCGTACCGGCCGATCTGTTCTATGTAGCGGCCGTCACGAGGGCTGCGGCCATCGGCAACCACCACCCTGTAGGTGGGCTGCTTCTTCTTGCCCTTGCGTGTCAGACGGATCTTGACCGCCATCGGTCACCTCTTCCTCTTTCGTCTCCGCCCCGGCATCCCCAGCCCCGGGATGGGGCTGCGGCCCTCGGCGAAGGCCTTCATCAACTTCTGGGTCTCGACGAATTGCCGAAGCAATCCGTTCACATCCTGCGGCGCTGTTCCCGAACCGGCTGCGATCCGCCGTCGACGGCTTCCGTCGATGATCTTCGGATCGCGCCGCTCTGCCGGGGTCATCGATCGGATGATCGCTTCGACCTTGGCAATGTCCGCGTCGGACACATCTGCCTGTTTGAGGGCCGATGCGCCCGGAAGCATACCAAGCAGTTGACCGACATCCCCCATCCGTCTCACCTGCTGGAACTGTTCGAGGAAGTCCTCGAACGTGAACGAGGCCGATCGCATCTTCTCGGCCGCCTCGATGGCTTGCTCTTCGTCCCAGGTTTCCTCGGCCTTCTCGATGAGCGTCATCACATCACCCATACCCAGGATCCGCGAAGCCATCCGCTCGGGATGGAACACCTCGAGGTCGCCGGTCCCCTCTCCGACACCGGCGAATTTGATGGGAAGACCGGTCACAGCCCTGGCAGAAATGGCAGCCCCTCCCCTGGCATCGCCGTCCAGTTTCGAAAAGACGAGTCCGGTGAGGTCGGCATACTCGAGGAATCCGGCCGCAACGTTGACTGCGTCCTGGCCGGTCATGGCGTCCACGACCAGCAGTACCTCGTCGGGATCGGCCACCTTCCTCACCGCGGTCAGCTCCTCCATCAGTTCCGTATCGATCTGGAGTCGGCCTGCCGTATCAATGATCACGGCGTCGAACCCATCGGCCTTCGCACGCTTGACAGCCTCCTTGACCAGCTTGGGGGCCTTGGTGGCACGGTCGGCATGCACCGCAATGTCTAGACCAGTACCAAGAGTCTCCAGCTGCTCGATGGCGGCGGGCCGCTGCAGGTCGGCGGCGACCAGAAGTGGGCGGTCGCCTCGCCCTTTCAATCGCGCCGCGAGCTTGGCACTGGTCGTGGTCTTGCCTGAACCCTGAAGACCAACCATGAGAACGACCAGTGGCGACCCCGAGGCGAGGGGCACCGACTCGGCGCCCAAGGTCGTGACGAGTTCTTCGTGAACGATCTTGACGACGTGCTGCCCAGGGGTGAGGCTCTCGGCCACTTCCGCTCCAACAGACCGAGCGCGCACCCGATCCAGAAACTCCTTGGCGACCTTCACATTGACGTCCGCCTCGAGAAGCGCCAAACGCACTTCTCGGAGCGCGGCATCGACATCGGCCTCCGCAAGGCGCCCCTTGGAACGGAGCCGACTGAAGATACCCCCAAACCGTTCTGTGAGATTGTCGAACATCGCGACCCAAGGTTAGGGAGGAGCAGAACTCAGAGAAGCCAATGGGCTCTCATGCCCGAGGCGGTCCGCAATACGAGCCTCTCACTAGTCGCAGCCGAGCGGGAGCGAGGCAATCCCAACAGGCAGATCGCTGGGAGGCCAACCGGCAACTAGCCTCACACGAGCACACCTCGGGAGGCGCCATGCAACTCACGACACTCGACCACCCTCTCGCCAAGCACTATCTCACCGTGCTGCGCGACCAGAAGACTGAGCCCGAGGAATTCCGGAACGCGGCGAGACGACTCTGCTACTCGCTCGTCATGGAAGCGACACGCGATCTCCCGACCGAGGAGGTCACCATCAAGACACCGCTCGAGGAGACAACGGGATATCGGTCTTCGAGCGTCGTGGCGATAGCCGTTCTCCGTGCCGGTCTCGGTCTGCTCGATGCCGTCATCGATCTCATTCCCCATGTAAAGGTCGGCTTTGCCGGTGTTCAAAGGAATGAAGACACCGCAGAGCCCATCGAGTACTACTTCAAGCCTCCAGATCTCGCTGAGGCGACTGTGCTGATCCTGGAGCCGATGCTCGCCACCGGCGGCTCTCTCGCCTGGGCGGTGGGAAAGGCCAAGGAATCGGGAGCAACACGGGTGATCTGTTTGTGCGTCGTGGCAGCTCCCGCGGGCGTCGACCACATGCGCCGAGAACATCCCGATGTCGACATCATCGTCGCTGCGGTCGATCGCGATCTCAGCGATCGGTTCTACATACAGCCGGGTCTCGGCGACATGGGGGATCGCCTGTTCGGGACCACGTGAACGACGATTTCTCCGGTCGGGTCGGCGAGGTACTTGCCGGGCTCGAACCGGGCGAGGTCACAACCTACGGTGAGGTCGCGGCGGAGGCGGGCCGTCCCGGCGCAGCCCGCGCAGTCGGACGCCTCCTCGCACAATCGCACGGACAGTGGCCGTGGTGGCGGGTGGTCACCGCGACGGGTCGGCTCGTGCCCGGTGCGGAAATGGAACAAGCAAAGCTGCTGCGTGCCGAGGGTGTTCGCGTCGAAGCGGGGTGCGTTGCCAGAATGGGGAGACGATGAACTTCGTTTCCCTAATCGAGACCAAGCGCGATGGAGGAAGGCTCACCTCCGATCAGATCCACTGGCTCATTTCCGAGTACGCGGCCGACCGCATTCCCGACTACCAGATGTCGTCGATGCTCATGGCCGTGTTCAAGGAGGGCCTCGATCCCGACGAGCTCTCCGCCTGGACCGATGCGATGCTCCACTCCGGAGACATCCTCGACTTCTCCCACATCGCCGCTCCGAAGATCGACAAGCACTCAACAGGCGGCGTGGGCGACAAGGTGAGTATCCCGCTTGCTCCGATCGTCACGGCCTGCGGTATCGCGGTACCGATGATGAGCGGGCGCGGCCTGGGACACACCGGGGGGACGCTCGACAAGCTGGAGACGATCCCAGGGTTCCGCACTGAGCTCGATCCATCGGAGTTCTCTTCGATCCTGGAGACCCACGGAATGGTCCTCGCCGGTCAGTCGGAGACGTTGGTACCGGCTGATCGCCGCATCTACGCCCTGCGCGATGTCAGCGGCACCGTGCCGTCGATCCCTCTCATCTCGTCGTCGATCATGTCCAAGAAGCTCGCCGAAGGGCTGGACGGTCTGGTGCTCGATGTCAAGGTCGGCAGCGGGGCCTTCATGAAGGATCTCGAGCGGGCACGCGAGCTGGCAAAGACGATGGTCGAAATCGGACGCAATCACGGGACCACCGTCACAGCGCTCATAACCGACATGTCTCAACCGCTCGGGCGCGAGGTCGGCAATGCGAGCGAGATTCGGGAGTCGGTCGAGATGATCCAGGGGGGCGGACCACCCGACCTTGTCGAACTCGTGTACCGGATTGGCTCCGAAATGCTGGTCCTGGGCGGAGTGGCTGCGGATCTAGACGATGGGCGCGCCCGAATGGCGTCGGTTGTCACCTCTGGAGCTGCATTCGACAAGTTCAAGGATGTCGTCTCCGCCCAGGGCGGAGACGTTGCAGTGCTCAACGACCCAAGCCTGCTCGCATCCGCCTCACGGCTGCACGTGATCGAGGCCAATCGATCAGGAGTCATCATCGAGGCGGATGCGCTCGGTATAGGTGTCGGTGCGATGCGTCTGGGTGCCGGCCGAGAAACGAAGGACGATGCGATCGACCCCGGCGTGGGAACGACCGTCCATGTCAACATCGGCGACGAAGTCGCACCCGGAGCGATCCTGGCCACCCTCCGATACAACGACGACACGAACCTCGCCGACGCCATCGCCCTCACGGAAGGCGCCTTCGTTGTCGCCGAGGGACCCGCCAGAATCCCGCCACTTGTTTACGAGGAGGTCAGATGACGTACGAGGCAATCCGTGCCGCCAAGACGGCCATCGCGACGGCTACCGGCCGAGATAGACACCGTGTCGCCATCGTGCTCGGATCGGGACTCAGCGGCTACGCAGCCGGGCTACCCGGCGCGATCGAGGTGCCCTACGCCGACATCGTCGGGTTCCCCGTCCCGAAAGTGGAGGGTCACTCGGGCTCGCTGTTCTCGGCCGAACTGGACGACGATCCGGTGATGGTGCTGGCGGGCAGGGTCCACGCATACGAGGGCTGGGATCTGGCTGAAGTGGTCTTTGCTGTGCGCACTGCGGTCGCATCGGGGTGCTCGAGAATCGTCCTCACCAATGCCGCCGGCGGACTGGGCGACGGCATGAAGGCCGGCGATCTCGTACTCATCAGCGATCACCTCAACCTCACGGCCCGCAACCCACTCATGGGGCCGAACGATGACCGACTCGGACCCCGGTTCCCCGACATGAGCGAGGTCTACAGCAAGGAGCTGCGGGATCGAGCGCGCCGCGCCGGCGATGAGGTGAACGTTTCTCTCGGCGAAGGCGTCTACGCATGGTTCCTCGGCCCCTCCTACGAGTCACCAGCCGAGGTGCAGATGGCGAAGCGGATGGGCAGCGACCTTGTGGGGATGTCGACCGTCCCCGAGGCAATCGCAGCCCGCCACATGGGATCACAGGTGCTCGGAATCTCGCTTGTCACGAACCTTGCCGCCGGCATCTCTCCGACGCCGCTCAGCCATGAGGAGGTGACTGCGACCGCCGACCAGGCTCGGGGTCGATTCACCAGGCTGATCGATGCCTTGCTCCCACAGTTGACGGCCGACTAGCGGTTTCCACACGAGACGCCGCCCCTAACATCGGGAACGGTCATTATCCGAGGAGTGCAATGAAGATCGCTGTCTGCGTAAAGCAGATTCCGGACCCGGCCACACCGTACGAGCTGGACTCCGAGAATCATTTTGTGGTGCGCCCAGACGACCAGGTTCTCGACGACACCGACCGCTATGGCGTCGAAGTCGGCCTGCAGCTCGCAGAGGCCACCGAAGGTGAGGTAGTGCTGGTTTCCATGAGTCCGGCGGGCAGCCTGCAAGGTATTCGACAAGCACTCGCCATGGGAGCCGACAAAGCGATCATCATCGATGACGAGGCCCTACGTGGATCGGGTGCGCTGGTCACTGCCCGGATCCTGGCGGCAGCAATCAAAAGCGAAGGCGCTGACCTGGTCATCGCCGGAACGGAATCCACGGATGGATACGCTGGTGTCGTACCGCAGATGATGGCGGAGCTGCTCGACATGCCGGCATTGACGTTTGCCCGCAAGCTCGACCATCACGACGGCACGATCCGGATCGAGCGCCAGACGAGCGGTGGCTATGACGTGGTTGAAGCGACACTGCCCGTGCTCGTGACCGTCACGTCAGGCGCCGTAGAGCCTCGATACCCGACTTTCAAGGGAATCATGCAAGCCAAACAGAAGCCGATCGATCAGCCGAGCTGCGCGGACTTGGGTGTCGAATCCGTCGGTTCCGCAGGATCGAAGCAGGAAATCGTCGAGGTCCGGGCCGCTCCTGAGCGAGCCGCCGGGCTAAAGGTTCTGGACGAGGGCGAAGCTCATCTAGAAATCGTCAAGCTCCTCGAGCAAGCGAAGGTGGTCTGAGATGCAGATCTGGGTGTTTGCAGAGGAAACCGATGGCGCACCGACTTCCCTCGCCCTCGAAATGCTCACGAAGGCAAGGTCCCTCGGCGACGATATCGTCGCGTTCTTGGTCGGTCCCGGTTCGGCCGAGGCTCTCGGCGCGCTCGGGGCTCACGGAGCAAGCACCGTGTATCACCTGGATCCGGGCGATGCTCTGCCTTCGGCGGGCGCCGCGGCAGCCATGGCCGAACTGGCAGGGTCGGAGAACCCCGACCTGATCCTCTTTGGTCTCCAGCCAACCGATCGCGACGTCGCCGGTCGGCTGGCGGCCAGGATGGGCCTTCCCGTGCTGTCGAACGCCGTCGATATTGTGATTGACGCAGGATCCACCAGCGTCATCAACGAGATCCTGGGTGGTGCAACCCTCGTCGAGACGACATTCAGCGGATCGAAACCACATTTCGTCGTAGTCCGACCCAAGTCGTTTACCGCCGAGCCGGGTGACGGAGGGGATCCGATCGTGGTGCCGGTGATGGCCCCGGGCATCGGACATGCCGGGAGCGCCACCGTGATCGAAAGCCACGCCGAAGAATCCGAGGGTCCCAAACTCGAGGAGGCAGAGGTCATCGTGTCCGGTGGCAGGGGCATGGGAAGCCAGGAGCAGTTCGGCGCTGTGGAAGAGCTGGCCGGTCTTCTCTCGGCGGCGATCGGAGCCACCAGAGCGGTCGTCGACGCGGGCTGGGTCCCCTACTCCTTCCAGGTCGGCCAAACAGGCAAGACCGTCAAGCCGAGCGTCTATTTCGCGCTGGGCATCTCGGGGGCGATGCAGCATCTCGTGGGAATGAAGGACAGCGGCACAATCATCGCGGTCAACAAGGACGAAGAGGCTCCCATCTTCGGTGTCGCCGACCTCGGCATCGTCGGCGATGTCCACAAGGTCGTGCCCAGGTTGATCGAGGCGTTGCGCTCCCGGAACTAGACGACCTGAAGGGGTTCTCGAAGTACCGGCGAGTCAGCTGCGCCGAAGGGGATCAACCCAATTCTTGGACCCCGTGATGAGATCGCGCGGAACAGGTTCCGGGAGAGCCGCCATTAGCAGCATCACACCCAGCGCCAGCCCGGCCACGATCCACCACACGCCCATCGAATCGAGAACTGCGGCGGCAGTAGCGAAGTAGATGGCTACGACGATGGCGGCCCAGCCGATCCTGAGCAGGATCCAATAGCTCGTTGTCACCTTCCAATCACGCTGCACACGGGTGGTCATGAGACCGGTATCGGAGAGACGGCCGGGGATCTGAAGCAACCCGTATCTATCGTTGCCCCGAGCGCAGCGATGTGATCGCCCAACGCCCCTGACTGGAACCCCTACCGATCGCTCTGCAACCTGAACCCGTGTGGGATGAGGTCATCGAGGTTGTACTCGACCACTCCTTCAGGGCCGTCGATGAGGATCCGCTCCACACCGAACTCGACCATCAGTTGCCGGCAGTTCCCGCATGGATAGCCGGGTTCATCGGCATCGATACATGCCACGGCGACGGTGTCGATCTTGCGTATCCCGTTGCTGACGGCATTGCCGATGGCTGTGGCCTCTGCGCACATCGCTGAGCCGAATGCACTGTTCTCGACATTTGCCCCCTCATACGTGGTGCCGTCGGCGGCGACGACTACCGCCCCAACCCTGAATTTGGAGAAGGGGGCGTACGCGTTCTCGGCTCGGTTACGGGCCCGATCGATGAGCTCGTCGGTCATACGTCTCCCAACAGATCGTCCACAAATGCGCCCGGATCGAAGTGAAGCAGGTCGCCGAGGCCTTCGCCGAGGCCGATCAGTTTGAGAGGCACTCCGAGTTCACGCTCGACCGCCAACGCCACCCCTCCTTTGGCGGAGCCGTCGAGCTTGGTGATCGCAATGCCGGTCACGCCCACCGCATCGGTAAAGGCTCTTGCCTGGGCGATGCCGTTTTGGCCGGTTGAACCATCGAGAACGAGCAGGACTTCGTCGACAGACCCCGATTCGCGACTCAGGACCCTCACAACCTTGGCGAGTTCGTCCATCAGATTCTGTTTGGAGTGCAGCCTCCCGGCGGTGTCGATGATCAGCACGTCGGTGCTCCTGGCTCGGGCAGCCGACAGCGCATCGAACGCCACCGCCGCCGGGTCTGCCCCCTCGGCCCCGCGTACGACGTCGAACCCGATTCTCTCTCCCCATACGATCATCTGCTCGGATGCGGCTGCGCGAAAGGTATCCGCCGCACCCACAAGCACCGACCTCCCATCCTCGATCTGCCGAGCGGCGAGCTTGGCGACCGTTGTGGTCTTACCGGATCCGTTGACGCCCACCACCACCAGCACGGCGGGTTCGCCGATCGCAGCTACAGACCGGCTTCCGGCGCCGAACTCGTCCACCAGGACGTCACGCAGCCTTGCTCGCGCTTCTTCTGAAGTACGGGGATCATCAGAGCGCACACGGTCTACTACGGCGGTTGCGGTGGCCACGCCGACATCCGCCCCCACAAGACCCTCCACGAGTGACTCCCAAAAACCAGCGTCGATCGAACCACCGAAGAGCCCCCCGAGTCGGGTTCCGATTCGGGGTCGGGCGCTCTCAGAGACCTCAAAGGTCGGAGCGTCCCGACGTATCTCGGAGTCGGGACGAGAGCGACGCCGAATCACGATCCATCCGGCCACGATCGCTCCCGCGACCACAACGGCAAGCAGGTAGAGGATCACGCTCCGGGAACGAGATCGGCCATTCGCTTGGCAAGCACATGGCTGCTCTCGCCAGGCTCCATGGTGACACCGTAAAGGACGTCCGCGGCCTCCATCGTCTGTTGCTGATGCGTGACGATGACCAGCTGAGACGTATCGCGCAGAGTCTCGACCAAACGGAGGAACCGGCGCAGGTTGGCATCGTCGAGAGCCGCCTCGACCTCGTCGAGGATGTAGAACGGACTGGGTCGTGAACGAAACACTGCGAACAGGAAGGCCAGCGCTGCCAGTGAGCGCTCGCCCCCGGAGAGCAGCTGTAGCCGATCGACCTTCTTTCCCATTGGCTGGGCAAAGATGTCGACGCCGGTGATCAACGGATCATCGGGATCCGAGAGCGTGATCCTCCCAGTCCCACCTGGGAAGAGCACCGAGAAATTCTCTGCGAAGTGGGCAGCGATATCGTCGAATGCGGCAATGAACAATCGCCCGATCTCTGCATCGAGAGCACTGATCACTTTGCGCAACTCGGCACGGGATTCCTCCAGATCCTCCAATTGCGCCTCGAGGAAGCTCGCTCGATCATCTAGCTCCCGGTACTCGGCGGCTGCCAGTGGATTGATCGGGCCCAACCGTTTGAGCTTGGCACCGAGCGATTCGGCATGGGCCTGAAGATCGACTGATTCGTCGACATCGGGCCGAGGCGTTGCGAGCGCCTCATCCTCATCGGCGTCAACATCGCGCCGCAACGCCTCGCCAATCGCCTCGTCGCGCACCTTGAGCTCGGCCTCCTCAACAGCCAGCTTCGAAACCCGCTCCCGAGCCTCAGCCGCCAGGTCACCGAGCAGGTCCCTACGAGAGCGCGCCGTCTCGAGCCTGGAGCCCGCATCTCCCGCCTCCTTGCGCAGCTGCCGCTGTCTGCCCCGCAGAGCCTCTATGTGCACTCGAACCGCCCCCCGCGCCCGGGTCGCCAAATCTTCGACCGTCGTGAGACGCTGCACAGTTGCGGGATCGACCGGCTCATCCTCCTCATCGAACAGAGTCGCCAGCTCGGTAACTCTGGACTCCAGGAGGGCCCGGCGCTCAGCGGCGGCTGCTGCCGTCGACGCGGCCTCCTGACGCCGATGCTGGGCATCGTCGCGCCGCCGGGCCACTTCCTCGCGTCTCCGCGAGATCTCCTCCAAGGCGTTCGTGGCTACAGAGCCGATCCCCTCGATCCCTGCGAGGCGCGTCCTCAGACCGGCGACGCGCTCAATCCGCGTCGCCGCCGCGGTGGCGAGCGCGCGGGATCTGGCGTCCAACCGCTCGAGTTCTGCCTGACGCTCGCCACGTCCTCGCTCGAGAAGGGCCAACGTCTCGTCGAGACCAGCCATCCGGCGTCTGACGCCCTCGAACTCGGTCCTCGCAACCTCAGCCGCTCGTGCCGCCGCCTCACACTCGCGGCTTGCCGTCGCGGCGTGGCTGGCGGCGCGGGCGCGCTCGATCTCAGCTTCGGCCGCGGCAGTACGGCTCATCTCGATAACCGCCGAGCCGACACCTTGAGGATGGGCGGCGACGATGCCTGCCGCCGTGACCAGATCACCGTTGGGAGTCACAGCCCGAACCTCGGGGTGGGCCGCCACCAGCTCAATTGCGGCCGTCCACGAATCGATGAGGGCGACATCACCTAGCAGCGTTGCAGCCAGACCGACGTCGGCAGCGGGTCCAAGACGATCCACGAGGGCGCTCGCATCGATATCTGCCGTCGCGATCCGCGCCGGAACGCTCCGTCCACCCACCGGCGCCACGAACGAGACGCCGCCCCTACCGGAATCCCTGAGGGCTCCGGCGGCCGCGACCACGCCTGCTCTATCGCCTGCAACGTAGGCGTCTGCCCAGGATCCGAGAGCCGCATCGACCGCGACGGCGAGGTCGGGTGGTACATCCAATCTGGCAGATATGGTCCCAACTATGGGGTCGAGCTCGGAGGCGGCAACCTGCGTCTTGGGATCGACAAGACCACCGCGGGCCGCCTCGAGAGCCTCGACGCGCGCTGCGGCAGCGGCGACCTCACGGTCGGCGAGTCGAAGGGTCTCGTTCGCCTCGACTGCTGCCGCCTCGTCCTCGGCAAGCCCGTCGCGCGCCCGTTGGAGGTCACGTTCGGTCGAAGCGAGAGATACCGCAAGCAGGTCCCGCTCCTCTGAGAGCCGAGTCGCCTCAGTGATCTCTTCATCGATAACGGCGGCAACCGCACCACGGCGACGCGCCAAATCGGCTGATTCCCTGTCATCGCGCACCGCTGCCGCCTCGAGAGACGCAAGATCGCCCTGAAGTGAGGCGGCAATGCCGTCGGCAGGAAGGCGGTCGGCGTCGGCAAGCGAACGCTCCTCATCCTCGAGCGCTCGCAAGGTGATCGCGAACTCCTCAGCGGTCTCCGCAGCGGAGGCTTCTTCGGCTCGAGCGACAGCGACCGACGAGACGAGTTGCTCCCGCTCAGCGTCGAGATCGCTCCGGCGCTCCGTTGCCCCGACCATGCGGCGTTCCAGCCCGAGCCGGCGCTCCCGAGCGACAAGAGCGATACGCTGCAGGCGCTCGGCTGTCGTTTCGAGGCGAGCCACAGCTGTCGTGTCGCGATCCAAGGCCTCGCCGGTCTGGCCGGCAGCAGCCTGCAAATCCCCTAGGGACGCCGTGATCTGCTCCCGCTCTGCAACAGCGGAATCGAGCCCAGTCGTCGCCACGCCCGAGGCAACCTCGATCTCCGACAAGCGATCACGCACAGTACGAAGCTGATCACCACCGAGCCACAATCGCACCGCTCGCCACTCGGCCTTGACCGACTCATGTTGCTCTGCAGCCTTCGCCTGCCTCTTGAGCGGTCGCATCAGCCGATGCTGCTCGGCGAGGAGATCCTTGAGGCGCACCAAATCGACATCGGTCGCCTCGAGACGCCGAATCGATCGGTCTCTGCGGTGCCGATGCTTGATGACGCCCGCTGCCTCTTCGATGATGGCTCTGTGCTCCTCGGGGCCCGCGTTGAGCACGCTATCGACCCGTCCCTGGCCGACGAGCACATGCTGATGGCGGCCCACTCCACTGTCTCCGAGCATCTCCTGGATGTCGAGCAACCGACACGGTGTGCCGTTGATCTCGTACTCACTCGTGCCATCCCGATAGAGACGGCGGGTGACCGTCACCTCTGAGAGATCGAGTTCGAGTTTCCCTGATCCATTGTCCAGAGTCAGCGACACCTCGGCACGACCGAGGGCAGGACGCACCGCGGTCCCCGCAAAGATCACGTCATCCATCTTCTGAGTCCGCAGAGTGCTCGTCGCCTGAGTCCCCAGTACCCAGGCGATTGCATCGACGATATTCGACTTGCCTGAGCCGTTGGGTCCAACGACGACTGTCACACCCGGCTCACATTCGATACGGGTTCGGTCCGCAAACGACTTGAAGCCGGCGAGGGAGAGTGTCTTCAGATGCACGGGTGCATCCAGGCTATCACCCGAATGACAAAGGTGTGGTTTAGTGGCCTATCTCGAACGATTCGGGGTGAATCGGTGTTGCGGGGGCCTCGTCCACTCCATCAACTCTGGCGGACGGCGGTCCCACAGCCAGCCATCTCAGCAACGACTCCACTGCCTCCCGGTCCCCCTCCAAGTGAGCCTCTACGGATCCCGTCGGAGTGTTGCGAATCCACCCGCACACGCCCAGCTGGTCGGCTCGGCGGGCGGTGTGCCACCGAAATCCCACTCCCTGAACCCGTCCGATCACGGCAACGCGACGGGCAATCACAACGATTCCACAAAGGCCTCGACGGCGCCCGCGAATTCCGGACAGATCAGAGCGGTTGCCGAGGCGAATACGGCTCCCGCCACCAACCCTTGATCCCCATCAAGGACATCAGCCAGTTGATCGGCACCACCTACTACAACTCCGAAGAGGCTGGCAACAGTCGCCAGGAGCGCCGCCTCCACACCGAGACCCGATTCGAGTGTGGCGCAGACGACTGGTCCCGCCCGGATCGCGTCATCTTCTTCAAATGCTGCGACACCCCCACTGGACTCCACCGCTCCACGAACGGCGTCCAAGTAGAAGCCGGTGAGGTCGACAGGAGCTCGATCTCCACAGACCTGAACCATCCCTGAGGTGAGAATCTCGGCAAGGATCTCCTGATCTCCCGGCTGAGCCTCGATTCCGAGACCATCGACCGTCGCCGGAACCGCGCCCACGCCCAACCCTTTGCACAGACCTACCACCAAGTCGGCAACCGCCTCGGACGACACGACCTCGAACGCCGTGCCCTGGAGCGCCCGCTCAGCTGAGACCGCAAACTCCAATGCGAGACCATCCAGCCCTCGGACGGTGGCCGGAGTACGAGCAGAACCCGAACTGCCGGAACACGCTGCCAACACGAACGCGCCGAGCATCGCTGCCGCCAGTCTGGATCGTCTCATTCCTGGCACTCCGGGCACCAGTGGGTCGTCCTCCCCCGCAACACCGCTGCCGTGATGGGCGTGCCACAGCTCCGACATGCCTCCGCCGTTCTGCCGTACACCCCGAGACGCGCCATGTGGTCGCCGGCTCGGCCATCGGGCAGCAGGTACGCCAGGTCGCCGAGACTGGTCCCACCAGCTACCAACCCGGCCTTGAGAACCGGGCCGATCGACCCCCAGAGTGCCGTGACCTCGCTCAACGTGAGCGACCCTCCAGGTCGATGCGGAGAGATCCCGGCGCGGTAGAGAACCTCGTCCGCATAGATGTTCCCGAGGCCGGCGAGGAGCCTCTGATCGAGAAGCAGAGCCTTGATCGGTGCCGAACGCCCATGCAGCAACTGCGCCAAGTCGGCGGATGGCGGGAGGTCGCAGAATGCATCCCGACCGAGAGCGGCAAGGCTCGAGCGGCCATACTCATCGGGCGTATACGCGGCCATGAAACCAAAGGTGCGGGGATCGACAAACCGGATCTGAGGCCCGGCTGTCAGATCGATCACGACATTGGTATGTGGATCCTCGATTTCACCGGCCTCAGCCACTCGGATGCGGCCCGACATCCCGAGGTGGGTTACCCAGGTGAAGTCTCCCTCGAGTCGTCCCAGTAGATACTTTCCATGCCTATCCAATGCACCGATGCGCCTGCCGCAGAGCCGCGCCGCAAAATCGGCGGGGTTCTCCTGGCGCCGCACCATCCGCAGGCGGCGGACGTCGACGCCCGCGATCTGGGCGCCAACAAGGATAGGTTCGAGGTGACGCCGGGTGGCCTCCACCTCGGGGAGCTCAGGCATCGGCCTCCCCCAGCGCGGCCAGCGCCTCGCGCGCCGCCTCCTGCTGAGCACGCTTTTTCGAACTCCCGACGCCCACACCCAGCTGCTCCCCGTCAACAGTTACCGCGGCCGTGAACTCTCGGGCATGATCGGGGCCGATGCCCCCGACTGCGTAATCGGGCACTGCGCCTCGACGAGCGAGCACTTCCTGCAACCGGGTCTTGTAATCCCGTTCTCCCGGTGCCGCAGCCCTGTCGACTAGGAGGTCACCCCAGTTTCGGACTATGAATCGACGAGCGAGTTCGAACCCTCCATCAAGGTAGACGGCGCCGATCACCGCCTCCAGAGCGTCAGCCAGGATCGATGACTTGTCACGCCCACCCGAGATCTGTTCACCCTTGCCGAGTCGCACGTGATCGCCGAGACCGAGGTTCCTTCCGATTTCTGCGAGAGCAGCTTCGTTTACCACCGCCGCCCGGACTTTGGCCATCGCCCCCTCATCCATGTGTCCTGCGCCAAACAGCTCATCTGCGACAACCAGACCGAGTACGGCATCACCAAGAAACTCGAGGCGCTCGTTAGACGACTCCAACTCCTCCTCGGCTTCAAGCGATCGGTGCGTGAGTGCGAGATCTAGTAGCGACGGATCATCGAAGGAATACCCGAGGGCCGCTTCCAGGTCAGCCACTGAGCCCCGCCTCGATGCGGCCGACCAGATCACGCTCGGCTCCCTCTGAGGCCAGTGCGAGGGCATTGCCGATCGCCACCCGGGACGACGACCCATGTGCGATGACCACCGTTCCCTTTGCTCCCACGAGATGGGCTCCGCCATAGGCCTCTGGGTTGAACTTCTCCCGTAGCTCGAGAAGGTGCGGGAGCACTACCCTTGCTGCCGCCTGAATCTCGGGGTCCTCGACCGAGGTCAGGGCCTCCAGCACGAACCTGCCCACGGCTCGCGACGTGCCCTCCGCTGTCTTGAGGAGGACGTTGCCGGTGAAGCCATCCGCCACCACGACGTCGACGGCGCCGTTACCCAGATCACGACCCTCGACGTTGCCGACAAAGTGAAGCGGAAGCTCCTCGATGAGCCCGAAGGCCTGTTTCTCGAGATCGCGCCCCTTGAACTTCTCTTCACCGATGTTGAGCAGCCCGACTCGCGGATCCTCAATCCCGAGATACACCTGAGCGACAACTGACCCCATGACCGCAAACTGGGCGAGGTGCTCGGGTTTGACATCGATGTTGGCCCCCACATCGAGTACGACCGTCGGCGATCCCAACGGGAAGATCGTGGCAATGGCGGGCCGAGCCACGCCTGAGATCCGGCCGATTACAAACGCGGCGGCCGCCAGGGCGGCACCGGTCGACCCGGCAGACACGATGCCAGCCGCCTCGCCCGACGAGACCAATTCAGAAGCCACTATCACCGAGGCGCCCTTTTTCGCTCTGATCGCGGCCGCCGGATCCTCGGCCATGTCGATGACATCCGCAGCATGGACGATCGGGAGCATCCCCCCGACTGCCTCGAGTTCTTCTTCGAGCACCGATTCCTCGCCAACCAGAACAACATCGACGCCGCGAGCCGCTGCATCGAGGGCACCAAGGACCGTCTGTTCGGGGGCATGATCCCCACCCATCGCGTCGAGAGCTACCCGGGCCATGAGGAACCCCCGCCGACCTGGCGGACGAGGCCACGACTCGGGTGGGCGCTCAGCGGCGTCACCCTAGGCACCGTCGGTTCGGGCCCTCCTCGAGGAGAACCGGCGCAGCGGAGGACACCGCGGCACAATCGTGCGGAGACGCTTCAGGGCCGAATAGGACCCGAAATCGAGAGCTAGGCATGGTCGTCTGGGTGAGTGACATGCATTGCTCAGCGTCCTCCTCAGCTCGGGATGACCTCCCGGCCCTTATAGGTCCCACACTCCGGGCACACACGGTGCGGGAGCTTGGGCGAGTCGCACTGCGGGCAACGCGTGGTCTGCGTGCGAGTGAGTTTCCACGCCGCCTTCCGCTGCCGGGTACGGGAACGGGACATTTTCTTTTTCGGGACCGCCATGGCGCGCCCTTTCAGCGAGTCAGATCAGGGTTCTAGCAAATCCCGAAGCTCGGCGAAGGGCGAGGCGCTCACTTCGTCGTGCCCAGGACAGGAATCGGTATTCAAGTCGGCTCCGCACGCGACGCAAAGTCCACGGCAGTCGTCGCGACACGACGGGCGGAGCGAAACCCCCAGAAGAAGGGCATCGCGCAGCACAGGTTCAAGGTCTGCAGTGTCGCCATCGAGGGCGTATCCGTCCTCGTCATCTTCGAAGCCGAGCGCCTCCACAACGTCCACACGGAGCGGCTCTGTCCACTCGGTGAGACAACGATGGCAGGTGAAATCGACCGTGGTCTTGGCGGGTCCGCGCACGACGAGCACACCGGCTGCATTCTCAAGGAGCAGTTCGGCATGGAGCTGCGGCCCCACAGCAGCGAGTTCGAAGCCCCATTCGATCGGTGCCTCAACGACGATGGCACGTCGCGACCCAGGGTCGGCTGTCAGGTCGGAAACGGGGATGAGGAAGAGTGACGACGCCACCTCGGCACTGTACCGGTCGCACGATCTCACGCCCGCCGGAGCGCAAGAGACACCACGTGTCACCGAGCCGATCCGCAGAGACCGTTCTCAGTCCTCTACGACTGGATCGTCACTACGCCTTGTCTGATGCAGCTCGGCGCGGCGTGCCCTCACCTGCGCCAACAGGTCCGCCAGCACGGTCTCCGTCTGCTCCATCGCCTGTTCGCTGTAGTCCTCCGCCTCAAGCCGGATCCGGGTTGCTTCGGCCTCGGCGTGGCGGGTCAACGCATTGGCCTCGTCTACGGCTTCTTTCACGATGTAGGACTCGGAAACCAATTCTTCGCTCTGCTGACGTGCTCGCTCCAGCATCTCGCGCGCCGACTCGTTGGTCCTGGCAACGAACGCCTCACGCTCCCGCACCATCCAGCGGGCGGCACGCAACTCCTCGGGAAGGTCGTCGCGCAACCGAAACAGCATTTCCAGCAGTACCTCGCGATCCAGCATCACGTTGCTGGACAGCGGAACATTGCGTGCGCCTTCGACGCCAATGATGAGTTCGTCGATGAGATCGAGAAGCTCACCCGTTCGAGGTGGAACCGTCGAATCCTCTAATTGATTGAGTTCGACTTCGTCGCTCACGATCCTGCCCTCTCCTTGAGTGCCACCGCGACCGAATCGGGCACCAGCGCGGTGACGTCACCGCCAAACCGCGCCACCTCCTTTACGAGCGAGGAGGAGAGGTAGCCGAGTTCAGGCTTGGTGGCAACGAACATTGTGACGATGCCCGACAGATGCCTGTTCATCTGCGCTAATTGGAGCTCGTAGTCGAAGTCCGTCATGGCTCGCAGGCCCTTGACGATCACGTTGGCATTGACCGCCTTGGCAAAATCGACGAGCAAGCCATCAAAGCAATCGACCTCGACATTGCGCCACGTGCAGTGCTCCTCGAGCATCTCCTGGCGTTCGTCTGAGGTAAACCATGGGTTCTTCGACGGATTCCTGACCACGGCCACGACGACCTTGTCGAAGATCGAAGCGCACCGCTTCACCACATCGATGTGGCCGAGGGTCGGCGGATCGAAGCTGCCTGGCACAAGCGCTGTGGTCATGCCTTTGCCTCCTTCGTATGCCGAGTCTTCGTGAGCCCAACCTTGGTGAACCGGGTGATCGCGGCGTCGCCGTACCGCCGTCGATCAAACAGTGCGAGCCCCGGGATTCCCGGAATCTCACCGCTCCCCGATCGACGATGTACAACGACCGTTGCGTCGTCGGCAAGCCACCGGACGAGGCGCCCGAGGACCACCTCCACTGACGGTAGTGGTACTTCGTACGGAGGGTCAACGAATGCGAGGTCGAAGGTGCCGGTCCCCTGACCGAGGAAGTCCTCGACCTTCGCCGACACCGCATTCCCACCGAGGCCGACGGTGGCAACGTTCGCTCTGAGAACCCGCACCGCGTCGCGTCGAGATTCGACGAACACCACCGACCGGGCTCCCCGACTGAGTGCCTCGAGACCGAGGCTGCCCGACCCTGCGTAGAGATCGAGGACGGCGGCATCCTCGACGACGCCGGATAGCGCCGAAAAAATCGCTTCCTTGGCACGATCCATCATCGGGCGGGTCTTCGGCCCCTTGGGGGCTTGCAAGATCCTCCCCTTTGCAGCTCCCGCAATGATCCTCATGAGATGAACAGCCAATCCTCGGAACCGCCAAGCAGCGCGGACGTCTCGTCGGCGATCGGATGGTGATCCCGCAGGTCGGGATCGTTGGCGACAAGATCGAACGCCTCGCGCCGGGCCACGATGAGCGTGTCCATGTCCGACAATACGTCGGCGAGCTTGAGGTCGGGAATGCCGGCCTGGCGAGCGCCGAACACGGTTCCTTGACCGCGGATCCGTAGATCCTCCTCGGCCAGCCGGAAGCCGTCCGTCGTGGCAACCATGGCTGCGATACGCCTTTCTCCCTCGGGAGTCGTGGGGTCGGCGACGAGTAGGCATCGGCCCGGATGCTCCCCCCTGCCGACCCGGCCCCTGAGCTGATGGAGTTGGCTCAAACCGAACCGGTCCGCGTCTTCAATGACCATGACCGTTGCGTTCTGGATATCGATGCCGACCTCGATCACGGTGGTGGCAACCAACACGTCGATCTCCCCGGCCCTCATCCGGGCCATTACGGATTCCTTGTCGGCCGACCTCATCTGACCGTGGAGCAACTCGACCCTGAGATCCGAAAGGATCGCAGAGAGCCGTTCATGCTCGGCAGTTGCCGAAGCGGCCTGGAGCTTTGGTGAATCCTCCACCAGCGGGCACACCACGAACGCCTGTCTACCGGCTTCGACCTCAGATCGGATGATCGAAAAGACGGCCTCGAGCGCAGCTGGATCCGACGGGATCGCCTCGGTATCAACCGGGGTTCGGCCCTTGGGCATCTCGTCGAGCACCGTGACGTCGAGATCGCCGTAGAGGGTCATCGACAGCGTCCGTGGAATCGGCGTGGCGGTCATGATGAGCATGTCGGGCTGACGCCCAGCCGCCTTTTCGCGCAGCTCAACGCGCTGATGTACACCAAAGCGGTGCTGCTCATCAATCACCGCCACACCCAGGTTGGCGAATGTGACTCCTTCCTGAATGAGAGCGTGCGTTCCAACAACCACATCAACGGTCCCGGCGGCGGCGGCGGCCAGCGTGTCTTCTCGTCCGGCCGATGAACCCGTAAGCAGCGCCATTCGCACCCCGACAAGTTCCGCGAGCGGAGCAAGTCCGATGTGATGCTGGTCGGCAAGAACCTCTGTGGGAGCCATGACGGCTCCCTGATAGCCGCCTTGCACCGCCGTGAGCAGACCGGCCATGGCCACCACCGTCTTGCCCGACCCGACTTCTCCCTGCAGCAGCCGGTGCATCGGGTGTGGCGCTGCCATGTCGCGCTGGATCTCATCGATGGCTCGCGTCTGTGCCCCCGTCGGTTCGTACGGAAGTGCATCCAAGAACGATGCAACGAGGCCCCCACCGATGTCGTGGGGAATCCCCTCCGCCTCATCGATCTGACGATGCTTACGGACCGCCAAAGCGACCTCGAGACGGAACAGCTCGTCGAACACGAGGCGGGCTCGGGCAGAATCAGCGGCCTCGATCTCCTCGGGGAAATGGATGTCTCCCATCGCGGTATCCCGATCGACCAGTCCCAGCCGTTTGCGCATCTCGAGCGGGAGAGGATCGGTCATGGGGTGCGCCTTCAACAATGCGGAGTGAACGGCACGACGCAGGTGCCCGGGTCCAACGCCCCCGACGGTCGAGTGCACAGGCATGATTCGACCGGTGACGAGCGATTCGGACGTTCGCTCCAAGACGACGGCATCGGGCGACTGCATCTGCAGGGTGCCTCGGTAGCGCGACATGGTCCCCGACAACGCCACTTCTGTTCCTTCGGACAATTGGCGTTCGCGAAACGCCTGGTTGAACCACACCGCCTTGAGCAGCCCCGTCTGGTCGTAGATCGTCGCCTCGACAATCACAAGGCCCCGCCGCGGACGGCGTACGGACACCTTCTGGACCGTGCCGATGACCGTGACCTCCTCGTCGAGTGGAACGTCAGACAGGGGAAGAGTGCGACTGCGATCGACGTACCGTCGCGGCACATGCAGCAGCAGATCGGCAACGGTGCTGATGCCGGCCTTACGGAGCTTTTCGCCGCGCTTGCCACTCAGCCCTTTGACCCGCTCGATCTCGACGCCGGCCAGCTGGGCGAGCGTGTTGCCGCTCACTCGACTCCGAAAAGGTACGGGTAGAGGGGTTGTCCCCCAAAGACGACTTCTATCGCCAGGTCGGGATGGGACTGCCCGATACGGGAGGTGATCTGTTCTGTTATCGCCTCATCGGCTTCGGCCCCCGTGATGATCGTGGCGACTTCGGACTCACCGTCCACCATTCGATCCAGCGCCCCAAACGCCGCCGCCACGCAGTCTGAGGCAATCACACGGACCGTCCCGGCGACAATTCCGAGCCAATCGCCCTCTCGTATCGCCCCCGCAGGAGTCGTGGCGTCGCGGATGGCCCGTGTGACCTCGCCGCCGGTCATGTCCTCGATTGAGGTCATCATGGCGGCTGCCGTGGCGTCCGGATCTCCCCCGGGGAGGTAGGCGAACATCGCCGTCAACCCTTCGGGTACCGAACGCGTCGGTACCACATACACCCGTTTTGTCGTGAGGGCATCGAGTTGCTCCGCAACCGGCACGATGTTCTTGTTGTTGGGTAGCACAATGACGTTCTCGGCAGCCACTCCATTTACGACTTCGAGCACGTCGCGCACCGAAGGATTCATCGTCTGGCCCCCGCTCACCATCCCCTGGGCTCCCGCATCGCGAAACAGCCCAACGACGCCATCCCCCACCGCCACCGGGATGACTCCGATCTCCGCATCAGCAAACTCAGGAAGCGGTTGGTAATTCGATACGTGGTGGAAGGCCTCCTCAGCGGCCTGATCGAGCAAATCGGTGATCTTGATTCGTTCGGGTTTGCCAAGGGCGATCCCCGCCTCGACCGCGGGCCCGATCTCGTCGGTGTGAATGTGACAATTCCACACTCCGTCGCCCCCCACCACGACGATCGAATCGCCCAGGTCGAACCAGGCGTCGCGGAGCAGGTCCCCGGTGGATTCGTCGTCGGCGCGTAGCAAATACATGACCTCGTAGCGGAGGTCGGCGATCTGATGTCCCTCCTGCTCGACGTCGAGCGGTCGTGTGAGGCGGGCGGCGGCGGCAGCGAAGATGGCGTCGGGAAGCGCCACCTCGGTCCCGGTCACCTCCTCGAGGAACGCGACGAGAAGGAGCAGGAAGCCGGCGCCCCCGGCATCCACCACTCCCGCCTCCTTGAGTACCGGGAGCAACTCTGGAGTATTCCGCAGCGAGACTTCGGCGCGCCGATATACCCGATGAAGCAGGTCGGCCAGATCTTCGCCCTCGGGAGTGTCGGTGTCCTGAGCTGCGGCGGCGGCCTCACGCAGGACCGTCAGAATCGTCCCCTCGACAGGCCGGCCCACGGCCTGGTACGCCGCCACCGATGCCCGATCGAGGGCATCGACGAGATGAGCCGTGCCCAGATCCACCGCGCTCCTGAAGGCATCGGCAAGACCCCGGAGGATCTGGCTGAGAATGATTCCGCTGTTGCCCTGAGCCCCCATGAGCGCCCCGTGGGCCAACGCCGAGGCAACTTCCTCCATACTCTCAGCCGCCTCGACCTCGGCCACGACCGCCTCGACGGTCAGAGTCATGTTGGTGCCGGTATCGCCATCGGGTACCGGGTAGACGTTGAGGCGATTGAGTGCCTCCCGGTACTCACGGAGACGATCGAGGTACCGGTTGAGCACCTCTTTGAGATCTTGGGGCCGGAGACTGAGTCGGTTGGGCGACATCGCCCGCGGAGTATACGGAGCGCCGATCTGGCGCTCCGCGCGAACGCTGGTAACCTCTCGCCGTTCCCGAGGAGGTCCCTCCCCGTGTCATATCGATGCGAAGTCTGCGGAAAAGAGCCGTGGTTCGGCAAGCAGGTGAGCCACTCCCACCGGCGCAGCAGCCGCCGTTGGCTGCCGAACATCCAGCGCGTCCGCGTCCGCCACGGCAGCAACTCGCGCCGAATGCGCGTCTGTACGTCGTGCATCAAGGCCGGGAAGATCGAAAAGGTCTGAGTCCGGCGCCCGACCATCTGTGCTCTTCGGTCTGGACCAATGTGGGGTCCTCACACCCGACCAGTGAGTCCTGAATGCTGACCAGCGACCGCTCGCTACCGGCCACTGACTCCCGACTAGCCTCCAATTCGTCCAAATCGGGAGTTCTCTCAATGGCACAAGGAGTCGTCAGGGTCTATGACCCCAAGACCGGATTCGGCGTAGTCGTGAGTGACGCCGATCAATCTGAAGTCCTACTCCGACCGGGATCGCTGAAGGGAAGCATCTTCCGGACTCTTCGCCAAGGTCAGCGGATCAACTTCGAGGTGGCCGAAGAGGGAGAGAAGAACTACGCCTCCTCGGTCCGAATCGGTTCAGACGGGGCCTAGGACGGGACCAGCCGCGATTGCCATCGCTGCGTGGCCTGGGTACGGCCGGCGTGATCGGTTTTGCCAGTCGATCAGCCAGACCGCATTCGGCCGTTCCACAGCCGGATCCTCAATGCCCGACGAGCCCCAAGTCACGGGTGCGCCTGCGCCGCCAATCGGCCGCCACGCGCCGCGGGTATAGTCCGCGGACACCTGAAAGAGGAGTGAGATGGTCGAAGCGTACGTGCTGATTCAGACCGAGGTGGGTAAGGCCGCCCAGGTCGCGATGGAGGTAGACAAGATCGACGGCGTGAACGCGGCCCAGGCGGTCACCGGACCCTACGACGCCGTAGTACACGCCAGCGCCGAAGATGTCGACTCACTCGGCAAGCTCGTTGTTGCCAAGATCCAGGCTATCGAAGGAATCACACGCACCCTCACCTGTCCGGTCGTCAAGCTCTAGAGGCGAGACCGACCGCGAGACTCGACCGCCGTCGGGTCAACGCTGCAGTGCCAGGGCGACGAGTTCGTGGCACAGCTCTGGGTAGGACATCCCCGAGGCCGCCCACATCATGGGGAACATCGACCGAGGGGTGAACCCGGGCATGGTGTTCACTTCGTTGAGAACGAAGCCGCGGCCACCCTCCTCGTAGAAGAAATCGACGCGGGCCAGGCCCCGGCACTCCAGAACGGAGAACGCCCGACCGGCCAATGTGCGAACGGTCTCCATGGCGGGTTCAGTCAACTCGGCGGGAACCTCGATCTGTGTCGCATCGTCGCGATACTTGGCGTCGTACGTGTACCAGCCGTCGTCCACGACGATCTCGCCCGCGACCGATGCACGTGGTCCCTCGAGCACCGCGACCTCGATCTCGCGGCCACGCACCTCGGCCTCGATCACAAGCTTCTGATCGTGGTCTAGTGCGGCGTGAATCGACTCCTTGAGCGACTCCTCATCCTCTGCGCGGCTGATCCCGACAGAAGAGCCGAGGTTGGCCGGCTTTACGAAGACCGGGAATCCCAGTTCGTCACCGACACGCTCCGCGGTCAATACTGGCTCGCTGAGAAAGTCCGGGCCGCGTACGACGAGATACTCACCGATCGGAATACCCGCCTCGCGACACAGACGCTTGGCAACGTCCTTGTCCATACTGATCGCCGACCCGAGCACGCCCGATCCGACGTAGCTGAGGCCCGCCATCTCAAAGAGCCCCTGAATGGTCCCGTCCTCGCCGAAGGGGCCGTGCAGCACTGGGAACGCCACATCCACTTCCTCGACTCCAGCGTCCGACCGCAATCGACCACCGGGAACCTCGATTGACACGGTCGGTCCCGCGGCCACCAGCGGATCAAGCCCCGGGTCGGCCAAGTGGAACGTGCCCTCCCTGTCGATCCCAACTGCGATCGTCTCGTGACCCATCTCGGCGAGAGCGGCGAGCGTCGAAACGACTGACACGCACGACACATCGTGCTCCGCTGACTTGCCGCCGAAAAAGACCGCTACGCGTGCCATTGTCCTACTCCGGTTCCGACTGTCCGCTCCCTGCGGCGACCGCATGGAAGCCGCCGTCGACGTGAATGATTTCGCCCGATGTCATCGGAGCCCAGTCGCTGAGGAGCACGGCGACCATCCGGGCTACCGGACCGGGATCTGATGCATCCCACCCGAGCGGAGCCCGCTCCGCCCACACGTCTTCGAACAGGGCGAATCCGGGGACGTTCTTGGCGGCAACGGTTCCAAGCGGCCCCGCCGAGACCGCATTGACCTTGATGTTGTGAGCACCCAGATCGCGAGCGAGATACCGGGTGACCGACTGCAGGGCCGACTTGGCCACTCCCATCCAGTCGTATGCCGGCCAGGCCTGCGTGTTGTCAAAATCGAGAGTGACCAACGACCCTCCACCCGCCTCTTTCATCAACGGCAAAAGCCCGACTGCGAGCGTCTTGTAGGAAAAGGCCGACGTCGTAAACGCGGTCGCCGCACTCTCGGCTGGAGTGTCCAGGAACGCTCCACCCAGAGCATCTGCAGGAGCAAAGGCGATCGCGTGCAACGCTCCATCTACGGCACCCCACCTGGCGTCAAGATCGGCAACGAGCGCGTCCATGTGAGCTGGATCGTTGATATCGAGCTCAACCACATCGGGGGTGCTCGGAAGCCGAACCGCAGCCCGCTCCGTCAGCCGCCTTCCCCGGCCGAAGCCGGTGAGCAAGATCTCGGCGCCCTGTTCGAGAGCTATTCGGGCGGTATGCCAGGCGATCGAGTCATCGGTGAGCACTCCGGTGATGACGAGCCGTTTTCCTTCGAGCAGCACGAGTCCTCCTAACTCACATTCGACCAGGCCCGCAGGCCGAGTCCCATCACAAAGAGCAGCAGCAATCCCCACGACAACGCCGGTCGCTTGCTCATCTGGGTTCGATAGAGGTAAGCGAACGTGAACGCAAAGAGAATCACGAAGCCGTAAAAGAGGTGAAAATCGTTCGTCGGCCTGTAGCCCTGCCGATAGACAAGGAGTCCGAGCCCGACCTGGACAAGCATCGCTACTACCGCCGCACCGGTCGCCCAGTTGAACACCCTGTTGACGGACCGCTTGAACGCGACCAGTCCGACACCCCACAGGCCAACCAGGCCGTTGGATATCACAGCGACGTAGAACCAGTTCCCGTGCAGAGCTCGCATCCGGCCGGATGCTAGATGGCGCTCGACACACCCGCCCCATCGCGCACCGCACCACGAGGAACTCCCCTACCCGGGGGGTGGCAATGCCGCCCTGAGCTCAGCCTCGGTCACCCCAAGGATGGCCGCCGCAGCAGCCAGATCGGGTTCGCGTTGTGCCGGAGGTCCGAGGGCGTCGACGAGGACCTGCTCGCTCACCCCGAGGATCGCCGCGGCGTCGGCCAACGGTCCACCGGTACCGACTTCGCTCGGCGCCTCCTCCGAGGAGACACCCTCGAGGGATGGGGCTATGGCCTCAAAGCCACCGGAGGTGACCTCAATAGCGCCGCCGCCAACGCACCTCACCAAGTTCGCGATACGGATCACGTCGCCCTGCGGACCGCGACCGGCTGGGTAGTCCGAAGAGTCCCCCTGCTTCGGATCGCTCCGCTGTGAACCTGCCCCGTGAACATCGAGCAGCTGGGAATCACCCTGCGGACTCTGCATCCAGCCGAGCCCGTCACCGAACACAACGTACACCGCGTCAATACCACCCCTCAGGGCGGCATGGGTGGTCGACGACCAGTAGAACCCATAATTCTCGGCGCCGGCCTCGTCGATGATCACACTGGCCGAGAAGACCGGATCGATCGCCGCCGAGCCGGTCGCATCGGGTGAGCGCGTGTAGTCGACGATGCTCTGCAACTCCTTGGCAGCGGGAAGCCGCCAGTCGTCCGAGCCCGCCAGGTCGAGCGTTTCACAGTAGCCGAGAGCCTCAGACCAATCGCGTGCCACGCCATCATCGGACTGTTGCCAGACAAGGCCTGTGGCGAGATCGTCCACGGTCCCGTCACCGTTGTCGACGAGTCGATTCTCCCCATAGGCTTCGGAGCCCCTCACTGCGATCACGAAGTAGACCTTCTCGCCACCACGCGGATCATCAATTGGGTAGCCCTTGATCCGCCCATCGGCAAAGTTGACGCCAAAGACAGTCTCGTCACCGTTCATCGTCGTATCGACGTACAGGGTGGAACTCAGGTATTGGGCATCGATGACCCGCTCCCCGGCAGTCGTGTCCCCGTATTCGAACGCAAAGAAGGCAGTGTCGATGAACGGCACGGCATCACAGTCCGCCACTGTTTCACAACCACTGGGATCGGTCCCGCTGAAGTCGATCAACGAGTAGAGCTCCTTGATCGTCGGAAGCCGCCAATCGTCGTAGCCGGCCAGATCGAGCGTCTCGACCCAACTGACCGCTTCGCGGTAGGTCATCTTCTCCCCGGGATCCTGTTGCCACACGAGTCCCGTGACGAGGTCGGTGACGGTCCCATCGCCGCCGTCGGAATACGCGGCCTCGGTGCCTAGGTAGTTCCCATCCTGGCCGAAGAACTCCTCTCCTTCGGCGGGGCAAGCGACGACCTGCCCTGTGTCGCTGTAGCAGGCGCTCTGGCCGGTGCTCACTATCGGGTAGGTGAGTGTCGCATCCTGTTCGGTGGTCTGATCAATGGATGGAGCGCTCGTCTCGGTGGGCGGCGTATGAGTGCTCCCTGTGGATTCAACAACGATCGCGGCAACCTCATCGGCAACAACAGCGTCATCGCCTGAGGTGGCACACGCCGCAAGCAAGAGACTCATCGTCGCCACAATCGAGGTGGTCTTCCCGTACCGCATGCGATACCTCCTTCTCACCCTTCGTCGCTATGCGACAACCGTCTCACCGTGAGGTCATCGACATGTCATGGCGAGATGAATGTCGGATGAGGAACCGCTCAACCTCGTGTTTGGGTTTCAGCGCGCCGCTCGGCGGTGCGCGCCATCCGCCGCACCATCAGCTTGAAGATCGGTGCATGGAACGGGAGCATCGCGTACCAGTAGAGCCGCCCAAGAAGGCCACGAGGCGACATCCGAGCAAGCTGAGTCAGGCGGGAGCCCTCAGGAGTCTCCTCGATGCTCCACTCGAGCCAGGCGGTTCCCGGCACCTTCATCTCTGCCTGCAAGGTCAGTCTGTGCCTCAAGAGGTCCATCTCGACCACCCGAAAGAAATCGAGCGACTCCCCCACCCGGAGCTCCTCGGGGTGTCTCCTCCCCCGACGAAGACCGACTCCACCGACGACCTGATCGATCCAGCCGCGGACCCTCCATGCCCAATTCAACGCGTAGTAGCCGACATCGCCTCCAATTCGGGTGACCGCCCACAGCAAGTCATCCGGCGCCGCGGCAGATTCGATCATCCGCCGATCGACGTGCATCTTCTCTCCCGCCCATATCGGATCACCCGGCATAGGTGCCGCCGGCCTGGCAACCGCATCGGACCACCGTGTTTCCACGCTCAAGTAGAAGATCCGAACGAGAGCGAGACGAACCGACTCACGGTACGAGAGCATGTCTAGAGGGTTGAAACCGGGCGGTGACGGCTTCCGGACGATGACATCGTGCGACACACTCTCTATCAACGGTCGTGCCATGTCGGCGGGGAGCGGGGTCGCCAGACCGACAAACCAGGGAGAGAGTCGAGCGCTGAAGATGGGAAGTGGGACAACCAACCGTCTCCTCAGACCAGCGACCTCGGCGTACGCCTGCATCATCTCCTCGTACGTCAGGATGTCGGGCCCACCTATGTCGTACTCACGATCTACCGACGCCGGATCATCAAGTACCGAGATGAGGATCGCCAGCACATTGCGGATTCCAATGGGCTGGCACCGCGTTCGAATCCAACGCGGCCGCATCATGATCGCGAGGACTTCGGTGAGATGCCGGATCATCTCGAACGACATCGAGCCCGATCCGATGATGACGGCAGCACTCAGCACAGTGACAGGTGTGCGACCACTCTTGAGAATCCCCGCAACCTCGCGACGACTCTCCAAATGCTCCGACAACCTCGTCTCTGGCGCTCCGAGGCCGCCGAGGTAGACAATCCTCTGGAGACCCACGTCCTCAGCGGCATCCCGGAAACTCGCAGCGGCACGCCGATCCGCGGAAGCGAAGTCCTTCGCACGGCCCATCGAGTGAATCAAGTAGAACGCAGCGTCACAGCCTTCGAGAGCAGGCGGGAGCGTCCAGTGGTCGAGAGCGTCGGCGGCCACCACCTCGACCCGGTCCCGCCACGGCGCCAGCGCCAACCGATTGGGATCGCGGGTCATGCAACGGACCTCGACTCCGCCATCCAGAAGCCTTGGAACGAGTCGGCCGCCGATGTACCCAGTTGCCCCGGTAACGAGCACCTTCATCGGCGATCAAGGTACCGACGGCCCCCGGGATAAGGCAACTGGGAATCGGCGCCAACGGGCATTCATTCGATCAATCTGGTGACGTCAGCGACCGTTGCGCCGGTCAACGCCACCAACTCGACGACCTCTAGGTGAATCGACATCCCGTGCACCCCACCTCCCAGTGAGACCTCTCCCGTCATCGATGCATCGCAGACAACCGGAAGGCTCTTGCGGGATCCGAACGGAGTGATCGCCCCCCGCTGATAGCCGGTCACATCGAGTGCCTCTTCGGTCGTGGCAAGTACCATCCGCGACCGGCCGACCACCGCCCTCAGCTTGGGCCAGTCGATCACCCGGTTCCCCGGAACGATCACCATGACGAATTCGTCTTCGCCGGTGCGAACAACGAGCGACTTCATGACCTTCTCCACTGGAACGCCGCGCTTGCGAGCCGCCTCTTCGAGCCCCGCCACCTCTCCGTACTCGACGATCCGGTGGCTGATGCCGGCGGCAGCCACCGCCCTCGTGGCTGGGGTCTCGGTTGTCACTAAGAGTCCAGGATGAGATCGGCGTACTGGTCGCGCACCACCTTCTTGTCAAACTTGCCGGTGCCCGTCTTTGGCAATTCGTCGGCAAACTCGATGACGTCCGGCAGCCACCACGACACCACTCGGTGGCCGAGATGCTCCATCAGCTCCTCAGCTGTCACCTCCATGCCCGGACGCTTCACGACGACGGCGAGCGGCCGCTCCTGCCACTTGACGTGCTTGACTCCGATCACTGCGGCCTCCACAACCGCAGGATGTGCCATCAGCTCCCGCTCGAGATCGAGCGACGAGATCCACTCCCCACCAGACTTGATGACATCCTTGGCCCGATCCGTGATCACGATGTAGCCCTCCGGCGTGATCTTGCAGACGTCGCCAGTCTTGAGCCAGCCATCGACAAACGACTCCGGCGTCCGCGGATCGTTGTAGTACTCGGCGGCAATCCACGGACCGCGAATGAGGAGTTCGCCAAATGCCTCCCCATCCCAAGGCAGCACTGCTCCAACCTCATCCACGATCTTGACCTGAAGGCCCGCCACCGGGATTCCCGCAGTTTCGAGACGATCGAGACGTTCGTTGAGTGGGAGCGCCAGGTGCTCTGGCATGAGAAGTGCCGCAGCTGCCACGGGGTTCGTTTCGGTCATCCCCCAGCCCTGCAACACCAAGATGTCGCGTTCGACCGCAAACCACTCGATGAGAGCGCGGGGAACAGCCGAGCCGCCACACAGGAAGGTGTGAATGGAAGAGATATCGGCCTCGGGATGATCGATGAGGTGTTGTTGGATTCCCAGCCAGACAGTGGGAACACCCACCGAGAAGGTCACTCCCTCGCGCTGAAAGAGGCCGACAATGCCTTCAGGCGTCATGTCCGGACCGGGGTAGACGATCTTGGCTCCTGCCGCGGTGGCCATGAATGGGTACCCCCATGCTGCGGCGTGGAACATCGGCACCACGGGAAGCATGACATCGGTCGTATCGAGGGGGCGTCCCGCCAGGTTGCTGATCGTGTGGAGGTAGGTCGAGCGCTGCGTGTACGCCACCCCCTTGGGATTTCCCGTGGTCCCTGATGTGTAACAGAGCATCATTGGAGAACGCTCGTCGAGCAGAGGCCACTCGCCCCAGGGCTCGATGTCGGCGATGAGGTCCTCATACGCGATCGCATTGGGAAGGGTGGTTTCAGGTACTGAGTCCCCCATGATGACGTACGTCTCGACGCTTCGAACTCGACCGGCAAAGCGCTCGACGAGAGGGACCAGATCAGGGTCGACAAAGATGACCCTGTCTTCGGCATGGTTGACGATGTAGTCGAGCTGGTCAGGAAACAGCCTGATGTTGAGTGTGTGACACACCCGCCCGGTGTTGGCTGTTGCCCAGTAGATCTCGTGGTGACGACGGTTGTTCCAGGCAAACGTGCCGACCGCGTGACCTTCTTCGAGACCGAGCCGGTCGCGCAGCGCAGTGGCGAGCTTGCGAATCCGCTCGTCTGTCTCGCGGAAGGTAGTGCGGGCGATGCTGCGATCGTGTTCGACCGAAACGATCTCCCGGTCGCCGTACAGAAAGACCGATCGCTCGTAGAGCGTGGAAAGCAGCAACGGGAAGTCGTCCATCATGTGGGGCACCGCGTCTCCTCCTCAATCGGAAACGACCCTACCCCTCGAGACTCGATGACCCCACCACCAAACCCGCCGAGTCGAGGCCCCCTAGATCTCGTCGAGGAAACCCTGCTTCTTGGAGTCGTACTCCTCTTGAGTGATGAGGCCCTCCTTGAGCAAACGACCCAAACGCTCCAGTTTGGAGACTCCATCGGCTCCCTCGGCACCTCTACCGTCCGCCAAATCGCGTGCACGGACCTCGCGTACCTTGTAGATGAGGCTGTGGAAATCTTCGGGTTCGGGGATGTCGCTGAATCGAGATTGGCCCCGTTCACCTGCGGATTCGACCAGCACGTCGCCACTGCGCAGAACCCGCTCGAACACCGATTGGGTGAATCGCACATCGTTGATGTTCTCCAGCGGCATTTCGAGCCCGGCACGCGACAGGATCCCGCTGCGCCGGATCAGGCGCTCGTTGGTGAGCACGTACGAGGTGAACCACCACGCCACGAACGGATAGAACACCAGTTTGAGCGAACCAATCAGGACAACACCGGTGACAACCCAGTCGAACACTTCATTGTCGGGGGTGTACTTCCAAGTGACGATGACGATAGCGATGCCGAGCAATGCCCAAAAGACGGGAATGACCAGCAGTCTCCAGTGCGGCCGGAATTCGCGAACAACCTCTTCACCATCGGTGAGCAATCTGCGGGGATAGGCCATGAGCAGACGATAGCGATTGGGTTTCGCATCTGACCCCAAGAACCCCGGCGCCGCAATGGGCAAGAGGCAAGCGTCGCCAGACCCTGCCAATTGCAGGAGGTGACGACGAACACCGACCGGGAAGGCACACGGCCGCCGGTGGGGATCGGGCCCCACCCGGCGGAGGAGGCCGGACCAGCGTCTGATCATCACCAAAGGTGACCAACACCGACCGGGAAGACACACGGCCGCCGGTGGGGATGGGGCCCCACCCGGCGGAGGAGGCCGGACCAGCGTCTGTTCGTCACCAAAGGTGACGAAGTCCGGCCGGGCAGAAAACAGAAGAAACCCCGAGGGAGCTTCGGCCGGAGCCTCCACCCTCTCGGGGTTCTTCCTACGAAGCCGCCTCGCAGCTGCTCCGATGCCTAGACCTCGGAACTAGCCCGAAATCCGGGTCTGGGCCCGGCGACCGCCTTCCACCTTTCGGCTTGGGCGCCCCTCCCGAAGGAGCTGGGTCGGATCCCGCCTCCGAAACCGTTGCCGGTCTCTTCGGTCGCCACCGAATCGCTTCGATGACAGTCGCAATGTACGTCTTCTGACGGGCGCGAGCAAACTGAGAGCGTCCCTAGATTTCGCGCCTCAGTCGCTTTTTTCGCGACCGCGATTCGGATGCTGCAATCAGGCGCGCCCAAACACGGCGTGGGTAGAGGTCCGGCCAGGGCATCGCGGAATGTCAGTTCGATCCGCGCCTTCCACATCCGGGCGTCCCGACGGCCAGAACTCCTCATTTCGAGCCGCCGGAATCCGAATTCGCCAACCGACCAGGAGACATTCCGCATTGCGCCGCCATTCGACGCACCACTTGACATAGAGTTGGACCACACCAGAAGGACCCTGACAACATGACTCGCGTCGCCATCTCAGGCATCCCCGGTCGACTCGCCAGCGCTGTGGCCGCAGGAATTGCCTCCGCCGATGATCTTGAACTCGCGACCCTATACAACCCGAACCGCGCCGGTGAGACGTTCCTTGATATCCCCATCGCCGCGAGACAAGCCGAGGTCGATTGTGATGTCGTCTTCGAATCGACAGAGCCGAACGTCGTCATGGAGAACCTACGCGCCTGGCGCGCTGCCGGATTCCACGCCGTCGTCGGCACGTCGGGATTCACCAAGGAGCGGCTCAATGAGGTCCGCTCCTTCTGGGGTGACGACGGCCCCGGCTGCCTGATCGCCCCCAACTTCTCCATCGGTGCCGTGCTGATGATGCGTTTTGCCGAAATTGCCGCTCCACATTTCACCGGCATCGAAGTCGTCGAGCGTCACCACCACGACAAGCCGGATGCCCCGTCGGGGACATCGATCGCTACGGCGGCTCGAATAGCGGCGGCGGGAGGCTCTTCGCTCGACGAGTCCGTGGAAATCGTTGCTGGATCTCGTGGCGCGATGATCGAGGGCGTGCGCATCCATTCACTCAGGATGGAGGCGACCCTCTCCGATCAAGAGGTGGCGCTCAGCAAGAGCGGCGAGTTGCTTTCGATCCACCACGTCGGAACCGAGTACGAATCCTTCGTCGATGGCGCCCTACTCGCCGTCAGACACGTCCCGTCCACGAGCGGAGTGAACGTGGGTCTGGACGGCGCGCTCGAAGCGGCGGCGCGGAACTAGTGCCATCCGAAGACGCCCCGGAGTACGGCCGCAGCAACGGCGACGTCACCTGAATCTCTGCTGAATGCGGCCTCGGACCTGAGTCGTGTCTCGTGTCAGGTCTCGGCGACCAACCAGAGTAGGCCGCCACCATCCGCGGAATTCGATCGACCCCGAGCCGCGTAGTGTGGACCGATGACCGCATCGAGCCGAATCAAGGATCCATCCCTGGCCGACCGGATCGATCCCGCAGCTCTGGAGTGGTCGCGCGTCACTATGCCGGTGACCACTGCATATGGCGAGGCGATCGGACGCCTCGATCTGTCGGGATCGGTGATCTCATGCTTCCAGCACGTACTCTCCGACACCGCCGCAACCCTGCTCCCCCTCGTCAGGGCCGGAGCTCGGGTCCGGCTCGCTGCCTGCAACCCGGACAGCACAGACGACGCGGCCGCCGCCCATCTGGTCGCCAGCGGCATGGAAGTCTGGGCGTGGAGCGGGATGAGCGCCGACGACTACCGCGCCGGCCTCGAGTGGGTTGCTGCGGAGACCTCCGACGCCATCTCCGATATGGGTGGCGAACTAATCGAGGCGACGATCAGCGGTGGCAACACCGTCGCAGGTGCATTGGAGGCGACTACAAGCGGGCTGCACAGGCTCGAACCGTTGACGCTGACGTTTCCGGTGTTCAACTGGAACGATGCCGAACTCAAGAACCGGATTCACAATCGGCACCACGTCGGCATGGAGGTTTGGCCGATGTTCTCGGCGCTGACTGGGTTGGGTATCCATGGACGCTCGATCCTCGTGATCGGGTTTGGTCCGGTGGGACGCGGAGTAGCGCTCCGGGCGCTGGCACTCGGCGCCGCCGTGACAGTGATCGAAGCGGACCCGGTGCGTGCATTCGAGGCACAACAGCACGGATGTCGCGTCATCGATCGCACCGAGGCGTTAGCAACCGCCGGAGTCGTCGTGACCGCCACCGGACGAGCGGGAGTGCTCGGATCGAATGACCTGCTTTCGCTCCGGCCGGGAGCCATCGTGTTCAATGTCGGCCACAGCAATCGCGAAATCGACATCGACTGGCTGGGCAACCAGCCCGGCACGACGATGCGTCGCCACATCGTCAGATACGACCTGGACACGACTCACGTCTACCTGCTCAACAGGGGGAGCCTCCTCAACCTGGCACCTGGGGTGATGGCGAAGGCTGAGGAGCTCTTCGATCCCTTCTCGGCGATGATGACCAGAGGCTTGGCCTGGCTACTCGACGGCGGAGCTGCAGAATTCGCCCCAGGGCTGCACCCGTACCCGGAGCACCTGGAGCGAGAGATCGCCCGAAGGGCTCTAGCCGCACGCTTCTGAGAGTCAGCGGCGTACTGATCAAGGGCCTGAATACACCAGCCGATACGACTCTGTGAGCGATCGGACTCAACAGCGATTGACGACGGGGCGCGTCCCTTTGACGCACCGTGCCCTCACCGATCTCATACTGACCACCACATTCGTGTGGGTTTCGGTCCTCGCCATTCACAGATTCGACCTCCCCGCAGGCCTCACCGAGTGGAATGCGACCCACCAACACTGGGCGATCGACGAACTCACCCTCGTGTCGCTCTGTGTCGTTGCTGCTCTCGGAGTCTTCTCATGGAGACGATGGCAGGAATCGATGAGAACGATCGAGCGACATACGGCAACGCTGGAGCGCCTCCAAACCACTGAAAGTGAGATCGCATCGCGCGACGAGTTGATCCGATCGGTGTCACACGAGCTCAGAACGCCACTCACCGCCATCCTCGGATACGCAGAGCTGCTCGGAAGCCCCAGCATTGAATCGGCAGAGCGAGTCGAAATGGTCCACTCCATTATCCGTGGTGGGCGTGACCTCTCCAACATCGAGGAAGATCTGCTCACCCGGGCTCGTTCGGAGGCCGACACGCTGGAGGTCGCTTCGGTTCGCGTGAGTCTCGCCGGTCAGGCTGCCCAGGTGCTGGAGGGCTGGACGCGCGAGGAACGCGACCACATCGGGTTTCTGCCGGATCCTGTGGTGGTTGCCTCGGGTGATCCCGCCCGGATCCGCCAGATTCTCCGCAACCTCGTATCGAACGCGTTCAAGTATGGGGAGGGCGACGTCGCACTGTCGATGGGTGCCGCTGGAGAACAGGCCCGTCTCGCTGTCTCGAACCGGGGTCCCGCGATCCCCGAGGCCGATCGCGACAGAATCTTCGATCCGTACCATCGGGTTCCCGGGAATGCGCCAGCGCCCGGGGGGCTGGGGCTTGGCCTCACGATTTCACGGGAACTGGCGAGGATGATGCAGGGCGATCTCACCTACCGCCACGAAGCCGACAGGTCGATCTTCGAACTCACCCTTCCCCTCTACGCCGAGTAGGCATCGCGGGCCAAACTCCGCTACCCGGTGTTCCTCAAACCGATGGCTATTCCGTTGATTGTCAGCAGCAACGCTCGCGCCAACGTCTCCTCCCCCGATTCCATCGTGCGCTCTCTCGCCAGTAGGGAGACTTGCAACAGGTTGATCGGGTCGAGGTAAGCGTCGCGCACGCCGAGAGTGCGCCGGAGCGTGGGATGAGCACCGAGCAACTCCTTCTGCCCGGTGATCTCGATCACAGCTTCGACGGTGCGCTCATGCTCCTCGGAGATCGCGTCGAATACACCGTGGAGCGAACTCGGCACAAGCGCCTGTACGTAGTGCCGGGCCACCGCAAGATCTGTCTTGGCAAGCGTCATTTCGACATTCCCCACGAATGTCGCAAAGAACGGCCACTCGGCAAACATCTCATCGAGGGTTTCACTATGCCCGAGTCCACGGGCCGCCAAGATGCCGCTACCAACGCCAAACCAGCCGGGGACGACCTGCCTGGTCTGCGTCCAGCCAAACACCCACGGAATCGCCCTAAGCCCGTCGAGCCCGAAATCTCTCCCGGGACGCATCGATGGCCGCGAACCTATGTTCAGCTTCCCCAACTCGGCGACAGGCGTCGCAGCTCTGAAGTAGTCGAGCGTTTCGGGAGCATCGACAAACGCCCTGTAGGCCGCGTGAGCACCCTCGGAAACCACATCCATCGCCTCGAACCAACGATCGAGCGTCGCCGAATCACGTCGCTGTCTCCTGTGCAACACAGACGCTTCCAGCACCGCCGCCAGCGTGAGCTCCAGGTTGCGCTCGGCGAGCCCGGGGAGTCCGTATTTGTCGGAGATCACCTCCCCCTGTTCGGTGAGCTTGATCGTCCCGTCGATCGTCCCGTACGGCTGAGCCAGGATCGCCTCATTCGTCGGACCACCGCCCCGGCCGATCGTGCCACCGCGACCGTGGAACAGAGTGAGGTGCACTCCGTGGCTATCGGCGGTGTCGTGGAGCTGACGGGCGGCGCGGTAGAGCCCCCACTGCGAGGTCGTGATACCGCCATGCTTTGACGAATCCGAGTACCCGAGCATCACCTCCTGCCGATCGTCGCGCAAGGCAACGAGTCGGCGGTATGAGGAGCTGGAGAGCATGTCATCGAGGATCTCCCCTGCCCTATCCACCTCATGCGTCGTCTCAAAGAGTGGGACCAAACCGATGCGGGCGACCCCCGAGGCGAGATCAATGAGACCGGCATCGCGGGCCAGCACGGCAACGGCGAGTACGTCGGCGGCATCGGTGGTCTCCGACACGATGTAGGACTCGATGACCCCGTCTCCAAACCGATCGAGGGCCTGACGAATGGCTTCGAAGGTGCGTCGGGTCCGGCGATTGTCCTCCGACACCTTGAAGGTCGAACTGCCCAGCGGACGGCGAGATCCGAACTCGTCCGCCAGCAGCTCACGCCGATCCGGCGACTCGAGTTCTCCATAGGACATGCCGGTGACATGCCGGTATACCTCCGCCAGCAGATCATGGTGCTTGTCGGAGTGCTCTCTCACATCCATCTTGGCGAGTCCGAACCCGAATGCGGCGACGCGTCGGATAAGGCGAGTGACCATGCCTCCGGCGATGAGGTCCCCTCTGTTGGCCAACAGCGATTCGTAGATCAGCCGGAGATCGGCAAGCAACCCGTCGGGAGTCGAGTATCCCACCCCACCCTTGCCTCCCTCGAGCAAGCGGGAATGGGTTGCCAACAGACGGGCGTGGATGAAGGCGCATTTCAGTCGATACGGCTCACCTGCGCTGAGAGTCGAAAACCGAGCCCAGACCTCGGGTATGGCACGTTGGTCCTCCAGAAGAGAGACTTGAAGCGCCTCAGCGGTCGTGGTAATCCGCTCCGACGTCGATAGCGCGGCCGACAGTTCCTCGACCGCCGCGATCAGCATCCGGAGACCGTGGTCGTGCTGCATGACCAGTACTTCGAGAGTGAGCTCGGGTGTCACACTCGGATTCCCATCGCGATCCCCTCCGACCCACGTCCCAAACCGCAGCGCCGCAGCATCGGGATCGAGCGGCACCCCCAACCGCGCGAACTCGCGCTGCACCGTGTCGGTTATTCGGTCGAAGGTGGCGGTGGCAATCGCCTCGAGGTAGTAGATCGCCGACCTCGCCTCGTCCAGCGGAGTCGGCTTCGTCATTCTCAGCTCATCGGTCTGCCACATGAGCTCGACGGTCTCGGCCAGGTGATGGTCGACAATGGCGGTCTGGGACCGAGTGGCTCTGGGATCGGAACGCTCCTCCAACAGTTCGGCCACAGTGGCGAGCTTGGTGAGCATCGATCTGCGGGCGGCCTCCGTTGGATGTGCTGTGAACACCGGACGCACCTCCAGTCGATCCACGACGGCCCGAACCTCCGCAAGCGGTATCCCCGCCTCCTGCACACGATCGACGGTGGCCTCCAGCCAGCCTGCCGTCCGCCGCGACCGCGCGGTGAGCACGTCCACCCGATGGACCTGCTCGGCGACGTTGGCCAGGTAGAAGTACGTCGTGAACGCCCGCGTGAGGAGGATGATGGTCTCCATATCCTGATCGGCCAACAGCACCTCGAGTTGGCGCGCTTTGGCTTCGTCGGGACGTTCGCGCAGAGTCTTCGTGAGGGCACGTATCTGTTCGACAAGGTCGAGTAGTTCCGGGCCAACCTGCCGAACAAGGGTCTGGCCGAGCAGATCCCCGAGGAGACGGATATCGGCGCGAAGCGCGGCATCGTCATCGAATAGAGCGACCGGTCCTAGTGACACGGCGGCGAGCGTACCTGGAGCGACGCGCCATCTCGCATCGTGAAAGGATCGGTCGAACACGCCACCAGCCTCATCGTCCGACGCGGTGCCGTTCTCCAGTACTCCCGAGCGACATCTCCCGGGCGCGACGAAGGCGCCGATCTGGAGGGGAGAAGTCCACTCGACGATGGACCACAGGCTCGATCGACGCCTTCGTTGCCTAGAGGAAGTGCCCTCCTAGGGAGCCTCCTCCATGACCTCGACCTCAACGACTACTGCGCCGACGCCTTCGAATTGGAGCGTGATCTCGAACTTCTGTCCCAGCACGAACGGCTCGGCAAGGTCCATCATCATTATGTGGAACCCGCCGGGCTCCAACGACACTTCCTCACCGGCCGGGAGCGTGATCGAAGGGGTTTGTTGCATCATCATCGCCCCATCGGCATCCATCACGACCTCGTGCACCTGGGCCATTGCCGCGATCGAGCTGTCAACAGATGCGCCTACTAGTGCATCAGCGTCTGCTGCAGTCAGCTGCATATAGGCGGCGCCGTTGGTCGCCATATTCGGACTCGTACGCGCCCATTGCCCGTCCACGCTGACTCCGCCGGCGTCATCACCGCACGCAGCCGCCACGACCATCAAGGCAGTGACGACGACCCCAATCCTCAGCCCTCTCATTTCAGACCTCCACGCTTTCTTGGCTTCCAATGTGAGAGTCGTCCCGGAGTACGGGTTGGTTCCCACCCTTCTTGGAAGAGAAGCGCTCAGGCGGTCAGGGCGGCCCGAACTGCGTCAGCGTCGATGAGTTGATTACGAGCCCGGGCGATGCGAGAGCGAATAGTCCCCACCGGACACCCGATCGCCTCGGCAGCCTCTTCATAGGTGAGACCCACCAGCTGAGTTAGCACGAACGCTTCCCGACGATCCGGATCGAGGCCCGCCAGCAGGTCGTCGATCTCGAGCCACGAAGTGTCGCGGTGGTGTCCGTCATCTGCGTGTTGAGCCAATCGCTCATCCAGACGGCGCAGACGCATCGACCGACGTGTCGAGTCGACACAAACTCGCCGACCGATCGAAAGCATCCAACTCCTCACCGCTCCATCCCCGCGAAAACGATGGAGCGACCGCAGGGCACGTTCGAACGTCTCCTGGGTGAGGTCGTCTGGATCAGCCGGAGTGCCCAGAAAACGACACAACCGCCAGACATCGGGTTGTAGCGCGGCGATCAGCTCGTCGAGAGCACGACGGTCGCCAGCCTTAGCCCGTAGAGCCGACACGGTAAGACGATCCACATCTACATTCTATGAGCGGCGCGGGAACCATCTGGCCATAACGAGCGACAGGATGGACATGGACTGCACAACGGCACGCGATCTCGTCTCTGCCCAGATCGACGGGGATAGCGGCCAGGTGGCCGAGGTGGAAGCCCACCTGGCGACGTGCGCCGGATGCAGCGCCTGGAGGGAGAACGTCCACGGAATGACCCGTCGCCTCATGCGCTCGGCGACTGGCCACGGACCGCGACGATCCTTCGTTCCGCGACCACCGCGAGGATTCGGGCGATATCGCGCAATCCGTCTGGTCCTGGCCTGGATCGGCGTGCTGCTGGTGGCCTGGAATCTGCCCGATTTGTTCGCCGGCGGTGTCGATGTCACGTTCATTCATCTGGCGCGGCACCAGAACGCGTTCAGCATGGCGCTGGGGGTGACCTTCCTCTTCGTGGCCTGGCGACCCGACCGCGCATACGGCATGGTCCCCGTGGCCGCAGTGTTTGCCATCGCCGTCGCAGGGGCGACCATAGATCTGATCAACGGAGCCAGCACGATCGAGCGGGAATCGATCCATCTCGTCGAGATCCTCGGCCTTGTGCTGGTGTGGATTCTCGGCATCAGCGCCGGCCCGGGCCGCAAAAGGCGTCGCACCCGGCGCAACCAGGGACCCACCTCAATCACCGATGAGTCCGCTTGACCGAGTGCGAGCGACTCGACCCTTGTGCCATCCGGACAGATCGATGATCGCCAGTGGGAATGCCAGCGAAGAAACGAGCTGAGACAACTGGGTCCTGAGACAACTAGACCCTGAGAGAACTATGCCCTGGAAGATCAGGCCCGAAAAGGTGAAACCCCCAGAAATCTCCGCCGAAGCTTCGACCCCTAGGGGTTTCATGTCCCCCCGCTGAACCACACCTTGCGGTGCACTCCCTCAGGGGGCAACCGGGGCAGCATTTCTGCCGCTCCAGCCACTTTCCACCAGTCCTACCCCGAGAGGCAAGCCCGGCTTCAAGCCGTGGCCCCGTGGCACCGAAGTGAGCCCGAAGACCCTCTCCGGCGACCCCCTTGCGGGGGCGTTCCCCGGGGCCGCCTCCTCGTCCCCTTGCGGTTTCAAGGAGGAGTGAGAGCAAACTACGCCCCCGACCCGACCCACGTCAAGCAGAATCCGTGTCGAGATTTCGCGGCTCAATTCGAGTTTTCGCGATCGGTTTCCCGACGCGACACCGGGTCCGATACGCTCCATCTTCGTGCACCGATCACTGCTCACCCCTCGCTTCGTCGCGGCGTGGCTCGTGAGCCTGTTCGGCGGGCTTGCCTTCTTCCTATTCGTCCACTTCCCGGGTTACATCGAGGACCTCGGGGGTTCAGAAGTCGAGATCGGACTCATAGTGGCGGCGACCGCGCTCGCCGCCATCGTTGTCCGTCCCCAGATCGGCAAGGAGATGGATCGCCGCGGCCGACGACCCATCATCCTGGCTGGGGGTGTCCTCAACATCGCCGTGCTTCTTCTTTATCTGACGATCAACACCCTCGGACCCTGGGTCTATGTCGTACGGGTGATCCACGGGTTCGCGGAGGCGATGCTGTTCGCATCGATCTTCACATACGCCGCCGACATCCTTCCCGACGAAAACCGCACCCAGGGTTTGGCGCTCTTTGGCATCTCGGGAATGCTCCCGATCGCTCTCGGAGGCCTTTTGGGCGACTTCGTCCTTGAAAGGTGGGATTTCCAAGCCCTGTTCATGACGTCGGTGGCATTGGCGGTCGTCGCTTTCGGACTCTCCGTCCTCTTGCCTGAGGTAATCGAACCAGCGGGGCGCGACGGCGGCACGTCGTTCCTGACCCCACTCCGGCAACGCGACCTGTTGCCGATCTGGTGGATGACAATCGTGTTCTCGTTGGCTCTCGCCGCGTACTTCACATTCCTGCGCACCTTCGTCGATCAGGCCGGGATCGGCACCGTTGGCGGATTCTTCGCCGCCTACTCGGCGACCGCCATCTTCCTGAGACTCACAACGGGATGGCTTCCGGATCGAATCGGGCCCAAGAGGGTGCTGTATCCCGCACTGGCTCTATTCGCCGGAGGGTTTGCGGTACTGGCCGGCGCAGAATCTGACGGAGCCGTCCTCATCGCCGGTGCCTTGTGTGGAGCTGGCCACGGGTACGCCTTTCCGATTCTCTACGCCCTTGCCTTCGGGCGAGCTGATGTGAAGAACCGCGGCTCGGCCTCCGCCATCTTCACCGGATTGTTCGACGTCGGCGCCCTGATCGGCGGCCCCGCCTTCGGATGGCTGATCGCGGCCTTCTCGTACGAAACGATGTTCCTCGTCGCCGCCGGGTGGATCCTCGCCGGAGGTGCAGTGTTTGCAGTGTGGGACCGAATCCTGGTGGGGAACCGGGTTTCGGGTTTCGGAAACTGAGAGTCGAGACTCGGGAGACGAAGCGGTAGTGGTGTCGCTCCTCCGGCTCCTGATGCCTCTCGCCTGGCGTGCCTGCCTCCCGAACTACACGCGTGTCACATGGCTGCCGTATAGTCGGATGAATGGGACTCGAAACGCTCTCCCCCAGCCGGGCCGGTGACTTCAAACACTGTCCGCAACTCTTCAAATTCCGAGCGATCGACCGGCTCCCCGAGCCGACGACCGTCTACCAGGCCCGCGGAACTACCGCACACCTCGCCCTACAGCGGTTGTTCGACCTCCCTGCCGAGCAACGCAACCCCGAGGTCCTCTATGACCTGTTCCGCGCTGCCTGGGCAGAGCTGCGAACTGACGATGAGTTTGCGGGGATGTTTGAGTCGATCGATGAGGAGCGGGCCTGGGGTATCGAAAGCCTCGAGTTGCTCTCCAACTACTTCTCGGTCGAAGACCCGGCATCATTCGATCCGATCGATCGTGAACTCGACATGCTGGAGGATCTGGACGGGATCACGATCCGGGGAATCCTCGACCGGATGGAGGAAACGCCAGACGGCCGACTCGTCATCACGGACTACAAGACCGGCAAGGCGCCGCCGGAGCGCTATGCCATCCCCGCCTTCTTCGCCCTCAAGATCTACGCGCTACTCGTACGGCGTCGCACTGGGCGAACGCCCGACGCGATCAAGCTCATGTACCTCAACGGGCCGACCGTCTACGAGATCCCCGTGTCGGATGCCCAGCTCGAAGCAATGGATCGACAACTACGCGCCCTGTGGTCCGCTATCGACCGAGCGATCGATGCCGACAATTTCCCGCCGCGCGTTGGCAAGCTGTGCGACTGGTGCTCGTTCCAGGAGATCTGTCCCGCGTTCGCAGATGCCCCCGATGCCAGCAAGGCCGTCAGCGTCCCCTGACAAGTGCGCGACACCGTGCCACTCGAAGAGTTGGATCCCATGTAGAGAGAGGCTTCGGGGTCGAATGTGATCCGATCGCCGGAGCCCGACGTGAGCGACGAGATGATGAACAGCGGTCGCCCTGCAGGTCTCTACGGGAATACGCCGCGCGCCAGCTTGGCGTCTGCGACCCGCCTGATCCCCTTCATCAGGGCTGCGGTGCGCAAATCGGTCTTCTCCCGAGTCGCGATCGACATCACCTCGTCAAAGGCCTTGTTCATGATCTCTCTGAGCCGCCCGACGATTTCGGTCTCCGACCAGAAGTAGTTCTGCAAATCCTGGACCCACTCGAAGTATGAGACGGTGACCCCACCGGCATTGGCAAGCACGTCGGGTACAACGAGCACACCCTTGTCGTTGAGGATCGGATCGGCGAGAGGCGTCGTCGGTCCGTTGGCCCCTTCGATCATGATCGAGGCCGTGATTTCTTCGGCGACCTCGGGTGTGATGACACCGCCAATCGCCGCCGGAATGATGACGTCGCAATCGAGTTTGAAGAGGTCATCGCCGTCGATGACATCGCCACCCTGGAACCCCTCGAGCACCCGGTTCTTCTCGACGTACGCCATCGCGTCGGCGACATCGATACCGGACCGGTTGTAGATGGCGCACGTGTGGTCGGATACTCCGACCACGGTGCAGCCGAGCTCGGATGCCGCCAACGCGGCATACCGGCCGACGTTCCCAAATCCCTGAACGACGACCCTGGCACCTTCGACCTTGACGCCACGGTGATGGGCAGCCAGAGGTAGCAGGCTCACCAAGCCCCTCCCCGTTGCCTCGCGCCGCGCCTCCGAGCCTCCCAGCGCCGGCGGCTTGCCGGTGACAATCGCGGGTACCGAGTGTCCGATCTGCTGGCTGTAGGTATCCATGATCCAGGCCATCACCTGAGCATCAGTCCCCATGTCCGGCGCCGGGATGTCCTTGTTTGGCCCGATGAAGTTGATGATCTCGGTGATGTACCGGCGGGTCACGCGCTGCTTCTCGGTGCGCGAAAGGTTGAAGGGGTCGATCCTCACTCCCCCCTTGGCGCCACCGAACGGCAGACCGACAATGGCGCATTTCCAGGTCATGAGCATGGCGAGGGCGGCCACCTCCCCGAGGTTTACGTCGGGGGCATACCTGATTCCGCCCTTGGTGGGTCCCATGGTGAGCACGTGCTGAACTCGGTAGCCAAAGACACTCTCGACCTCCGAGTAATCGTCCAGCCGATACGGAAAAGTCACCATCATCGCCCGCTGCGGGACCCGCAGGCGCTCAGCGACGTTCTCGTCCAACCCCATGTGCTCGGCCACACGATTGAACGTCGAGACAGCCTGGTTGTACAGCGCCGAATCCCACTCCCGCGTCACAACGTCGAGAATCTCGTGCTTCACAGGCCCTCTCTCGCCTCGGTCTCGCCAATCTAACCCCAAGTCGGCACCGATTCGCCACTCCGACGTGACGTGTCAGGGCCCTTCGGTAGCGTGAGGTCGTGACGTCTGAAACGCTGATCGCACCGGGGGACTGGGAAGGGGCGATCGCCGCCGTCGACGGCCCTCAGTTGGTAGTGGGTGGACCGGGCTCGGGCAAGACCGAATTCCTCGTTCGTCGGGCACACCATCTAGTCGAAAGACGAGGGGTCCACCCCGAAGAGCTGCTCGTACTGTCGTTTTCCCGTCGCAGCGCCGCAGACCTGCGGGACCGAATCTCGGCCAAACTCGGCAAGTCGATCTCGCGTATACCCGCATCCACTTTCCACTCGTTGTCGATGAGGATCCTCGAAGCTCACGGTGCGGCAGGCGACTGGCCCGAAGTGCCGAGCCTCCTCACAGGACCCGAACAGATAGCGCTGGTGGCCGACGTGCTGTCCGCCGAAGAGCCGTCGGCATGGCCGCTGACCTTTCGCGGTTTGCTCAAGGATGTCTCCTTCGCCGATGAGGTCGCCGACTTCATCCTTCGAGCTACAGAGCGCCTCGCCGACGGCTCGACTATCGCGGCGATGGAACGCGACGACTGGCGGGCTCTCCCTGCATTCCTGGATCGCTACCGCGCCGCCCTCGTAGATCGGGGGCGGATCGACTACGGCACCTTGCAGGTGGAGGCAATCAGACTGCTGGAGGACTCGGAGGTGCGAGCCGCTATCTCCAACAGCATCCGCTACGTGCTCGTCGATGAGTACCAGGACTCGACAGTCGCCCAGGCAGCAATAGTCGAGGGGATCGCACCGCACAGAAACGTCACCGCGGCCGGTGATCCCTACCAGTCGATCTACAGCTTCCGCGGAGCCGAACTCTCGAACGTCGCGGACTTCCCGGAGCGTTTCCGATCACCCACCGGTGCTCCCGCCCATCGCATCGTCCTCACGACGTCGTTCCGGGTTCCCGCCGGCATCCTCCAGGCGGCGGTGAGAGTCACAGCGGGCGCCGGACTTCCCGGCGCCGCCGGGCCGATGCACCCATCGGGTCCAGGAGGGTCCGTCGAAACTTACGCCTTCGACCAGCACTCGAACGAGGCCGAGTGGATTGCATCGGAGATCCAGCGCATTCACCTACGCGACCGAATCCCCTACCAACGGATCGCGGTTCTCGTCCGCTCCAAGCGGCGGTTCTTGCCTGAACTCTCCCGAGCCCTCGAACGAAGGCGAATACCCCATGACCGGCCCGACGCCCGCCTGGTCGATCACCCCGCCATCCGGCCCGTACTCGATCTGGTCCGGGCAGCCACCAGCGCCGAACCCACGGCGGCGGCGGCGTTGCGCCGGGTGCTGCTCGGCCCTATCGGGCAACTCACGCTCTCTGCTGCGCGCGAGATCGAACGGGAAGCCTTGCGCACCGGGTGGGAATCGGCGCTCACCACCTCTGCCATCCAACCGGAGGTCGGGGAGCTGCTCGCCGATCCACGCTGGGCCACAACACTCCCGGCGGCCGCGGGCTTCTGGAGGATCTGGACCACAATCGAAGCCTTTGCGGAGATCGTGGCCGACGATGGCCGCGGCGACGATCGTCGGGCTCTCGCGTCGTTCGGTCAGGCGCTGGACCGGCTGGGTGACCGCGACCCCACCGCGACCCTCTCCGACTACACATACATGAGCGAAGCAGAGGACTTCGAAGCCACCCCTCTTCTCGAGTACCGCAGCGACTCCGACCGAGTGACTCTGACCACACTCCACCAGTCGAAGGGGATGTCGTTCGATGTGGTGTTCATCGCCGATGCGCGCGAGGGAATTCTTCCCGATCTTCGCAGACGAGATTCACTGCTCGGAGATCGCCACCTCTCGCCTTCTCACGGTGGCGATGACACGGCATACGCGACCTTCAGGCTTCAAGAGGAAATGCGGCTCGCCTACAGCGCCATGTGTCGGGCGGCAATGCGCGTCGTGTGGACATGCACCTCCGCCGGGTTCGAGTCCGGTGACGGCGTACCCAGCAGATTCCTCCCTCTAGTGGCCGGAACCACGATGGCCGAGGCGGCACATCCGCCGCAGCCGTGGGCCCTCCCGACGACCCCGCTCGAGGCAGAAGCCTGGCTGCGTCGCAGGGTCGCCGACCCCGAGCTGCCCCTGGTGGAACGGCTCGCCGCCGCCCGGGTCCTTGTCACGCCGGCGGAATGGCGGCCTCGTGACCCCGCCGTATTTGCCGGCATCCTCGAACGAGGCGCCGATACAGGTCTGGTCGGCGACCAGCGGGTGTTGTCGGCAAGCCAGGCCGACTCCTACACGAAATGCCCCCGCCGATACGCCTTCGAACGCCGCCTCCGAATCGGCGGCGGCGGTTCGGCCTACCAGGAGCTCGGGTCCGCGATCCACGCCGCACTAGAAGTCGCAGAGCAAACGGCGGCGGAGCGGGGCGATGATCACGCCACCGCGACCGATGCGCTCTCCGCCCTCGATTCGGTATTCGAGCCTGAGGCGTTCGGCGGAGGGCCGTGGGCAAGCGCATGGCGAGCCCGCGCCAGACGCATCCTCGAACGGTTGTACGAGTTGTGGCCAGGTCAAGGGCCGGGCGTTGCCTTCGAGGAGGAGATCGATTTCGAGTTCGCAGGAGTGCGGTGGATCGGCCGAATCGATCGGGTAGAACGGCGGGACGAGGGCCTGCACGTGGTCGACTACAAGACCGGCACCTCCAAGCTGTCGGTCTCTGAAGCTGCCTCTTCTCTGCAACTCGGGCTGTATGTACTGGGGCTCCGGGCTCGATCGAGCGAACAGGTTGTCGGTGGTGAGTTCTGGTACCCGGCAGCCGACATGACCCGCGCCAAGTCGGTTGTCAGGCGCCACCTCGAACCGGACAAGCTTTCAGAGGTGGAGCAAGCGCTCGAAGAGGCCGTCACAGGTATCGTCGGCGAGCGGTGGGAGCCGACAACGGGCGGGCACTGCGACCGATGCCCGGTCCGGCTCGTCTGCCCGGAATGGCCCGAGGGCCGCGAGGCATTCCTGCCGTGAGACTCACACCCACTCCCGAGCAGCGCGCCATCATCGAGTACCCGCTGCTTCCATTGCGGGTCACCGCCGGGGCCGGAACCGGCAAGACCACAACGATGGCGATGCGACTCGCCGAGAAGGTGCGGTCTGGCGCCGTGATGGCCGAGCGGACACTTGGCATCACGTTCACCAACAAGGCGGCAGAGGAGCTCGCCGAAGGGGTCCGACGCGAACTCGGCAGCGAGGGCGATCTGGGCCACGAGGTCGAAGTAGCCACCTACCACGGGTTTGCCTTCGGACTGGTGCGGGAGTTCGGGCCGTTCGTTGGCATCTCGCGCTCGGTGCGAGTGGTCACCCCCGGATACGTCCGTCAACTGCTCCGCGACGCTCTCGGCGCCGCACCCCGCGAGCACCTCGACCTCACCAAGGCCGGGCCCGTTGTCGACCGCCTTCTGTCGTTTTCATCCGAGCTGGGAGATCACCTCCTCGAACCCGAGGCGATTGCCGGAGTAGGCATCGCCGACCTACAGCCGACGCGCCAAGAGATATCAGAAGTGCTGAGAGCGTTCACTAAACGCAAGGGAGAGCTCGGAGTATTGGATTACTCGGCTCTGATCACCACCGCTCATCGCATTGTCACCACCCACCCGGAGATCGCCGCCCGCGTCCGCTCCCGCTACGACCTGGTGCTCCTCGATGAGTACCAGGACACCAACCCCGGTCAGCGCGAGCTGCTGCTTGCCATATTTGGCGACGGGTTCCCCGTCACCGCCGTCGGCGACAGCGATCAGACCATCTACCAATGGCGTGGAGCATCTCCCGAGAACTTCGAGGCCTTCCCCGATCACTTCCGTGACAGCAGTGGCTCCGTCGCCACGTCACTGGCTCTTTCGATGTCGTGGCGCTCTGGGCGCAGGATCGTCGATGTCGCCAACGAGGTCCGCTCGTTCATCTCCAAGCCGAGCCCTCTGCCCAGGCTGCTGGCGCGCGACGAAGCACGGCTCGGATCTGTCCGTACCCACTGGCTCCACTCAGCGATCGCCGAGGCCTCCTGGATAGCCAACGAGGTCTTGCGGCTCCACGAGGAGGACGGTCGCGCCTGGAAGGAGATCTCTCTCCTGTTTCGCAAGCACCGCCAGATGGCAACGATTCACGACGCTCTCGTCGGCGCCGGCATTCCCGTCGAGATCGCCTCCCTTGGCGGCTTGCTCCAAGTGCCCGAAGTGGCCGATCTCCATGCCTGGCTTCGCATCCTGGGACGACCCGATGACGCCCCAGCCTTGGCGCGCATCCTGCTGGGCAGCCGCTTTCGACTCGGCCTCGGCGACCTTGCCCCTCTCACAGGCTGGGTGCAAAAGAGAAGTCGGACATCGGACGAAGCATCTGTCGGCTGGGCGATACTCGAAGCCGTCGACGCCATCGACACCGTCGAGGAACTCCGGGACGAAACCCGGCGACGACTAGAGGGCTTCCGCAGCGAATACCGCGACCTGTTGGCGATCGCCCAAGGCGTGAATCTCGTCGAGTTGTGTCGCCGAATCCTCGACCGGACCGGAGCCTGGCCCGAGATCGACGCCCTCCCCGACGCTGCTCGAGTATCGGCGCGCCTCAACACCTACCGGTTCCTCGACCTGGCCGAGGATTGGAGTCCGCTCGAGGGGGGACCTTCGCTCGACGCGTTCCTCGACCACCTCGACGTTCTCGCCGATGATGCCTCCGCCGAGGATCTCGACACAGCCCGAGTATCGGGCGAAGACGCAGTTGCCCTGCTCACGGTCCATCGTGCCAAAGGCCTCGAGTGGCCGGTCGTGATCCTCCCCGCGTTGGCGTCCGGCACGTTCCCGTCCTCGATCATGCGCTACGCGGACCCGCTCTCGGAGGCCGACGTTCTCCCGTACGAACTGCGAATAGACCGTGACACGCTGCCCAATCTCGACGGCGATAGGGACGACCGCCGTGCTTCCCTCAAGGCAGCCCACGCCGACGGCGAATGGCGCACTGCCTACGTCGCGGTGACGCGAGCGGCTCAAGAGCTGATTGCCACAGGAGCCTGGTGGTACAGCCAGTCTCGACCCAAGCAGCGCTCCGACCTGTTCGAGGCTATCGACGGGTTGGCAGAGCACGCTCCGGGACGCAGCGACGAACCCGGTGTACCTCCCGAAACGCTCCGCCTCGGGTTCAAACGCGGACCGGGCCCCGACCCCCATTTCTCCGACGGCCCGGTCGCCTTCCTCGGCTCCGCCGTGTCCGATCCGGATCTCCCGACGCGATTCGCGGCGGACGCTCGGATCGAGTCCCAATACGATGCTGCCGTGGACCAACTGCGCATCCGACTCGAAGGTCTGCCGCCGCCGCTGGAGAGTCCTGGGCCGGAGGACCGTTTCCGCACGTCTGTGACCGGTCTTGTCACATACGCCACCTGCCCGCTCCGGTTCCGATGGGAACACATCGACCGGCTCCCCCGCCGGCCGTCGACTGCCGCGCGCCGTGGCGTCGAACTCCATCGCCGGATCGAACTCCATCACCGCGGAACCGTCGCCTTTGACGAGGCAACCCCCGACTTCTACGACGACATCGTCGCGGCGGGCGAGACGCCTTCGGAAAGCGCCTTCGATCGCTTCAGCGGCTCTCGGTTTGCCGCTTCCCGCCCGATCCTCATCGAGGCCCCCTTCGAATTGCGGGTGGATGAAGCAGCCCTGAGCGGTCGGATCGACGCGGTGTACGAAACGACGTACGGCGAATGGGAAATCGTGGACTTCAAGAGCGGCCGTCTTCGCCACGACCCGGCCCGCCGTGTCCAGCTCGAAGCCTATGCGATAGCTGCCGAAGAAGCTGGCCTCGACGGACGCCCCCCTCCGACATCAACGACGGTCACCTTTGCCTACTTCGGCGGCGACCAGGCTGAGGAACTATCGGAGAGAGTCGATCAAACCTGGATGGAGACGGCACGCCAGCATCTCTCCGACCTCATGCGAGGCGCCGACAACGGTCCATACGATCCCGACCCGGGAGACGTCTGTCGCTTCTGCGACTTCTCGCGGTTTTGTGAGACCGGCACCGAGTGGATCGAGGAGCATCCATGATCTGGGCGATCCTCATCGGGTACGCGATCGGATCGATACCGTCCGCCGATGCAGTCGCCCGCTGGCACGGACACGACCTCCGATCCTCGGGCAGCGGCAACCCTGGAACGGCCAACGCTCTACGGGTCGCCGGACGCGTCGTGGCGGTGACCGTGCTCGGAATCGATATCGCCAAGGGAGCCATCGCCGTCGCGATTGGCAGCGGACTTGCCGACACTGGAGGCGCAATCGGCGCCGGAGTAGCCGCCATCGCCGGGCAGGTGCTCAACCCATGGTTCGGGTTCGACGGCGGCAAGGGTCTGGGGGTGACCGCAGGAGTCACATCGATCGCCTGGCCTCCGGGTGTCCTGATCGTGCTGCCGTTCGCCGCACTCGGAGCCAAGCTCTTCAGGGCCGCTGCCGGAGCGATACTCGGACTCATCTCCTACCAAATCGGCGCCATCCTGTGGGCAGCGAACGATTGGAATACGTGGTGGGGAGTGCCACCGGATGACCGGCTCGTTTGGATGGCGATCGGCGTCGTTGCGCTGACCGCGCCCAAGTTCATCGACGATCTCTCACGCCGCAAGTACCCCGACTCTCAAGACGTCACCGGATAGCGCCGTCGCTCGTCTCGATGATGATCGTGACGGGGCCGTCGTTGACGAGCGCGACCTCCATGTGCGCGCCGAACTCACCTGTTGCGACCTCCAACCCGGAGTGTCGTAGTTGGGTCGCCACCATATCGATCAAGCGGGTTGCCTCTTCTGGTTCGGCAGCATCAGCAAACGAGGGCCGCCTCCCTTTGCGGACACCCGCGAGCAGGGTGAACTGACTCACAAGCAGCACCGAACCACCAACATCATCAATACCGAGATTCATGTGGCCCTCGTGGTCGCCGAAGATCCGGAGGCTGCGGACCTTGGTAGCGATCGCCGTCGCGTCTGCTTCTGTGTCGCTGCCCGCCACCCCCAGCAATACCACTAGGCCGGAGCCGATCTCACCAACGGTCACGCCCGAGACACGAACTTCGGCCGCCGACACGCGCTGCAAGACGGCGCGCATGGCTAGCGCTCTATCCGGTGTAGGTCGCCGGGGTCGGCACCACCTGCGGCTCGAATCACGGGCTCCCCAGCAATCGCCGACGCGGCGCACCACGCGGCTCATCTCGAAGCGGCGGGGCCAGGAACCGGAATCCGACCGGAGAGATCACGGCCGACACCGCCACCAGCATGATCGCTCCCGCCCGAAGTCCACTCGAGAGAAGACCCAAGTCGAGTCCGAGATCTGCCAGGGCAATGATCACGGACAACTGCCCTGCGAGCAGTATTCCGGCCGCCAACGACTCTCGCAGCGAAAAGCGGCGCAACATCAAGAGGAGCGACGGGATCAGCTTGATGGCGAACGCGACACCGATGAGAGACAACGCCTGGACGAGCACATCCCTGTCTGCCAGTTCCGACAGCGGAAACTCAATGCCGACGTTGATGAAGAACACTGGGATGAAGAACCCGAAGCTGAACCCATTGAGCTGTTCCTCGAGCTGACCCGGATCGCGAAACACGAAGGTGAACACCGCGCCGGCCAGGAAGGCGCCGAGGATCGCTTCGATTTCGAGGAGCGTTGCGAGTCCGACGAACACGAACAGAAGCGCCAACGTTGCCCGGATTCCCATCTCTGCAGGATCATCTGCCCGGAAGAGTCGTTCGAACCGCTCCGGGTACCACCAGGCGGCGCGTCGAAGCACGATCAGCGTCACCGCCAGCACGGCCAGCAGTGCCGGAATCGCAAGAAGGTCGATCCCGACGCCGCCATCGACGAGAACGCTCAGGACGATGATGCCGACCAGGCTGCCCACCTCGGCGAACACGCCCGTGATGAGGATCAGCTGGCCAAGGCGTGTTGAGCCGCGTCTCGTCTCGCGCAGAGCCGGCACAACAAGCCCAAGCGCCGCAGCCGCGATGAGGAACGTGAGGAAGAGGCGCTGCTCCGTAGCCGAGTAGTCGAGGAGGCCCGCTCCGACCCAGCCGGCTCCGAGAAACAGGCCGAAAAGTGTCAGCCCACTCAGCAACTGGGTCGGCCCTTGTCTCTCCAAACGGGTGAAGTCGATCTCGAAGCCGGCCAGGAACATGACCAGGAACAACCCGAACTCGGACAGGAATCCGAGGAGTTCCTCTCCGGGCTCGATAATGCCAAGCACAGGGCCAACCGCCACCCCAAACAGGATCTCGAGCACCACGGCCGGCGTCTTGATGCGCCCAGCGAGTAGCGGAATTAGGAAGGCCGCCGCCGCGATCAGGATGAGAGACACTGGGGTGGCGATCCCATGATCAGTAGGTCCGACACCCGTCGCCGCCATCAGCAGCGGTGTCATTGCGAGGCCGGGACCACGAGAACGCTGATCGGCACCCGCTCCAGCAGATGTCCGACGATGCCGGGTGTAAGGATCGTCGCCCGTCGAGCGGCGCGGCCCAGCACGAGCAGCCCTGCGCCGTCGAGCGATGATGCAATCACCCGAACTGGATTCCCCTGCCGCAGTACTCGACGCACCGGCACGTCGAGTACCGAAGCCTCCTCACGCATTAGGGCCAGCGCCCGTACCGCCGTCTCCCGATTGTCGGCTCCGGCGACGAAGGCCGGAGGTACGACCGCCACCGCGGTGACGCTTCCATGACCAGATCCGGCGATGTCGATGGCCGCCCGAGCCGCGGCGAGACCCGTAGGCGTGGCCCGGGCCGGAGCAACAATCTGGCTATAGGGCTGGCTGCCGCGAGCAAACAGCACCGGCAATTGCCAGTGGACGGTTCGGCGAAGAAGCCTCACAGCGCGCAGCAGGCTGGTCGACTCCGCCGGCGGAGCAGGAACCACTACCGCGCCAACGCTCTCGTCGGCGATGACAGCATCCAAGCTCTTGGAGGGGATACCGGCTACTGGATGGAAACGGACATCGGCACCTTCGGAATAGCCGCGGACCCGATCCAACAACCGCTCCACCTCTTCGGACTGGGAGTCGTCGCGAATCGTCCGAAGATCACGGTGAGCGACAACTATCCCCGCAGCGGAGCTCGAGCGGGTGAGCGCCAAGGCCTCCCCCACAGCGACATCGGCATCGGCGGCGGAGTCGACCGCCACCAATATTCCCTTTCCGAAATCGAGCGGAAATCGGGCTTCCCCTGCAGTAAAGGTCCTCACAATCCGCGAGTAGTCGCGGGCCGCTCCGACAACAGTCACCAGGTCGCCCGATCGGAGCACCGTGGAACCGTGAGGGACGATGAAGGTGTCATCGCGTACCACGGCTGCGACGAGCCAGGACTCCGAGTGAAGATCCTTGAGGGCCAGACCGCGAACCGGGCTGTCGTCTGTGAGCCTGACCTCGAGCGCCTCTGCCCGTCCGTCGGCAAACGCTGTCGATGACACCCGGCGCGGCTCCAACAGCACCTCGAGCCGACGTGCGGCGAGGGAGTCAGGGGCGAAGGCAGGAACCCCAAGCTGGCGGTACTCCGGAAGGCGCTCGGGGTCCACGGCAATCGCGACCACCCTGACCAAACCGGCATCGATCCCGAGTCGGCAAACCTCCAGGTTGATGTCGTCGTCGCTTGCCGCCGCGATGATGGCATCCGCCTCGTTGAGGCGGGCCCTGCCCATTGTCACCGGGCTTGATGCGTCGCCAACGACCTGCTCGATTTCTCGCACGTTGGCGGCCCTGGCGAGGAGGTCCTCATCGGGATCGATAACCGTCGCCTCCCACCGCTCCTCGAGACGGCGCAGAAGGTCACGCGTCGCACCCCGGGCCCCAACGACGATCAATCTCACGTGACTCCTCTCCCCGAACCGGCGACACTCGCAGCGCTGAGGCCGATCAGGCCGCCATCGCCCGCTTCGTTCTCGAAGCAGGCTCCATACCCGACAACTTCCGCACCCACGCTACCGGATGGAGCCCCAGCGACCCGGCCGACAGATGAGCGATCGCACGCGAGGTTTAGACGGAGAACCGCACGACAATGACGTCGCCTTCCTTGACCACGTACTCCTTGCCCTCGAGGCGGATCAAGCCGGCGGACTTTGCCGCGTCCCACCCGCCCGCCTCTAGAACGACGTCGATTGGCGCCACCTCGGCGCGAATAAAGCCTCTTTCGAGGTCGCTGTGGATCTTCCCGGCAGCTTCCGGTGCAGTCGCCCCCGCGCCGACGGTCCAAGCCCGAGACTCCTTGGGGCCCAGCGTGAAGAACGAGAGCAGGCCCAGTGCCGAGTAAGTGGCACGCACCATCGTCGCCAAGGCGCCTTCCCCCAACCCCAAGCCCTCCAGCAGCTCCGATCTATCGGCCGGATCCAATCGCGCCGCCTCCTCCTCGATCCGGGCGGAAAGTACGACTACGAGATCGCCGTCCGGTACCACTTCGTCCAGGCGGCCGGTGACCGCGTCACCGCTTGCTTCCTCGTCGACGTTCACCACCCAAACGGCGGGTTTCAACGTGAGCGGAGCGAGATCACGAAAGGCAGCAAGCTCCTGTTCCGTCCAGGATTTGGCCCGCAGCGGCAGGCCCTCATCGAGATGTGCCGCAGCGCGAGCGATTGCAGCCGCGACCGGTTTGAGGGAGGCATCGGACATCGACTCCTTGGCAGCCTTGTCCGCCCGTCGTGAGAAGACCTCCGCGTCGGCAAGAGTGAGCTCGAGCAACAGCGTCTCTGCCTGGGATACCGGATCGGTGCCCGAATCCGTGTCCGGAACCGCGTCGTCGTGGAACCCCCGAAGGACAACTGCGAGCGCCTCCATCTCCCGCAAGCGCCCTAGGAACTGCGCACCGAGTCCGCTCCCCCCGGGCCCCGCCATCGCAGGCAAGTCGAGCAGATCGAGCGTGGCATGCGACGTCTTGGCTGATCCCTCCAAGTCCGCAGCTCGCTCCAGGCGATCGTCCGGAACCTTGGCCACACCGACGTTGGGCTCTGTGGTCGAGTAGGGATGGCTCGCGGTAAGTGCGCTGAGTCCAGTGAGCGCGTTGAACAGTGCCGTCTTGCCGACGTTGGGGAGACCGAGGATCCCGACAAGTGCCATCGGTGCCGGGATGGTAGCTCCGGATTTGCCGACCCGATCGGTCGTCACCAGCATGGCACAGTGCTCGCACTCGAAGCCCTCCACAAGCGTTACGGAGACGTGGTCGCGCTCGACGGAGCATCGCTCGCCGCCCACAGGGGTCGGATCCTCGGCTTCCTCGGACCCAACGGGGCAGGCAAGACGACCGCCATGCGTTCGGTCTTCGGGCTCGTCTCCCTGGATGACGGCACCACCGCATGGGACGGAGAGCCCATTAGTCCCGCCAGTCGGCTCCGCTTCGGATACATGCCCGAACAGCGGGGCCTATACCCGAAGATGAGGGTGGCAGACCAGATCACATGGCTCGGCCGACTCAGAGGAATGGCGGTCTCCGACGCCTCCGAAGCCGCCCGCCATTGGCTCGGGCGCCTCGGCCTCGCCAATCGACTGGATGATCGCGTCGAGCATCTCTCGCACGGAAACCAACAGCGGGCACAACTGGCGGCATCTCTCGTCCACGATCCTGAATTGCTCGTCCTCGACGAGCCCTTCTCGGGGCTCGATCCGATGGGGGCCGATGCAATGGCCGACATCCTGCGGGATCGAGCAGAGTCAGGCGCCGCGGTCGTCTTCTCCTCGCACCAGCTGGATGTGGTCGAAGACCTCTGCGACGACGTTGCAGTAATCGCCGACGGTCGCATTGTGCTCGATGGGACGATTGAGGGAGTTCGAGCCTCAGCACCAAAGAGGCGCCTCGAAGTCGCCTTCGCCGATCCGACAATCATATGGACTCCGCCGATCGCCGCCGAACCAAGCCGCAACGGCCGCGGAGTCCAGGCCTGGCTGATCCCGGCGGATGCCGACCCCGGTGCACTCCTCGAGGATGCCGGCGGCCGCGGCCGAGTAACGCAGTTCACGTTCTCCCCGCCGGCGTTGTCGGAGATCTTTAGAGAGGCGGTGCAATGACCGGCTTTCAGGCCACCTGGCTGATCGCCCGGCGCGAGGCCAAGGAGCGCGCTCGGTCAAAGGCCTTCCTGGCATCCACCGTGGTCACCATCCTCCTGCTCGGAGCGGTGGTAGGTGTGATGGCGCTGACCGACACAGGACCACCACAGTATGACGTCGCTCTCGTGGGTGATTCCCCACCAGGACTCTCAGGAGCGCTAGATGCGGCGGCAGTCGCATCAGGCTCTCTCATCCAGTTCAGCGACCTAACCGATCGAGAAGCCATCGCAGATGCGATCGAACTCGGTGAACTCGACGCCGCGGTGCTCGACGGCGACACGATTCTGCTCGGCAGTAGCCCGCCGAGCACATTGCGGACAATCCTGGAGTTCGGGCTTCGCCAGTCGCGATTCATCGAACGTCTCGAGGCTGCCGGCCTCGATCCCGCCACCGTGACAACGCTCGTGGAGCCCGATCGGGGCATCAGGATCGTGACCGCCGACGAAGACGAGCAGAGCAACGAGGGAATCGCGTTCGCTGCGATCGTCCTCCTGTTCCTCGTCATCACGACCTACGGCCAATGGGTGCTGATGGGAGTGCTGGAAGAGAAGTCGACCCGGGTAGTGGAGCTCGTCGTGTCGTCGACAAGCGTGAGGAGCTTGCTGGCGGGCAAGGTCATCGGTATCGGACTTCTCGGTCTTGCTCAACTGATGCTGCTCATCAGCCTGGCACTCAGCGCGGGGTGGATCTTTGAACTCTTCGATCTCCCTGGTGGAACTGCCGCGACAGTTGCCTGGTCGCTGGTGTGGTTCGTGCTCGGTTTCGCGTTCTACGCGGCGCTCAATGCTGCAGCAGGATCTTTGGTCTCACGCACAGAAGATGCTCAGGCGGCAGCGATGCCGATTGCATTGGTGGCCGTTGCGTCGTACCTCCTCACCTTCGTCGTCATCCTCCCAAATCCCGACGGCCTCGTTGCACGGCTGCTGTCAATGCTCCCACCTGTCGCCCCCATTGCCTTCCCGGCTCGGATCGGTTTCTCCGGCGTACCGCTGTGGGAGATCCTGTTCGCGGCAGGAATCATGCTCGCCACAGTCGTGGGCGTCATCCGCCTCGCTGCAAGGGTGTACGCCGGGGCGTTGCTGGCCGCGGGCGGACGGGTCAGAATCCTCGATGCCTGGCGTGCCGCCGCAGAATTGACCGCCGGCCGCTGAGCCGAGATCTGAGGAGCGTCAGAGGTCCGTTGTCTCCCGATGGGGGCGATTGCCACCAGGAGCTCCCACGCGTGCAGCCTCCGGCATCAGCCGGATCCAGCGACACGGCGCTAGATGATCACACCGCGCTGCCGTAGTTCGGCGATTCTCTCCATCGTGTAGCCGAGGCCGGCGAGGACTCGATCGGTATCGGCGCCAGGAGGACGAGGCGACGATGGGATCGGAAGATCAGAACCGGAGAAGCGAGGTGCCGGAGCGGGCTGCACAACGCCATCGATCTCGATGAAGGATCCGCGCTGAGCCATGTGCGAGTCCGTGGTCGCCTCTCCAGGGTCGTTGATCGGAGCGACGCAAGCATCGGTGCCGGCGAAAACCTGCTCCCACTCACGGCGCGTCCGGCCGCTGAACACTGCGGCGAACTGCTCTGTCATCGCCGGCCAATGGGCGCGTTCGTACTGGCCGGATAGTTCCTCCGGATCGATCTCCAGCCCCTCGAGCAGAACGGCGTAGAACTGGGGCTCAATGGCACCAACCGCCATGAACCGACCGTCAGCCGTTTCGTAGCTGCGATAGAAGGGAGCCCCCCCGTCGAGCAGGTTTGCATTGCGATCCTCGCCCCACATCCCGGTCGCCCTCATACCGTGCAGCATCGCCGTGAGGAGAGCAGCACCATCGACCATCGCCGCATCGATGACTTGGCCGGCGCCACCTGGAGTCCGCCCGATGAGCGCAGCGCAAATCCCGAGCGCGAGCAGCATCCCGCCCCCACCGAAGTCTGCGATCAGGTTGAGTGGGACTGGTGGGGGCCGGTCGGCGTCCCCGATCGGGTACAGCGCTCCTGAGATCGCCAGATAGTCGATGTCGTGACCCGCCGTCGCAGCACGCTCACCCTCCTGACCCCATCCCGTCATTCGCCCGTAAATCAGTGCCGGATTGCGTGCCCGGCACTCGTCGGGTCCTGCTCCGAGCCGCTCCATGACTCCGGGACGGAAGCCTTCGATGAGCACATCGGTCGACTCGACGAGGCCCAACAGCACCTCGAGGCCCTCCGAATCCTTGAGATCTAGAGCGATAGATGCATTCCTGCCTCGCTGCAACGGGTCCGGTGGAGGATCGGATGCGGGGCTGGCTGTCGTCGGCCGCTCCACCCGAATCAGGTCCGCTCCCAGGTCGGCCAGGACCATGGCGCAAAAGGGGCCAGGACCAAGCGAGGCGATTTCGAGCACTCTGATTCCGGTGAGAGGAGCGGTCACGACGCCGTTGCCCCTGAGACGATGAGGGTGCCTCCGGTGACGGGATCCCGATCGAGCACGATCAGGTCCTCGATCCGCTCACGGAGGGCGGGTACGTGGCTCACAACCACAACCAGCCTCTGAGAGCCTCTGGTCACGAGCCGTTCTATGCCGTCCATGGCCAGATCTAGATGCTCAGGATCGAGATTGCCGAAACCCTCATCCAGGAAGAACGCATCGAGCCTGCCTCCCTCCCTGGCGACGATCTCTGCCAGCGCCAATGCCAACGCCAGTGACGCGAGGAAGGTCTCTCCACCGCTCAGAGATGTCGGAAACCGGACCTCGTTGGCAGCCGTGAGATCGACGATGTGGAAGTCACCCGACTCATCGAACCGGTATCGGCCGGCAGTGAGGGTCTCGAAGTGCTCCGAGGCGAGAGACCCGAGAGCGCGTCGTCTCTCATCGAGCACAAACTCGAGGAACTTGGATGGAGCCAAGTCGGCGTGAACCGTTGCCAACAGCTCGCTCGCAGCCACCAGTTCCGACTCATCCTTGGCGAGCTGCTCGAGGTCAGCCAGCCTCTTCTCTAGGAGATAGACCTCGGCTTCCCTTGCAGTGCGCTCGGCAAGCGCAGCGGCGATCACTTCCACGACGTCATCCTTCTCACCCAGACCCGAAGCATCCAGAAGATCGGCGAGAGCTGCTCGCGCCGCCTCTGATTCGTCCTTGGCGCCAGCCAGGGCGGCCTCCGCTGCCTCTCGCTGTTCAGACCATTCGGTGCGCAGCTGCTCAAAGGCCTGTTCGATCGCCGCTGGATCCTCCCCAACCTCAACATCGGATTCGAGCAGACCGGCAAGCGTCGCCAGATCCGTTCGTAGCGACCCGAGTGCAGCGGCCGAGCTGACCGCAGCGGCACGCGTCTGGTCGAGATGTTGTCGCGCCGCGCCCTCGGCTGCCACCGCCGCCTCCAGCCCCGATTCCGCTTCGGCGGCGCGCGCGCGGACCGTGTCGAGTGCGGCCTCCGGTTCCCCCGAACCGAGATGCGCCTCCACCGCCCTCTTGGCGGCCTCGACCCTGGTAGCAGACTCGTCGCGCCGTCTCCCGGTGGCTTCCAAGGCAGTCAACGCTCCTGCCACCGCCTGCTTTGCCCCCGAAGCCTCAGCTCGCAACCGTGCCACCGCTTCGGACGTCGAACGAGCGAGCACCGAACCGGCCTCCAAGGCCTCCCGCGCCGCCACCACGGCCTCCTCGGCGTGCTCGACCGGGGCCGGTGTACTGGGATCCGGCAGCGTCGCCACCCTCTGCTCGCAGACGGGACACGGATCACCGGCCACGAGTCCGACACGCAGCGCATGCGCCCGGTGGCCCTGGTGAATCGCCTGTAGCGCCGCCCTGGACCCTTCCAAGGTTTGCGCCGCGGTCTGCTCATCGGTCGCGGCAGACCGTGCATCTTGTTCGGCTTGCTCAAGACGCTGAGAGATTCCAAGAGCCCCGGCCCTTGCTTCCTCCATACGACGCTGCTCCCCGGCAACCGCATGGTCTGCCTCCGCCGCTCCGTCACGCGCGGCCTTCCAGACAGCAACGAGGTCGCCTACGGCCGTCAAGCCCGCCTTTCCGCCGACCGAGTCCAAGACGTCCGTAATCCGGAGCGACGCCGCTTCCCGGTTCGCTACCGCCTCTCCAAGCGCCTCTTGCGCCACGACCTCGGCAGCATCTGCTGAGCCAGCCCCCGCGAACAATGCCTCGCTCCGTTCCCGAGAGGGGATTCGTTCGGCCAGCCGGTCGAACCGATCGAGCCGCTCCCGATCTCCTGTCGCCCGTTCATCTGCGCCCGCGATTCGCTCCTTCACCTGTTCGAAAGGTGCTCGAAGTAGTTCGAGCGCGCCGGCGCGTTCTTCTGCGACCTTCAACTCGGAACGCTTGACCTCCAACTCGGTTCGGTCGGCCTCGGCCGTGGCCCGACGGTCGGCGAGAACCGCAAGGCGGTTTCCCAGGGCGTCGAGACGCTCCTTGGCGATCGCCCGCATCGCGTCAAGCCGGTCGAACCCAAACACTCCTTTGAGAACTTGGTTGCGTTCGGTCGGCTTCGCTTCCAAGAAGTCGGCAAACTGGTTCTGGGCCAGAAGCACCGATCGGCGAAAAGCATCGAAGTCGAGGCCGAGCAGCGCTTCGACCCGCTCAGCCATCTCCTGGACCCGGTCGGCCAACGGGACATCGACACCGTCGTCGATCCGATACAAAGCATGAGCTGAGGCCCCACCTTTGCGAAGCGTTCTCACAGCCTTGTAGGTAGCGCCGTCTACATCGAACACCAGCTCGGCTTGAAGGACGTCTCTTCGCTGGTTGATGAGCGACTTGGTATCGCGCTCGATCCGCGGAGTCTTGCCGTACAACGCGAATGAGATAGCGTCGAGAATCGATGACTTGCCGCTGCCGGTCGGCCCAACGACTCCGACGAGATTGCGCCCCTCCCAACTGAAGGTCATCTCCTCGGCGTAGGAGCGGAAGCCGCGCAGCTTCAATTCACGTGGTCGCACTGTCCACCTCATCAGCGATCTCACGGAAGAGGTCCATCAGCGAATCCAACGCCGGTTCGGCGTGTGACTCCTCGTGATACTCAGCGTAGAGTTCGTCGAGCGGTCGCCCGATGGCGCCGCGACGCTCCACCTCCACCCGTTCATACTCGGCGCGCACCTTGACGACATGCTCGAAACGTTCGCGGGCATCGTCCATCAGCCCCGGCTCCGGACCGGTCGTGACGACGTTCAGATCCAGATACGCATCCTCAAGATCGTCTCGCACAGCAATATCTGCCCACGAACCGGAAGCCTGGACGAGTCGTCGCCCTGCTGTGATCGGAACCGATCGCGTCTTGGCGTGGATCCCCGGCTTGGCGTCGACGACTACCACCCTCTTCTGCTCCCCTGCCTCCCCAAAGTCGAGTTGGAGGAGGGATCCGGCGTACTCAGCAGGCACCGGTGCTCCGGGTACAGGTTGTGGGGCATGGATATGCCCCATCGCCACGTAGTCCACCGCGGTCGGGATTGCTTGCTCGGTCGCGGCATATGCCTCGCCTATGTGGAGGTCACGTTCCCCACGCGGCACACCCGTACGGACCTTTACGCCCCCGACCATGAAATGTGCCACCAACAGAGTTACGTCACCCTCCTCCGCCTGCCGTCCAAGCGCCTCGGCAAAGCTCTCGGTGATGCGTCTGATCCGATCTGCGTAGGCGCCGTACCAGGAGTCGACCTTGGTCATGAAGTCGACGGTCTGGGAGGCGCGCAAGAACGGGAAACACCCCACAAGAGCCCTCCCCGAGCCGGTCTCGAGCGAGAGAATGCCTCCCTTGTCGGGAGCCTTGATGTGACCCACGAGGTGGACGCCGAACGGCGCCAGAAATCTCGACAGTGTCTCGAAGAGATCTGGAGAATCGTGGTTGCCGGCCACCGCGACGACCGGACGACCTGCGTTTCGGGCAAGGCGCACCAGCCCGTCGAGTGCCAACCGGAGAGCTTCGACCGGAGGCGTGGGACGATCAAACAGGTCGCCAGAGTGGACTATGAGATCGACATCCTCGCTGTCGGCGATGGCGATGACTTCATCGATCACCGCTCGGTGCTCATCCATCCGATCGTGCCGCTCAAGCCGCCTCCCAACATGCCAATCCGAAGTGTGGAGGATCCTCATGGTCAGCACCCAGCTCCGGCGCGCCACAGCCACCAGTGGGGTCGGGGCCCCACCCAGTGGAGGAGGCCGGACCAGCGTCTGTTCGCCGCCACCAGCGGCGAAGTCCGACCGGGCAAACACAGAGCGTGGCGAATCCTCATCGCGGCCGACCGGCTCCGGCGCGCCACAGCCACCAGTGGGGTCGGGGCCCCACCCAGTGGAGGAGGCCGGACCAGCGTCTGTTCGCCGCCACCAGCGGCGAAGTCCGACCGGGCAAACACAGAGCGTGGAGAATCCTCATCGCGGCCGACCGGCTCCGGCGCGCCACAGCCACCAGTGGGGTCGGGGCCCCACCCAGTGGAGGAGGCCGGACCAGCGTCTGTTCGCCGCCACCGGCGGCGAAGTCCGGCCGGGCAAACGCAGATCAACAAACCGGGGCCTTCGGCCGATCGGATGACTCGTGCGCTGTTGGGTCAATCAACATGTCCTGCGGACTCCCGACCAGCGACGACTCACTACTCATCACAGGCCCTCGAATGGATCGTCCCCCTCAGCCACCTCTTCTTTTCTCGTCGCCCAGGGGGGAAACGGGAAGTCGACCACGAGCGGCACGGGGATGGCAGGCTGTGACACCACCATCGTCCCCGGCTTGAGCAGCCGGGCTCTGGCGCGCGTCGAGGGGAGCATCCAGCCGTATTCGGATCGCTCGGCCTCGGCGGCGTCGAGACGGCCGGTCACCCGGAGGGCAGCGTTCTCCAGCACCTCGGGCGCGACCCGTGACGCCGTCTGCTGGGCTCCAACCAGCAGAACCCCCAACGACCGGCCCCTCTGAGCAATATCGATGAGCATGTCCTTGATCGGGCTCTGGCCATCGCGGGGGGCGTATTTGTTCAGCTCGTCTAGGACCACCACCGACAGAGGGAAGCGCTGACCGCTTCCCTCCTTCTCGGCAAACGCCTCCCTGAGTAGCGCCCCCACCACAAAACGTTGGCCCAAATCATGGAGTGATTGGATTCCGACCACCGTCACCTGGGCAGCCGAGCGGTCAATGCGCCTGCTCTCCCCCGCCCGTATCAGGTGGCCGAGCCGCACCACCGCGGCGGCGAACCGGCGCATAAAGGCAGATACGGTTCCTGCTTGGACCCGACCGGTCCACCGCTGATCGGGTTCGCCATCGATCGGATCAATGTATTCCTCCAGGGCATCCGACAGGTCCGATAGCGACTCGATGACTCGTTCCCCCCGATTTGGTGTGACGAGAGAGCCCGACCCATGTCCTTCGGCGGGATCCCGAAGTACCACCCCTCCTGGCACTCCCGTGACGTCCACGGCGTACCTGCGCAGCTGTGCCTCCACCCTCTCGGCAATGAAGGAGACCTGGTTGCGAGTGTCGGACGCATCTGTGAACAGAAAGCGGAGCAAGCCCTCGTCGATGAACTCGCGCGGGGTCCAGGCGAAGACCGAGACATCTTGGCGCCCGGCCGTGTCGGGAACGGCGACATCTCCCGAACGCGGCCGCGGTGGTGCCCAAAGCGAAACCGAGGGGAACGGGGAGGGATCGACGCCCAGAGCACTCCACCTCTCGGCGTCATCTTGGGAGAAGTCCTTGTTGTGCTTGTCGAGCCAGAGAAGGTCCTCTCCCTTCACATTGAAGACCAGCACCCGCAGGTTCCTTCCGGCATCTCCGACGATGTCGCTGCGACCGGTGAGCATGCGGAGGAAGAAGAGGGCGAAGGAGGTCTTGGTCGCGACGCCACTGATTCCCGAAACCGACATGTGCCCGCCCTTGCGACCGTCAAAAAAGTCGAGATCCACGTACACCGGAAGTCCGTCGCGACCGAGCCCAACGGGAAGCGGCCTCCCCATCTCATCGGTGTACAACGCCTTGTCGCGTGCGGCGCCGGTGGCCCGCTCCACGAGTCCTCCGGGATTCGGAGCCACCCAGAGCTCCGGGTCGACCCGCGTCACCGAAACCTGAGCCGATCTCACGGCCACACCCGGCATCGAGCCCTGCTCGGCGATCCGGAATGTGTCCGACTCGAACGATGCTCCCTCGTAGACAGCCTCGACCTCGGTGACAACGCCATACGTATTGACTTCACCCTTGCCGGGAACCTCGGTAGCCACGACCACCAGATCGTCGAGCTGCAAGTAGCGCTCGTCGCCGATCGCCACTCGGAACTCTCTGGTCGACGTGTGTTGGCTGCCGAGAACTCGCCCCACGGTGTCGCTCATGCTGCTTCTCCCAGCGCGGTCCGCAACGCTCGAAGCACCAATCCAGAGTCGCCCATCCGGTGTCGCAGATCCGATTCGAGGGCCGCGATCGGCACCAGGTTCTGTGGAGCGCGAGGATCGATGTGACTCTCCGATGCCACCGACGGAAGGACCGCCGCGCTCCTGTCGGCCAGACGGGCAACAGCATCCGCTCCGAGCCCGGCCGATGCCTCGCATCGGGCGATCCCGCTCCAGGAATGCCCGCCGGTGCGATCGGCCAGACGGATGTACCACGAGTAGCGCCGCAGGCGACCCTCCCCGATCGTAAACAGCGGGGTGCGCTCGGCAGCACCGAGCTGACCCATGATCGGAGCCTGCTCCTCCGGGAGGTACATGCGACTGTGGCTCTTGATGTATCCGATCTTGTCGGTCTCGGTGGGCTCGTGGAGCGGACCGTCGGCGACGACGAAATACCCGCCCTGAGCCAGCTCTTCGGCTAGATCGGCTTCGGCCCGGCGCATCGCAATCTGGACGGTTCGCACCAGCATCGCCGGGTCGTCGTCGGGTACAGAGACGCCTTCGTATGACAGTCCGTAGTCGAGTGGCGGCAACACGGGAACGTTCCCGCCGGTGAGAACGGCGAGTCGGGCGACCGTCTCCCCGACCACTTCCGAGCTTCGCTCGACCCGATCCCACAATACGGCGCCGACCGCGTAGGTACCACAGATACCGGGCACCGGACCCACTACTTCGTCCAGAAGGAGCCTGGCATCGATTCGGCGGACCCCGTCGACGAACGCGACCTTCGGAATCCCATCGTCGATGCCGACGATCGGCTCCCACTGCCGATCTTCGACCTCGACATCAACCGAGCCTTCGGCCGCTCGAAGATCCTCATCGGGTTCGACGGAGGCGCCGTACTCCGGCATCCAACCTTCGACGAAGAGACGCGACATGGGCGGCAGAGTAGCGACGGGGTGTGACGGCTCCTGCTTGCGTCAACGCCGCGGGTCGATCCGGGCCAAGGCGCCGTCGCCACCCAGCACGTAGAGCTCACCGGCACCATCGCGCCCAAACGACAGGACGCGACCAAAGGTCCCCAGATCTGTGGTCCAATCGATCGGCTCCACGATCGCCCCGCCTTCGAAACGGAATGAACGCACCCAGCCACCACACCAATCACTGTAGAAGTAGTGGCCGGCGAGCTCGGGGATGAGTGCTCCCCGGTAGACGAAGCCACCGATTATTGAACACCCCTCGCTGTGGTCGTAGGTGATGGCGGGCGTCTCCAACCCGCTGGTATCACATAACGCCTGAGTAAAACACTCCTCTCCCTCGACTATCGACCAGCCAAAGTTGGCGCCGCCGACAGATGTCTCCACGACCGACACTTCCTCCCACTCGGCCTGCCCCACATCTGCCACGAACATGAGTCCGGTCGCAGGGTCGATGTCGAAACGCCACGGATTGCGCAGCCCGTAGGCCCACACCTGCGGGGCGCCCCCTCCCCCGACGAACGGGTTGTCCGGGGGGATCGCGTATGGTTCGGCTCCGTCGACATCGAGACGCAGGATCGTCCCCAACAGCGTGTCGGAGCGCTGCCCGTTGCCAAACTGATCATTGGCGCCTCCTCCGTCGCCGAGCGCCACGTAGAGATACCCATCCGTACCGAATTGCAGCATCCCGCCGTTGTGGTTCGAAGCTGGCTGCAGATGGGTGACCAATTCCACTCCGCTCTCGACATCGGCGACGTCCGGATCGTCCGACACCCGATACGACACCAACCGGGTGTCGCCCTCGCCATCGGTGAAGTACACGAAGAATCGCTCGTCGGCCGGGAAGCGTGGGTGGAAGGCCAGGCCCAGCAACCCCTGCTCCAACTCGCCGGAGCCGACATCGCCGGTGATATCCAGGAAAGGCTCATCAAGAAGACGCCCGCCAGCCACGACCCGGACTCGACCCGGTTGTTCCACCACAAATAGCCGCTCGTCACCCCACGGAGCAGTGGCGAACACCGGGCGGTCTAAGCCCGAAACGACCTCGACAGTTGTGAGACCGATCAGAGGCCCGGCGACTTCAATCGGGTCCGGCAGCGGGATCGATGTCACAGTCGTGGTCCCCGAACCCACGGGTGCCTCACCTCGGTCGACGTCACCGCCGCCGGTGCACGACGAGGCGGTCAAGATCGCGACTACGAGCAGTGGGATGCGCAGGAACCTCACAAGCCGGGGAGCCTACCGAGCCGCCCAACACGCAAATGACGAGAGGCCCGGGGTTCCGAGCCTCTCGCCCTATCCAGGGAGGGATACACCTTCAATCTCTGTACAGACTCATTGAGGCTGTCGGTGCATACTCACCCTGCCACAGCGTGGTGATGACTCTCTAGGGCCGATCATCCCGAGCCCGGAGCAGAGGTCCCGATCCGCCCCCGGCGCCCGACAACGTCCCATCACACAAGCTAGGTTCTGGCGCCGTGGGGAACCAACAAACCATCAAGAACGACAAGCGGACCATCTTTGGATGGGCCATGTACGACTGGGCGAATTCGGCCTACGCGACAACCATCGCGGGAGCGGTCCTACCTGCCTTCTTTGCCGACGAGATCGTCCCTGAACGCGGCTACGACATCTTCGGAGCGACCCTCAGCGGCGAAGCGTTGTGGGGGTTTGCCGCGGGCGGCGGAGCGTTCCTGCTCTTCCTCCTCATGCCGGTACTCGGTGCCATCGCCGACTTCTCTGCCACAAAACGGCGGTTCATGATGAGCTTTGCGGTCGTTGGCGCCATCATCACGATGGCGCTCGGGTTGATGAGCCCGGGGATGGTTCTGCCCACCTTGGCGCTCTTCTTGTTGGCCCAGATCAGCTTCGTCGCCGCCAACGTCTTCTATGACGGTTTTCTCCCCGACATCAGCACTGATCAGACGATCGACCGAATATCGTCAAAGGGATTCGCTCTCGGCTACATCGGCGGTGGCCTCCAACTCGTGTTGGCGGCGGCCCTGATCCTTCTTCACGAGTCGCTCGGGATAGCCGAGACGACTGCGATTCAGATCGGTCTGGCGTCGGCCGGGCTGTGGTGGCTCGTGTTCGGACTGTTCTCCTTCACCCGCATCCCGGAGACGGGTTCGGCCACACCTCTCCCGGCCGAGTATGCCGGGAGGAACCGGACCGTCGCGTACGCCACGATCGGATTCCGCCGGACCATCGGAACGGTCCGCAAACTGCTCGGTTTCAAGCAGATCCTGCTGTTTGTGATCGCCTTCATGCTCTACAACGACGGCGTCCAGACCACGATCGCCATGACCTCGGTATACGCCACCGACACTCTCAACCTGGAGATCGAGGACATCTTGGTGGCCTTCTTGATAGTCCAGTTCATCGCTTTCTTCGGTGCGCTCGCATTCGGTGCGATCGCCGACCGAGTAGGTACCAAGCGAGGCATCCTCGCCACGCTGGTCGTTTGGAGCGGTGTGGCGATCGTGGCGTTCTTCCTTCCCGAAGGACGGGCAGCCCCGCTTTGGGCGCTCGCGGCAGTCGTCGGCTTTGTGCTGGGCGGAGTGCAAGCGTTGAGCCGCAGCCTGTACGGCTCGATGATCCCAGAGGAGGCATCGGCAGAGTTCTACGGGTTCTTCTCGGTCTTCTCGAAATTCTCCGCCATCTGGGGTCCGCTCATCTTTGCCATCATCTCGAGCACGACCGGCTCGGGACGCCCCGCCATTCTCTCGATCATCGTGTTCTTCGTCCTCGGGATGGTCCTGCTGTCTCGGGTGGATGTCGACGAGGCACGATCGAGCCGCGATCTCTGGGTGTTCGACGGTGTCGATGCCGAGGTGGTCGGCAGCTAGACCCGTCCCCGGTCCTCAGTCGGCAGCGGCGCCGGTGAAGGCAAGGTGGCACCTGCTTCGAGTTGGTGGTCGATCGTCGGCCTCTACCGCCACCACACGACTTTGCGCCCCTCGAGAAGCTCGATCAACGCCTGGTTGACCTGATCGGGCTGCTCGATCGGAGCAAGGTGCCCGGCGTCGGGCACGATCGCGATCCTCGCCCCCGGGACCTGCTGCACGATGCCCCGGATTTCGTCGACCGAGACGATCGTATCGTCCTCGCCTCCGACGACCAGCGTCGGAACATCGATCCTCGACAGAAGTGAGGTTCTGTCCTGACGTTCCTTCATTCCTTGGAGCGCAGCGATCAAGGTCTCGTAGCGAGTCCCTTCGATCATCGACCGCAAGCGGGCCTGAGCCCGGCGTGACGGGGACCGGCCGAGCATCCCGGTGACCAGTTCCGAGGCAACCGCGTTACGTCCCTGGTCGAGCAGTCGATCCGCCAGCGCATCGCGGGCTCGTGTCGCCTCTGGGCTGTCGGCACTCGCTCTCGTGCCGATGAGGGTGAGACTGCGTACCAGCGACGGCCGCAGTTCGTACAGCGCCAGTGCCACATACCCACCCATTGAAAGCGACACGAGGTCGGCACGATCTGCCCCGAGGGCCTGGATCACCCCGGCCACGTCATCGGCCAGCATCTCCATGGTCAGCGATGGATCCACCGTCGGATCGCTCTTACCGAAGCCGCGCAGATCGACGGCCACGCAGCGGCGCACGTGGGCAAGGCCCTTGAGCTGGTCGAGCCACAGGGTGTGATCCAGCGGGAAACCATGCACAAACAGCGCGAGCGGACCGTCGCCCACCTCGCGGTAGAAGAGCATGTTCCCGTTCACTCTGGCAAAGGGCATCCGTCTCGCCTCACATTCCCCTTCGGCTTCGGTGCGAGTCTCACAGACCTTTAACGAACCCGTCCAACTCATTCTTACAAGGCAACTCGAGACTGAGTCCGGATCGATCGGTCCGGAAGGAGGTTCTGCTCAAGATGTTGCTCCGATTCCCCGAGAGCCACGTCGCCGCCGTGCGGTCCATGGCGGCGAGCGGGACCTCCTCCGTCTCAGACCGGGAGCGCGTCTCGCATGTGGTGCGTCGGCTCGGAGTCGGAGCAAATGCTCTCAGCGTTTCCGAGGCCGCCACCATTGATGACGCAATTGCGTCCATGCTCGACCTGAGGACGCCGCCCGCTCCAATGCCCGGATTCGAACCCCCAACGGACATCGAGAGCGCCAGAACTCAACAGGACATCCAGATTCCACTGTCTCACTGGCTGGAACAGATGGTCCTGTCGCCGCGGCCGATAGAGGAGCGTCTGGTGTGGTTCTGGCACGACCACTTCGCGACCTCGACTCGCAAAGTCCGTTTCCCGTACCTGTTCTGGCAGCAACACGCCACGGTTCGACAACACGGAATCGGCCGGTTCGATGAGCTACTCGGAGCGATCGCGAAGGATCCGGCGATGCTCGACTACCTGGACGGTCGTACCAACCAGGCCACAGCCATCAACGAGAACTTCGCCCGCGAAGTCATGGAGCTGCACACGATGGGAGTGGGTGGCTACTCCCAAGATGATGTCGTTGCTGCAGCACGGGCGTTTAGCGGCTGGGTCGTGGCACCCGGTGGCGATGACCGACGACGCCTCCCCGACGCCGAGCCGTGGAGCGCCGTGTTTGTTCCCGTTCGGCACGACACGGGCCAGAAGACGCTTCTCGGCGTGACCGGAAACCTCGACATGGATGACGCCATAGAGATCATCCTCGATCAACCGGCCACCGCCACCACGGTCGCCGCCAAGCTCCATGAGGAGATAATCGGACTGTCGCCCACCGCGGTCACCAGGCAACGACTCGGAGCCATCTTCCGGGCCGATTGGCAGATCATGACCCTCATTGAGGAGATCGTCGCCGATCCCATCTTCGTCTCCGACGCCGCCGTCCGGTCTCGGGTGCGCAATCCGGTCGAACGGCTCGTCGGGATCGTCCAGGGCATCGAAACTCACCCCCAGGTCGGCCGGACGTCGATGGCCATCCTCAACAGGGTCGGATTCGTACCGTTCAGCCCCCCGAATCCAGCCGGATTCGCCGGAGGTGCCCGTCTGCTCGGGCCATACCAGCTGGCCCACTCCCTGGACGTCGCCGGGATAGTCGCCGATCCGGCCCCCGACTACCCGGTTGATGAGATCTTCGCCAGGCTCGGGCTGTTCGACGTCTCCGAACAGACGAGGGACGTCGTGGCAGCGCCTCCCGATCCCCTGAGCCGGATCACCCTCGCCGCTGCTTCACCCGAGTACGCCCTCACCTAGGAGCCCGTGATGACCATGCCACCGGAGTGTCCAACCGTCAGCCGACGCCAGTTCCTCGCCGGGTTGGGGGCCACCGCCGCGGTATCGGTGGCCGGATACTCGGTGGGCATCTGGGGACGCAATCCCGCTCACGCCGCAACCCCAATCGGCGACCTGGGACCGGGCGCCGACCGCACCCTGGTACTGATCGAAATGGGAGGGGGCAACGATGCCCTATCGATGGTCGTTCCCCATGGAACCGCCCGCTATTTCGACCTGCGCGGCAACCTCGCCGTCTCCGACGCAACCGACCTCGACGGCTCCATTGGCCTCCACCCCAACCTCAGCTACACCGCCGAGCGCTGGAAGCAGAACGATCTGGCAGTTGTCGAAGGTATTGGGTACCCCGACCCCGACCTGAGCCACTTCTCTTCGATGGCTACCTGGTGGACGGGTGTGCCGGGTGGGCTGGGCGCCGGATGGCTGGGCCGCTACCTCGATGCCACCGTCGGTGCAGAGGATCCGCTCGCCGGCATCGTCGTCGGTCCCGGCCCTTCACCTGCACTCAGCGGCGAGGAATCGTTCGTAGTGTCGATCCAGGACGACACCGGTCTTCGACCCTCGGTACCGGAGTGGGTCGATGAACCCGACGAACTCACCGCTATGTGGGCGGGATTCGCCAACTCCCCGGTGGACTCGCCCGGACTCTTCGGCCAGGTGACATCGGCGATCGAGCAAACCGTGGTCGCCGCCGATCACCTCAGCGCCGTCCTGACTCCGTCCGAAGACGCCCCGGCTCCGCAGGCTCAGGGCAGAGGTGCCCGCACCCTCGCCACCGATATGGCTCTCGCCGCCCAGTTGGTGATCTCCGACATCCGGCCCCGAGTTGTGCTCGTTCACGGCTTTGGTGACTTCGACACCCACGAGGGCCAGGCGTCCCGTCACGCCGACCTCATGACCGAACTGGACGACGGGATCCGGGCGTTCTTCGAAATCGTCGAGGCGGCGGGTGCCTCCGATCGCGTTGTGGTCGCCACAACCTCTGAATTCGGTCGGCGTGCTGCGTCAAATGGCTCTGGAACCGACCATGGAACCGCGGGAGCGCATCTGGTAATCGGCGACCGGGTCCAGGGCGGCCGCTACGGCGAGTCACCCGATCTGTCATCGCTCGACAATGCCGGAAACCTGATCCATACCGTGGACTACCGCTCGTACTACGCCTCGATCCTCGATGAATGGCTCGAGGTCGGACACCAGGACATCCTGGACGGTTCCTTCGAGACCCTCGGCATGATCGGTGCCGGACACGTGGCCCCAATCGGCGCTACCTGGAAGCGCTTCGGGGTGCGGTAGCGTCGGTGGGTGCGACGACTCGTATTGGCTCTGATCCTCACCATCGGTGCCTGCAGCCCCGGTACCGAGACGACGACCACTGAAGTGCCGGCAGCGTCAGTCCGAACACCAATCGAAGTCGAATCGGTGGTCGATGGCGATTCTGTCCGGATCGTCATCGATGGCGAGTTGGTCGAGGTACGGCTTCTCGGCATCAACGCTCCGGAACGAGACGAGTGCTGGGCCGATGAGGCCCGCAACGCCCTCAGCGACGCCCTGACCCCTGGGGACGTTTCGATACTCGGAGAAGAGAGGGATCAGTACGGGCGCCGCCTCGCGTACATCTACTCAGGAGCAACCAGCCTGAACCACCAGATGGTGCTCGAGGGGAACGCCATTGCGATCGCATACGAGCACGATGAGCTTCCCGACCTCCTCGCCGCCGAAGAGGAGGCGATAGCTCTAGAACGCGGCCTGTGGAGCCCCACAGTGTGCGGATCCACACTCGATCGGTTCGACGTTCGAATCTGGGCCATCGAAGCGGATGCACCCGGCCGGGACGATCAGAATCCCAACGGTGAGTTCGTCGCCATCACCAACGAAGGGCGCGATGCCAATCTCACTGGATGGATGCTGCGCGACGAGTCATCTGCACACCGGTACACCTTCTCCGAAGGCTTCATCCTGACCGCCGGCGAGATCGTGACTGTGAGATCTGGGTGCGGTGAGGATGCCCGGCCCGATGTCTACTGGTGCGCCGACGGGGCAGTGTGGACCAACTCGGGTGACACGGTCCTGCTACTCGATGGATTCGGCGCTGTGGTAGATCGCGTGCGGTACTTGGACGGCTGAGATTCAGAAGACCATGGTCGTGCCACGGCAATCCAGACAGACCGATGTGATCTGCTTCAGCGTCTCCGCGTCGTCGCCCAAGGCGCTCGCGATCCTCGCCAAGGCCGCCTGCGGCGCCACCGTGCCGCCGCAACGCACGCACTGCGCCAAGTCGAGCACAATCAGATTGCGCTGACCGGCCGCCAACTCAGCGCTGTCCACGGTCGGAAGAAGGTGAATGGCGTCCTCTTCAGGACAGCGGTCGGTGCACTGGCGACAGGCGGTGCAGAGCGACGGGTCAAAGTCGATCCCCAATACACCATCCCCCGGAATCGCCTGAAGCGCTCCGGTAGGACAGACGGTGCTGCACATCTCGCAGCCGGTGCATGCGACCTCATCGATCGTGACAACCCCAATCGGTGACCGATCTCCCTCGATCAGAACCTCACCCAGGGCCGCGGCCACTGCTGCAGCGCCGTCGTCAGCAAACGGGTTGCGAGCTCCGACGATTCCGAGAGTGGCTGGGAGATCCTCTTGGGGTTCATCGACGATTCTCGTTTCGGCTGCAATACCAGCTGCATCGAGCCAAGACCTAGCAAAGGCAACAGCTTCACCGGCCCGCTGGTCGGCGTCGACTTCCATGTCACAAGCACAGGCGCTGACTGAGACCGAGCCGGCACCCATCAACAGGGGGCCTATCACCCAGTGCGGCGGGAGCATTCCCACGCATGGCACGATCAACTCAAACCAGTCAGATGCGGGTTCGGGACGAGCTCCCCGGGCACATCCAAAGCGGATGCCGATGGATTGGGAAGCCGTTGCAATGAGACCGGCAACTTCGGCCTGCAACTGGGCCGGGGTCCACGCTGGGTTGACCATCGCTCCGGTCGGGCACGTTGAGACGCACCGTCCGCAGCCAGCACACGCGATCCGGTCGGACTGGATGGCCCCGCGCGACCATTCGAGCGCCTTGTGCGGGCACACATCGACACAAGCTCGGCAACCGTCACCGGCGGCGCAAGAGTCGTCCGGATGGGGGACCGACCTGTAGGTCGGAGACCGGAACGTCAGGAATGACCGCCGCGACACCGTGGGCGGCATCACCGGCTTCAGGTGCTCGGGGCCACTGCCCACGTACTCAGTGCTTCTGGCACCCGACGAAGCCACTCTGGAGGCAATCCGCTCCGGAGAGCGTCTGTCGAGTTCCGTCAGAAGCACCAGCGGAACCCCCAGGGGGTCGAATCCTTCCGACCGCAGCCGGCGTTCCAGGTGGGCCTTGTCCAGGTCCTCTGCGCACCCAATGAATCCAACCTCGTCGATCTCGGGGATCACCGGGTCGTCGCACCAACCGGGCGCGTCCAGCACCTCGATGTCGATCTCCGACCAGTCGAACCGATCCGAGCAGGCAACCCACTTCATTCGGGACCTCCAGGAACGCTGTCGATCAGCATCCGCACAATGTCATGCTCGTGGATCAAGAAGGCGGAAGCTGCCTGGCTGAGAGTCCGAAAGACGCCGACCTTGTCGCGTTCACCCACCGTCGACGCAAGACCGGGAATCCACATGGCCATGACGTCGATCAACTCCTGCTGCCACCTGAGCCAACTCTCGGCGGCGTCACCTCCGGCCCGCGCGTTTGCTTCAGCATCGCAAAGGGCAGAAGCCAACTCCAGCTCCACGCCCAGGTGGTCTGGCGGTCGATCATCGAGTTGCGCCTCGAAACCGCTCCGCCGCATCAGGTCTTCTATTCGTCCTGCGTATCGGGCGGGATCGCCGACCAGGTTCACTCCCAAGTGCTGTGACTCGATCAGTGAGCACAGGGCACCGTCCATGCCTGAGCCGAAGAGGCGTACGTACTCGTTGGAAACCGCCTCGGGCTGGGCGCTTTCGAGCGACTCGTCCCACTTCCGCAACTGAGGAGCAAAGGAGAACATCCCCAGCCCGAGATCCTCCAACGCCAGAATCCCCGACCGGATCCGCTCCGTCAGGTCCGGTGCGGGACGGTCGAACCCGGCGGCCAGGACGCGGTAGCAACCCTGCCTCATACGGGCAAGGTTGCTTCCCGTCAGTGTCCCCGTCACGGCATCACCATTGAGGGGACTATCTCACATCAGAAATCAGTCGGAGTCCCGGTCAGGCAGCATCGTGTACACGAGAGCGGACCCGATGGCGATCATCACTCCGAGCACGTACACGAGGGGGGCGAATTGCATTCTCGGTTCGCTGTTGGAGACGGTCTCCACTCCCCAAGGGGCTGAAAGAGCGAAGTAGGAGATCACCATCAGGGCGATGCCCACGATGATCATCCCGATGGTCAATCCCTTACGCATGTGAGACCTCCTCGTCTTCGATCTCGACAATCGGCAGCACCTTCATGAACACGCCGATGACCAATGCCCCGAACGCCACGAGGCTTGCCACGACGGCAAACTCCACCCAGGACGGTGAGTAGGAGCCCTCGGGATACGGGAGCAGTTGACCGTGCGTCTGCGATGGCACCGCGATCAGATACCGCTTGCCGATGGCACCGAGGTTGACTGCGATCCCGGCGGCCACCAACCACGAGACGTTCCAGCGACGTCTGAGCGCCTGGAAGACGAGCGAAGCCAGCGGCAACACGAGCAAGATCACTGCGCTCCAGAAGATCCAGGAGTACTCGCCCCAGAGCATCTCTCTGGTGACCTGCTGATCGCGATCGACCCCGGCGTATGTAGCCGTCAGGACCTCGGTAACCATGAAGTAGACGTAGACGAACAGAAGCAGCATCATGACCCGACCCAGCCAGCCAAAGACGTACTGGTTCAATCCGACATCCCGCGGCAGCGACTTCCTGACAATCGCGGCGAGCACGATGAGCAAGCCCGTTCCGGAGAGCCCTGCGAGCACGACGAATGCGGGGGCTTGGAGTGCGCTGTACCAGCCGGGCCGCCCGCCCTGGAGGCCGAACACGAACCCGAGCGTCGACGTTGCCACCACCAGCATCGGCAGAATCGACACGGCCATCCAGAATGTTGCCCTGGATTGCCGTTCTCGCTCCGCAGGCGTGTCGGTATACCCGGCCGCCACGAGGCGATGGATCCAATGCAGCCGGCTTGGCTGTTTGGCCAACAGCGCCGCGTCCCTCCGACTCGAGATCCACAAGTAGACGAGACTGGCGAACAGGTAGCCGGCGATCACCATTGTGAACGTCCCGAAGAACGGCGACTGCGGCCGGGCATATCGGAACAGGTTGACGATCCCCCGGAACGGTTGGCCCAGGTCGGCGACGATCGCAATCGCACCGAGTATCAGACTCACCACCGTCATTACCTCGGCCATCCGGGCGATAGGACGCAGTCTCTCGAGATTGAACAGCCTGATCACCGCCGCGATCGTGATACCGGCGAAGCTGACCCCGACGAAGTACACCACGAATGTGATGTACAAGCCCCAGGTTGCTCCACCCATGGTGCCGACATTGCGCATCCCAGTGACCGTCATGCCCTCGCTGAATTCGCGGATGTAGGCAACCCATCCCAGGACGCAAACTGCGACCATGGCCAGGATGAAGATCACCCAGCCGCGGGTGAGTCTTCCGACGCCACGCGGAAGCGTTGCTTCGTGTGTTGCTGTCGCCATGTCACACCCTCGCCTTCACGGTTTCGATCTCCCTACTGTCCTCGGTGGGAGCGGCCCCACCGAAGTAGAGGACGCTCGGCTCGGTGCCGACCTCCTCGAGCAGCCTGAAGTGCGTTCGATCGTTGATCATCTCGGCAATACCACTGCTCGGGTCTTCCAGGTCCCCGAAGATCAGCGCCTGCACGGGGCACGTATCGACACACGCCGGGTCGAGCCCTTTGTCGAGCCGGTGCACACAGAACGTGCACTTCTCCATCACTCCCTTGAAGTGGCCGCCGCCGGCGGTGAGACGCTGCTCCTCGCCGTACAGCAGATCCAAGTCCGGGTTCTTGTACGGCGGTATCACCCCGCCGGTGACCCGTTCCACGTCTGGATGGTCGTAGTCGAGGTACTGGCGCTTCTCGGGCTTGGCCCAGTTGAAGTAGTTGACTCCGTACGGGCAGGCCAATTCGCAGTAGCGGCAGCCGATGCAGCGATCGGCATCTGTGAGCACAAGGCCGTCCTCCCGCTTGAACCTTGCCCCCACAGGACAGACCTTGACGCACGGTGCGTTGTCGCAGTGCTGACAAGGACGAGGCAGGAAGGACATCTTGGTGTCCGGATACTCTCCGCTCTCCAGCCGAAAGACGTGCATCCAGAACACCGACTCGACCGTATTGTTCTCGATCTTGCACGCCTCCATGCAACCCCTGCAGCCCTGGCACCGGTCAAGATCTACGGCCATGGCGTACTTGACCATGTCAGGCCTCCTTTCCTGCCGGGTACACCCGGACCTTTACGTGGAACGTCTGGTCGGCGGTCTGGATCGTGTAGCCCTCACCGGTGTAGTAGATCTCGTTCGGCGACGGACCCTGACCCTCGTTCACCGGGTGAGTCCACATCCCGAAGTGATGTGGCATCCCCACCGTGTCGGGCTGGATCGACGACGTCAGAGCTGCCCACGACTTGATGCGCCGCGTTTCGCCGGTGATGGCGTTTTGCGACTCCACCCAGACCTCGTCGCCCTCTTCGATCCTGCGCCGCTCGGCCGTTGCCGGATTGAGGTCAACCCGCGACCGAGGAGATAGCTCTGCTAACAGCGGCATGAAGCTGGTCCTGGCCTGTTTGTGCTCGATCTGGTGATACGAGATGAGCGTCAGGTCGTACTCGGGTGGCGACTGGTCAAACGTCAGCTGGCGCCAGGTAGGCAGGGCCGTGTAGTCCTGCCAGTAGATCTCTTCGGCACCCTTGTCGCGCATCGCCCGCTGCGCCACCAACAAGCTCTCGCCATACAGGCGATGGACGGCTCCGGCAAACGGTGGATCCACCGCGTACCCGTAGCGCTTATTCGCCGGGATCGGCCCCTTGTCGAGAACACCGTTCTCCTCGAAGAACGCGACTCCATCGACGCCCTTGGACCTGGCGTAGAGATCGAAGATCTCGCGCACCGTCGGCTTGGTGTCGATCGGAACGGCGAACTCGCCCTCGAGGCCGAGCGCCTTGTTCACCTGATCGAGATACCCATCCTCACCGTAGAGCGTGCCGATCGCCTCGGTGAGGTCCATGTAGATGTCGATCTCGCCTTTGGACTCGAACAGCGGTTCCATCGGCGGGATCCGCAGCGTCTCGGCGTCGGTGTAGCCGTCACTGGCACTGATCGGACCCTCGTACTTCTCGATCGTCGCCGCCGGCAACACCACGTCGGCGTAATAGTCGGCGGTCTCCGACAGCCACGGGCTGATCACCGTCACAAACTTGAACATCTCGTAGCTCTTCATGATCGCCTTCTGGTCGGGGAAGGCATTGAGCGGGTTCACCATGTGCAGGATGGCGACCTCGGGGATCTCCTCTACCCCGTATTTGTCGGGGTCCTCCATCACCTTGGCGACGATGCCGGGATGTCCACTGTTGATCGGGAAGAACTTGCTGTTCTTCAGAGTGAAGTC
>JAJCYA010000065.1 GCA_029263095.1 Acidimicrobiia bacterium | reverse complement strand
GCTTCTCCAGCGCAGCGGATTCTCGCTCGCCGAGATCCGTGGCCTTCTCTTGCCGGATGCGTTTGTGGACGGCAAGGAGTCACTCGCCCGCAAGCTCGATGAACTTCGGCATCGCCAACACGGTCTGACGACTGCGATCATTGGTCTCGAGCACGCCCTTTGCTGCCCGGAGCCATCGCCGATTGAGTGCCCCAACTTCCGGTCCATGCTCAGCGATGTACTGCCGGTGGAAAGCTACCAACCAGAGTGAGAACGGGATGCGGGCGCATTCCTGAGACGGATCCTGAGCGTCCCGTGACATCACCGCCCCATCACCCAGAGCTCAAGAATGTCGTGTGAGCGCCGGTCGGTAGGTCAGGGGTCCTGAGGGGCCTTAGCCGTCGCTATCCCATCCCCGGGGTGCGCATTGCCACTGGACCCAGCCAGCTGTCTGCCGATGCAGATGGGTGCCGTTGGCCCCTGGCCCACCAAGATCCTTGACCAGACAATGCTCCTGCAGGCGTAGCGCTGGATCCGTTGTCAGAAAGAGGAGGTTGGGGCGATGCGCACCCAGAAGATGATCATGCTGATCGTGTTGACGGTGTTCCTCACGGGGGCCGCCGCTGTGGTCGGTGTGATCTGGTGGTTGGGTGCTGGGCTCGGCTCAATCGTCGTGATTGTCGGGGTTGGGTTGGTGTTCGCCCTGTTCCGGACGGTCATACAGCCCTGGTACAACGGTTGGGGTGCCACCGACGAAGAGGTGGCGATGGCGATGCCGGGAGACGATCTGATCGAGGCTCCCAACTCGGTGACCCGAGCCATCGGATTCGCTGCTGAAGCGGAGGACGTGTGGCCGTGGCTCGTGCAAATCGGGTTCGGCAGAGCCGGGTGGTACAGCTACGACTGGATTGACAACGACGGCCAACCCAGCGCGAATGAGATCATCCCCGAGCACCAGAGGTTGAGCGTCGGTGACCAGATCCTCATGATGCCGGAAATGGGTTTCATCGTGACCTCCATCGATCCGGGCCGTTCAATCGTCAGCCTCCTGGAAGGCGGCACGACCAGTTGGTGCCTGGCCCTTTACCCCCAAGAAGGAGAGGGCAGCCGGCTGGTGAGTCGCTGGCGCAATAACTGGGGCAAGATCACTCCGGCAAATGCCGTCTTCGTTGCCATAACTGACCCCGGCACATTCATCATGGAACAGAAGATGCTGCGAACCATCCGAGACCGGGTCGCCAAGCAACACGGGGTGGCGCCATGAGTGTCGCGGCGAAAGTCTTGACAGGGGGCTGAGGCGCTCCTGTTGGGAGGCGATGGAGGTCCACTCGTGGCCGGTCGCGGTCGATGAACCGATTGGCTCTTGGACCGCTTCCTATGGCGGCGGCATTCTGTGGCGTAGTGGACAGTTCAGCCAGCATCCACATTGATCGGCCGCCCACGGACGTTTTCGATTTCGTGATGGACGTTCCCAATGATGCGACGTGGCGGACCGGAGTCGTCGAGGCTGCCTACACCAGCAGCGGTCCCACCGGAGTGGGCTCGACCGGCTTCGACCGGGTCGACGCCAGATGACGGCGGAATGGCTGAACCTGACGTTTGGAGCGACGTTCACCGGTGCCGGCCTGGCCGAGGACATGCAGAAAGGCATCATCGATCGCTTCCGGTCGTTGCCGATGTCGCTGTCGGCCGTGGGCCTTGGTCGAACGGCCAGCGACGTGATCTACAACCTGCTGTCGCTGGTGGTCATGGCTGTCGCCGGACTGATCGTCGGTTGGCGGATTCACAACGGGCTCGGCAATGCGCTGCTCGGATTCGGGCTGCTACTGCTGTTCGCCTATGCCATCTCGTGGATCACGGCCTATTTCGGGCTGCTCGTTCCTAGTCCCGAGGTGGTGAGCAACGCCTCGTTCATGGTGATCTTCCCGATGACCTTCATCGCCAACACCTTCGTTCCTGCGTCCAATCTCCCGACACCTTTGCGGATCTTCGCCGAGTGGAATCCAGTGTCTGCGGTGACCCAGGCGGCGCGAGAACTGTTCGGCAATATCCCACTCGGAACGCCCGATCCGACGGTGTGGTCGCTACAGCACGCTGCGCTCTACACGGTCATCTGGGTAGTGATCATCATCGCCGTGTTTGCGCCCCTTGCGGTCCGCAGATACAAGCGAGCAGGCGCCAGGAACTGAGGAACCTGACTGATCGATGTCACCGGAACCCGCGCAACCCTTGGGGTAGGTGATTGCGCGTTCATCCTTGGATGGATGCGCTCCTCCTGAGCGACGATCCCGCGAACGATCAGTTGCTCACAGCCTCACACATACTCGAGTGTTGTCTCGATTTCGATCTGTGGCGAGATGCTGCGGGCCACAGGGCACTTGTCGGCGTGGAACCCGAGCACCCGTTCCACGGTCGGCTTGTCGTCTTCGCTCACACCCGACAGCCGGTACTCGACGGTGATCTTGCGAACGATGAGGACTCGACCGTCGAGATGGACCTCACCCACTGCCTCCGCTACCAGTGGTCCATCGGTTGCGTTGATACCGCGCGCCTCCAGCGCGCCCCGAAGGGTTCCTGTCAGTCACCCCGCAGCGGCTGCGATCAGGTAGTCGATGGTGCTGGTGGTGGGCGGATATGCGTCCTCGTCGATGCCGTAGTGCTCGGCGATCTCGGCATGGACGCCGAATGTGATCGGGCCGTCGTGGCCGGGGACGTATGCCCTGCGCATCGGACCCCCGTACGGTTCGATCCTCACGTGTGACTGATAGACGGGCTCGCTCATGACACCTCCTGCATGGAGAGGTTATCCGACGACCATTTGCTAGTGCAGAGACGCGATACTTGGACCGACACCCCCGATGAGGAGTCCCATGTTCGAGCCGTTCTACCCCGAGCCGTATTCGGACTTCACCGTCCCGGCCAACAAGACCGCGTACGAACTGGCCCTCGCCGGCGTTTCGGAACGCTTCGGTGACTCATTTCCGCTCACAATCGGGGGGGAGGCCGTCGAGACCTCCGCCACAATCGAGAGCCTCAATCCCTCACAACCAGATGAGGTAATCGGCGTCTCTGCATCCGCCGGAATCGATGAGGCGGAACGCGCCCTGGAGGCGGCCTGGACCGCGTACGCGTCCTGGTCCCGGGAGTCGGCGGAGTTCCGGGCGAGGATCGGGGTTCGTCTCGCCGCAATCATGAGGGCTCACAAGTACGAGCTGGCCGCCATCCAGACGTTCGAGGCTGGAAAGTCCTGGACCGAGGCCGAGGCCGATGTAGCCGAGGCCATCGACTTCGTGGACTACTACGCCCGACAGGCCGTCCGTCTTTCAGGGCCGGTGGACGTTCTCCAATGGCCGGGCGAAGAGAACGAGAGTCGGCTCATCCCGATCGGAGCCGGGGTGGCAATCCCGCCGTGGAACTTCCCGCTGGCGATCCTGGTGGGGATGGCGATCGGACCGGTGCTCGCCGGAAACACGATCGTGCTCAAGCCGGCTTCGAATACGCCGGTGATTGGGGCGCGCTGGATGGAGATGGTGGCCGATGCCGGGATGCCCCCCGGCGTCGTCAACTATCTACCCGGGTCGGGTGGTGAGATCGGCGACTACCTGGTGGATCATCCTCGGACCCGCTTTATCAACTTCACCGGGTCGAAGGAGGTCGGTCTGCGTATCGCCGCCCGTTCGGCTGTCGTGCACGAGGGACAGAAGTGGCTCAAGCGTGCCTATATGGAGATGGGCGGCAAGGACGCGATGATCGTCGATGAGACGGCCGATCTCGACGATGCGGTTGCCGACGCCGTTCGAAGCGCCTTCGGGTTCCAAGGGCAGAAGTGCTCGGCTGCCTCTCGGCTCATCCTGGTTGACGAAGTGTTCGACAAAGTGCTCGATGGCGTCGCGGCGGGCGCTGGCTCGCTGGCGATCGGCCCCGCAGCCGAGAATCATCCGGTGGGGCCGGTCATCTCGGCTGCTCAGCATCGCTCGATCACCGACGAAATCGCCAAGGGCCGTGAGGAGGCCGAGTTGGTCGTCGGTGGTGAATCGATCGACGGTGGCTACTACATCCAACCGACGATCTTTGCCGGGGTCGATCGCAACGCTCGTCTCGCTCAACACGAGATCTTCGGTCCGGTGCTGTCGGTGATCCGGGCCAGGGACTTCGAGGAGGCCATCGACATTGCGAATGGGACCGAGTTCGGTTTGACGGGAGGTCTCTATTCGCGGGATCGAAGCCGGATCGAGTATGCCCGGCGCGAATTCCACGTCGGGAATCTATATATCAACCGAAAGATCACAGGTGCGCTGGTCGGAATCCAGCCATTCGGCGGTTTCAACATGTCTGGGTCGAACGCCAAGGCAGGTGGCCCCGGCTATCTGAGGCTCTTCATGGAGATGAAGACGGTGGCGGAACGCTGGCCCAACTAACCGAATTGTGAGATTCAACTAGGGGTCAGATACCGCAACTGCTACCATGTTGCTGCATTCATTCGTGGGGTTCCCCCGTATTTCCGGTCTCGATCGCGAAACGGTTTCTCGCGGTGAGTGCATAGGTAACGATTGGAAAGAGTGAGATGAATCTGTACGTGGGGAACCTTCCCTTCAGCACGAACTCCGACGACCTCGAGCAGCTGTTCGCCGAACACGGCGCTGTCAGCTCGGCTCAGGTCATCATGGACCGCGATACAGGCCGCTCCCGCGGCTTCGGGTTTGTGGAGATGGACAACGACGACGAAGGTCGCGCGGCCATTGAGGCGCTCGACGGTGTCGACGTCGGCGGCCGCAACATCAAGGTCAACGAGGCCAAGCCTCGTCGCTAACACAGCGGAGTATCTGCGATTGGGGCGTCCTTCGGGGCGCCTCAGTCGCGTCTGGGCTCAGATGGCGGTGTGTCGCGGTCTGCGATCTGTTCGCTAGATCCCGAACCTCAATACGTAGCCGGAGATAGCGGCGAAATGGAGGCTCGAAGCCGCCACCACGAAGACGTGGAACAGCTCATGGTACGAAAAGACTCGGGGCCAGAGCCGGGGGCGGTTGGTGACCAGAATGACCATGCCGACCGTGTACAGCGCTCCGCCGATCCCGATGAGTAGCAAGGCGGTCCACGGCAATCGGGTGCTGAGCGGCCAGAGCAGCAGCAGCGCCAGCCATCCCTGAGTTGTCTGGAGAGCGACGGACAGATTGCGCGACGGGGTGCGACGCAGCGTCTTTTCGGAAGCTCCCGCCGCGACTATGCCCCATTGGACTACGAGCGTGGTCCATCGCAACCAGCCGTCGAGCACGATGGCGGCCAACGGCGTAAACGTTCCGGCGATGAGTACGTAGATCATGACGTGATCGAGCCGTTGCATCCGCCGTTTGCCTATCCGGCGCCACGGGATCGAGTGGTAGAGCGACGACACAGTGAAAAGGCCGACGAGGCTGAGACCGAAGACCACCAGCGAGATCCGGCGCCAACCGCTCCCCGGCGCTATGGCAAACAGAATGATGGCGCCAACGAGGGCGGCGACCGCGGCGGTCCCGTGGAGGAGTCCTCTGACCGGGTGGGTCATCTTGCCCAACCGGATGCGTTGATGTGCATGCACGAACGGCACGGTACCGCGCACCGCCGGGAATGCACGACGTTGCTCGTCCCGAGCGTGAGCTCGCTGTGAGGAAGGGCTTGCGGCCGAGGGGACCCGGTGTCGGAGCGGACTCTCAGCCGCCGACGTACGACATCTCGATGCGCTCCCACCCGTCGGTGCCTTCGGAGCGGACTTCCGAGTAGCGGTCCGATCGCTGATCCCAGATCCCGATGATGGCCTCGGTGATGGCGCTGTCGGTGGCACCGGAGCGGACGAGGGAGCGCAGATCGGCCCCAGCGGAGGCGAACAAACAGGTATACGCCGTGCCTTCAGCCGTGAGACGGAGCCTCGTGCAATCGCCGCAGAAGGGGGCGGTGACCGATGCGATGACGCCGACCTCACCGGAGCCGTCGCAGTACCGATACCGCCTGGCTACCTCGCCCCGATAGCTGCGCTCCACCGTCTCCAGCGGGAATTCAGCGGCGACGGTCTCAAGGATTCGCTTGGCCGGGACGACGTCCTCGAGCCGCCAACCGTTGCTGGTGCCGACGTCCATGTACTCAATGAACCGCAGGATGTGCCCACTACCGCGGAAGTGGCTCGCCAACGCGACGATGTCGTGGTCGTTGACGCCTCTCTTGATGACGGCGTTGATCTTGACCGGACCGAGCCCGGCGGTCGCCGCCGCCTCGATCCCCTCCAGGACACCGGCGACTCCGAAATCCACATCGTTCATCGCCCGGAAGGTGGCGTCGTCGATTGAATCCAGGCTCACCGAGACTCTGTTCAATCCGGCATCGGCGAGCTCGCCTGCCTTGCGGGCGAGGATTGATCCGTTCGTCGTCATCGTGAGGTCGTCGACTCCCTCGATGGCGGCGAGCATCGATACGAGATCGGCGAGACCGGCTCGCATCAGTGGCTCGCCTCCGGTGATTCTGATCTTGTTGACGCCGAGTTCGGCGGCAGCCTCCGCAATCCGGGCGATCTCCTCGAACGTGAGTAGCTGCTCGCGGGGCATGAACTCGTACTCGCGCCCGAAAAGCTCCTTCGGCATGCAGTAGGTGCAGCGGAAGTTGCATCGGTCTGTCACCGAGATTCGAAGATCGCGCAATGGGCGCTGCAATTGGTCGGTCAGCGGTTTCGACACGCCGCGCAGGCTACCGGGCCCCTGGTGGCAAGTCTCAGGGCCATTCGGCCGTGCTCGGCCGGGTCGTCTGGAAGACCGTCATGGCCTCGGCTCCACGGGGCTGTGCGCGGCTTGGGGTCTTTCGCCCCTGTCTGCCCCCGTTGTCGCTTGTGAGATTGGACACAAGTTTCGGGCTGGCGATCATTCGATTGCCGATCCGGAGCGGGACGACTACCCACGTAGGTCTTCAAGATGGCTGACTCGGATCGACGACATGAAGGTTCGATCCGTCGGGAACCCAACCTTCCGCCGGTCATCTCGATCGTGGGCAAGTCCGGAACGGGGAAGACCACGCTGCTGGAGAAGCTCCTCCCCGAATTCGATCGGTGGGGTCTGCGCGTCGGCGTTCTGAAGCATCACAGTCACCAGTCGTCGTTCGACGTTCCAGGCAAAGACACATTTCGCCTCGCAGCAGCAGGCGCAGACATCGTCGTGGGCGTTGGCCCGTTCCAGGTGGCTGTGTTCAGACGCGAGGACAGATCAGGCAGCCTCGATGCGGTGATTGCCGATACGTTCGACGGGATGGACCTCGTGTTGACCGAAGGCCACAAGCGCGGTCCGTATCCCAAGATCGAAGTCCATCGAGCGGCTCGAAGCGAGGAGCTTCTCTGTGAGGAAGCCGAGCTCATGGCTCTCGTGACCGACCACCCTCGGGAGGATTTGTCGGCACCCCAGTTCGGCCTCGACGACGCGCCCGGTATTTGCGGATTGGTCGTAGAGCATCTGGGCACTCTGAAATGAAGATGTCGATAGTCATCGTCGCGTTCTCTCTGTTGCTCGGTGCCTGTGGCGCCGTCACTGGGACGCAGCCGCCTGTCGTGGACCTCGGAGAGCGCGCCCAGCTCTCAACTGAGGGCGCAGGGAAGGTGCCGGCTCTTCGCGTCGCCGTTGCTGCCATTCTCTCGCCGGAGGGCAACATCGAGAGTTATGGGGCTCTCGCCGACTACATCGGCATGCAGTTGGACCGGCCGGTCGAAATAGTCCAGCGGCGGACCTATGAAGAGATCAACGATCTATTGGAGTCAGGCAACGTAGACGTTGGTTTCGTGTGCACGAGCGCCTACGTACAGGGTCACGACGAGTTCGGCCTTCGGTTGCTTGCTGCACCGCGGATTGCAGGCGAGACGGTCTATCACTCGGAGTTGATAGTCCGCAACGACAGTGAAGCCGAGAGCATGGTCGATCTGCGCGGTGCCATATTCGCCTTCACCGACCCCATCAGCACCACGGGATTGGCGTATCCAACGTACCTCGTCGAGCAACTCGGTGAGACTCCCGAGACATTCTTTGGGCGTACCTTCTTCACCTACAGCCACGAACGAGCGATCATGGCGGTGGCTGAAGAGGTCGCCGACGGCGCCGGTGTCGACAGTCTGGTGCTCGATTTCGTGCTGGCCCGCAACCCCGACCTCCCGGTAAGGGTGATCGACCGCTCGCCGGCGTTCATGATTCCGCCGGCCGTTGTGTCTCCCAGCGTGTCGTCGCGCCAGGCAGCCGAAATTCGAGATCTTCTCTTGTCGATCGCAGACGATCCGGCTGCGGCTTCCGTGCTCGCAGCATTGGGCATTGATCGGTTCGTGGATGTCGAAGATGCCGACTACGACGGTGTCCGCGATCTGCTCGACCGCGCCGAATCGACGCGATGACCGAACCCGAGGCAGCCGGCCTCGATCGGGTCACCGACCGAGCCAGACACCTCCTCGGCGCGGTGAGTGTCCGAACGAAGATCCTCGGGATCGTGCTGGCTCTCACACTGGCCCTCGGCCTCACCGTCACGTGGCAGGTGAGAACAACGACAAATGGGGTTCTTCTTGAGGAACTCGACCTCCGCGGCGGAGCCGTTGCCAGTGACCTGGCTGCGAGCAGTATCGACCCGATTCTGTTGGACGACACGTTCTCGCTCCACCAGCTACTGACTCAGACGGTCGCCAACCACCAGGATGTCGTATATGCCTTCGTTACTGATCCCGAGGGTGTGGTTCTGGCGCACACCTTCGGTGTGGAAGGCTTTCCGACCCAGCTCATAGACGTTGCGAATCTCGACGAACCGTTCGTGTTCGACAGCGATGCGGGCCGCATCCATGACTTTGCCGAACCAGTCCTGGCGAGGCGCGTCGGTACCGCACGAGTCGGGTTGTCCGAGCAGAGACTCCGTTCCCAAGTAAGCGGGATCACGGCGCAGATGCTGCTGACGACTCTGGCTGTGGCTGTTGTCGGGATTGCGGCGGCCGTCCTTCTCACCTGGCTCCTCACACGGCCGATCCTCGATCTCGTCGCAACGACTCGGCGAGTTGGAGCAGGGGACTTGTCCGCAAGGGCCCGTCAGTGGGCGAGAGATGAGATCGGCGTTCTTGCCGAGGCCTTCAATCACATGGTCGAGGATCTGGATGACAGTCGAGCGACAATCGAGGCCAAGGAGGCAGCCAGAACCCGATTGCTCGAGCAGCTCATCACCGCCCAAGAGGAGGAGCGCAAGCGGATTGCGCGAGAACTTCACGATGGTGTCGGCCAGACACTCAACTCACTGGCTCTGGGACTCTCGACCTTGACGCAGGGCAGCAACTCGGCCGAAGCGATGACCCAGGCGGCGGGGCTCCGAGACATCACACTCGAGACACTCGATGCGGTTCGACAACTTGGTCGCAAACTCCGGCCGAGTGTCCTCGACGACCTGGGTTTGGCTGAGGCGCTTTCGCATTACGCGACGGAAGTGGCTGGCCTGTACCCGGAGCTGCGGGTCGATACCCACCTGGACCTCGACAGGCGCCTTCCTCCTGCGGTGGAGATCGCGATCTACCGTATGGTCCAGGAGGGCATGACGAACGCAGCTCGACACAGTGGGGCCCGGACGCTCAGCGTGGTTGTGGCACAGCGCGGTGGTGGCACGCAGGCCATCATCGAGGACGACGGGATGGGCTTCGACGTAGAAGCTGTGCAACGAAGCGGCGAAAGCGTCGGGATTCACGGGATGAGAGAGCGCGCCGACCTGGTGGCCGGCGAAGTCCGCTTCGAGAGCAGTTCGAACGGCACGACTGTCTTCATCGAGGTGCCCGGATGATGAATCCGATTCGCATACTTCTCGCCGACGACCACGCGGTGATTCGGGCCGGCCTGAAGGCGCTCCTCAGCGCGGAACGGGATCTCGAGGTGGTGGGCGAGGCGGGCGACGGCGTCGATTGTGTCGAACTGGCAGCAGAGCTCGAGCCGGATGTCATCGTGCTCGACATCAACATGCCGAGCTGCAGTGGGCTGGATGCGCTGCCTGCAATCCGGGAGCGCGCTCCAGATTGCCGAGTGCTGGTCCTCACCATGCATGATGACCCCGGTTACCTGCGGACAGTGCTCAAGGCCGGCGGCTCTGGCTTCATGCTCAAACAGTCGGCCGCCGATGAACTCCTTTCTGCCATCCGTTCGGTCGCCGACGGCGGCCTCTACGTGAGTCCCCGCCATGCCCGTGTGTTACTCGACCAAGCAGCCGCCGACAGTGCTCTAAGAACCCCGGACGACGAGAAAGAGGCTCGCTACCGCTCCCTGAGCGATCGCGAGGCGGAAATCTTCAAACTCACCGCGCTGGGCCACTCCAATGCAGAGACGGCCGAGTTGCTCTCCCTGAGCGTCAAGACTGTGGAGACCTACAAGGCCAGGATGATGAGGAAGCTCAACTTGAACGGCAGGGCGTCCCTTGTCCGTCTTGCGCTCGAGCTCGACCTGCTGCAGTAGCCGGACCTGCGTCCACCCGGAGCGTGGGCCGGTGTAGGGGTATTCCCCGACATGCGGCTCGTATTCATACCAGGGGATTCACCTACACGATTGGGGCCTTCGGCTCTGCGGGGTAGCCACGATGCTTGTGATTCTCCTCACAAGCATGAAGGAACCGCCCATGACCGATAGGCGCGTGGGGTCGTGGGCACGGCCCGGGTCCGCTTCTGTGAGCTGCGCGTGGTTCTGTTCCTTCGGGGCACAGCGCCCCAACACCGCCGGGAGCCCCGGTTGAGTCCAAGCATCAGGAGGTCGGGCACTTGAAGGTTACGAGGCGTCGTTTTGTTCAGGGGTCGGCTGCGGCTGGTGCTGCGGTTGCCGGTCGCAAGTTCCTGTTTGGAGATCTGGAGTCGGTTGTATCGACCGCCTCCAGCGCGAGCGGGCGGACCTTGCTCCCGCTGGTGGAGGATTTCATTCCAACGACCTGCTGGGTAGGCAAACAGGACTGCGGGATGATGGCTCGGCGAATCGACGGCCGGGTCGTCAAGTTCGAGGGCCATCCCGACAACCCCCGCAATAACGGGACTCTGTGTCCCAAGGGTCACGGGCAGATCACGGCGATTTACGACCCCAACAGAGTCAAGACGCCGCTCATCAGGACCAACGGCAAGGGCGTGACGGGGGAGTGGCGTGAGGTGTCGTGGGATGAGGCGTTGGCGTTGACGGCGGAGAAGGTGAACGAGGTTCGGGCTCGAAATCCCAAGATGGTCCTGTGGCAGAAGGGTCGCAGCAAGGCCAAGAAGTTCTACGACACTGCGTTTGTCAAGGCGATCGGCTCCTCCAAGCTCGGTCATGGCGCCTATTGCTCGGATACCGGCTATCGGGCGATGGAGTACACGATCGGTCTGCATGGTGTGCAGCACCCGGACATGCGGTCGACCAACTTCCTGTTGGCGTGGGGTTGGAACATCACCAATGCCGGTGGCAACAAGTTCTGCTGGCTGACCTGGCCGCAGCAACTAGTGGCGGCGAGGGAGCGTGGCCTCAAGGTCACCCACATCGATCCACGCCTGCGCTCGGCCGGTCCGTTCGCCGACAATTGGATGCCGATCAAGCCGGGAACCGACCTGGCACTGGCGCTGACTCTGTGCCAGCAGTTGATCGAACACGGGTATGTCGATGTTCCCTATCTGAGCAAGTACACCAATTCGCCGTACCTGGTGGGCAACGACGGTACGTTCTTGCGTCTTCCCAATGGTGTTGACGAAGAAGGGAACGAGGTCACTGTCGAGGCGGTGTGGGACCCCGAGGCCGGGGCCGCGGTGGCGGCGGGTTCGATCGAATCACCCGCTCTCGAGGGCACGTTCGACATTGACGGCTCGATCTACACGACCGGCTTCGAGCTCTTCAAGGCCCACGTTGCCAGCTCGACACCTGAGTGGGCGGCAGAGATCACCGGCTTGTCGGCATCCGGTATTCGGGAGCTCGCCGCCGAGTTCGGGGAGAGCGCCATGATCGGGTCCACCACTGTGGTCGATGGAATCGAGATTCCGTACCGTCCGGTGGCGATCATGTCGTATCACATGGCTCAGCAGGAGCTTGGATTCCAGGCGCTGCGGGCCATGACGATGGTGACGATGTTGGTTGGTGCGGTCGGAGCGGTGGGCGGCCAGATGACCGATTTCTCGTGGAAGATCTACAAGAACTACGAGCCGTTCGGGAATCTGAAGGTCAACGATCCTCCTTATGACTTCACTCTGAAGAACAGCAAGTTCTTCCCGATCAACAGTGGACATCCCGGCATCGTCGCCAAGGTGATGGAGGACCCCGACAAATACGGGGTAGAGGAGATCCCCGAGGTCGCCATCCTGCACATGGTGAACCCGCTC
>JAJCYA010000064.1 GCA_029263095.1 Acidimicrobiia bacterium | reverse complement strand
CCGAGGTCTCCGGCGAGACCGTCGATGCTCAGGACGCCAACGTCAAGGTGGCTCACGACGGTGAGTTCCTCTACATGCTGTTCTCTGTTCCCGACGATTACGACTTCGACATCGACGACCACAACTTCTCTCCGGCTATCGCCGTCATGTGGGCCATCGACTCTGCGGCCGGTGAGGCAATGGGTGCCACCGAGGACGACGAGGAGACCAGCCTGGGACTGGTCGATATCTGGCACTGGGAGCTCGACTGCGATTTCGGTGCCGAATCCGGCGGACGTGTCAACGAAGCCGGTGAGGGCAAGCCTTTGGGTAACGACGGTCCCTGCAACATGGACGATGAGTACTCGACGGATCCCGAGACCCGTGAGGATGACGGGACCGACGGCGAAGCCGGTGCCGAGAACAGCCTGCTGGGCGTGTGGATGCACACCAACCCTGTGGCCGATGCTGATGGCACTTGGTACTTCGAGATGAGCCGTCCGCTCCAGACCGGTGATGCCCAGGACGCTCAGTTCAGCGTCGGTGGAACGGGGCTGCTGTCCCTGGCCTACTGGGACCCGGACTTCGGATTCGAAGGCTGGGAGCCCGCATCACACGTGGTGTCTGCGACCGAAGGCTGGATCAACGTCACGCTCCAGCGCGGCTAGTTGTGTGCGCGGGGGTAGCCGGCTCGGGCCACCCCCGCGCCCCTACTTGAGGGGAGAATCTGTGCCTCGACTCTTGATTGCCAGGTCGATCATCCTCGGTTTTGCGACCGTTGCGGCTTGGCTGACGGTGGGTCCGATCGTCGCCATCGTGGTGGTGCTCGTCGGTTTCGTGCTGTCGGTTCCGGCGATTGTCCGGCATCGTCTGGCACACGCGGACGACGACCCGGAACGAACTGAGGAACTCGTCCAGCCGTCAGGACGCCGCCGCTTCCTGAAGCTGGCCTCAATCGCGGCGGTCAGTGCGCCCGCCGTGGCGCTTCCGAAGGCGCTGGGAGCGATTCCGGGGTTCGATTCCAAGCCATCGGCAGCCGGGGGCGAGCCGGCCCTTACGACCGACGGGCGGATCCGGCAGTGGACGATGATCATCGACCTTCGATTCTGTGACGGGTGTCAAAGTGTGGACAAGCCGCCCCAGTGCACGCTGGCGTGCATCGAGGGCCACTTCGTTCCGGAACCCATGGAATGGATCCAAGTATTCGAAGATGAGCTCTCCGGGGGAGGAACCGGCTTTGTTCCGGTTCCCTGTCAACAATGCCAAAACCCGCCGTGCGTAAACGTGTGTCCGGTCGGCGCCACCTTCTCCGAGCCGTCGGGCACGGTCCTGATCGATCAGGAGAGATGCATCGGATGTCGCATCTGTATGGCGGCCTGCCCTTACGATCGTCGCTTCTTCAACTGGGGCAACCCGCCGATACCGCCTGAGGCGCTGCTATCCGACTACTCGGCCGAGCATCAAGCACCGGCCACTATCGGCACGGTGATGAAGTGCGACTTCTGTCCGGACATGGTCCGGGCCGGGTCTTTGCCATTCTGCGTTCAGGCTTGTCCCAACAGCGCCATCTACTACGGAGACCTGGAAGAGGACATCGCCACCAATGGCGAGGTTGTCGTGTCGGCCTCGAATCTGCTCTCAGAGAGCAACTCCTATCGGCTCAAAGAGAACCTAGGAACCGAGCCGAGGGTTCACTACATCCCCGGTCACGGCGAATTGGTCGGGCGCAACATCCACACCAGCGGTCGTTTGGCGACCAAGTGGCCGTGGATCGAGCGTGCAAAGAGGGCGGTCACATGGACTCGATGACTCACTGGCACGAGCGCTCCGAAGTGGAGGCTCCGACGTCCTGGCGTGAGCGCCTCGAAGATCGAACATTGGAGCCTGTGAGGACGACGAGTACCGGATACAAGGTGCTCATCTCAGTTCTGTTCGTTATCGCCGCGTGGGGCGTCTACGCATGGATGTTCCAGCTCAGAGATGGCCTGTATGTCACCGGGATGCGGGATCGGATCTCCTGGGGTCTGTACATCTCGACCTTTGTCTTCTTTATCGGCATCAGCCATGCAGGGACTCTCATATCGGCGATCTTGCGGGTGTCACACGCTGGCTGGCGGGCGCCCATCACCCGGATAGCCGAGTTCATCACGGTTGTGGCTCTCGTTGGGGGTGCCTCGTTCATCATCATCGACATGGGACGACCCGAACGGTTGCTAAATGTCTTCCTGTTCGGGCGGTGGCAGTCGCCCATCATGTGGGACGTCCTCGCCATCACGACCTACATCATGTCGAGCGTCATCTACCTGTACCTTCCGATGATTCCCGATCTCGCGTTGTTCCGTGATCGGTTGGCTGAGGCTCCCGGCCAGCTAAATGCCCTGCGGCATCGGTTGTACTCGACGTTGGCAGTCGGCTGGAGGGGGTCACCCGGTCAGCACCGCGCCCTGGGCAAGTCGATCGGCGTGATGATGGTCCTGATCATCCCGATCGCGGTTTCGGTACACACGGTTGTGTCGTGGATCTTCGCCATGACCTTGCGGCCCGGCTGGAACAGCTCCGTCTTCGGCATCTTCTTCGTCGCCGGAGCGATCTTCTCGGGAGTGGCGACCCTGGTGATCATCTTGGTGATCCTGCGGAAGGTGTATCACCTAGAGGAGTACATCACCGAGAAGCACTTCGTGTACTTGGGGTACTTCATCGCATCGTTCGCTCTGATCATGATCTACTTCAACGTCACCGAATACTTGACAACCGGCTTCAAATTGGAGGAGGGAGAGGAGTTCCTCTTCCGTCAACTGTTCATCGAAGAGTTCGCTTGGATGTACTGGTTCTACTTGATCGGCGGTCTGATCATCCCCGGCTTGATCATCCTCTACAAGCGCACCCGCACTGTGTATGGGATCTTCGTCGCGGCGATTCTCGTGGACCTGGCCATGTATGTGGAGCGGTACTTCATCGTGGTGACAGGGCTTCGGGTGCCGCTGCTGTCCTATGAACCGGCTTCGTACAACCCAACGTGGGTCGAGTGGTCGATTCTTGCCTCAGGAGTAGCCGGGTTCGCCTTGCTGATCGCCCTGTTCATCAAGGTCTTCCCAATCATGGCAGTTTGGGAGATCGCTGAAGAGCACGAGGCGCGCCAGTTCGCAACCGACCCCCAGGCCCTGCCGGCAGCAAGGTCTGTTCCCCCGGAGGTGAGCCAGTGACCCGCTTGAACCGAATCGGCATCGCGCTAGCGGCGGTCGTCGGGTTGCTCGTCTTGACCGCCGGACCCGCTCTAGCGGACAACTCCATGTCGGTTGCCGCACCTGGGGAGGCGGGCATCGGAGACATCGTCCCGGTGCTCGTCTCGGTCACGGAGGATGGATCACCCGTGACCGGTGTCGTCGTGGTGCTCCGGCGAAACGCAACCTTCGCCGGCGTATCCGGTTACGTGGAGATCGCGCGTGCGACCACGAGTGATGAAGGAGCAGCCGACCTGTCGTACGTGCAGCGGGGGGCGGCACAAACGTCAGAGCTACGCGTCGAGGTTCTCGACTTCGATGTCGCGCAACTCGACTTCGCCGTCACGTCGGTGGGCGAGGCGGAGCAGATCTTTGAACCCGAGGTCGGTCTCAACCTTCCCGGACTCGGTGGATGGATGCTGATAGCGCTCATAGGCGGCTTGTGGACGATCATCCTGTCGACAGTTCTGCGACTCATTGTCGTGTCGACCGATGGAGACGAGTCTTCGACCGGGGTCCCGCCCCGGCGGCGGCTGCTCCCTTTCGTCTTGTCGGGAATGGTTGGCCTGATCGCGATCGTGCTGGTGACGGTGCTGGTACGCAATCCGGCGACTCACGCCAATCTCGACGGTCCCGGGGAAAGCGATCGGGTGCCCCACTCCCACTTGGCGGAGATCACACCATTCAACGGCCCCGGGCTTGACGAAGCCTACGTAGAACTCACCGGTGATGCTCTGGTGGATGGAGCCAGAGCATTCTTCGGCTTGGGCTGCGCGTCGTGTCATGGGCTCGATGCCGAGAGTGGCGTCGTCGGCGGCGATATCGACAGCGTCGTGAGAGATGGTTTCGATGAGTTTCTCTCTGCTGTACGGAAGGGTCCCGAGGGAATGCCGAAGTACACAGCAGATGCGTTCTCAGAAGAGGAGCTCATCGCGATCCACACCTACTTGGCGACGGTCGACGGAGAGTGACTCGCGCCATCGAATGATTCGATCGAGCACAACAGGGGCTCCAGACGTCGGTCATCACCAATGGGTCAATCAACCAGTGCGACATTTGACGACACGGCAGCCGACACCATGACAATGGTGTGTGCCCAGACGCCGAGCCATCGGTCAGCGACGTGAACAAGCTGCCGGACACAGCCAGCCATTCGGGCCGATCTAGCCGCCGCTGGTGGGCGTTGGCGATCCTCGGGCTGGGTGTGGCAATGATCGTGATGGACATCACGATCGTGAACGTCGCGCTTCCTTCGGTCATCAACAGTCTGGACCTGGAGATCGCGGATGCCGAGTGGGTCAACTCGGTCTACCCACTTGTGTTCGCAACTCTGCTCATCACGCTGGGACGAATCGGCGACACCTGGGGACGCAAGCGCCTGTTCCTCTCCGGACTGGCGATCTTCGCGGTCGCGAGCCTCCTCGCCGGTGGTGCGGATGGGCTTGTCGGCCTCGTGACCGCACGAGCTCTACAGGGCGTTGGTGCCGCCATGATCCTCCCGGCAACGCTCTCGATCGTCAACGTCAACTTCCAAGGACGGGACCGCGCCATCGCCTTTGGAATCTGGGGCTCGATTATCGGCGGAATGGCGGCAATCGGGCCGCTCACCGGTGGTTGGCTGACGACTGAGTTCAGTTGGCGGTGGGCGTTCTACATCAACATTCCGCTCGGCCTCATCACTCTCGTGGCGGCGTGGTTTATGGTCGACGACGCGCGCGACTCGGGTCGGCAAGCCACCGGGTTCGACCTACCCGGCTTCGTCACAGTGACCCTCGGGCTGTTCGGTCTCGTCTTGGCTCTCATCGAGGGGCCCAGATTGGGGTGGTGGGTGCTCAAGCGCGATCTCGCTCTGGGACCGTGGGAGACAACAGCAGGTGGGTTATCCATCGCCCCAATTGCGCTGGCCATAGGCCTCCTCGGCCTGATGGCATTCCTGCTCGTCGAGCAAAGGCGGGGATTGCTCGGGCGCACCGTCTTGTTCGATCTCTCACTCTTCAGGCTTCGCAGCTTTCGCAACGGGAATCTGCTGATCACGATCGTCGGACTGGGTGAGTTCGGGCTGGTGTTCGTGCTCCCCTTGTTCTTGCAGACCGTTCTGCGTTACAGCGCCTTCGAGACCGGACTGCTGTTCGTCTCAATGGCAGTCGGCGGCTTTATCGGAGGGCCGATGGCGGCGGCACTCGCTATTCGATTCGGTCCGCGCCAAGTGGTCTCTCTCGGCATGGCACTCGAGGTAGCAGGCGTCCTCGGTACCATCATCGGGCTCGATTCGGGAATGTCTGGATCGACCCTGGCGCCGTATCTCTTCGTATACGGAATAGGGGTCGGTCTTGCGAGTGCCCAGCTGACGTCTGTGATTCTGGCTGAGGTTCCCCCAGCCCAGTCCGGTCAGGCGTCTGGAATGCAGAGCACATTCCGTCAGGTCGGTGCCGCGCTCGGAATCGCCCTTCTCGGAAGCGTCTACGTGGGTTCCCTGGGATCCGGGGCTGAGTCCCGGCTCGCCGAGATCGCCGGATTAACCGATGGTCAGCTTGAGAGGATTGTCAACACGACGGTCGAATCGGCGGGATTCTATGTGGAGGCACTTCGGTTCTGGACTCCTGATTTCGCCCCGGTGGCCGCGGCCGTCAGCGACGCAATCACCGAGGCAGCGCGCCGCGCCGCGATACTGGCAGCCGCCATCTTGCTCACCGGTCTCGCCCTGAGCCGCTCCCTACCCGATCTCCGTGTTACCGACAGGGGATCTCCAGCCAGACGGGAATGACCGCCCGCCGGCCATGAGGCCGGCGATCAAGGCGTTCCCCAGAGGATCACAGAGCAACGACCCTCGACTGAAACCTGGGCCACTCTCGATCGCTTACCATCGTCGGGTACCACTAGGAGGCCTCCCCAACATGCCTGCCACGATCGTGATCGGTGCCCAGTGGGGCGATGAGGGCAAGGGGAAGATCGCCAATCTCCTCGCCCGCGACGCCGACGTCGTAGTCCGCTACCAGGGTGGCAACAACGCCGGCCACACGATCGTCATCGGTGACGAGGTCTTCGCTCTCAGCCTCGTGCCGTCCGGCGTCATCTATCCGAATGTGATTCCCGTCATCGGCAACGGGTGCGTGATCGATCCCAAGGTGCTCCTCGAGGAGATGGCAACTCTGCGCCACCGGGGCATCGACCCTTCCGGACTCAAGATCTCGGGCAACGCCCACGTCATCATGCCGTACCACCGCAAGCTCGATGCGGTGAGAGAAAGGTTCCTCGGCAAGAACCAGATCGGAACGACGAAGCGGGGCATCGGACCGGCCTACCTGGACAAGTTCAGCCGCGACGGCATTCGGATCCAGGACCTATACGACCCGAAGATCTTTCACAACAAGCTCAACACTGCGTTGCGCGAGAAGAACCAGATCCTCACCAAGATCTACAACCAATTGCCATTCGACTCCGCCGCGATCTCCGAGGAGTATCTGGAATACGCGGCACGGTTGTCGGACCACGTCGCCGACGCCTCACTACTCGTGTGGCAGGCCATCCGGGATGGCAAGAACGTCGTGTTCGAGGGTGCCCAGGGGACCCTTCTCGACATCGACCACGGCACCTATCCGTTCGTCACATCGTCCAATCCCACTTCCGGTGGGGCTCTGACCGGAGTCGGCGTCGGCCCAAAGGACATCGACGCCGTTCTCGGCATAGCAAAGGCATACATATCTCGGGTTGGAAGTGGCCCGTTCCCGACAGAGCTCGACGACGATATCGGAAGCGCAATGGTCGAAGTGGGGGGAGAGTTCGGCACCGTGACCGGGCGCAGACGGCGCTGCGGGTGGTTGGATGCAGTGGCGCTGCGCTACTCGGTTCGGGTAAGCGGCATCACGGAGCTCGCCCTCATGAAGCTCGACGTGCTGAGCGAGTTCGCCATGATCCGGATCGCCACCGCCTATCGATCGGGAGACACCGAGTACCCGGACTTCCCGCGCCAACAGCGGGTGCTCTATGAGTGTGAACCGGTCTACGAGGATCACCCCGGGTGGCAGACCGACATCTCCGGGGTTCGATCATTCAACGACCTCCCAGCGGCGGCCCAGTCATATGTACGCAGAGTCGAGGAGCTCGCAGGTGTGCCCGTAACAATGGTCTCGGTCGGACCGGATAGGGCCGCCACTTTCGAGGTCGGCCGATGATCGAGCGCTATACCCGCCCCGAAATGGCGGCCATCTGGTCTGAGGAGCGAAGGCTTGCCATCTGGCAGGAGATCGAAGCGCTTGCACTCGAAGGCTGGGCAACCGAGGGACAGATTCCCGCCGGTGCAGCCGCTGCGGTACGAGCCGCCACCGTAAGCCCGGACGATTGGGGGGCCCGGGAGCTAGAGACGAGACATGATGTCGCCGCCTTCGTGGATGTCCTGGCCGCAGCAATGGCCGAACATGGGCGCTGGGTTCACTTCGGGCTCACGTCATCCGACCTGCTCGATAGCGCGCTCGGAGTGCAGCTCAAGGAGTCGGGGGCCCTGCTGGCCGAGGGAATCATCACCGTGTTCGAGGCCGTGCAGCGTCTCGCAATCGAGCACCGGGATACGCCGATGATCGGGCGTACCCACGGGATGTGGGCAGAGCCGACCACCTTCGGCCACAAACTCGCGGGTTTCGGCTTTGCGCTCGTCAACTCGCACCAACGCCTGCTCCAGGCAACTCGCACCGTCTCCTATGGCAAGGTCAGTGGCCCGGTCGGCAACCACTCGACCGTGTCCAAGGGTGTGGAACGCCACGTCACCGAGGCACTTGGACTCCACGCCGAACCCGCAGCCACTCAAGTGGTGAGCCGGGATCGTCACGCCATGTTCATGAGCACGCTTGCAGTGATCGGAGCAACGCTGGAGAGAATCGCGGTGGAGATTCGACATCTGCAGCGTTCCGAAGTCGCCGAAGTAGCCGAGCCGTTTTCTGAAGGCCAGAAGGGTTCTTCGGCGATGCCCCATAAGCACAATCCGATTCTCTCCGAGAACATAACGGGCATGGCACGTCTGCTTCGGGCCTACGCCACGGCCTCGCTCGAGAACGTTGCCCTATGGCATGAGCGCGACATCAGCCACTCCTCTGTGGAGCGGGTCGCGATTCCCGACGCCTGCCTGATACTCGACTTCGCTCTGGCGAGAGTGGATCGAGTCCTCTCGGGGCTCACCGTCGACGCCCAGCGGATGCGCGCCAATCTGGAGACCTCCCACGGCACCGTCTTCAGCCATGCCGTGCTGCTCGCCCTCATCTCTACTGGGATGGAACGCGACGCCGCTTACCGGATGGTGCAGAATGCCTCGGCCGAAGCGCGCGACACCGGAGTTCCCTTGCGCGAGGTGCTGGCGGCCGCCGACGACTGTCCGCTGGACGGCCAGGCACTCGACACCGCATTCGACCTGAATCGCTACCTAGCGGACGCCGGCGCAGGCGTCGACCATCTGGGCACCATCACCCCGGAGTGGATGCGAACCCGGTCTGTCGTCTGAGCAGCAGCGGATATCCCACCAGAACCACGGAGGCAAACAGGAACCACTGTCCGGCGTACCCCAGGTGAGGCCCGAGCGACACCTCGCCGATCTCGGGCAGCGCCAGGACAGCACCGACCGGTGGCGATTGGAGGGCCAACACCAGATACTCAGACCGGAACTCCAAGCCGGTCGCGGAGGCAAACACCCCTGGATCGGTGCGCTTTATGAACTCCGGTACCCGGTCGACGGTGCCCCCGCCTTCCTCCGCCGGCCACAACAGTCCCTCTGCCTCGACGGATCCCAGCGGCGGGCCGCCACCGAAGTTGTGATCGACGTCCAACTCCGCCCAACCCCGATCGACCAGGACCGCCGTCCCGTCCGCCAGCACCAGCGGGGTCAGCACTTCGTACCCGGAGACCCCGTTGCGCGACCGCAGAACCTTGGCCTCAACGGATGGCAGGTACTCACCGATCGCGGTGACGCGGCGGAACGCCCCCTGCGGTACCTCTTCGATCGGGAGAACCGAGGACATCGCCATCGCCTGCTCCACCCGGTCCCGCAACTCGATCTTCTCGTCGTGCCGCCGTAGTTGCCACATCCCGAGCAGCACGAAGACGACGATCGCACCGACCGCCAACATGTGGCCGGCGAGCCAGCGGGGTCGGAACAGCGGGTGCATGATCGCGATGGTACGCAGCGACCGGCGATCGGCGACCAGCGATCAGCAATAAGCGACTAGCAATTGGCAATTGGCAGAATCACTCTCCTGCCAATCGCGGGAGACGGCGACAGCCGACGACCCCCCTGCCAATTGCGGGAGACGGCGACAGCCGACGACCCCCACTATCTCATCGTGCTGAGCCGCCCAATCCCCCACTGCTGCGAGGAGTGAAGCGACTGGAGGGTTCATGAGCCAAACGAGTCGGCGCGGTCCACAAAGAGGGCTTGGAGTCCGAAACCGACCGCCCCCGTGGTGTCGAACAACTCACTGCGGGCCACACCGAATCCGAGAGCATCGACGGTGGAGCGGCTGCGTAGACCCACCCACTCCCCTTCGGGCGGACGATGCAGGTACACGGTGAGATCGGCATTCATGAATACGAAATCCTCAGAGAGGACATTTCCGACACCATTGCCAAAGTCGGCGGCGACAACCGCCCGCTGGAGTGGTGTCGGTACCTCTCCTTCCACCAGAGGCATCGCCAGCCTGATCCAAGCGGTACCGGATCCCGCGGTATAGAAGCTCTGCTTGGCAGATCGGACATCGACTCCCCGTGTATGGAACCAAGCCTCGTCTGCCGGTTCCATCGTCGCCGCCGGAATCTCGTGAGGCGCTGGCAGCGGTTCAGGGCGCCGATGGGCCGGTACGGGCACGTCGGCCACCCGCAGTCGAAGGGCCGTGGCCGCGGCAACCTCATTGCCGTCGGCGTCCAAGCGCCCCTCCAGTACCTGGATCCGTCTTCCGGTTCGGACCACCCGCGTCTCAATCGAGAGCGGGACGGTCGGGACCGGCCTCATCAGATCGACGGTCAGGCGGGTCACAGCCATCTCAGTCGGCGCGTCCATGAGTTCGAACGCTCGAGCGAAGGCACCTGCCACCGGGCCACCGTGCAGCGCATCGGGGTACCAGTTGGCGCGCGCTTCCAACTGGGGAATCAACCGATCCCCTTCGCTGAGGAATACCGCGGTACTCACACGCCCTCGGCGAACCGCCGTAGCTCGCGCCGGGCGACGCTGCGCTTGTGGACTTCGTCGGGACCGTCGGCGATCTGCAGCGTTCTGGCGTGGGCGTAGAGCGCGGCAAGTGGGTAGTCGCCACTGACGCCGGCGCCGCCGAGTACCTGGATCCCCCGATCGATGACCCACGTGGCCATCTCGGGGACCGCCACCTTGATGGCCGAGATCTCGATGCGAGCACCCTTGGCACTGACCGTGTCTATCAGCCAGGCCGCCTTGAGCACCATGAGACGCGCCTGCTCGATCTTGATACGGGCCTCGGCGATCCAGTTCTGAACGACTCCCTGCTCTGCGAGAGTCTTGCCGAACGCGACTCGTTCGTGGGCGCGTCGGCACATCACATCAAATGCCCGCTCGGCCATCCCGATGAGCCGCATGCAGTGATGGATCCGCCCCGGTCCGAGCCGGGCCTGAGCAATGGCGAACCCGCTGCCCTCCTCACCGAGCAGGTTGGCTCGCGGCACCCTCACCTTGTCGTAGAGGATCTCCGCATGTCCGCCCCGTTCCCGGTAGCCGAAGACGTTGACATTACGGACGATCTCGACACCGGGAGCATCGAGCGGCACAAGCACCATGCTCTGGCGGTGATACGGATCGGCGTCAGGATTGGTCACTCCCATCACGATGGCGATCGAGCACCGAGCCGACATCGCACCGGTCGACCACCACTTCCTACCTGTGATGACATAGTCGTCACCATCGGTCTCGATGCGACAAGAGATGTTGGTCGGATCGGAGGACGCCACCTCTGGCTCGGTCATCGAGAAGCACGATCTGATTTCGCCATCGAGCAGTGGCACCAGCCACTCCTGCTGCTGCTCCGGTGTCCCGAACTCGGCCAGAATCTCCATGTTCCCGGTATCGGGGGCAGAGCAATTGATCGCTTCGGGGGCCACCCAAGGACTCCGACCAGCGATCTCGGCCAGCGGGGCGTACTCGAGCACCTTTAGACCCGCGCCCCATTGGTCGCCGGGCATGAACAGGTTCCACAGGCCGCGGGATCTCGCTTCGACCTTCAACTCATCGATCACAGCGGGATGGTGCGACGGATCTCCCCCGACCTCCCTCATCTGCGCTTCGTAGATGGATTCGGCCGGCATGACGCTCTCGTCCATGAATGCCAGGAGACGTCCCCGCCACTCCTCGGTCCGCTCACTGATTGCGAAGTCCACAGCGTCTCCTCGAGTGTGTCGGTGCGGCGAGTCTACGAGGGCGCGCTGTGGTTCAACACGCCTGACGCGCCGATCCGAGATTGTCGGAGACCGCCGGTAGGGTGGCCCGGTGACCGACCACGGCTCGCACACGACCTCCACGTCCTATTGCTACCGCCACCCGGGCAGGGCGACACGCCTCTCCTGCTCGGAGTGCGGCCGCCCGATCTGTGTCGAATGCTCGCGGGACGCCGCAGTCGGCCAGAAGTGCCCCGAATGCGCCACGCCCGTAGGGCGCAACCGGGTGATCGATGCCCGCACCATCCGTCACGTCGACCGAGCGACCACGCCCGTTACCTGGGCCCTGATCGCCGTCAACGTCGCGATCTTCCTGATCGGTCGGCTCGATTCAGAAACCGGACGGGAAATCTTCGTCAACGCAGCGCAATACAAACCGCTAATCGACAACGGAGAGATCTGGCGCGTATTCACCGCGATGTTCCTCCATGCCAACTTCACCCACGTGCTGTTCAACATGTGGGCGCTGTTCCTGTTCGGTCCGGCGCTGGAACGTCGCTTCGGGTCCGCCTCCTTTGGGGCGCTCTACCTGGCCGCAGGCCTCGGTGGGGGGTCGCTGTACCACGCGGTCGGACGTCTCGACCCGGCCGTCGGTGCATCAGGGGCGATCTTCGGCCTGATGGGGGCCCTGCTGGCGGCCACCTACCGGCAACGTCACACGCCGGCCGGTAGTGCCGTCTTCTCACAACTGATGCTCCTGCTGCTGATCAACCTGAGTCTCCCCTTCCTCATCCCCAACATCGCATGGGAGGCTCACCTCGGAGGTCTCGTCGCGGGTGCGTCGATCGCGGCCGCTTGGGACAAGATGCCCCGTGGCCGGGCCGGTGCGTCGGCTCAGCGCGTCATCATCGCCGCCGCGGTGAGCGTTGTCGCCATTGGAGCGGTTCTCGTCCTCTAGGTCCCAGCGACGGCCAAACCAGTTGGAGACCGACGATCGGACGCTGAGAACACCCGGCCGGCAGCCACAGTCCCTAACTACTCTCCACTCACCATGAGTGACCTCCTCACATTTATCCGCGAGTCAGTCATCGGACGGAATGATGTCGTCGACGGTCCGTTTGGTCCCCGTCGGGTCACATACGCCGACTACACGGCTTCGGGACGGTCCCTCACGTTTGTAGAGGACTACATCCGCAACCAGGTGTTGCCCTTGTATGCCAACACCCACACCGAGTCCTCTGGGACGGGACTTCAGACGACCAGGTTCCGTGAGGAGGCTCGCGGAATCATCCGCCGCTGTGTCAAGGCCACCGACGAACACGCGATCCTCTTTTGCGGCAGCGGTTCCACCGGTGCAATCGATCTGATGACGAGGGTTCTCGGCATCCGAATCCCCGAGAAGCTCGACGACCGCTACGGGCTCATCGACCAGATCCCCCCAGACGAGCGTCCGGTCGTGTTCATCGGTCCGTTCGAGCACCACAGCAACGAGCTGCCGTGGCGAGAGTCGATCGCCGACATCGTGGTGGTGCCCGAAGATTCAGACGGACACGTCGACCTGGGGGCGCTCGACGCAGCCCTGACCCGCTTTGCCGATCGGTCCCTAAAGATTGGAAGCTTCTCCGCCGCATCGAACGTGACTGGGATCACCACCGACACGGCTGCGGTAGCTTCGCTCCTCCACCGCCACGGAGCGCTGTCGTTCTGGGACGTGGCGGCTGCTGCTCCCTACGTCGGAATCTCGATGACGCCGATCTCCGACACCGAGCCACTGTCCTACAAGGACGCCATCTTCGTGAGTCCACACAAGATGATCGGCGGCCCGGGAACACCGGGACTCCTGGTGGCACGCAAGGACCTCTTCACCAATCGAGTTCCAGCCGTACCGGGGGGAGGCACCGTCGCCTTTGTAAACCCCGACGGACACCGCTACCTCGACGACATCGAGCAGCGGGAGGAAGGGGGCACGCCCAGCATCATCGGTTCCATCCGGGCGGGGCTCTCCTTTGCACTCAAGGAAAGCGTCGGAATCGAGGCGATACGCGAGCGCGAGGAATCGTTCATCAAACGGGCCATCGAATCCTGGTCGGCCAACCCAAATATCGAGATCCTCGGCAACCCCGACGCCGATCGGCTGTCGATTGTCTCCTTCGTCATCCGACACGGGGATCTCCGAATCCACCACAACTTCATCGTCGCCCTGCTCAATGATCTGTTTGGGGTCCAGAGCAGGGGTGGCTGCTCGTGCGCCGGTCCCTATGGACACCGCCTCCTCGGTATCGATATTGAGACGAGCCGGGAGTACGAGCGCGAGATCTCCCGGGGTTGCGAGGGGATCAAACCGGGCTGGGTGCGGGTCAATTTCAACTACTTCATTTCGGAGCAGGTATTCAAATTCATCCTCCGCGCCGTTCACCTCGTGGCCGATCACGGTTGGAGGATGGTTCCCGAGTATCGCTTTGATCCAATGACGGCGCTGTGGACCCACGTCGATGGAAGGGGGACGGTTCCCCTCAGCCTACGCGATGTGATCTTTACACCAGAGGGGCTCGAATACCCGGATCATCGCAGGACCGAGGGCGAGGACGCACTAGTTGGCTACCTAGCGGAGGGCGAGAGGATCCTGCTCACCGCTCAACCCGGGGACGACGAGCCGGGACGACCCGATATCACAGACGACTTCGAACGGCTTCGCTGGTTCCACCTCCCCGACGAGATTCGAAGAGAGCTGCTCGACGGGGCTTGACCAGCGACCAGCGATCCCACCCGTCTTGCCAATTGCGGGAGGCGGCGGCAGCCGACGACCCCTTGCCGGTCGCAGGAGACGGCGACAGCCGGCGACCCTCCCCTACTCCACTATCCGGCCCCGCCACGGGGGCGGAGAGTGGAGCCCGACATGCTTGAGCAGGATCGTGGCGTGCTCCCGATAGTGGCGCGGTGCCATGCCGAGATTCCAGCCCACGAGCAGCTTCGGCCTCTCCGGATCACCTTCCGGCGACAGGGCCGACACGGCAGCAACTAGCCCAACATGAGCGGCCAAATACTCGGCGCGGGCCGCGTCGGGTTCGACGCCCCGCCATTCCGAATAGACGGCGTCGTTGAACTTCTCCCAGGCGGATGGATAACCGAGGTTCTTGGGACTACCGGTCACCTGGCGGGTGTAGCGCCGTTCCCAAGCTGCGATGTGAACCATGTGCTCCCCAAGCGTCCAGCCACCCCCGACATCGCTCGTCACGTCGTCGTCCGAGTCAGTGGAGAGACCCAAATCGGTGAGTACCGCGTGGAACCGGGCCCGGCGATCCCGTAGAAGGTGGAGAAACGGGTCGCGAGCCATGCCCTCACCGTATCTCATGGTCTCCGATCTGACACCGGAGCCGGTCACTCCGTAGTGTCTGGCCGAGATCGACCCCCGGGAGCAATCATGGTCACGACGACCCCCGACACCTTGAGTCCACCGGATCGGGGTATTCGGTGGTTCCTACAGAATCAGACATCCTGGTCGCGCGCCGTCCTCGGCTCGGCAGCGGGAGTTCTCTCGTTCTACATCATCGGTGCCATCGCGGTTCTCACCAGCCACGGGTGGACCGGAATCTGCCCCGAGGGGGTCACCCGCCTGGAGTGCTCCCCTTCGGACCCGCTCGCCGAGGGTCTCAAGTCCGACGGGCTGGGTCTGGTGGCAACGATCGCGCTGCTCGTCGGATTAGTGATAACAGCAGCGGCAATCACCAGCTGGAAGCGGATGCCGAACAAGTCTGCCCGTGAGGCCGTCATCGCCGGCGGAGTGCTGTCTTCCCAGGTAATGGCGCTGGCCGGTTTCCTGCTGTGGTTTCGGGCCACGGACGTCGATCGCTTCGCCCGCAACTTCCTGAATATTTCGCTCATCGGAGAGAAGGCCGGACTCGCCTGGGGCACCGTGACCGATTCGATCGGGTCGATCGCCGGACTCATGCTGGCCTGGGCTGTTGTGGCCGCAACGCTCGCCGGTATCTATGCCTGGCTTCGAAAGACGAGACCTCGCTTGGTCGTTTACGCCGCCCTGGTCGGAGCCGGAGGAGGTCTGGTGTGGGGCCTGATTCGGATCGCCTCCGTCCCCAGCTTTATCAAGGGTGCTCAGAACACCCTCGTCCTCTCGGCGGCGGGCGCCGCACTCGGGTTTGGATTGGGACTGGTGGTGGCGTTGTTCGCCATGTCGAAGCGGGCCGTCGTCCGTGCACCGGCTCGCATATACATCAACTTCTTCCGCGGCACGCCTCTCATCTGGCAGATCATGTTCGCCGGCGTCGGGTTGGTCCCGGCGCTGGGACTCGACCTTTCGATGTACACGGTCGCCATCCTGGTGTTGGGTTTCAACCTCGCCGCCTACTCGTCCGAGGTGTACCGAGCCGGCATCCAGTCGCTCGAACGGGGGCAGATCGAGGCGTCCCGTACCCTCGGTCTCTCCTACTTCCAGTCGATGCGCTACGTGATCGTCCCCCAGGCGATCCGTCGAGTCATCCCGCCACTGCTCAACGAGTTCGTCATCCTCATCAAGGACACGTCGCTGATCTCGGTGCTGGGTCTCACGCTCGCTCAGAAGGAGCTACTCGGGATCGGACGCACCATCTACGCGTCGAGTTTCGACGCCACCGCCTGGTTGGGAGCGGCGGCCGGTTACCTGATAATCACTCTCCCCATGATCGGGATCGTGACCATCGTTGAGAGGCGCCTGCGGAGCGGCCTCACGAGTGTGATTGGATAGGAGACTCATGAACGACGACGGCTCGCTGGTCCGCCTCGAAGGCATCCACAAGTGGTTTGGCGGCTTGCACGTCCTGCGCGGAATCGATCTGAAGATCGTTCCCAAAGAGGTTGTCGTGCTCATCGGACCCTCCGGATCCGGGAAATCGACCCTGTTGCGATCCATCAATCTGTTGGAAGAGCCGACCGAAGGCAGGGTCTTCTTCGATGGAATGGACCTCACCGACATCCAGACCAATCTCAATGAGGCCCGCACCCACATGGGGATGGTATTCCAGCAGTTCAATCTGTTCCCCCACCTCACCGCCACCGAAAACATCACGCTTGCGCTGATAAAGGTGCTCAAGCTCTCCAAGGAGGAGGCGGTGGAGCGGGCACACCAGCAACTCGGACACGTTGGTCTGTCGGACAAGACGGAGTCCCATCCGTCACAGTTGTCGGGAGGTCAGCAACAACGAGTGGCGATCGCCCGATCGCTGGCCATGCAACCCAAGATGATGCTGTTCGACGAGGTGACATCGGCACTGGATCCGGAGCTGATCGGCGAGGTGCTCGGCGTAATGCAGGATCTGGCGTCGGAGGGCATGACCATGGTCGTCGTTACGCACGAGATGGGCTTTGCTCGTGAGGTGGGCACCCGGCTCCTGTTCCTGGACGAGGGGGTCATAGTGGAGGAGGGCATCCCGGCCGAGGTCATCGCCCACCCCCGACACACCCGCACCCAGGCTTTCCTCGCCGAAGTTCTGTGATAGGAAACCGGTCGTCGGCCTCCAATCCTCAACCGACGAGGTCATGACCATGACCCCACCCGGTGAAGTACTCACGATCCCAAGTCGGTTCAACGGGCCGGTCGGGTCGGCCAACGGCGGCTACGCCTGCGGAGCGGTATCCGAGTGGATCGAGGGCGAAGCCGAAGTCACTCTTCGAACCCCGCCGCCGTTGGGGACACCGTTGAGGGTGGAGCGTGATGAGCATGGCTCCATCGAGGTGACGGATGGCGACACTCTCGTCGCCACCGCTCGCCGGATCGTCTTTGATCCGCCCGAAGTACCCGCGATCCCGACGTGGGACGAGGCCGAGGCCGCATCGCTGCGATACCTGGGCCACCGCCGCCACGAGTTCCCCACCTGCTTCACGTGCGGGACCGAGCGGGATGATGGTCTCCGGATCTTTCCGGGCCCCACCGACTCCGGGCTGGTGGCCTCGCCCTGGATCCCGGATGCCTCGCTCCCCAACGACGGCGGCGTCCTCGCCACCCCCCTCGTCTGGGCCGCTCTGGACTGTCCCGGAGCGTGGGCCGACGCCCGCGATCTAGCCGAAAACCCGGTTGTACTGGGACGGATGGCGGCTGTCGTGTCGAGACCGATCGAGGTGGAGCGGCGGTATGTGGCGATCGCCTGGAACCTCAGTGAGAGCGGCCGCAAGTCCCATGCCGCCACAGCACTCATCGACGATTCCGGGACCGTCGTGGCGACCGCAAACCAAACGTGGATTTCCTTGGCCTAGGCAAAGAGCAATCCCAGGAGCACCTTGCACCGACTACGCGACGATGTCTAATCGCGGAAGTTCACGTATTGCAGGGGCAACTTGTGATCCAGTGCCTTCACTTCTGCGATGACTGCCTGGAGATCGTCCCTCTTCTTGCCCGACACTCTCACAATGTCGCCGTTGATCTGGGCCTGCACCTTCATGCCAAGGCCCCTGATGAGCTTGGAGAGCTCACGTGCAGAGTCGGCGTCGATCCCCGTGTTCAAAGTGAACAGCGAGCGTGATCTACCCCCGCCCACCTCAGTCGGCTCGCCACCGGAAAGTGACTTGAGTGACACCTTGCGGCGAATCAGCTTCTCCTTGAGAACGTCGATGGCCGCCTTGAGCCGCTCCTCGGTGGAGGACTCCAGAACGATCCCATCATCGTTGAGCTCCACAGAGGTGCCGGTTCCCTTGAAGTCATATCGATTGACAAGCTCTCGCATCGCTTGATCGACCGCGTTCCTGACCTCCTGCAAATCCACCTGGGACACGATGTCAAACGTCGGCATGGCTTGGTCTCCTTGCGGTCTCGGCTTCGAATTGCGTATTCGCGCCTCAGAGAGTGTCAAAGAGTGGCATTATTCCATCATGCTGTGGTTCACCCCCCGCGAGAGCAGGAGGCAGCTATTCGCTGCACCGTGATCTGATCCGATCGCTCTTCCCGTTGGATCACTATCACAAAGGAGCAGAACATGAGCAGCAGCCTCGTAAAACGCCATGAGCGCGTCTACGCCCCGGTTATCACTTGGGACTCAGATCTCGAGATTGTCGGCGCCGAAGGCGCCTGGGTATCAGATGTAGAGGGCGAAAGGTACCTCGACTTCGCCTGCGGTATCTCCGTCGTCAACTCGGGCCACAATCACCCGGCCGTCGTTGCAGCCGCCAAGGATCAGATCGACAAGGTATGGCACGCCGGTGGTGCCTTCCGATACGACTCCCTGGTCAATGCAGCGGAGAATGTCCTGGAGGTGACTCCCGACTCCATCGAGAAGATCTTCTTCATGAACTCAGGGGCAGAGGCAGTTGAGGCAGGCACCAAGCTGGCACGCAAGGTGAGCGGCCGCCAGGGAATAGTCGCCTTTCGCGGCGCTTTTCATGGTCGGACAATGGGATCGGTCACGTATACGACCTCCAGGGCAAAGTACCGGCAGGGGTACCACCCCCTCCTCCCCTCAGTCTTCATCACACCGTTCCCACATCCCTATAGATGGGGGATGTCCGAGGAGGAGGCAACGGAACACGCACTGCTGGAGCTCGACCTCATGCTCAAGCACGAGATCACACCGGGAGAGATCGCGGCATTCCTCGTAGAACCGGTCCAGGGTGAGGGCGGCTACTACCCGGCTCCGCAGCGGTTCATGAATCGACTGGGTGATCTGTGCGCGGAGCACGGGATCCTCATGATCCACGACGAAATCCAAACCGGATTCGGGCGCACCGGAACCTGGTTCGCCTCCGACCACTATGAAGTCAAGCCCGACATCTTGCTCATGGGCAAGGCGATCGCAAACGGTCTCCCCCTATCGGCCATCGGTGCCACGGCTGAGGTGTTCGATGCCTGGGAGCCCGGATCCCACGGCACGACTTTCGGCGGGAACCCGGTCGCATGCGCAGCTGCAGCAGCAAACATGAAGGCCCTGGCCGATCTGATTCCGAGCACGCCGGCGTTGTCCGAGCACGCGTTCGCGCGTTTCGAAGAGATGCGAAAGAGTCATCCGACCATTGGAGACGTGCGGGGACTTGGCCTCATGATCGGCATTGAGCTGGTGAAGGCCGGCACCAACGACCCCGATCCCGAGGCATTCGCATTCCTCTCACAGCACGCGAGAGAGAATCGGCTCCTCATCCTGAACTGCGGTCCGGATGGCAATGTGATCAGGTTCATCCCGCCACTATGCGTTACCGAGGACGAGCTCGACACAGCGATTGACACCCTCGACGCAGCAATAACCGCCTACGAAACGATCTAGCGGCCCCGGGCCCAGAGCTTCCGTCACCAAGAGCGGGTGCGAGACTCAGCGGGCCCCCAGTACGGCGACCGCCTCTACGGCGGCCCTGCCATCGGAGGCCCAGCCGTCTGCTCCCAGGCTGGCTGAGACTGTGGCGTCGATCGCCGACCCACCGATTACGACTGGGCCGACGACCGAGTCCTTGAGTGCGGTGATCAGATCGCGCGCCGCGCTGAGGTTCTCTGAGCTGCCGACGCTGACTGCGATCACCGAGACCGGAACCGATTTCTCGACTGCGAGTACGAACTCGTCGATCGGGAGATCGACCCCCAATTCAACAACCTCCCACCCGGCGCCACGCATGAGATCGGCTACGACGGCGACGCTCAGCGAGTGACGTTCGCCGGGAGGTGTACCGATCACGATCCGGCCTCGGCGTCGTCCCCTGCGTGAGAAACGCATTCCGAGACGTCCCACGATCTTGGTGGCAGCCGCCGTGGCTCGATGCTCCTCAGCGATCGACACACCACCGTCGTACCAGCCGGCGCCGATCCTCGCCAAGGCCTGCGAGAGGATGTCGACGTGGATGGCCGTTGGAGCCAATCCTGAGGCAAGCGCCGCCTCCACGACCGCCCAGGCGCCGCCTTCGTCCCCTGCCAGCAGACGATCCTCGAGCCGAACAGACCAGTCGACAGGACACCGGCCCTCTGGAATCGCGGCATCGACAAGCAGGGTCTCCAGATCGCTCGGAAGTACCCGCCACTCGGCACCAACCTTGGTAGCGCGTAGCCGCCCGAGACGGACGTACCGGTACGCCGTCATGTAGTGAACACCGAGTCGTTCGGCGCAATCCTTCAGTGACAGCGTCCCGGCCATCGTGTTCCCAGCTCCTAGGAGTTCTTGGCCATGTACTCCTCGGTGAACTCGCCCCTCATCCGGGGAAAGCGCGCCGGGGCGTGCTGGAAGCAGTACTCGTTGCGGTTGTACCGGCTCAATTTGGTCTCGCAGACCCCGTGGCCGCAGATTCGATCTCCGCCGTATGTCTTGGGCCGACGGCGAGCCCGGCCAGCCGTTGTTGCCCTCATTGTCGTTGTATCCATGTGCGCAGAACCCCTCCTGCTTTTAGCACTAACTACTTTAGCGCTAAACCGCCCAACGACAAGAGGTATTCCCGATTCTCTGACTCCGGACTCCTACTCCTCCCCCTTGCCCGCCTCCGCCATGGCGGCAATCTCCTGGACGACATCGGCGTTGGCGAGCGTCGTGACATCACCCAGCTGCCTCTCTTCAGAGATGTCTTTGAGCAATCGGCGCATGATCTTGCCCGACCTGGTCTTGGGTAGATCGTCCGCAAAGACGATCGACTTGGGGCGAGCGATCGGGCTGATCTTCTCGGACACGAACCCGCGTAGCTCCTTGATGAGCTCTTCGGTACCTTCAACGCCACTACGGAGTGTGACGAATGCTGCGATGGCCTCGCCGGTGAGATCATCCGCCCGACCAACGACGGCAGCCTCCGCCACCGTCTCGTGGGCGACAAGCGCCGACTCGACTTCGGTCGTCGAAATGCGGTGACCGCTGATGTTCATCACATCATCGACTCGTCCCAGCAACCAGTAGTAGCCCTCGTCGTCGCGCTTGCAGCCGTCCCCGGCGAAGTAGACACCGTCATACTTCGACCAATACGTGTCGACGTACCGGTCGGGATCGCCGTAGATCGTGCGCAGCATCGCCGGCCACGGCTTGGTGAGAACCAGATAGCCGCCGCCGCCGAGCGGAACCGAATTCCCGGCTTCGTCGAACACGTCGGCGCCCACACCGGGAAACGGGAACGTCGCCGATCCGGGCTTGGTAGAAACGACACCTGGAAGCGGGGTCAGCATGATCGACCCGGTCTCGGTCTGCCACCAGGTATCCACAATGGGACATCTCTCCCCGCCGATCGTGCGCTGGTACCACATCCAGGCTTCTGGGTTTATCGGCTCGCCGACGGTTCCCAGCAGTCGCAGGGAAGACAAGTCGTGCCCCGCCGGGTACTCATCACCCCACTTCATAAAGGCTCGGATAGCAGTCGGCGCGGTGTAGAAAACTGTTACGCCGTAGCGCTCAACGATCTCCCACAGCCGGTTCTTCGTCGGAGTGTCAGGTGCACCCTCATACATGACGCCCGTCGTGTGGTTGGCGAGCGGGCCATAGACGATGTACGAATGCCCGGTGACCCAGCCGATGTCGGCTGCACACCAATAGACGTCGTCGGGCTTGATATCGAACACGTAGTGATGCGTGGTCGAGACACCGGTCAGATATCCGCCCTGGGTGTGGACGATCCCCTTTGGCTTTGCGGTCGTACCCGACGTGTAGAGGATGTATAGCGGATCCTCCGCGCTCATCTCCGCCGGCTCGTTATCGCTGGAGGCCTCCTCGATCAGGTCGTGATACCAGTGATCGCGGTCCTCCGTCATCGTCACATCGTTCTCACACCGCCGGACCACGATCACATCGGTGATCGACTCACATCGATCCACTGCGACATCAGTGAAGTCTTTGAGCGGAACTATCGAGCCGCGTCGCCAGGCGCCATCCTGTGTGATGACGAGCTTCGCAGTGGCATCGTCGATGCGGTCGGCGAGCGCATCGGAGGAGAAACCACCAAAGACGACGGAGTGGATCGCGCCAATACGGGCACATGCCAACATCGCAACCGGCAACTCCGGGATCATCCCCATGTATATGGCGACCCGGTCTCCTCGTTCCACACCGAGTCCGATAAGCGCGTTGGCGAATCTACAAACTTCGGCGTGGAGGTCCGAGTAGGTGATGGTCCGCAGGTCGCCCGGTTCCCCCTCCCAGTGATAGGCGACTTTGTCGCCGCCCGTATCGAGGTGCCGATCAAGACAGTTGTAGGAGAGATTGAGCGTGCCGTCCGTAAACCACTTGAAGAAGGGAGCATCGGCATCGTCGAGAGTCACCGTCGGCTCCCTGATCCAATCGATGCGCTCCAATGCCTGCCGACGCCAGAAGGCCAGATAGTCGGCCTCCGCTTCTTGGTATATCGACGGCTGAGCATTGGCGGCATCAACAAACGCCGCAGGAGGCGGAAAAGATCGATCTTCGCTCAACAGATTCTCGATAGCCTCGTTCCCGGTACTGCTCACAGAACCTCCTAGGTCAAAACACCCGTCATCGTAGGGCGAAGAACCCCTCCTGCGATGTAGGCCATTAGGCCCCCTCGCCGGCCCGACCGGCACAGTTTGGGACGCCGCGACGAAGATCTAGCGCCGGTCACCGGGTCGGATACGGAACTCTCTGGTTGGTCCCGTCAAGGTTGCCACGATCACCGCAGCGGCCGCCAGGATCGCCAGGATCTGAACCCAATCTCCGGCGACTACGTACAACGTCCGGGGGGCATCCTGGAGGTTGACGACGCCGGTAAGGAGATCCCGTACGAACAGGTCCGTTGTCTTACCGATCGAACCATCGGCCCGAATCAGAGTGGACTTCCCCGTCACCGCTACGTGAACGACGTCTACACCGAGCGAGACGGCCGACATTCGAACCATGCCGATCAGCTGATCGGACGCCGGACTATGACCGAATGACCCCTCATTGGTGGCGACCACCAGTAGCTGCGCCCCCGCCTTGACCTCACCTCGCGCGTGCCGCGCAAAGGCACCTTCGAACGAGATGACCGATCCCAGAACACCACGAGCGTCTCCTATCTCGATCGGGAATACCACCGGACCGGGTCCTCGCAGCATGTCGTTGGGGACCTGATCCAGCTGCGGCACGAATTCGAGGACCCGCCGAAACGGAACGAACTCGCCAAATGGGACCGGATGCTGCTTTACGTATTCGCCGACCACCTCACCCGTTGGATCGAAAAGGATGTTGTAGTTGACGAACGTGCCGGGCTCCCCCGGACGGGTGCCGCCCGCCATGAGGTAGGCACCGATCCTGGCCGCTTCACCCGGACCCATCGCACGACGGACGCCGCCGTTGAACGTCGGATTGAAGGCCCCGCCGAAGGAGTCCTCTCCCCACACGACGAGATCGACCGACCCCTCGGGGATGGTGGCGGTGAGATTCAAGTGGTTGTTGTAGATGATCTCCTTCTCGTTGTCGCAATGGAGCCGCGGACACGGCGAGTCGCCTTGGACCACCGCCACCCGCACCGGGTGACCGGCGGCGTCCGGCGAAAAGATGGCACCGAGGAACGTAAACGTCACGATGACGGCGAGAGACAGTTCGAGTGGCCGCCTATCACTGACCCGGCCGAACATGGTCACAAGCGCCGCCGCAAAGGCGATGACGATCACTCCCCAGCCGGTGGCACCAATCCACTGGGCCGAACCGCGGGGCCATGCCAGCGTCCCCACCGGGAACCCGACCGCACCCCAGGGGAAGCCGCCAAACGGGACCCGGGCACGGAAGAACTCCATGAAGGACCACGATCCGATCGCAAGGATCCACCAGCGCCACATCGACCAATATCGTCCGAAGTACATGACGAGTGCCCAGCCGGTCGTGTAGAGACCCATGACGACGGCCAGTGGTAACCAGGCGACAAAGCCGAGGATCCTGATCCACCACAGCATCGATCCCCAGAAGGCGAAGCCGAACAGGAATCCGAGCCAACCTGCCTCGCGGGGCGTCGTAACCCGGCGCATCGCCCACAACATCGGTGCCGGTGCCACAAATACCACGATCCCCCAGTTGACCGGCGGGAAGGCCAGCCACATGAGGGCAGCAGACAGGAGCACGGCAAGGATCTGCATCAGGTCGGGATGGTAGAAGCAGTCGTTGGACTGCAGACACGTGACGAAACACTGAGGACCAAGGACTTCTCTCTATCGTGCGCGCCATGGATGATCTGACGCTGGCGCGAACCGCTGCTGCTGCCGGCGCTGCGGTTGTCGCGGGTTGGGCAGATCGTCTCGAGTCGGTCGACTTGAAGGGAGTGGTCGATCCGGTCACGGAGGCCGATCGGGAAGCTGAAGAGGCAATCCTCGGGCTGCTCGCTGAACACCGGCCCGATGACGCGATCATCGGAGAGGAAGGTTCGTCTCGTCCGGGTAGCAGCGGCAGACGTTGGCTCATTGATCCACTCGATGGAACCGTCAACTTCATCCACGGCTTCCCTTTCGTGGCCGTGTCCGTTGCCTTGGAGGACGATGGCGGTGGTCTAGTGGGGGTCGTACGCGACGTCTTTCGCGGTGAGGAGTTCGCGGCGACCCGCGATCACGGCACCACTCTCAACGGACACCCGGTCAGTACTGCGTCACGCTCCGAACTCGCCGATGCCCTCGTCGGGACCGGGTTTCCATACGATCGCCACGAGCGGGGCCGCCAATACGGCCGCACGCTCGGAGAGATGCTCCGTCGCGTCAGAGGCGTCCGCCGCGCCGGGGCGGCGGCGCTCGACCTGGCGTGGGTCGCTTGTGGACGTCTCGATGGCTTCTGGCACGTCGACCTCGGACCCTGGGATGTCGCCGCCGGGTTCCTGCTGGTGACCGAGGCGGGCGGCGTCGTGACTGCACTCGATGGCGGACCACCCAGCCACTTGGAGTGCGTGGCGGCCAACCCAATACTCCACCCGGCGCTGCGCCAAGCCGTCGCCACCGCGATCGGGGTCTAGACCTTCAGCACTCCCTTGCGGATGGCCACCAACATCCCGGCGGCGATGCCCAGGCCGAGTCTGAAGGCTGAAGTATCAGACGTCAGAGCAATTGGTCCCCCGACACTTCAGCTCACTCAGACCTCGATACTGAACACAGTCCGGGCGGCGACGCCGAGGAGATAGCCAGCCACACCGGCAGCCGAGGCCAACAACAGCAGCTGAACGCCCGATCTCACCCGGGGACGTCGACTCACGATCGCCTTGAGCACGCCGAGTCCAAAGAGTGTGAACGCCGTAAGCCCCATCGCAGCAACTATCGCCGCGGAGCGATCCACGAACGGCAGTGCGAACGGGAGCACGGGCACGGTTGCCCCGACCGCATAAGCAACCGCCATGACGGCTGCATCGCGAACCGGTGACCGAAGACCGTTCCCGTCAGCGCCCGAGGCGATCAGCGCGTCGCGTTCGGCCTGCGACGAAAGATACGTGCCCATCGACATGGAGAGGACGCCGGCAATCGCATTGATCGACCCCGCCAGCACGATGACCGAAGTCGCCAGGGCGGCTCCGACCATGCCGGCTATCAGGGCCATGTTCTGCACGACGCCGTCTTCGACGCCGAATACGACCTCGCGGATCGATTCGGGCCCGATTCGATCGCGGCGCAGAGGGCGGAGCAGGGCATGCACAGCCACAGCATGTGCTCGATCCGTGGCGGCGAATAGGGCCGACCGTCCACGCATGAGAGGCCTCTCGACCAACTCCAGACTCCTAGCCTCAGGCGCATGACGAGACAGCTCCTGATCGCAGGCTCGGTTCGAACCCCAGACCGGATCCTTGGTGACGCGGTGCTGGTCGAAGGAACTCGAATCGCCGCGATCGGATCCGCAGATGATCTGCGATCTCCCTCGACGGTCGAGGTTCGGTACTCGGGAGCGACGATCGTCGCCGGACTGCGCGACGCCCATATGCACCCGGTTGGCTACACGGCGGCCCTGCAACGGCCCTCGCTCAAGACGGCAGCGGACTTCACAGAGATCTGTGACATCCTCGCCGACGCTCTGCGTCGACAGGCTCCTGGTACCGCCATCACCGCATTGCGGCTGGATGACGAGAGTCTCGCTGAGCTGCGACTTCCCGACCGCCACCTGCTCGACGCAGTTACGACAGATCGGCCGATCCTCCTCATGCGGTACTGCGGGCACATCGCGGTGGCCAACACCGCAGCCCTCGACCTCGCCGGAATCGACCGAACGACAAGGAATCCGGCGGGTGGAGTGATCGATCACGACGACCGCGGCGATCCGACCGGCGTGTTGCGCGAAACGGCATTCGAACCGGTAACGGCAGCTCTGCGGTCACTATCCCCGCCAATCACGTCTGATCACATCTCCGCGGCACTCACCGCCCTGGCCACCACCGGACTCACCGGGGTAGGAGCGATGGCGGCCATCGACTCCGGGCTGTGGGGAGGCGCCTCCTCGGAACTGGACGTCCTGCTCGAGGCCGTGGCTCGCTCACCTATCACCCTCAATGTGATGGTGATCGCTCGCACGCCGGAATCGCTCCGGTCGGCCGCAGACAGGATCGCCCGGGCCGGTGCCAGAGCAACCTTTGTCGGCGTCAAGATGTTCAGCGACGGGAGTCTTGGCGGTCACACTGCCGCGATGCACCAGCCCTTCGCCGACCGGCCCGGTGAGATCGGCACGGATCGACTCGATCCCCTGTGGGCGGAGGAAATGGCACAAGCAGCACTAGATCTGGGCGGACGGGTAGCAGTTCACGCCATAGGAGACAGAGCCAACGGTGGCGTGCTCGATCTCATGGAGCGCCTCATCGACCAGGGGACGGACTCATCTCGACTGCGAATAGAGCACGCCTCGGTGTTGACCGAAACCGACATCGGGAGGTTCGGGCGGTCGGGGATCACGGCATCAGTGCAACCAGCATTCATAGCCTCCGAGACTGAGTGGCTCGAGAAGCGGGTGGGCCCGGAGCGGATCCTGCGGACCTACCCCTTCCGATCGCTCTCCAACACCGGAGCACCTCTCGCCGGAGGATCGGACTCTCCGGTCGAGCCACCGCATCCGCTTCTTGGAATGGCGACGGCCCGAGATCGTCTCGGTCTGGTGCCGACTGAGGGGCTGACGGCGTCCGAAGCCCTCCACCTATTCACCGCAGGAGCCGCGGCCGCAATTGACGAGGAAGCCGATCTGGCGGTGGGATCTACGGCAAATCTCACGGTCCTCGACACCGACCCAGTGGCAGCTGCACCCGATGAGCTACGACGCGCCGAGGTCATCGCAACCTGGATCGATGGGGCCGAGGTGAGTGTCTCCGGCAACACTGAAGCCTGGCAGAGCTGAGGATCGGGCCTCAGCCCGTCGAACCCCGCCGAGCCCAGCAGCCTGGACATAGCCAGCGGTCCTCTGCCACCTGTCCGAGTCGCCCAACATCGCCGCCGCAGACGACGCACTCAGCAACGATGAAGCGATCAGCGAGGTCGCGATGCGGTCCTTCTCCTCGCAGGAGGTCGGTAAGCAGGACGGCGGGGTGTGCTCCGTTGGACATGGGGTCCGCGAGGATAATCCGCCCACCGGTGGTCGGATCCGCCGCCTGATCAGTCGTGATATCGAAGCAGGCTCTCGATGACCGCGGCCGGGCGATCACTGCCCTCGAGTTCGACGGTGGTCTCGGTCTTGAGCTGAGCCCCGCGGTCGATCGGCTTTATCTCGACCAGCCGAATCCGTCCCCGTATCCGGCTGCCGACCGGTACCGGGCTGATAAACCGCACGCGATCGACTCCATAGTTGATCACCATTGCGACACCTTCCTGGTAGCGCCTCATGACCGATGCCGTCAGCGGTCGCATCAGTGAGAGTGTGAGAAAGCCGTGGACGATCGGACCACCGAAAGGCCCGGCGTCGGCCTGGGGCCCTGCCTGGTGAATCCACTGGTGGTCGTCGGTGGCATCGGCGAACGCGTCCACCCGATCCTGTTCGATCCGGAACCAGTCACCGACTCCCAGTTCGGTGCCGACGAGCGAGGCGAAGTCGATCATGGCCCGTCCCCGAGCAACACGGCATCGCGGACTCGGCTACTTGCCTTCCAGAACCTCATCACACGCCTCAAAGTCGACCTGTCCCCAATCGTCGAGCGTCACCGACCCGTCGCCGTAGGGAACCTTCCACCCAGCGGCCAATGCCGGCGCGAACCGCGGGCCACCGAGCAATCCGCAAAGAGCGCGGGTGGCGGCGTCGGCGTCGCCAAAGACCTCCTCAACCAAGGGACGAACATCGGCGTCCGAATCGCAGTCGATCCCTCCATGCCGGAAATTGCACGGCGCTATTCCATCCTCCAACTCGGTGGTGCCACGGACGGAGACGATCGAAAGGCGCCCGTCGCGGTGCACCGCCACCGCCTGGTAACCCTCGGAGAACACGCTGGGAGCCGGACCAAACGATGCGGTCGTCCCCGGACCGGAGCCGGCGACGGCTGATGCGGAATCGCTTGCCGCCCACCCGGCACCCCGGGCAATCAGGACCGTCCCGCCGACCAACGCAACCACAAGCGCGACCTGGGCGGCAACCGAGAGTCCGCCGAACCAAGCGACGAGCCCTCCCGTAGTCGTCGTGGCAGCGGTTCCCGCCACTGCCACCTCAGTGGTAACTAAAGCTCCCTCAGCCACGGCGCCTTGAACGGCGGTCGTGGCAGTTCCCGCCCACCCAGCCGTAGCAGCGCTGGAAGAGCCCATGGAGACCGTGATACCGCGGACGACGGCGGCGGTCGAAGTGCCGAGCGTTGCCGCGATCTGTTGGACTGCTGTGGAAACCGCCTGGGGACTCGTCCGAGCCGCCATCGCCACCTTCTTGAGCATCTCGACAGTGATGTTTGCGATCGTGCCGCCGGTTGGATCGACCATCTCCACCTCCCGATTGACGACAACGATACCGAAGGCGCCCCCGAATGGACCGGGGTTCGCTTCCTAGACTCCACCGAGCGAAGCGATATCGACCCCGGGAGCGACCGCGATGGAGTATCGAGCCTTTGGATCGACCGGTCTTCGCGTGAGTCGCTTCGGACTGGGCACCCTCATGCTGGGAGCGTGGGGGAACGGCGACCGCGCCGAATGCGCCCGCATCATCCACCAGGGGTTGGATGGAGGGATAAACCTGGTCGACACAGCAGACGTATATGCGGCCGGGGAGAGTGAGGAGATCGTCGGCGCTGCACTCGCCGGAAAGCGCGACGATGTGGTCCTCAGCACAAAATTCCACAACCCGATGGGACCGGGCCAGAACCAGCGCGGCAACTCCCGACGTTGGATCTATCAGGCCGTCGATGCCAGCTTGCGTCGGCTCGGCACCGATTGGATCGACATCTACCACGTGCACCGCGCCGATCCCTCGACCGCCATAGAGGAAACAGTGGACGCCCTCACCGAACTGGTCCGCCTCGGCAAAATCAGATACTGGGGGACCTCAATGTTCCCGGCCGGTCAATTCGTCGACGCCCTCTGGGCGGCCGACCGCCGCTCGGCGAGCCCGCCCCGATCGGAGCAACCGCTCTACAACATCCTGGCCCGCGGCATCGAAAACGATGTCCTCCCCACTTGCCTCCGCCATGGCGCCGGAGTGATCACCTGGAGTCCGTTGAGTGGCGGCTGGCTCACCGGCAAGTACACCCGCGATGACCCGGCACCCGAGGGCACACGAGCCGCCAAGTCTCCCGAGTACTTCGACGCCGGCAATGACGTCAAGTTCGACAAGGTGGAACACCTCCAGGCGATTGCCTCCGATGTCGGCATCCCTCTCACTCACATGGCACTGTCGTGGTGTGGTGAGCATCCCGCTGTGAGCACAACGTTGCTCGGACCGCGCACCGAGCAACAGCTGGAAGACCTGCTGGGAGCGGTAGATGTTCGCCTGGACGAGGCCACGCTCGACCGGATCGACAATGTGAACCGGCCCGGTGTGCTCCTCAACCCGGACGACCAGGACTGGTCATCACCCGACCTGGACCCGACAGCACGACGCCGCTAGCCGCTACCTAGAGAATCTGCCGCCCCTCCATGCCACCGGCGACCGTGACCACTTGGCCACTGATATGTCCGGCGAGACGATCACTCGCCAGCACAACGACCTGAGCAGCCACATCCTCGGGTCGACCCAGTTTCTTGAGTGACATCGTCGAGGTGACCTTCGCCACATGATCGGGGTCTAGGCCCTTGTCTCCGATCATGGGTGTGACGGTCCAACCGGGAGCGACTGCGTTGATCCTGACGGCAGGACCGATACGGGCAGCCTCGTTCTTGAGACTCAACAACAGACCGGACACGATGGCACCCTTGGCGGCCGCGTAGTCGGCGTGGCCTGCCTCGCCAAAGAGCCCCGCCGTCGAACCGACCAGAACGAGCGCACCCGATCCCGATGACGCCGCATGTCCGAGAAAGGCGCGAGCAGTCAGGAACGTCGCGGTGAGGTTCGAGTCAATCGTTGCCTGCCACCGCTCAGGGTCCATCTCCCAGATCGGGACGTCCTCTCGGGGCCAAACACCGGCGTTGGCGACGCACACGTCGATACGTCCCAAGCCCTCCTGAGCTGCCGCAAAGAGGGTCTTGACGTCGGCCGGGTCACGCAGGTCCGCCCTCACAGCGATCCCACCAATGTCGCCCGCCAGTTCGATGGCCGCCCTCTCAGAACTGCGGTAGTGAACCGCTACCTTCGCCCCTTCGGCGGCAAATGCCCGCGAGACCGCAGTACCGATACCGCCTGCGCCACCGGTGACAATCACACCCTTGCCGTCGAGTCCTGAATCCATGGACAGAAGCTAGCGAATACCGGACCACCACCGAGCCCTACTGTGGCCCCGCCCAGCGAGAGGATCCCAAGTGACCATGACCCTGCCCGACAAGCTCTGCGCAGTCCTCGACGGCAGAGCATTCGCCCACCTCACCACCCTCGATCCCGATGGTTCCCCTCAGGCGAGCGCCATGTGGATCATGCGCGACGGCGACAGGATCGTATTCAACACCGCCGAGGGCAGACGCAAGCACCGCAACATGGCGGCCGATTCCCGGGTCGCGGTGTCGATCAGCAGTCCCGACGACAGCTACGTCAACTATTCGATTCAGGGCAGGGTGGTCGAAATGCGCCAGTCCGATGGGGTCGAGATCATCGACGAACTCGCTCGGAAGTACCTGGATGGGGTCGACAAGTACCCGTGGCTCACCCCCGGGATGGTCCGGGTAACCGTCATCGTCGAGCCAACTCGGATCGCCAGCAACCACTGAGAGCGGCGTGACGTGGGGTTCCCCCAAATCAAGCGCTCCTTCTGAACTGAACTAGTCCCCCTCGGACGGGGAGTCAGCGAGCAAAGCGAGCCGGTGGGGAGGCTTGAAGAGACCCCCCATCCCCCTCGTCGCTCTGCTCCTCACGTCCTTCCCCCACAAGGGGGGAAGGATCAGAACCACCGGACCCGCTAATCGCTGATCGCCATCTCAGCGATCTCAGCCAGGAGCGCCTCCTTGGCCTCATCGTCGAGAAAGGAAGCCTCGATGCTGTTCCTCGCCAATGTCGCCAGGTCGGTATGGGAGAGGCCAAGACCCTGCTGGACCGCTCGGTAGTTGTCGGCAACGTATCCACCGAAGTACGAGGGATCGTCTGAGTTGACCGTGACCTTCACACCGCGATCCATGAGCCGCCGCAGATTGTGATCCTCGATCCGAGCAATGCCCCTGAGCCGCACATTCGATAACGGGCACATTGTCAGCGGTATCCCCTCTGCCGCCAGCCGAGCCACCAGTGCATCATCCTGCTCACACGAGACGCCGTGATCGATGCGCTCTGCGCCGAGTGAATCAAGAGCCCCGGTGATGTAGGAGGGAGGCCCCTCCTCTCCGGCATGAGCGACTACCCGGAGCCCGGCATCGCGCGCCATGGCAAAGACCCGTTCGAAACCCTCGGGTGGGTGACCGACTTCCGAGGAGTCGAGCCCAACGGCCGCTATGTGCTCCAAGTAGGGCCGGGCGGCGTCGAGTGTTTCGAATGCCGCCGTTTCGGGGAGGTGGCGCAGAAAGCACATGATGAGGAGAGAGGTGACGCCCAACTCGACCCGAGCTCGCTCCCTCGCTTCGGCAAAGCCGGCCATGAAGACCTCAAAACCTATCCCTCGCTCGGTGTGGGTCTGCGGATCGAAGAACATCTCGGCGTGCCGGACCCCATCACTGGCGGCCCGCTCCAGGTATGCCCACATCAGATCGCGGAAGTCGGCCGTCGTCCTCAACACGGCTGCGCCCTGGTAGTAGATGTCGAGGAAGGACTGAAGGTCGGTGAACTCGTAGGCGGCGCGCACCTCCTCGACCGAATCGAAGGGGAGCTCGACGCTGTTGCGCGCCGCGAGTTCAAACATCATGTCTGGCTCGAGAGTTCCCTCGATGTGTAGATGCAGCTCTGCCTTCGGCATTCGTGCGATGAAATCTGGCATACCGTGGAGACTCCCCAGCGGGACCGTGGGCTCTCGATCCGCTCGATTTGAAGCCACACCTTAGGTTGTGGTCAAGGCACCCAGTCGATACCGCAGCATGGTTCCTCCGAACACTCGGCTACTCACTGCCCGGTAATTGCATGCCGCCGCGACATCAGATCCCCGTCATGCTGGTCCCTCAGATTCAACGTGGTTCCCAGCGTCGGCCACGGGATTGTCAGCATCTCCGGCGACGCGTACCATGCGTGTAATTCGGGGACCAGGGACACAAGGGGATCCTGGACCGGCCAAATAGGAGGATTCGATGAGGAAATCGAGAAAGCGCTGGCTACCGATACTGGGTGTGATTCTGGCATTTGCGCTGGTGGCGGCCGCATGCGGTGACGACGACGCCGGTGGCGATGCACCTGAGGACTTCAAGATCGGAATCGTCCTGGTAGGTCCCGGCAACGATCGCGGCTACAGCCAGGCCCATCTCGAGGGAGCTCAGTACGCCGTAGAGCAACTCGGTTTGAGCGTCGAAGACGACCTACTCGTTCTCGAGTTCGCCAACACAAGCGATACGCCTGGACTCTCGTTGCCAGGTACCGCACAGGACATGATCGACCTTGGGGCAGACTTGATTATCTTCAGCTCCGATGACATGCGAGATGGTGTCTTCGAAGCCGCCGAGCAACTCCCCGAGTTCCCGATAATCTGGGTGTCAGGCGACAGTGCCTGGTCAGACGGCAAGGATTTCCAAGCCGACAAGGCCAACCTCGCCAACGTGTGGGGACAGATGATCTTCGGCAAGATGATCGCCGGTTGTGCTGCTGCCTTGGAGACCGAAACCGGCGAAATCGCCTACATGGGTCCCTTGACCAACGATGAAACACGCCGCCTGGTCAATTCGGCCTACCTGGGAGCCCAGTATTGCTGGGAGAACTTCAGGGACGAGCCGGCAGATCTCGGGTTTGCCGTCACCTTCATCGGCTTCTGGTTCGAGATCCCCGGTGTGACCCTGGATCCGGTCCTCGTCGTCAATGACTTCATCGACGGCGGAGCCGACGTCACGCTCTCGGGTATCGACGCCAACACGGCGCTCATCCGCAGCGGACAGCGCGCCGACGCCGGAGAGGCCGTCAAGGCCGTGCCCTACGACTTCATCGGAGCCTGCGAAGAGGCACCCGACATTTGTCTTGGTGTCCCCTACTTCAACTGGGGCCCGGCATATCTCGATGCGGCTCGAGCCGTGATCGATGGGTCGTTCTCCAACACCTGGAGTTGGGTCGAGCCGAATTGGGACGACATCAACGACCTGGACAACAGCGTGGTCGGCTTCTTCCAGGGCGAAGGACTGTCGGCGGACAACGCTGCTTCGCTGGACACCTTCATTGCCGGGTTGGCTGATGGGTCCATCAATCTGTACGAGGGTCCGCTCAATTGGCAAGACGGATCACAGTTCCTGGGGGACGGCGAGACAGCCACCGACTTCCAGATCTGGTATTCGGAGCAGTGCGTGGAAGGCATTGTCGGCGTTTGCTCGCTCAACGTATTCGGCTAATCAAGCCTGATTGAACAGGAGTAGAGGGGAGGGCGTTGCCCTCCCCTCTACTTATTCTTTTCCGTGCCCTGGCCGCCGCCCTCTTTCACGAATGTCTAACCTCGCACGCCATGAGCCTCGAGTTGCGCGAGATCCACAAGCACTTCGGCCCGGTTCGCGCCAACGACGGAATCACACTCACAGTCGAAGCTGGAACTCTCCACGGTCTGCTCGGTGAGAATGGTGCCGGCAAGTCCACCCTGATGAAGGTGCTGTCCGGATTCCACTCGGCCGACTCCGGTGAGATTGTGCTCGACGGCAAGAGGATCGAACTTGCTTCGCCCGATGACGCCATTGCCGCCGGCATTGGCATGCTCCACCAGGACCCGCTCGTGTTTCTCCCCTTTACCGTGATCGACAACTTCGTCCTCGGTAGCCCGGGGTCATGGCTACTCGATCGACGACAGGCTACGGATGAGTTGGCGGGCCTTTGTGAGCGATACGGGTTCAACTTCGACCCCGACATTCCGGCCCGCCTCCTGACAGTGGGAGAGCGCCAGCAGCTGGAGATCATTCGCCTGTTGTGGCTGGGAGCGAGAGTCCTCATTCTGGATGAGCCGACAACGGGTATCTCCGCCGACCAACGCGCCAAGCTGTTTGCCACTCTGAAGGCACTGGCCGCGGAGGGGATGAGCGTCATCTTCGTGTCCCACAAGCTGGAAGAGGTTGCTGACCTGTGCCAACGAGTCACCGTCATGACTCGAGGCAAGGTCGTGGGCGATGCCGAATTGCCAACGCCGCCGGAACGCTTGGTCGAGATGATGTTCGGTCAAGTCCTCGACACCCACGAGCGCGACGATGTGCCGCTGGGAGATTCAAACCTCAAGTTCGACTCGGTCCGAACGGCCTCCGGCCTCCTGAGCGAGGAGCCGATTTCGCTCGACGTCAAGTCCGGAGAAGTAGTCGGGATCGCGGGGATGGAAGGGAGCGGTCAAGACACCTTCTTGCGGCTCTGCTGTGGGATGCGGACGCCGACAAAGGGCACGGTGTCGATCGCTGGCAACGATCTCACCGATCAGCACTACCGAGAGTTCTTGGACGCTGAGGTCAAATTCCTGCCGGCCGGCCGCCTGGAGGAAGGGCTCATAGAAGGCCTCACCGTTACAGAGCACTTTGTTCTCACCGACCGAGACACAAACTTCGTCATCGATTGGGATGCGGCCCGCAAACGGTCCGAACACCTCGTCGATCAATACTCCATCAAGGGGACCGAGGCATCGACAGCCGAATCACTGTCAGGCGGTAACCAGCAGCGCCTGCTGCTCGCGATGCTGCCGGCCAAACTCAAGGTGTTGCTGATGGAGCATCCGACACGGGGACTCGACATCGAGTCTGCCGACTGGGTGTGGGAGCAGCTCTTGGCCCGGCGTGAGGACGGTACCTCTATTGTGTTCGCCTCCGCCGATCTCGACGAGCTCCTCCGCTACAGCGACCGAATCCTGGTGTTCTTTTCTGGTCGGATCATCGGCGAATTGGAAGCGGCGGCCACGAACGTCGACGAAATCGGGCTGCTGATCGGCGGTCGTAAAGCAGGTGCCGAGGGAATCCCAACATGACCCGGACGCGCATGACCACCGTGCTCTTGCCGATCCTCGTGGTACTCGGGTCGATGGCAGTGCTGCTCCTCCTGGCGGGCACCAACCCCTGGGACCCGGTGAGAACCATCGTCGAGGGATCGATCGGTTGGCCGCCGTTCGAGGGCGGGTCCGGTCGCAAGGTTGGAGACACATTCATGCTGTGGGTACCTATTGCTCTCGCCTCGGCAGGTCTGATCGTGACCTTCAACGCCGGGATGTGGAACATCGGCATTGAAGGTCAGATCATCATGGGAGCCATTGCCGCCGCCTTTGTGGCCCGCGAGGTTTCTGTCTCCCGCCCGCTGCTGATCCTCCTGGCGATCCTGGCCGGAGCCGCCGGGGGGATGCTGTGGGGCCTGCTGGTGGGAGTGCTGCGGACCGCCGGAGGCGTCAACGAGATCTTCGGGGGTCTGGGACTCGACTTCGTCGCCCTCTCCATTACAACCTATTTGATCATCGGCCCCTGGGCCCGATCCGGTGTCGCATCGACCAGTGGCACCAACCCATTCCCGGACGACGCGCTGCTTCCTTCACTCGGCGGCTCCAAGCTGTCACCGCTCGCCATCGCCATCGCGGTCGTAGCTCTCTTGGGTGTCTGGATGCTGTTCCGTGGCACCCTCTACGGGCTCAAACTCAAGGCGGTAGGTCGCAATCGCCCCAGTTCATTCCTCATGGGGATCCCGACCAACCGCTACTTGCTCGGCTCGTTCATGATCTGTGGCGCACTCGCCGGACTCGCCGGAACATCCCAGGCGATTGGCTTTCATCACAAACTGATCCCTGCCATTTCAGGCAACTTCGGGTTTCTGGCGATTCTGGTTGTCCTGCTGGCCCGCTTCCAGCCGGTCTGGGTGGCTCCGATTTCGTTCTTCTTCGCCATGATCGCGGTCGGCAGCCCAGGCCTCTCGCTGCGCCTCGATCTGCACGGATCATTGGGCGGTGTGCTTCAGGGAGTCCTGGTGTTGTCCGCGATGCTCGGTCTCGGATGGGCCGCCTATCTGGCACGACGTCGCGCCACCGCGGCAGCTGAGTCGAGCAACGAATGAGCGGGTTCCTCAACGCCTTCGGCCAGATGTTCGATACGGCAACCATCGCCTCCATCGTCGCCGGTGCCTCGGCCTTGATGTTCGCCACGATGGGCGAAACGATCAGCGAGAAGGCTGGGGTCATCAACCTGTCGGTTGACGGAAGCATGATGCTGGCAGCCCTGGCCGGTTTCGTGGTCGCCTTCGAGACGGACATCGTGTGGCTCGGATTCCCCGCAGCCGCTGCGGTCGGAGTCGCCGTGGCCCTACTGATAGCTTTCGCCAACATCAAGCTGAGCCTCAATCAGGTGGCGGTTGGTTTCGTGTTGTTTGCGTTAACCACCGAGCTCAGCCGCTTCATGGGAAACTCCTACGTCGGGCGCCCACCGGTCGCAGTCCCCGCCTGGGACATACCCGGACTCAGCTCAATCCCGTTCTTCGGGCCGGTGTTGTTTCAGCACAACCTCATCGTCTACCTCAGCTACATGACCGTGATCGCCACCTATTTGTTCATGTACCGAACCCGCAAGGGTCTCGAACTGCAGGGCATCGGGGAGCGACCCGAAGCCGCCCATGCCCGGGGAATCCTGGTGAACAAGCTCCGATACTTCTATACGGCTTTGGGTGGTGCCCTCATCGGGATCGGCGGCGCTGCCTTCAGCCTCGACGTCAAGCTGGGATGGTCGGATCGTCCGACGCGCAATCTCGGCTGGATCGTGCTGGCAATCGTCATCTTTGGCGGATGGCACCCGCTGCGGGCGGCCATCGGCGTGTTGCTCTTCGGCGCCCTGCAGGCTTATGCCATCAATCTGATACCTGAGTTCCCGAGTCTCTCGCAGGTGCTTCCGAGCATTCCTTTCCCGGCCATGATCTTGGCGCTGGTGGTCGTCAACTGGAAGGCGTTGCTGAAGTGGCTCGACCGCTATCCATTCTTAAGAGCCATCTTGCGTAGCGATCCTCCGACTGCCATCGGAACACCGTTCGAGGTTGATTGACCAAGAACGGAAGGCACTCGCACTCAACCTCGCTCGCGGAGCGGAGTGGTCAGGGCCGCCATCGGCTGCTACCTGTTCGGCGCCCTCCAAGTGCTGGCCCTACAGCTGCAACCGATCTACCCGGGCCTCTCGCAGATCCTTCCGATTCTCCCTTTCACCCTCATGATCTTCACGATGGTGCTCGTCTACCTCGACTGGCTTGGGAGGCTCGGCGATCGCCATCCCGCCTGGAGACGGTTACTCGCCAGCGACCCCCTTCGGGGCTGGGTCGGGTATTCAAAAGGGACTAGGACCAAGTCAGTCGAGGCCGAGTACCGTCATCAGGGAGGCATCGACACCCCACTGTTCCGCGGGCGTCAGCCGGCCCACCAGATCGCCGAGTCGACGAACGTCTACGGCTCCCACCTGTTCTACCAAGACACGAGTCGATTCGCCGGCAACTTCAATCTCGGGACGGAATGAAGCTGTTCTGGCGCTGCGTGATGTAGGGGCGATGAGCACGACCGAGCGAGGTAGCAGGGCATCCGACTGGATCACGACACCGAGGCGTCGCCCTTGTTGTTCGTGTCCGACACCCTTGGGAAGCCGGAGTACGAATACTTCACCCCGCTGCACGCAATTGCTCCATCATGTCGGAAACAGCAACCATCTCTGCCCGGTCTGCCGCGTCGGCCTCTAGAGCCGCCACCTCTTGAGCCAAAGCGCCACGGTCCTGGAGCCGAGTGGATGCCTGAATCAGAGCGGTCCGAATCGCATCGGAGCGGCTCAGGCCAGTGGCCTCTAGCCGGGCGAGAGCTCCGAGCGCCTCATCGTCGAGACGTACTGATACTGCATGCGACATGCCTCAAACGTATCACAGAACGTAATACACAGTGGCACAGCTGGAACAGGCGTCCCCAAGCGCGCCTCCTGGGATGGTGAAGTCCGGACAGGAGTGCCAAGGCACAGGTGACCTACCCGCACCATCCCCAGCGTTCGGAATTGTTGCATGACGCCCAGGTCGGTTGGTCAGGTTTGCGGAGGGGCTGGTGACCTCTCCCCGCCATCCCCCAGCGTGATGTCACTCGTCCAAGACGAGGTTGAACGCAACGCCGGGGTGGCGGCGTCCTGACTGAGGCACCGATGCACCTCTGCACATCCCCCACCACGCTCTTCAGAACTGTCTACCGCCTCACGCGTACGGGTGAAGCCGCCCTCGGTCGATACCACCAGCAAATGTCCGAAGTGCTGACAACCCTGGAACCATGAATAGCCCCACGTGCCCGACGTTCAGCAGGTGAACTCGAGGGCTCCCGACCGCGGATCGGGGTTCTCACCCAGGGTCTTGATCGCAATCAGATCGACCATGCCTCCGCTCAGATCGTCTTCGAACCGCAGCGCGTCCGAGCCTTCGGCGAGGCCCCATCTGCCTCCACCGTGGTCGACCTGGACACCACTACCGCTCCCGTCGCCGGCGAAAGTGGCGCCTCCGCTCAGCTCAAGCCCGATCCGGATAGAGGCACCCTCACCGTTCGCACCGATCTCCCCCACACTGAGTACAAACGAGTCGTTTCCACTGCTGAGGGAACCCTTCTCACAGGTGCCCCCCTCGAAGGTGACTGCCGAACCATCATCGAGCGACAATTCGGCGGTCGCCGAGCCGACCCTCCATTCGGCCGTGGCATCGTCACCGCCACAACCGACAACGAGCAGCATCATCGCAAGGACCACCAAGATCCCTCTATTCCGCACGAACCCCAACCTCCCAGAGAGAGCCGGGAGAACCTATCACTCGAGAAGGCCAGAGTCGTCTCGGTTCCAAACGCGACGACATTCGCTCTTTATGGGCCACTCCCATATGTCACCGCCATCCGATAACTTGAACCCATGCCCCGCTACTTCACCAACAAGACCTTTGCCTTTCTCAAGGACCTCGACGCCAACAATGACCGGAACTGGTTCAAGGCGAACCAGGAGCGCTACGAATCCGACGTGCGTCAGCCGGCACTCGACTTCATAGAGGACTTCGCCGACAAACTGCTGAGGATCTCACCGCACTTCGTGGCCGACCCCCGCAAGCAGGGTGGCTCCCTGTTCCGAATCCATCGGGACACCCGCTTCTCCAAAGACAAGACGCCCTACAAGACCCACTCGGGAATGCACTTCCGTCACGTCGCCACCAAAGACGACGTGCACGCCCCCGGCTTCTACCTCCACATCGAACCCGGTGAGTGCTTTGCCGGCAGTGGGCTGTGGGTACCTTCCACCGCCGACGCCCTCAAGATCCGCACCCAGATCGCCGACGACCCCGCGGCGTGGAGGAAGGCGGCGTACGGAAAGCGATTCACAGACACGTTCGAACTGTCTGACGGCAACAAGTTGCAACGACCGCCCAAGAACTTCGATCCCGAGCATCGGTATGTCGAAGACCTCAAACGCCGCGATTTCACGGCAGGTGCTCGACTCACTCAGAAACGGGTGACATCCGAGAACTTCCTCGACGACTACGCGGCTATGTGCAAGGCGGCGGGTCCGTTCATGCAGTTCCTGTCCAACGCCGTCGGGGTGGCGTTCTAGCTCGAACGTAGGCCGAGCTCACTGGGGCCGACGAGTCGCCGCCCCTCCCGGCGGGTAGCCTGCGCGGGACTTGGAGGATGCCCCGATGAACCAGACACGCGCTCGGATTGCAGGACTCGGCATGTATGTGCCGCCGAACGTCGTCACCAACGACGACCTGGCCGAGCGGATGGACACGACAGACGAGTGGATTACGCAGCGAACGGGGATCAAGCAGCGCCATTGGGTGGATCCCGCGACCTCAACATCCGACTTGGGCGCCGAGGCGGCGCGCGCCGCCATCGCCGACGCCGGACTGTCGGGAGACGATCTCGACATGATCCTGGTGGCCACACTCTCTGCCGATCACTACTTCCCGGGTACGGCATGTTTTGTACAAGAGAAGCTTGATCTGCCCGGTTTGCCGGCCATCGATGTGCGTCAGCAATGCACCGGATTCGTCTACGCAACGTCGATCGCCGACCAGTTCATCCGCACGGGCTTCGCCCGCCGGATCCTCGTCGTAGGGGCAGAAGTCCACTCGAAGGGTCTCGACATTTCAACGGCAGGCCGTGACGTCTCGGTGCTGTTTGGTGATGGAGCGGGTGCGATCGTGATCGAGGCGGTGGAGGTCACTGATCCCACTACCGAATCGCATGTCCTGTCCACCCATCTGCACGCCGACGGCAGCGGGGCTCGTGAGCTGTGGATGCCGGGACCTGGGATGGCCTACGAACGGTTCATCACCTACGAGATGCTCGACAAGGGTCTCCAGTTTCCCGAGATGAATGGACGAAGCGTCTACGTCAATGCCGTAAAGCGCATGGGCGAGGCGGTCGTCGAAGCTCTGGATTCCAACAACTCGGCAGTCGCCGACGTGGACCTGTTCGTGTTCCATCAGGCCAATCTGAGAATCAACGAAGCGGTCGCCGAACGTCTCGGGATCCCTGCCGAGAAGGTCTTCAACACGATCGACCGCTTTGCCAACACGACCGCCGCCACCATCCCGATCGGGCTCGCCGAGGCACGAACGGCAGGAGTGCTCGAACCGGGGATGCTGGTGTGCACCGCCGCCTTCGGCAGCGGTTTCACCTGGGGGTCGATGCTGCTGCGCTGGTAGCTGCCGCCTAGCTCAGCGCTACTACTACAAGTCGCAGTGCCTTACCGTCCTGGTCATTGACTCACAATCAATCGATGAGGCGAAGGGTTGGTCGGGCTGTGGGCAAACGAAGGAGTAGCTTCGGAAAGCGAATCCTTCTGATTCTGGGCGTCGCTCTCGCCGGAGGCGCCATAGCGACGTTTCTCTCCTTGTTCTCCAGCACCTGCTACCTCCCGATCTCACAGGAGATTGCTCAGATGGCCGCGGAGGAGCCCGGTTCGATTCCACTGGAGGACCAGATGTGTCAGTTCGGTTCTCCGCTCACTTTTGTCGAAGAGAATCGGTTCGCCGAGCTGTCCACACCGGATGATTCCCGCACCTTCTACAGGCTGTTCCTGCGACCGTCGTTTGGGGACAGTCGGATTGACGGCAGCGCGGCGCTGACCAACCTTGCAATATGGACCTTCGCTGGAGCCGCCTACGCGTCGCTGCTCGGTCGACACCTCTCACTGGCCAGGATCAAGAAGCTGGCGCGCGCCGCGGGGATCATCAGCTTGGCCTCCATCTTCTTCGTCCGTTCCACGGTTGCCATGTCAATCGGGACAGTCCCTCAGGCTGACTCTGTGTGGGGGTGGCCGGTCGCATGGTTTGCCGGGGGGCATCCGGCCACCTCGGGAAGCTTGCTGGATCCGAGGGCCTATCACATCGTCGGAGCTCTCATCTGTGCCACGCTGTGGCTGTTGGCACTGGCGCTCATCGCCAGCAGAAGGGCAGAGGGACCGGAGCCCACCTAGCTCAGCGCTCGATCCAGATCCTCGATCAGATCGGCGACGTTCTCAATCCCGACCGACAGGCGGACCAGGTCATCCGGCACCTCGAGATCGGTTCCGGCCACCGAGGTGTGGGTCATCGCCGCCGGAATCTCTATCAACGACTCCACTCCTCCAAGGCTTTCCGCCAGGAAGACCAGCTCGGTGCGTTCGGCGATCCGGTGGGCCGCCTCGATCCCGCCTACCGGTCGAAACGAGATCATCCCACCAAAACGATCCATCTGACTCTGGGCCACGCTGTGATCGGGGTGGTCCGCCAACCCCGGGTAAATGACCTCTTCGATTCGGCTATCGGCCGAGAGCCACTCGGTGATCGAGGTGGCGTTGTCGCAGTGCCGGTCCATCCGCACCCCGAGGGTCTTGAGACCGCGCAGTGTGAGATACGCATCAAACGGTCCCGGGACCGGACCGGCCGCGTTCTGGAGGAATCGGAGCCGCTCCAGCAGCCCGGCATCGCGGGTCACCAAACCCCCACCCACCACATCGCTGTGCCCTCCGAGATACTTGGTCGTCGAGTGGAGCACGACATCGGCCCCGCGATCGAGAGGTCGTTGCAGATAAGGCGTGGCAAACGTGTTGTCGACGCAGAAGACGGCGCCGGCATCCCTGGCGATCTCCGCCATCGCTGCGATGTCCGCCACCCGCAACATCGGATTGGTGGGGGTCTCCAGCCACATGAGGCGGGTGTTGGGCCGGACCGCGGCCCGAACCGCGTCGAGATCGGTCGGATCGGCGACGCTCCACTCGAATCCCTGCTCGCCGAGCACTCGGGCGAAGAACCGGAACGTGCCGCCGTAGGCGTCATTGGGCAGGAGGATGTGATCGCCCGCCTTCAACAGGTAGCCCATGAGCGAGGCAGCCGCCATGCCCGAGGCGGTCGCCACCGATCCCCCACCCGATCCCTCGGTCACGCCCTCCAGCGAGGCAAGTGCCTCCTGAAGTGCGGTTCGGGTTGGATTGTCGGTGCGGGAGTACTCATAGCCGGCGTGCTTGCCGGGAGCGTCCTGGGCGTAGGTCGACGTGGCGTAGATCGGTACGACCACCGATCCCGTGGTCGGATCCGGCTCCTGGCCGGCGTGGATTGCCCGCGTCTCGAACCTCATTGCTCCTCCTCGCCAAATCCGTGTTCCGCCATCCACCGGTCATTGAAGATCTTCGAGATGTAGTTGCGGCCTCCATCGGGAAGGATCACGACCACCAGCTCATCGGGGTGCTTCTCCGCCACTCGGACGGCGCCGACGAGTGCCATCCCACACGAGCCTCCGACAAGAATCCCCTCCTGCCGCACCAGCCTCCGAGCCATCTCGAATGCCTCGGCGTCGTTGACCATCTGATACTCGTCGACCACCGACGGATCAAACGTCACCGGCCAGAAATCCTCACCCACCCCCTCAATGAGATACGAAGTCACGGCATCATCCGACGGGGCGGTGTAGATCGACCCCTCCGGATCGACACCCACCACCCGAATGCTCGGGTTCCGCTCCTTGAGATATCGCCCAACACCCGTAATCGTCCCCCCGGTACCGACTCCGGCTACGAAGACTCCAACCTGACCGTCGGTTTGGCGCCAGATCTCGGGTCCGGTGGATTTGTACTGTGCCTGCGGATTGGCCGGATTGGAGTATTGGTCGGGGCGGAAGTGGCCCTCCCGTGACGCGAGTTCTGCTGCCACCGAGTAATACGAGGTGGGGTCATCCGGTGCAACGTCGGTCGGACAAACCACGACCTCGGCGCCATATGCCGCAAGAAGATCCCGCTTCTCCTTCGACTGCTTGTCGGCCATGACCACAACGAGGCGATACCCCTTGAGAGCCGCAACCATGGCCAACCCGACGCCGGTGTTGCCGCTGGTCGGTTCGACGATCGTGTCGCCGGGTTGGAGCAGACCATCCCGCTCCGCAGCCTCGATCATTCCAAGGCCGATTCGATCCTTGATCGAACCCCCCGGATTCATCGATTCGATCTTCGCCGCCAGGTTGCCGGGCGGGTGGATTCTCGACAGTCGAACGAGCGGGGTGTCGCCGATTGCATCGACAATGTCAGAGCGAATATCCATCGGCGTCGAGGTTAGAGCCGGCTGCGGCCAAGCCTGGTCGCCGGTTGCGCCGCGCTCATCTGGCGAAACGTCTGAGACGCACCGAGTTGGTCACGACCGAGACCGAGGAGAGTGCCATGGCACCGGCGGCGAACATCGGGTTCAAGAAGCCCAGCGCCGCCAGCGGGATGGCTGCCGTGTTGTAGCCGAACGCCCAGAACAGGTTCTGGATGATGGTTCGGAAGGTTGCCCGCGCCAGTGCGAGGGCGGTCACGGCCAGCATCGGGTCGCCGCTCATCAGAACCACGTCCCCGGCCTCTATGGCGACGTCGGTACCGGACCC
>JAJCYA010000063.1 GCA_029263095.1 Acidimicrobiia bacterium | reverse complement strand
GAATGCGACATCGTGTCATCAGGCGCGATGGTCAGGCTCTGGACGGACATGTGTACGGGCGGGGATACATCGAGCTTGGAGAGAAGCTGGAGGGCCTCAGACCGTTCCGCTACTCGATCGTCATCGAGAACGGTTCGCTGGACTACTTCTTCACCGAGAAACTGATCGATGCTCTTGTCACGGGAACGGTCCCAATCTACTGGGGCTGCCCAAGCATCGGGGACTTCTTTGACCTCGACGGAATCATCCAATTCGACGACGTACGTGACCTCCGCGCAATCCTTTCTTCCCTCTCCGGGGCCGACTATGAAGGGCGAAGACGGGCTATCGAGAGCAACTTCGTGAGTGCGGCACACTACGCAGTTGTTGAGGACAATCTCTGGCGGGACTGCCTCCTGGGGTTGGTGTAGGGGACCAGGTAAGCGGTGTCCCAACCGCATTGAGGTGGCCTATCGTGTCCCCGGGGCAGCTAAGACGCTCACACGATTTGCGCACAGAGTGGAGGGTACAACCGACGCTGTGGGCATTTGCAGCTTGGATAGAGGTTTGAAGTGACGATCGCGATAGAGACCTTGGGGCAGCCGAAGTTGATCAGGGCATTCCTGACGACCATCTGCTTGCCAATTGCAGCACTGACGGGCGCGGGTTTCATAGTCGGTGGATCGACCTCTAGTGAGATCGGCGCGAATGTCGCAGCAGTGCTAGTTGTAGCTATGGTTTGGTACGTTGCCGGTCGAGTGTTGATCGTGCCGTACTTGGGGCGACGCCTCTACCGGGTGTTGACGATTCTCGCGTTGGTACGTATTGCCGCCAATCTTCTTCATTTTTACGAGGTCTGGGCACCCATCTCGGGTATCGATTCTTCTGCAAGCGTGTTGTACACCGACATTACTGATCAAGGTGTGATTCAGGTCTCCGCCGGTGTATTCGGTGAAACCCTACGCGCCGACGGAGTCGCGTATGCGGTGTTCGGGGACTACTACCGAGCCATCAATAATCCAGGGGTTGGGGTCGTCTTCGGAGCGCTCCTATCAGTCTTCGGACCGTACGCAACGGTCGCCATCCCTTGGGTCATTCTCCTCTCACTCTTTGGTGCCGTATTCGCCGCTCTTCTGGGACGATGGGCTGGTCTGCCAGAGCGGCTCTCACGGTTGGTAGCAATTCTAGTATTTCTCATGCCTGGGTTCTTCATCTTTCCTCCACTCTACAGAGACAATATCATGGTATTCCTTTTGCTATTCGCAGCCTGGACAGCGGTGTTGGGGAACCGCGGGCCTTCAGTCGCGACGGCAGGTGTGATTGTGGCGGAAGCACTGATGCTTTGGAGCCTGAGGGAAGTCTATGTAGTTCTTCCATTCGTGTTCTCAGGCATGGCGTATTTCGCTCGAAACCATGCTAACCGCGACAAGATGCTCTTGATTGCTGTCGGATCTAGCGTCGGTCTTCTTGTCGGACTGAAGTACATCAGTTCACTTCTGACCGACTTCGTGGCTCGCGCGAGCGGCTCGTTCACGAGTACATTGTCGGATTTTTCGATCCTCTTGCCCTTCAAATCGTTTGGCGCCGTGTTGTTCTATCCGGCAGCCGCCGTCTTTGCGTTACTAGCTCCAATGCCATGGTGGCAGCAAGGGAGCGGATCGGTGCTCGCCTATCAGGTATTTGCATACGCACAGGCGTGGTATGGGCTTGCCGTTGCTGTCGCGTTTGGAAGTGCAGTCTTCACCTCCGGGCTCCGACGCTCGGAGCGATTGTTTGGGGTCTTTGCTGGGACAATTTTCCTCCTAACACTCATGGGTTCAGCCAACTTTGCCTCACTCTATGTCCAGGTGGCATACCCGTTTGCTTTGATAGCATCAGTTCGCTACTTGGCGGTGTCTTGGCGGGCCTGTGTCGCTCTGAGCGGTGGTATCATCATTGCCGCCCACTCGATTCTGCTGGTTGCGTGAGCTTTTGATCAACACGAGTCGGTGACCCGGTTCTCGATTCTGCAGCTGTCCAGAAACGTATCGCCGAGGCCGACGCGTGCCACCCGGACACCACATCGCTGGGGGTGGTCGAACTCACGGGCACGGCCGAGAAGCAATCTTCCGGCGCCGCACCGTGATGCCGATCGATGACCGGCATCTGTCGTCAGCTCCTATCCCCAGCTGTCGGCGCGGTTTCCATCTTCGTCACGAATAGCTTTCAAGTGCCCTACGAGTATGGATCCGATCTACCGGATTCGAAGGCAGAACCTGACCAACTGCGATCAGCCGGACCGCAAAAATCACCCCGGCAGCAAAGTACGAGACACGCCAACTATTGACCTCTACCGAGCCCAGAACCCTTGGCCCATTCGTGAGCGAGACGCCGCGGGAGACCGAACCCGAGCTTTGTCGTCATCAGAGCGCGTGCATGTCCTGACGACAAGATGTATCGCCGCATTGCTATCGCGGCAAACCAACGATTGCCTGAGGCTAGGAATTGGCTCCGAGCGGAGTGGTAAGCCGAACGCCTCTTGAACGCTCCGGCATCGTCAAGTCTCCGGTCAATCCACTGCAGGAAGCTATCCCAGGTGTGGGACTCCGCGCTATCTGCAAGATCTGGGCGACCATCAATTCGTAGCAGGTGGCAGATTATCGCCGCTGTGGTATCCACGAATTGTCTTCTACCTGAGTCGTCCAGAGACATCTGGGCCGGGTGCTTTCTGATCCGAACGAGAGGTTCGCGGAGGCACTCGACTTGCCCGACCGACGCGAGACGCAACCATAGATCCCAATCCTCAGCCCAACCGAACCGGTTCCTGTACCGACCTACTTCTCGAACCGCGTCCGCACGGTACATGGCCGATGAATGGGGGAAGAAGCGTTGCATGTGCTCAAGATGACTGAGCAAGCGGTTGTGGTGTGGTGGATACCGGTGTTGCTTCAAGAATCTGCCATGCTCGTCGATCTCAACACACCCGGTACCGGTAAGCGTCAACTCGGGATGGCGTCGAAAGAGATCTAGCTGCCGCTCAAGGCGAGTTGGTTCGCAGACATCATCCGCATCGAGACGTGCGATCCACTTACCGCGAGAGCGGTCGATGCCAAGATTCAGCGACTCAGCAAGACCGGATCCTTGCTTGGAGAGTCCGATGACCCGAGCATCGCTATCCTCCATATCCCGGATGATCCTCAGTGTCTCATCCGTCGAGCCATTGTCGATTAGAACCAACTCCAGAGAGCCATGGCTCTGGGAAAGCACGCTATCGACAGACTCAGCCAGCCACCGACTGGCGTTGTAGCAGGACATAACGACCGATACTTCGGGCGTCACCGGTCGGCCATCGGTCACAGCTGGGTCCATGAATCCGGGAGCAGGCCAGCGAATCCCCATGACCCAACTCCAGAAACCGTCATCTTTGGTGCCACGACGAACTTCTGGGGGTAGTCAGCCAGCCAAGCCCCCCACCAGCTGAATGTGCTGTTCGCGATGATGAAATGCTTGCACCGCGCCATCAGCCACATGTCCACACATGGGCGCCTCTCCCCGAGATTACGCGAAACCACGATCGTATCGCCTGGCAGGGGTCCCAATGCTGTTTGCGCGGCAGGGGGATCATCGGAAAACAAGACGAAGGTGGGTGCGTCCGTCATCTCTCCGATCGCCCGTGTAGCTCTTCGGTAGTATTCAACGGGCGTATTGCTGACGGAGACGGCATCCGGCGGATCGAACCATCGAACATGCACGGCTACCGCGTTGATTTCTTGAATCCGCCGGGCAAGCTGCCTGTTTCCAGAATCGCCGGGAGGCACCATCCGCAAATCTCTGCGGATGGTCTCACTGACGTCGCTAAAATACCGCTCGCTCTGCCAGTAACCCTCTAGATATATGTCGCGATCGGTAGCGAGTTCGAGCAAACGACTATCGAATGCCTGGAACTCCTGCTCAATGTAGCTGCGATCGCTCCACGGTTTACCCTTTGAGATCCACTTCGAGATGCCTCGTCGGCTTCGCCCAAACGGCTCCAACCGCTCAGCCTTGGTCGCCGTCCGCACAGGGATATTGAAGTGATCAAGCAAATACTGACTCCGGTACTGAAAGTCCCTTTCGAAGCCGCTGACAGCATCGATCACTAGCTCTGATCCTGAGACCAGCGACAGGCGCCGGGCGGCAGAGTAGGCGAAGAGCTGATTCCCGAGGCCACCCTTGATGCGGACGACAATCACATTACGCTCCGATGATGCATCCTCTTCCTATCTCACGGATGCACCCTACCGGCCCTGGATTCGAGGATCGTGGTGAAATCGACTCATACTTGCCGGTCCTTGGTGATGGTCCTATCGGAGGCTTCTCGCCTGCTGATCGGGTTGGGGTTGTCGTCGTTCCAGTGTTCGGTCCGCGATCCCGATCGTGTCGATGAGTTGGGCGTCACGCGCAGAGCTGCCACGTCAGCGAGTCTCTTGATCTCCGCGCTGCGATGTTCAGCCAGCGCTGAGATCGGTGCGAAATGTACATGGCAGTGGTCTTTGTGCCTGAGTCTCTGAGCTACATCGCGAAAGGTTTGACTGGGCCTGCGGCTAGCTGAACGCCATCATCAGGACTCTTAGAGAACCTACACCGGTGCAGTTGAGTTCGCAGGCAATGAACAGTCGAGCGCCCGGGAAAGGCCAATCACCGTGCCCGGTCGGGCGACAAATGCAATCTGGAGCCACAACGCCCAGCCACACGAAATCGATGGGGTGCGCTGTGCTCTCTGTGTAGCCTCGCGAGCACCGCTTTCAGCCGTCGGAGGACCTGCGATGTTTGCTGCTGCCCGTATCTACGCTCGGCGCCTGGCGGGTGTCACGGCTGGCCGAGCCGTGGCGGTCATCGGAACCGCAGTTGGCATCCGGCTGCTGACCGAGTTGGTCGAGCCAGCAGTTTTTGGGGAGTACCGGCTTGCAGTCGCCGGTGTTGGGCTCGTGGTGATGGTAGCGGTGGCGCCGTTTGTCCACTTCGCAATGCGGGGCTTCCATGATGCCGAGGTGGCCGGACATGAAGAAGGCTTTCTAGGCTCGGCACGACTGGCAATCAACAGCCTGGCGCTGGGCGGCGCCGCGGTAGCGGTGGCAACCGGTCTCGTTGCGGCGGTGGTGTTTGAACGGATAGACCTCGTCGTGCTGGGCGTGGTCACCGGAGGGGTCGTCGTCTCTGAGGCGCGGTACCTGTTCGAGAGCAACATGCTCATCACGCGTGGCGAGGTCGTCTCATCCGCAGTATTCGACGGCATCAGGGCATTCGCAGTCCCATTGGCAGCGGCAGGGGTGGTCGGTGTCATAGGTGCTTCGAGCGGTGGTCTTTTGTTGGGTCAAAGCCTCATGGGTCTCATTATCGTGGCCTTGGTTAGTCGTCGAGTTGGCAAGGCCTTGCGGAGCAGGTCGGTGAAGCCCTGGCTGCGATCCGGCTTGCGGTTTGCTGCGCCTTTGATCGCTGTTGGCGCACTGTCATGGTTGTTCTCCTTCAGCGATCGGTACCTGATAGGCCTTCTACGATCGACTGAGGAGGTAGGCGTGTATGCCGCAGCGTATGGCCTCGCGGCGACACCTCTGGCCGTGATCGGCGGCCTGCTGCCCACGCTTGCCGCCGCGCCGCTCTTTCGAGCAGCCGCCGCCAGTGACCCGAACCGCAAACCGATGGCCAACCGACTTCTCGGCGCTCAATTCAGTCTCATCGCAATGGCAGTCAGCGGAATCATCACTCTGAGTCCAGTCGCGGTTCGCCTGCTCCTCGCTGAAGCGTTTAGGCAAGGAGCGGTGCAGATCATTGTATGGGTGGCGATCGGGCAGGGTTTTCAGGTCCTGTCCTACGCGATCGATGTTCAGGCTATCGCAAGTTCGAGAACGATGCGCATCGCGTCGGCGTACGCTGTGGCTGTGGTTGTGAACCTGGGACTCAACCTCTGGTGGATCCCCGATCAGGGTGGACTGGGGGCAGCGCGCGCCACCGCCGCCGCCGGCTTCGCATACTTCACGGTGATGTACGTCTTGGCAACGAGGGGTCACGGGGACGCGCCCTGAAGGGGTGATCAAGCGTCCCGCAATCGGTAGATCACGCGTGCCGAAGCCTCGTCGTACACTACGGTCCACTCTTCGACGTCCCGCTCAAGGTCGCGGGTGGATGGGACTGGCTCAACCTGGTGAGATCGCGCCGTGAAGGCTGAATACGTGGCCGTGGCGGCCAACGCTCGCATGGGTGGAGCAATCACGGTTGTAGCCGGGTTGCTTGCCGCTGGCCGCAGAGCGGACGAGCCGCTCCACCTCATCGCCTCCCCGGAGCTCGTCGACCAGGTTGGCGATCTCTCCGCCGGGGTCACGATCCTCGGGGCATCGAACCCTGCCGTTCGGCTGATCGAAGCCCGGCGGGCGTTGCGCGCCTTCCGCCCACGGGCCGCGCTCCTCTTCGACAACCTACCCCTTCGCAGCGGTCTCCCTGAGGTTGTCATCGTCCACAACGCCTATCTCGCCCGGCCGGGGCAATGGCGCCGGGACGTCCGCGCCACGTGGCTGCGGGTCGCCGCCCGATCCGCCCACACACTTGTCACGCCGACCCGGGTGCTCGCCACCGAGGTGCAGCGATTCACCGGTCATCCACGCTGTGTAGCGATCCCCCACGGAGTTGACCTGCTGGTTCGCGACTGGGCCGCGCCAGGGCGGGCGGACGGTACACGGCGAATGCTCCATGTCGGGCTGCCATCACCGCAGAAGAACATGTTCGTGCTCCTCGACGTTCTCGCCCGCCTCCCCGGGAATGTTCGCCTCCTCTGGACCGTCGATCCTACCCATCGGGACGGGCGAGCCCTCCAGGAGCGCGCCCGGACTGTCGGCGTTGCCGACCGCATTGACTGGCTCGGGATTCTCGACCGACCAGGCCTCGTTTCGGCGTTCGCTTCGGCCGACGTGTTCGTTTTCCCCTCAGACGTGGAATCCTTCGGCTTGCCCGTCGCCGAAGCGCTCCGCAGCGGTCTTCCCGTCACCGTCGCCGACCG
>JAJCYA010000062.1 GCA_029263095.1 Acidimicrobiia bacterium | reverse complement strand
GCTTCTCCAGCGCAGCGGATTCTCGCTCGCCGAGATCCGTGGCCTTCTCTTGCCGGATGCGTTTGTGGACGGCAAGGAGTCACTCGCCCGCAAGCTCGATGAACTTCGGCATCGCCAACACGGTCTGACGACTGCGATCATCGGTCTCGAGCACGCCCTTTGCTGCCCGGAGCCATCGCCGATTGAGTGCCCCAACTTCCGGTCCATGCTCAGCGATGTACTGCCGGTGGAGAGCTACCAACCAAAGTGAGAACGGGATGCGGGCGCATTCCTGAGACGGATCCTGAGCGTCCCGTGACATCACCGCCCCATCACCGCCCCATCACCCAGAGCTCAAGAATGTCGTGTGAGCGCCGGTCGGTAGGTCGGGGGTGCTGAGGCGCCTCTGCTGAAACTTCGCTGTCGATCATGAGGGGCCGATCGGTGGGGATGTTGCCGTGAATGTCGAGCGATCGGTCGGGCGTGACGCTTATGTCTAGTTGGAGCAGTTCATACACGCGGCGCTGCGTTGGTGGATCAGCGTCGGTGAGGCGTTCTTGGGCGTCCGTGGCGATTGCTTTGAGCTGGTCGAGTTGCGCTCCCGCAGCTCCAGCTCGTTTCTCCCACGCCGTGATCTTGTCGAGGTGGTCTCGCAGGTTGCTTCTTTACTCACCGGTATCCAGTACTGGCTGGCCCAGGGTGTGTCGCTGGTGTTCGTGACCTTGACCCTGGCTGAGCCGCTGCCGTATCCGGAGGTGGCTGAGAACTGGCGGGTGTTCAAGCAGGCGTTCGCTCGGATGGTCGCCAAGCGCCCTGGGTCGATCGGTGGGATTGCCTTCGCTCGGGTGTTCGAACGCCAAGAGAAACGCTTCGAACGGACCGGCCAAACAGCCGTCCACCTTCATGCGCTCGTGGCGGGAGTCCAGTACCGAGGCGACCGGCTCGGGGGCAAGGCCCGCCGAAAGCACTTCCGCAAAGCCGAAGAACTCGGCCTGACCGGAGCGGTCGTCACCAAGAAGGAACTCCAAGAACTCGCGGACAAGTACGGGTTCGGGCCGATGCTCGACATCACCCAAGTCCAAGCATCCCCAGAGAACCCCGGTTCGGCCTACGACGTCGCCAAGTACCTCGCCAAGTACCTGTCGAAGTTCGAGGCGCTGGCCCAATGGCTCCCCAAAGGCAAACAGGTCATCGCCGGATCACAAGGCAAGCTCAGTTGGGCCGGACCAGGCGTTACTCGGGGGTGGGTGCGTAAGGAGCGCCTGGAGCGTGCCCTGGCCCGCCGCGAGGCAGACAGGGCCGACCAGGCACCTACGCAGCCCATCGAGGATGACGAGGCGGCTCAGACGCTCGCTCCTGAGCCCGAACAGATGGAACTCCCAATTCCGTGGCCGCCACCACTCCGTCGTCGCCGCTGACTCTTGGCCCCCGGCGTAGCCGGGGGCCTCTTGAAAGAGAAGAAGAAGTTCATCACAGGTGTCCCGTGTGGGGATGCTGCCGTCGATTTCCAAGGTTCGGGTCCGACGTTCCGGGATAGCGGTCGCCGGTTGAGAGGCCCAACATGGCCCCCCAACCGGCGTCCATGAGTGTCCGCGGGAACTGTCAGCCGCTGACTGACAGGATGTCGGCGTTCATCGTCGGTGCGTGGGTTGCACAGACGATCTTGTAGTGGCCGAGATCGTCAGCCGTGAACTCGAGGATGAGTTCGCGTCCACGATTGAGTTCAACGACGTCGGTGACCTTCGTGCCGTCAGGCGATTCGACCCACATCTGGTGAGAATCGCCGTTGATCCCGAAGAATCGGAGGGTGACGTCGTCGCCATTGACGACGGACATGGCACCAGGGCTATACAGGTACGTGGCTACCTGCCACTTGTTCGGGTTGTCGGCGTCGTACTCGCCCGGAGGCGTGAAGCCGTATCCTTCTGAGAGAGTCTCTGGGTCCACGGACGGCGGATCGATGCCGTCGGTGGCGCCCTTGATCTCGATCACTTCGATGTCGAAGGTGACGTCAGAGGGCGCAGCGCCCGAGTCGTCGTCACCACATGCTGCGAGCATGAGAGCCATCAACACCAGAAGAACGATTGACTGTTTGCGCATTCGTTGCTCCCTTCGTGAGCAGTAGCAACGTACGTCGCAGGTCTGGCCGGTCGGGAGTGCCGAGCGTCGCCTCGCGGACCCAGTTGTGGGCTCCCCCGTGCAGGACCTTCTACCCGACGACATTCGCAGTGTTCGCGCATCGTCTTGGGCCGTTTGGCCCTAGAGGGGCACCGTATCAGTGGGAACCCTCATGAACATGAGGGGGCGCCCTGCACGACGCATCTACCGCGCGGCCTGGCGAGAGCTGGGACGGCTCGGTCGCGTTGCCTTCGTCGGAGTGCTCCTATCGGGAATCGTTGCCGTTTCCCTCGGTTTCCTTGTTCCGTCGGCCGTCCGGGACCACCTGGTGACCGCTCGCGTCGACGAGCTACAGCGTGCGGTCGACGCGGTCGTCGACTCGGCGGCACCGAGTGAATTCGTGCCCGGCGCCGACCTGTCGAACTTCGCAGAAGCCGCCCGGCTCCGGCTGCTCGGGGGCGATACCGTGCGGGTCAAGCTGTGGGATTCGGTCGGCCGGATCTTGTGGTCGGACGAGGAGCGCCTCATTGGCCGGAGATTCAATCTGCAGAGCGACGTCGCCTTGGCCTTCGATGGCGAGATTTCGGTCGAGGAAGCGGCCCTGACAGACGCGGAGAATGAGTTCGAACGCGACCTTGGTCCGCTCATCGAGTTCTACCTGCCGGTCAGGGGTGCCGACGGGCAGATCACGGCGGTGTTCGAGGTGTACCAGCGCCTCGAGCCCTTCAATGAGACTCTTGGGGGAGTTCGGGCTAGTACCTGGGTCAGGATCGGGTCGGGACTAGGAGTCCTGGCGCTGTTCATGGGTGCACTCACTTTGGTGACGTTGCGCGGGGTGGAGCGCCGTAGAAGGGAGAGCGAGGTGCTGCTGCGTCGCAGTCTCGAAGTTCGCGAAGCCGAACGGGTTCGCCTAGCCACGGCGCTCCATGACGATGTCGGTCAGCCCCTGTACCGGTTGCTCTACGGACTTGAGGCACTCCAGGACTCGCAACTCGACCCGAGCGATGCCGCCGCTGAGACGGAGCGACTCGGTGACTTGGTGCGAGGCGTAGATGACACCCTGCGCGACGAGATGCGACGGCTCCAAACGTCACCAGTCGACCAGCAGGGTCTGAAGAGCTCGTTGCTTGCACTGGCAGCAGACGGCGACGCTCAGCCCGTGATCAGTATTGACATCGAGATGGATCGAGGGCTCGAGGCGGTGGTAGAAGAAGCTCTTTACCGAACAGCGCGAGAGGCAGTGGCCAACGCCGTAAAGCACTCGGGTGCCACGAAGATCGATCTCCGGCTGAGTGACATGGGCGACGCCGCCGTACTCAGCGTGGTTGATGATGGCGAGTGGCAGCAAGCTCCTGAAGGATTGGGGATCGCCACCGTGCGCGGCATGCTCGAAGCGGTCGGCGGTGACCTCGATATCCGATCAAAGAACGGTGACGGGACCACGGTCGTGGCCCGGGTTCCATTGAAAGGAGAGGCCGATGAGAGTCGCCATCGTCGATGATCATGCCATCGTGCGCGAGGGCATCCAGCTCTTGCTGGCCGGTGACGAGTCGATCGAGACGGTCGGTGAGGCGTCTGATGGTGCAGCCCTGCTGGACCTCCTGAAGGAAACCAACGTTGACGTTGTGCTACTCGATCTAAGGATGGAGGGTATGGGCGGCCTCGAAGTGTTGGAACACTTGGACCGGATGGAGGCACCGCCGGCAACCATCGTGTTGACGATGCACGACGATCCCAGCTATCTGCGGCGGGCGATCGAACTGGGAGCGTCCGGCTTCGTGCTGAAGCGCTCAGGGCGCGCCGAACTTGTCAAGGCGCTGAACGCAGTCGCTTCCGGAGGCGCTTACGTTGATCCCCACCTGGCCCACGCACTAGTGGATCTGGCCATATCCGAATCCGATGTTGGCCAGATGGACCTCGATGAGGATTCGATCCGGCTTCTCCGATTGCTGGCCTCAGGCATAGGTAACCGCGCGATTAGTGAGACCACAGGTTGGTCAGAGAGCAACCTGCGAACCCGCATTCGGTCCCTGTACGCGAGCCTCGGCGTGAACCGACGCGCCGAGGCAGTAGCAGCAGCGCTACGCCTCCGCTTGATCGACTGACAGGCCGCTCCGGACGCCCGCCTTGCCATCCCCGAGCGCGATGTCATTGGTTCAACACGAGGCTGAAAGCGACGCCCGGGGTAGCGAAGTCTTGACAGATGACATGTGGGGGACCCCCTCCGGCTCAAGCACACTGGTGTGCTGAATAGGCCCTTTGGGGCGGAGCTTTCGAAGGAGGTCCCTGATGTCGATCGTAGGCGGTTTGGATGTGCATCGGGC
>JAJCYA010000061.1 GCA_029263095.1 Acidimicrobiia bacterium | reverse complement strand
CCCGACAGGATGATCCAGGAGAACATGCCGCTCAGCAACAGGCGGGCAGCCGAGATCACCGAGACCCCATCGATGACAAGCGGGGCCATGAGAATCGCATACACAGCCGCCACGACGATCGCTCCGTCCGCGACGCCATCGGACGCGACCGTCATATAGAGATACGGATCGCGTCGCAGAAGGGCGGCGTTGATGGCTCTGCTGATCACCCGTCGCAGGATAGGTCGGCTAGAAGCTTGCGAATCGGACGCACCACCGATCTGTCCGGGTTCAACAAACCGGCCTCGGCCAGCGACACCCACCGTGCGTCAAGAACTTCATGGTTGGACACCAAGTCGGCATCGGTAGCGACGAAGGCAAAACGGATGTCGTAGTGCCGGTGCTCGGGCTGATCTGCCGCCCCGGGAAACAGGTGGATGTCGATATCGATGATTGACTCCGTCACAGGGGTCAAGGCAGCCACGCCGGTCTCCTCGGTGATCTCACGCATCGCCGCCGCGACTTCGGACCGATCGCTTGGATCGATGTGCCCCCCCGGTTGGAGCCAGACGCCGATCTTGCCGTGATGGATCAGAAGCACCCGAACTCCGTCGGGATGGATCACGAACCCGCTCGCAGTGAAGTGTCCCGGTTCATAGTGGGTGCGATCAAAGGGATCGTGTGCCACTGCGGCCAAGTCGAGCATCTCGATCCGATAGCGCTGCTCGTCCTCATCGGCCGGGTCATAGGCGGTGAGGAGACGTAGGAGCCTGTCGCGTCTCGCGCTCATCTCCGACCGGATGCCAACTCGAATCGCACTAGCGATCCGAGTTCCTCTGATCCCGCCAAGCCACCCAACCGTCGAGCCAGGACATGTCGTAGTCGCGGCCATCGATACCGAACGTGAGGAACGTCGAACCGATTGCCACCAGATCGTCCCCATAGGAGGTGTCGTCGCGTTCGTCCCCGACGGCGGTGGAGCGCTCGATGGCCAACGGGTCCCGCCCCTCCCGTTCACACCAGGAGTCCAGCACGGAGTGCTTGTGACGAAGCGTCTCCGGATCACCGAACCCGTGCCAAATGTCGGCATGGCGGGCTGCCAACCGAAGCATGACCTGCTCTCCTCCCCCAGCCACCAGAATCGGGATCTTGCGAAGCGGCGCCGGGTTGAGCAGGCCAAGACGACGCTCGATGATGGGAAGAGATTCCCGGAGCGCCCGAGCCCTGTCCGGCTTTTCCCCGAACTCGTAGCCGTACTCGTCGTAGTCGCGCTCGAACCAGCCGGCACCAATGCCGAGGATGAATCGCCCTCCAGAGATATGGTCGATCGTCCGCGCCATATCGGCGACGAGGTTCGGGTTCCGATACGAATTGCACAGCACCAGCGGACCTATCTCCACCCGCGACGTCGCCTCGGCAAACGAGGCCAGCTGGGTCAGGCACTCGAAGTGCTCGCCGTCGGGTGCACCGAAGAGGGGATAGAAGTGGTCCCAGTTGAAGATCACGTCGACACCGCGCTCCTCGGCCTCGAGTGCTGCAGAGCGCATCCGTTCGAAAGACGCGTGCTGGGGCTGGATTTGGATGCCGATCCTGATGGGCTGTGTCATGACGCTCCCTGGTGTTGGAGTTGAACGCTCGGAATCAGTTCTAGCAAGGATCAGATGCCTAACCCCTAATCGGCCGCCGCCCTCAGGCGCTCGACGAACAGTCGGCGCGACTCGGGTTTGGCGAACACAGTGAGCACGTCACCCGCTGCCAGCACCGACGACCCGTCGGGGATGAGCACGTCGCCATCGCGGCGCACCGAAACGATCGTGCAGCCACCCGGGACGGCCACTTCCCTGATCGCCCGACCGTCGGCGACCGACCTGGCCGGCACCTCCAGATCAAAGAATCGCGCCTCATCGTTTCCAATGACCATCTCCAGCTCGGCAGTGTCGTCGGCGTGCATACGTTCCAAAAGCTGCTCGTGAAGACCGTGGCGAGCGAAGACGGTGAGAATGTCACCGGCGGTGAGCCGAGTACTCCCCTGCGGCACGAGCACCCGATTCCCCCGCATGACCGAGACGACCGTCACCCCGCTCGGGAGGGGAATCTCCTTGAGAAGGCGGTTATCCGCCACCGACCCAGCCGGCACCACGACTTCATGAAAATCTGTTCCAGGGGCAACTCTGGCCTGGAGGCGTGAACGATCGAGATCATGATGCACCTCCTGGCCGAGCGCCCGGTGATAAGCCTTCACCGCATCCTCTCTCCGGAACAAGCCGACGAGCGTCGTCGGGTCTTCCTCGGCCACCACCGGTACACGGCCGATGCCGAGGGAGGCCATCTTCTCCAGAACGACCGACACCGGGGTCGAGGGAGATGCGGTGACCGGCCGAGGGGTCATGACGTCTTCGACCCGAACGTGAGGCGAAGGCCCCCCGGCGCGCAGCACGTCGGTCACCGTGATGACACCGACCAGTGCGCCAGCTCCATCCAAGACCGGTACTCCGTGCATCCGTTTCTCGTCGAACACCAGCTGCACCTCGTCGATGGTCATCGTCGTTGATACGGCGGCGGGTGAGCGAGATGCCACATCACCCACTCGGACCGTATCGAGAAGATCGACCTCACTGCGACGCGACAACCGCACACCGCGTCGCTCCAACGCCATCGAGTACACGCTCAACGGATGTATTCGATCGGCAAGGAAGGTCGCCAGAGAGGTGGCGAGCATGAGTGGAAGCACCAGTCCGTAGTCCTGGGTTATCTCAAAGACGATCAAGATCGATGTGAGCGGCGCCCGAGCTACGGCGGCGAAGGTCGCGGCCATGCCTACCACTGCGAAACCGCCCGGTTCGAGAACACTGAACGACCAAACTGGAGCCACCAGATCGGTGAATGCGGCACCCAACACCGCTCCAACGAACAGGCTCGGCATGAACGCGCCACCGGAGCCACCCGATCCGAGCGTCAGGGCGGTCGCTATCAGCTTGGCCCCACCTATGAGAAGCAACGTGCCCCAAACGACCGACTCGGCCGAGACCAGATTGAGGAGGCTCCCTACAAACTCCTGCCCCGTGCCGAGTACTTCGGGTTCGGCCCAAGCGATCGCTCCTACTGCAAGTCCCCAAAGAAGCGGTCGCATCCAATTGACGCTCGAGACCTGCAGCGATTCGACACGGTCGGTGAGCTTGAGAAACAACCACCCCACGAGGGCAGCAAGGACACCTAGCGCGGCGTACAACAGCAGCTCCCGAGGGTCGCGCACCCTGTGAGGAAAGGCCCGCAGAATGAGGTCCTCACCAACGATCGATCGCGTCGTCACAGCAGCCGTGACAGACGCCAGGATCACCGCATTGAGGTGGCGAATAGCAAAGTTTCCGAGGATCACCTCCATGGCAAAGAGCATCCCGGCGATAGGGGCGTTGAATGACGCTCCGATCGCCGCTCCGGCGCCGGCCGCCACGAGGCTCCTAACCCGATCCTCGCCAAGCCCAGTGTGCCTGGCGATGGAGGACCCAATCGATCCGCCGATCTGGACGATCGGTCCCTCCCGGCCCGCCGAACCACCCGTACCGATCGTGAGGGCCGTGGTCACGATCTTGAGCGGAGCCGCACGGCTCGGGATATACCCGGAACGGATGGCCAGCGCTTCGGCCGCCTCCGGGACTCCGTCACCGGAGGTCTCGGGAGCAAACCGCCGGGCGATCCACCACGCGGCCAGAATCCCGAATGGTAGGACGACGATGATGGCAATCCTCTGGTCGCCAATACGATCGCCGAACCAACTCACCGAGTCGCCCAGCAGTTCGACCGCTCCGATAAGCGCAGCCGCGGCGACTCCAACCACCACGCCGACGGCGATCGAGAGCGTGAGGAACACAGCGGTGCCTCGCTGACGAATGGGGGTGACGAGGCGGTCCCAGAGGCGTCGGAGCATTGTCAGAGAGGTTATCGCTTCACGCGATCACTACTCGCACGGGAATATCACACCGCACCGGTAGTAGTGGACATAGAGGAGCCGGGCGGCGTCGAGTTCACGATCGGCGACGCCCTCAACGAGAGTTGGGGCTAGAAGCGGATCCACTTGCTCCCAGTCCCGGACGGAGATCCGGAGATCATCGTCGGCGAAGCAAATGCTGCTCTCATCGACGCACCCGACGGAACGCCAACCACTGGAACGCCAGAAGCTGACGAGGCTCTCTGTGAGCTTGGGAGCATCGAGATCCCTCCCCATCAGAAGGATGCCATACCCGTCACATGCGGTGTCGGTGCAGGTAGAGATCGAGTCGACCATTTCGGATCCCTCGATGATCGGGAAGCCTTCGAGTTCTGGCGTGGGCGGGGTGTCGTCTGCCATGACGGCCACAATCGTTCCCAGCGCCAGCACGATGAACAGGCTGACAAAGGCAATGCCGACCGTCACCATCGACGGTGGAAGGCGTCTTGCTTCCTCGATCATGCTTCGCCCCGCCGAGTCGATCTCGCTACGGACGGGCCGCGACGGGGCATGGCGGTCGGGAGCTCGCCAATCAACCGCTTGGGTGAAGGCATATGAGCCAACGCGAGCCGGCTAGACCGGTCGGCATGGCGAGACCTCCAGCAGAATCCGGAAGATGGAGAACGGGGAGTCGCCCGTGCTTTGAGCGGCATGGAGCGACGTCTCAACAGCCGTCGCTCACACCAATTCCACTATCGCCATCTCGGCGCCGTCGCCGCGGCGAGGGCCAAGACGGACGATCCGGGTGTAGCCGCCAGGACGTTCCGAATACCTGGGGGCCACTTCGTCGAAAAGGCGGGTCACGACCTCGGTGTCCTCGATGTCCTTCAGGATCAGGCGCCGGTCGTGGAGAGATCCGCGCCGTGCCTTGGTGATCATCTTCTCTGCATACGGCCGGAGCATCTTGGCCTTGGCCACCGTCGTGGTGACGCGCTCATCCCAAAACAGTTCCTGGGCAAGGTTGCTCAGGATCGCCTTCTGATGGGCGGCACTGCCACCCAGACGAGGACCCCGCTTCGGCCGCGGCATTAGGCGCTGACCTCTTCGTCATTGGAGACCCGCAGTGAGAGACCGAGCTCGTCAAGCTTCGCTGTGACTTCGTCGAGGCTCTTCTGCCCGAAGTTGGTGATGTTGAGAAGAGCGTCGCCGGTCTGATCGACCAGCTCACCAACGGTCTGGATCTGGGCACGACGCAAGCAGTTGCGTGGACGCTCAGACAGGTCGAGTGCCTCGATCGGGAGTTCGAGGTCGGGAGACGATGACTCGGTCGTGACGACGTCTCCCAGCTCGAGGCCGATCCCCTCGCCGAAGTCGGCGAAGAGCCCCATCAGCTCGTTAAGGGTCTTCCCGGCCGAGGAAACGGCCTCGCGCGGGGTAACCGAGCCATCGGTGTGGATGTCGATGACAAGCTTGTCGAAGTTCGTCATCTGGCCGACCTGTGTGCTGTCGACGTTGTAGGCGACCTTGCGCACCGGAGAGAAGATACTGTCGATTGGGATCACCCCGATGCCTTCGCCCTTGTTGTTCTTGTCCGCGGTGCGATATCCGACGCCACGCTCGCAGACCATTTCGACCTCGAGCTTTCCGGCGGACGAGAGACTCGCGATGTGGTGATCGGTATTGACGACTTCGACACCCGCAGGGAGCTTCAGGTTGCCGGCGGTGACGTCCGACTTGCCCTTCGCAGAGAGATAGAGGGTCTGCGGCTCATCCACCTCGAAGCGAAGAACTACGCCCTTGAGGTTGAGAATGATGTCCACGACATCCTCGACGACACCTGCGATGGTCGAGAACTCATGTTGCACTCCCTCGATCCGCACGCTTGTGATGGCGGCGCCGGGGATGCGGGACAGCAGCGTGCGACGAAGGGTGTTGCCGAGGGTATAGCCGAATCCCGGTTCGAGCGGTTCGACAACGAACCGACTGCGGAACCCGGTAACTACTTCTTCTTCGATCTGCGGACGTTGGACGATCAGCACGATTGGTCCCCTTACTTCGAGTAGAGCTCGACGATCAACGTCTCCTGAACCTGGGTGTCGATCTGAGCCCGGTTCGGGAGGTCGGTGATGGTGATTTTGCGGCTATCGGCGTCCACGTCGAGCCATTCGACTTCTGCCCGGCTGCCTGCCGTGTCGATGGCGTGCTGGACGACGAGTAGGTCCTTGCTGCGATCCTTCAGTGTTACGACGTCGCCAGGCCGCACCCGGTAGGACGGCACCGTGACCCGGCGTCCGTTCACCCGAAAGTGACCGTGCGACACGAGCTGGCGAGCCTGCGAGCGCGACTCTGCGAACCGAGACCGATAGACGACATTGTCGAGACGACTCTCAAGGATCCGTAGCAGGCTCTCGCCCGTGATCCCCTTCTGGCGAGCCGCCTCCTTGTAGTAGCCGCGGAACTGCTTCTCGAGCACACCGTAAATGCGGCGCGCCTTCTGCTTCTCCCGCAACTGGATGAGGTACTGAGTCTCGCGAATGCGCCCCCGACCGTGCTCCCCTGGCGGGTACGGCTTGCGTTCGATAGCGCACTTCGAGGACTCACACCGCGCTCCCTTGAGAAAGAGCTTGGTGCGCTCCCTGCGGCACAGCCTGCAAACAGGTCCGATATACCGAGCCATGGGTTCAGCCCCTCCGACGTTTCTTGAGACGGACACCGTTGTGCGGCATGGGTGTGATGTCGCGGATCCCTGTCACTTCCATCCCCATGGTCTGGAGCGTGCGGATGGCCGTCTCTCGTCCCGAACCACTGCCACGGACAATCACATCGACCTTGCGCATGCCGTACTCGCCGGCGCGCCTGGCAGCCTGCTCCGCTGCCACCTGCGCCGCATACGGCGTGGACTTGCGCGAACCCTTGAACCCCACCGTGCCGCCCGACGTCCACACGAGCGTGTTTCCGTCCAGGTCGGTGATGTTGATGATGGTGTTGTTGAAGCTGGCGGTGATGTGCGCCTCGCCGTGGAGGATATTTCTTCGCTCCCGGCGACGCGCCTTCTTCTTCTTTTCGGCCAACGCAGAACTCCTCAGAATGCCTAGGTTTTCGGTGCCTTCTTCTTCCCTGCGATCGCCTTACGCGGACCCTTGCGGGTGCGAGCGTTCGTGTGGGTCCGCTGGCCGCGCACCGGCAGCCCGCGGCGGTGGCGGATTCCTTGGTAGGAGCCGATTTCCACCTTGCGTTTGATGTTCTGTGAGACCTCGCGACGTAGGTCACCTTCGACCCGATAGTTCGCATCGATGAACTGCCGGATCTTCTGCACCTCGGCGTCGGTGAGATCCCGAACCTTGGTGTTGGGATCGATCTCCAGCGACAGACATGCGTCCAAGGCGCGGGTATGACCCACACCAAAGATGTAGGTCAGTCCGATCTCGACCCGCTTGTCGCGGGGAAGGTCAACTCCTGCGATTCTCGCCATACTTCACCCCTGCCGCTGCTTGTGGCGAGGATTCGGGCAGATGACCCAGACACGCCCGTGTCGCCGGATGATGCGACACTTTTCGCACATCTTCTTGGCGCTCGGTCGTACCTTCATCTCAGACCCTTATCTCAGTGCCGACGTACGGACACAGCCGACACCCGATGGGCGGAGACTGAGGTCCGACGGCGGCAGCCGACTCGCTGTCAGCGGCGTCGTCTCGACTCTGTGCGGTGTGAACACCGTCACCCCAAAGGGTTTCCGGCGCGCACACCAAACTGGCCCCGAAGGGCCGGACGGGAAGGGTAACGCAGCCCCGGTGGGACCACAAGTTCGGGAAAAGTCCTCGGCTTCGATCGTCAGGGACCGATTGCCGCAGCATTGAAGGTCGTATTGAGCCGGCGGCACCAAACCGCTGCGGTAGTCCACTCGGAGAGATCGATCTCCGTTGGGATCTCGTAAGGACGGGCCAGACCGTCCGACGGGCTCGTTCACCATCTAGCTGTCCATGTCGTCCTCAGTAGTCGTAGTGGTGTCTGCCACGGTGGTGCTCGTGGTGCTGGTGGTGTCGGTATCACTCATGTCGCCCGAATCGCCCATTGCCTGCGGAGCAAACACCTTGACCTCGATGGCCCCGGTGTTGCCACCCGAAGAGTCAGTGATCTCGAATCTCACGATGCGTCCGACTGCCGTGGCGGCAGCAAAACGCGGGTCGGCCGGGTTGCCGGCAGGAAACGGACCAAAAACCGAACCATCAACGCTGACGGTGTACTCACTGGTGATGGCAGTGCCGTCTGTCATCGACCTGGTGATGAATTCGAATCCGGCTATCTCGAACTCGGCACCCAGATCTAATTCGATGAACCCGTCCGTACCATCGCTCGCGGTTGCCCACTCGGTGCTCATGTCCCCGTCGATCGCGTTGTCTGCCGACCAGGCAGCGGAGAACTCCGAACTAACCACGACAATCGAGGACCCCTCGGCGAGATTCTCACCGTGAACGGCCATCTCCGGTGCCGGCTCGGCAGCGGCCTCCACCTCGGGCAGGATGAACGTACCCATTTCACTCTGGAAGACTCGACCATCGGCGGTCGATCCCTGAACTGTGAAATGGTATGTCTTGCCGGGCTCAGCCCCCGGCAACGGGACATCGTGCTGGATGATGCCGGTCCCGTTCATCGTCAGCGAATTGTTGATATTGCCGAGCTCGGTCGTCTCTCCCCAGGTGATAGAACAGATCGTTGGCTCGGTCGTCGTCACGTGAAATAGGCCGCGAGTCGTGTCGAAGGCATCGACGTCGAAGGTGAACTCACTGTCTTGGATGAGTTCGAAGGGGAGCAACGCATTTGAGGCGCCCTGACCGGAAGCGGCATCTCCATCGACGTCATCGTCCCCGCACGCCGCAGCCACCAGGGCCAGCGCCAGGATCAGCGCGCCGAGGGGACGCAGCATGTTCGTCATCATCTCTTGCTCCTGTCGCTCATCATCGCGTCTCAATATGTCGCCCCCACCGGGTACGACGCGTCAACGCCGCTACCGGTCACATAGTTTCCTGCGGATCCGGCCAATCGGGCAGTGTTCTCGAGCTATGTCCGACGGTCTTCGATCTGGTATCTGGGATCGGATATCTCGACTGCAGTTGTGGCCAACCGGGAAAGGCTCGCCAGGGGCCGGACGCCGTACGCGTCCGAATCCGTTCCTACGCTCCCCCGGGGACGGTGAGGACTTCGGGTCCATTGGGCGTGATCGCCACGGTGTGTTCGAAGTGAGCCGAGATCGCCCCATCGGCAGTTACGACGGTCCAGTTGTCGGCCAGCACTCTTGTCTCGTGTGTACCCAGATTGAACATGGGTTCGATGCAGATGGCCATCCCGACCTTCAGCTTCATCCCCTTGCCCGGGTTGCCGTAGTTGAGTACCTGTGGATCCTCATGCATCTGGAGTCCGATGCCGTGTCCGGTGTACTCCCGTACCACGCCGTATCCGTGAGGTTCTGCGACCTGCGAAATCGCATGCCCAATGTCGCCGAGTCGGCTGCCGGGTCGAGACATCTCGATACCGGCCCACATGGCCTTCTCCGTCACCTCGATCAGCAGGGAGGCTTCAGGGGATACCTCGCCAATCCCAAAGGTGATCGCGGCATCGGCGTGCCATCCGTCGTAGATTGCGCCCGCATCGAGCGACAGAACGTCGCCTTCCTTCAACGGCCGCTTCGATGGAATGCCATGAACGATCTGGTTGTCCACCGACAAACATATGTTGCCGGGAAACCCGTGGTAGTTGAGGAAGTTCGGCGTGCATTCGCCCTCTGCGATCACCTCGGCGGCCAAGGAGTCGAGTTCAAGCAAGCTCACGCCCGGCTGAGCCGCTTCGTGCACCACCTCGTGGATTCGGGCCACAACACCACCGGCGTGGCGCATCCGGGCGAAGTCCTCGGTGCTCTTGGTCGTGATCACGCGGCCAGCACTGCGACCACCCGCGCCAGCACCTCGTCGATCTCACCTACACCGTCGACCCGGGTCAGCAGACCTGCGGTCTCGTAGTACTCGATCAAGGGAGCGGTCTGCTCCAGGTACACAGCGATCCTGGTACGGACCGCCTCTTCGGTGTCGTCACTGCGGCCCCGTGAAAGGATTCGCTCGACCACTTCCCTGTCTGGTGCTTCAAGGTTCACGACGGCTTCCAAGGCACGCTCGGGTCCCAGAACTTCGACCAGCGCCTCGGCCTGGGGCCGGGTGCGAGGAAACCCGTCGAGCAGGAATCCGCAGGCAGCATCCTCGGCCGCCAGGCGCTCCTCCACCATCGCTATCACAATGTCGTCGGGAACAAGGTCGCCCGCATCCATGATCTCCTTGGCCCGGGTCCCGAGTTCCGTCCCCCGCTCGACATGGTCGCGCAGCATCACGCCCGTCGACACATGGGGTATGCCGATGGCCCGGCACAGCATCTCAGCCTGGGTGCCCTTCCCCGCGCCCGGTGGGCCCAACATGAGCAGGCGACGGCCCATCAGAGGCACCACCGCGAACTAGAGACTCCGGCGCTACGACCCCCCACCAGCGGCGCAAGACGCCGCTGACTCCCCCACAAGGTAGAACGCGAACCCCCCACCAGCGGCGCAAGACGCCGCTGACTCCCCCACAAGGGGGGAGTCAGATCTATCACGACAGGAAACCTTCGTAGTTACGCATCATGAGCTGGCTCTCAATCTGCTTCATCGTCTCGAGAGCGACTCCCACCACGATGAGGATCGAGATACCCGAGAACCCGAGTTGGAGGCTGAACCAGATGGCCACCAGCGAGGGCAGGACCGCCACTGAGGCGAGGAACAGCGACCCCGGCAGCGTGATCCTCGAAAGGATGTGCTCCAGGTAGCGCGTCGTCTGCGACCCGGGACGGATCCCGGGTACGAAGCCGCCTTGGCGCTGAATCATGTCCGACTGGCGAGCCGGATCGAACTGGATGGCCGTGTAGAAGTACGTAAAGAACACGATCAGCAGCCCAAACATGACCACGTACCAGTAGGTCTGAGCGCTCACCAAGTTGCTGTCGATAAAGCGACGAACCGGTCCGAAGAAGCCCCCAGCCGGGATCGAGGTGGCAATCAATGCCGGAAAGTACAAGACGCTCGAGGCGAAGATGACGGGGATGACGCCAGCCGTGTTGACCTTGAGCGGGATGTAGGTGCTCTGACCGCCCATCACCCTGCGGCCCCGCACCCGCTTGGAGAACTGGATCGGGATTCGACGTTGTCCCTGGTCTACGAAGATGATCCCCGCCGTCATGAAGAGGAACATGAGAACAACCAGCCAGTACTTGGCGTTGGCGTACCCCTGCGTCGAAGTGCTGAGCGTGACGAACTGAGATGGAATCTGGCTCACAATGCTCACGAAGATGATCAGCGACATACCGTTGCCGATTCCCCGCTGGCTTATCAACTCGCCCAGCCACATGATGAACGCTGTACCGGCAGTCAAAGTGATGACGATGAGCAGGACGCGGCCGGGGGTGTAGTTGGGGATGAGGTTGATGCCCCCGGTCAGAATCCCCCGATTGAACAGGAAGGTCAGACCGGTCGACTGGAGCAGCGCCAGAACCACCGTGATGTAGCGCGTCCACTGAGTGATGGCCTTGCGACCCGCCTCACCCTCGTCCTGAAGACGCTGCAATCGCGGGATGACGACCGCCAGCAGCTGCATGATGATCGACGACGTGATGTACGGCATGATCCCGAGAGAAAAGACCGAGAACGTCTCGAGCGCCCCGCCGCTGAATAGGTTGAGTAGTCCGACAATGCCCTGGTCCCCAGCGCCGTCGGCAAACGCCTGCACCTGATCGAGATCGACACCTGGCACCGGAATGGCTGCACCCAGCCGGTAGATGCCAAAGATGAACAGCGTGTACAGAACCTTGATCCGGAGATCCCGGATCCGGAACATGTTTCGGTAAACAGAGAGCATTCGTTACTGGGCCTCGTAGATCGAGAGAGACTCTATCGGGGTCCAGCTGCAAGTCCCCAGTCTCGGCTCTCCAATCCCCAGGAGTGAATCCGCTGGGAACTGCGGACCGGCGATCGGCGACCGGCGATTCACTTCTCGACCACTTCCACAGTGCCGCCTGCGGCTTCGATCGCAGCCACGGCACCGACACTGAACGCATGCGCCCGTACGGTCAGATCCTTGTTGAGTTCGCCCTCACCGAGGATCTTGATCGGCCCTCGCTTCTTGGCGAGCCCGCGACCGCGAAGCTCTTCCGGACCAACCGTTGATCCCTTGCGGAAGTCGCTGAGCCGTCCCACATTTACGACCGTGTACTCGACCCTGTTGCGATTCTTAAAGCCCTTCAACTTGGGCAGCCGGCGATATAGCGGCATCTGGCCGCCCTCGAACCAGGCGGGAACGGTGTTGCGCGCCTTGGTGCCCTTGGTGCCGCGCCCAGCCGTCTTGCCACGCCGGCCACCTTCGCCTCGACCAACCCTGATCCTCTTCTTCTTCGAGCCCTCGGCAGGCTTCAAGTGGTGCAGCTTCATACTTCGGTGACCTCCACGAGATGTCGAACCTGGTGAATGAGCCCACGCACGTCGGGTGTGTCGGGTCGCTCGGTGCTCTGGCGAATCTTGCGCAATCCCAGAGTCCTAACGGCGGCGCGAGTCTTCGGCTTCTGGCCGATCGTGCTGCGCACCAGGGTGATCTTCAGGGTGTTCTTCTTCGCCACGATGGTCTCCGGTTAGTTGTCTACGACAGATTTGCCGAGCTCCGCCGTTCGATAGGCGGCCAGCAAGCCCGGCGGGGTGATCTCTTCCGGCGTCTTGTTGCGGCGCGCCGCGACGACATCGGGGCGCTCCTGGCTGAGCAGAGCATCCATTGTCGCTTTCGCCACGTTTAGGTGGGTGGGAGATCCGAGCGACTTGGCGAGCACATCCTTTACGCCCGCCGCCTCCAGGATCTGACGCACCGCTCCCCCGGCGATCACGCCGGTACCGGGAGAGGCCGGCTTTACGAGCACCCGTGATGCGCTCTGAGTGCCGATGTTCTTGTGGATGATGGTGGTACCGGCCATCGGAACCTGAGTCATGCGCTTGCGTGCTTCCTCAAAGCCCTTCTGGATGGCGGTCGGGACCTCTTTGGCCTTGCCGTAGCCGATGCCGACCTTGCCCTTTCCATCACCGACGGTGACGAGGGCAGTGAATGAGAACCTCCGGCCACCCTTGACGACCTTGGCTACACGGTTGATGTGAATGACGCGCTCGTCGTACTGCGGTCCTTCGGCGGGCCGCGCATCACGACGTCCCCGGGTCCGGTTGCGGTTCCTACTCGTCACAGCGTGAGTCCTTCCTCGCGTGCGGCCTCGGCGACTGCCTTGACCCGCCCATGAAACTTGAAGCCGCCCCGATCGAATACGACCGCTTCCACTCCGACATCCTTGGCGCGCTCAGCAATGCGTTTCCCCACCTCCGCCGCCGTCTCGACGGTCAGAGTGCGATCTCGCAGCGCCTTCTCCTGCGACGACGCCGCGGCCAATGTGCGACCCGATTCATCGTCGATGACCTGTGCGTAGATGTACCGGTTGCTCCGGAAGACGGCCAGTCGTGGCCTCTGCGCTGTGCCGTTGACCGACTTGCGCACCCTGAAGTGGCGACGCCGACGGGCGTCCTGACGTGAGCCCCTCATCCGACCGCTCCTGCCTTGCCTGCCTTGCGGCGGACGTACTCGTCTACATACCTGATGCCCTTGCCCTTATAGGGCTCGGGTGGCCGGACCGAGCGAATGTCGGCGGCGACTTGTCCGACGAGTTGCTTGTCGATACCCCGAATGATGATCTTCGTCTGCTCAGGAACCTCGAACTCGATTCCGTCGGGCATCTCAATGTGTACCGGATGGGAGAAACCGACCTGGAGCTCGAGCGTCTTACCTTGCAGGTTGGCGCGATAGCCGACACCCACGGTGGCCAGTTCCTTCTGGTAGCCCTCGGAAACTCCCACGACCATGTTGTTGAGCAGAGCGCGACTCAAGCCGTGCAGAGCACGCGCCTCTCGGTCATCACCGTCCCTCTTGACGTTGACCGTGCCGTCCTCCATCTCAAACGAGATCCGATCACTAAACGTCCGGCTCAGAGTGCCCTTGGCGCCCTTCACACTGACGGTGGGTCCATCGATCGTCACCTCGACGCTCGCAGGTACCTCGATGGGCGAAAAGCCGATGCGGCTCATCACCACACCTCGCAGAGGATCTCGCCGCCGAGACGACGACGGCGCGCTTCGCGGTCGGGCAGCAGACCCTGGGACGTCGACACTACGACGACTCCGAGACCTCCGTTGACCCGAGGCAAATCTGAGGCGCCCGCGTAGATGCGGCGGCCCGGCGTCGATACTCGACGCAGTCCCTGGATGACGCGACTGCGGTCCTTGCCGTAGCGCAGAGTCAGGTCGAGGGTCCGGTGAGGACCTTCGGTCTCGACATCGAACGACTCGACATAGCCTTCGCTCACAAGAATCGTGGCGATCTGCTCCTTCAACTTCGAGGAAGGCATCATCACCGTCGGATGCAACGCCGTATTGGCGTTGCGAATCCGGGTGAGCATGTCAGCAACGGGATCGGTCAACATCGCTACCACGACGCCTTTCTCACACCGGGGAGCTCACCGCGGTGAGCGAGTTGACGCACGCAGAGGCGGCACATACCGAACTTGCGGATGTAGGCACGAGGACGCCCACACCGACCACATCGGTTGTAGGCGCGCACCTTGAATTTCGGCTTGCGCTTGGACTTTGCGATCAGAGACTTCTTGGCCATGTCACACCCCTGCCGTTTCGTTCTGCGTGCGCCGGAACGGGAAGCCAAATGCCTCGAGTAGCGCCATGGCGCCCTCATTCTCCTTGGCCGTTGTACAGATTGTGATATCCATGCCACGCACTTGTGTCACCTTGTCGTAGTCGATCTCAGGGAAGATCAGCTGCTCGGTCACTCCCATCGAGTAATTCCCTCCGCCATCGAACGCTCTCGGGCTGAGTCCCCGAAAGTCCCTGATCCTTGGGATAGCGACGGCAATGAGCCGGTCGAAGAACTCCCACATGTGGTCACCGCGCAGGGTGACCGACACCCCAATCGGAACACCTTCACGCAGCTTGAAGTTGGCGATCGACTTGCGGGCCCTATTCACCCGCGGCCGCCGGCCGGTGATCGTAGCCAGATCCTCGGTGGCGGCGTCAATCAGGCTCTTGTCCGTCATGGCGTCGCCAACTCCCATGTTGACCACGATCTTGTCGAGAGTCGGGACCATCATGTCGTTGTCGAGACCAAGCTGCTTTTTGAGAGCAGCCTTGATCTCAGCCTTGTACTGCTCCCTAAGGCGCGCGGTCACAGGTCACCTCCGCACTTGGAACAGATGCGACGCTTGTGCCCATCTGCGTCGATCTTGTGACCGATCCGCGTCGGACCGCAGGAGGGGCACATGATCATCACATTCGATGCGTTGATCGGCATGTCCTTGTCCACGATCCCGCCCTGCATGGTTTGGCCGGCGGGCTTGGTGTGACGGCGCGCAGTGGCAACACCCTCGACGATGATCTTGCCCTTCTTCGGCATCACCTGGGCGATTCGGGACTCCTTGCCCTTGTCCTTGCCCGAAACCACCATCACCTGATCGCCCTCGCGGAGTTCCATCAGATCACCTCCGGGGCGAGCGAGACGATGCGCATGAACTTCTTGTCGCGCAATTCGCGGCCGACGGGACCGAAGATGCGGGTGCCCTGTGGCTGGCTCTGCTCATTCAGGATGACGCATGCGTTGTCGTCGAATCTGATGTAGGTGCCGTCGGAGCGACGACGCTCCTTGTGGGTCCGCACGACGACAGCCTTGACGACCTCGCCGCGCTTCACAGATCCGCCGGGAATCGCGTCCTTGACGGTGGCGACGATGATGTCACCAATACCGGCGTAGCGCCGACCGGATCCGCCGAGCACCCTGATGCACAGGACCTCCTTGGCACCGGTGTTGTCGGCCACTTTGAGACGGCTCTCCTGGGCGATCATCGGGCACGCTCCACGATCTCCACGACCCGCCACCGCTTCGACTTCGAAATCGGGCGCGTCTCCACGATCTGAACGGTGTCGCCCATCCGGGCCTCGTTCTCCTCGTCGTGCGCGTGCAGCTTCTTGCTGCTGCGGACTGTCTTCTTGTAGATGCGGTGGCGTACCACGCTGGCGATCTCGACCGTCACGGTCTTGTCGCGCGCGTCGGACACGACCACACCGGTTCGCACCTTGCGGCGCCCACGATCACTCATCGCCTTCGTCCTCCATCTCATAGAACGCTTCGATCTCCTGCTCGCGCAACGCAGTCGCGATGCGGGCGATGTCGCGGCGAACGTTCGTCATTCGGGCCGTGTTGTCCAGCTGGTTGGTGGCCAGCTGGAAGCGAAGGTTGAAGAGCTCTTCCTTCGATTCGGTCAGCTTCTCCTGCAATTCCTCGTAGGGAAGATCGCGCAGCTCTGCGGCTCTCACAATTCCTCCCTCTTCACAAACTTGCACTTGACGGGCAACTTGTTGGCGGCGAGTCGCATGGCCTCGCGGGCAAGCGGCTCATCCACACCGGACAGTTCGAACATGACTCGGCCCGGCTTGACCACAGAGACCCAGAACTCCGGGTTGCCCTTGCCCGAGCCCATGCGAGTCTCAGCCGGCTTCTGCGTGACCGGCTTGTCCGGGAATATCGTGATCCAGACCTTGCCGCCGCGCTTGATGTGACGAGTCATGGCAACACGAGCTGCTTCGATCTGACGAGAGGTGATCCACCCCGGCTCTATCGACCTGAGGCCAAAGTCGCCGAACGACACGGAGGTACCGCCCTTGGCCATACCCCGCATGTTGCCGCGGTGCTGCTTGCGCCACTTGACGCGCTTGGGCATCAGCATCGGCTAGCTCTCCTCCTCGGTCCCGGCGGCCTCATCGGTCCCGGCGGCGTCTTTGGTCTCAACGGCCGTATCGGCCTCAGGAGCAGGCGCCTCTGTCTTGGCTTCCTCAGCCTCGACCGATGCTTCATCCTCCGGAACCGCGGCCTCGTCTGTCTTGACTTCGAGCACTTCGTCGGCGACCTGCCGCTCTTCTTCGAAGTCGGCCTCGGCCGAATCGGCATCTACCTTCTTGCCGCCACCCGCCTCGACCATCTTCTTGCCGCCACCCGCCTCGACCATGCGCTTGCCACCGCCGGCCTCAATGATGCTGCCACGACGCTTCTCGCCTGCGGCCTCTTCAGCGCGAGCCTTGGCGGGAGCGCGCCGAGAAGCCGGCCCTCCGGCGGCAAGTGCGGCCTCCGCTGCGATCTTCTCGCGTGTGGCAGAAAGCGAAGGAAGCACGTCGCCCCGGTAGACCCAGACCTTTACCCCGATCGTCCCAACGGTCGTGTGGGCAGTGGCGACGCCGAAGTCGACATCGGCCCGCAGAGTGTGAAGAGGAACTCGGCCCTCGCGGTACCACTCGCGCCTGCCCATGTCGGCACCACCGAGGCGGCCCGAACACTGCACCCGAACACCCTGGGCGCCGGCCTTCATGGCCGTCTGAATAGCGCGCTTCATGGCGCGACGGAACGAGACACGACCCTGCAACTGATCGGCAATGCCACGGGCCAGTAGTTGGGCATCGGTTTCGGGATCCTGTACCTCGATCACGTTGATCTTGATCAAGCGCTCGGTGATCTTTTCCAGCAACGTCCGGAGGCGCTCGACCTCGGACCCGCTGCGACCGATCACGACACCGGGTCGAGCTGTGTGGATATCGATCTGAACCTTCTTCTCACCGATGCGCTCGATCTCGACGCGGGAAACCGCGCCGCGGGTCAGCTCGTTCTCGAGCGTCTGACGGATCTTTGCGTCCTCGATGACCTGGCTGGCGTAGTCCTTCTCGCTGTACCAGCGCGACTTCCAGTCGGTAACGATCCCGAGGCGGAGCCCGTAGGGATGGATCTTCTGGCCCATTAGTGCTCCGTCCTGTGATGTTGGTGATGCTGAGGGCGAGTCAGGGGCGTTGCCTGGCAAGGACGCAGGACGAAGGCGCAGTCAGCGACTGCGTCGAGGCCGAGGACGCTGCCAGCAGCGTTCCTGGCCGTCCTCAGCGCGCCAAACGTTGCAGGTCGGTGCACTTAGCTCAACTCCTCGAGGTCTACGTCTTGTTCGCGGCCATCCCCCACCACGATCGTGATGTGGCTGGTTCGCTTGAGAATCTGAGTGGCGCGGCCGCGGGCCCTGGGCCGGAAGCGCTTCAAGGTCGGGCCCTCGTCGGCGTATGCCTCAATCACCGAAAGCTCTCCTGCATCAAGCGAGTGATTGTGGCTCGCATTCGCCACAGCCGACTCGAGCACCTTGGTGACCGGATCGCTGGCGCGGCGATTCGTAAAGGCGAGAACATCACGTGCCTCCGGCACAGGGAGTCCCCGCACCAGGTCCAGCACGCGACGAACCTTGTAAGGCGATTGCCGAATGAAGCGGGCGCGGGCGTGGACCTTCATACCTTCCTCGCTGCCCGATCGCCGGCGTTGTGGCGTCTAAACGTACGGGTCGGCGCAAACTCGCCGAGCTTGTGACCGACCATCGATTCGGTGATGTAGATCGGGACGTGCTTGCGGCCGTCGTGGACCGCCAGCGTCTGGCCGACCATCTCAGGGATGATCGTGGAGCGCCGGCTCCAGGTCTTGATCACCCGCTTGTCGTTGGTCTGATTGGCGCGTTCGACCTTCTTGAGGAGGTGCTCGTCCACGAACGGCCCCTTCTTCAGGCTTCTGGCCATCGCCTACCTCCTCCCCTTCTTCGAACGGCGGCGAACGATGTACTTATCGCTTGCCTTGTGCTTCTTGCGGGTTCGTCCCTCCGCCTTGCCCCATGGACTCACCGGATGACGACCTCCACTCGACTTGCCCTCGCCACCGCCCAGTGGGTGGTCCACAGGGTTCATGGCGACACCCCTCGTTTGCGGGCGAACGCCTTTCCAGCGACTGTGCCCCGCCTTGCCACCCTTGACCAACTCGGCCTCTGGGTTCCCGACCTGGCCGATAGTGGCCTTGCAGTCGAGCGGCACATTGCGCATCTCGCCCGAAGGCAGACGCAGAAGAGCGAGCGATCCCTCTTTGGCGACCAACTGAATCGCGGTACCGGCGGATCGGCCCATCTTGGCCCCACCACCAGGCCGCATCTCCACGGCATGGACCATCGTTCCGGCGGGGATGTTGCGCAGCGGCAGTGCATTCCCAGGAGTGATGTCGGCGCGGGAACCCGAATCGAGCCAATCCCCTACCGAGATACTGAGAGGGGCGAGGATGTAGCGCTTCTCCCCGTCCTTGTAGTGGAGCAGCGCAATGCGAGCATTGCGGTTCGGGTCGTATTCGATCGCGGCGACCTTGGCGGGCACGCCGTCCTTGTCGCGACGAAAGTCGATCACCCGATACCGGCGTTTGTGTCCGCCACCGCGGTGGCGCGACGTCTTGCGTCCATACGAGTTGCGGCCACCCGTGGACGTCTTCTTCTCGAGCAGGCTCTTCTCGGGCTCGGACTTCGTGATCTCGGAGAAGTCGGAGACCGTTCGAAAGCGGCGCCCAGGAGATGTCGGCTTGTATTTCTTTACTGCCATGTCGCTACACCCCGAAGATGTCGATCTCGTCGCCGTCCGCCAGCGTCACCAGAGCCCGCTTGCGATCTGAGCGTTTGCCCATCACGTAGCCGGTCCGCTTCAGCTTCCCTTTGCGGTTTTGCGTGTTCACCCGTACCACCTTCACCCCGAAGATGGTTTCGATGGCCTGCTTGACCTCGGTCTTGTTGACCCGCGGGTCGATCTCGAAGGTGTACGTGTTGTGATCCTCAATGAGGTCGTACGACTTCTCGGACACGACCGGGCTCAGAATGATGTCGCGCGGATCCTTCACTATTCATCTCCCTCATCCCGCACAAAGTCGTCGTCGGTGACCTGATAGTTGGCGCCGCCACCCACCATGCCGATTGTGTCGCTCGTAAACACGACGGTTTCTGCCCACAACACGTCGTACGTGTTGAGCTGGCCGACGATCAGCGAGTTGACCTCCGGGAGGTTGCGAACCGAACGCTCGGCGATCCGGTCGGAGGGAGCGAGCACGAGCAAGGCCTTGCCAGTAACCCCCATGCTTTCGAGAAGAGCTACCGCAGACTTCGTCTTTGGAGCATCCCAGTCGAACGAATCGACAACTTTGATGGCATCGCCGGCGGCACGCACCGAAAGAGCGCTGCGCAGAGCAAGCCGCTTCATCTTCTTCGGCGTGCGCTGTGCGTAGCTGCGCGGTTTGGGGCCATGAGCCACGCCGCCGCCCTTCCATTGCGGAGATCTGATCGAACCGTGTCGGGCGCGGCCGAGACCCTTCTGGCGCCACGGCTTCCTACCGCCGCCCCTGACCTCGGCTCGAGTCTTGGTGGACGCTGAACCTGAACGGGCGGCAGCGCGCTGAGCGGTCACCACCTGGTGCATGACGGAGGTGTTCGGCTCGATGCCGAAGATCTCCGGGTCGAGTGCGATCTCGCCCTGCTCGGCACCCGCCGATGTAAACACCTTGGCCATGGGGGAATCAGCCACGAGCCTTCACCGCCTCTCGTACCAAGACGACGGAGCCGGTGGTCCCCGGAACCGCGCCCCTGAGCATCAGGAGGCCGCGTTCAGCGTCTACCTGGACTACCTCGAGGTTGAGGACCGTGGTCTTCTCTCCGCCCATGCGGCCCGCCATCTTCATCCCTTTGAAGACGCGAGCCGGGGTGGCGCAGGCGCCGATCGAACCGGGAGCACGGTGGACTCGATGTACTCCGTGCCCGGCGCCCTGGCCTTTGAAGTTGTGGCGCTTCATTACGCCTTGGAAACCTTTGCCCTTGCTTACGCCGGCGACATCGGCACGGGCGCCCTTCTCGAGCACGTCGGCGATGCTGATCTCCTGGCCGATCTTGTAGACCGACGTATCGTCGACCCGGATCTCGACCAAATGCTTGTGGGGAGGAACGCCTGCCTTGGCGAAGTGCCCAGCTACCGGCTTGGAGGCGCGATTGGGGGGAAGCTCCCGATAGGCGATCTGGATCGCCTCGTACCCGTCGGTGTCGGCGGTCTTGATTTGAACGACGCGACAAGGCCCGGCCTTGATGACGGTCACAGGGATTGCCTGCGCTTCGTCATCGAAGATCTGGGTCATGCCCATCTTCTCGCCGAGGATCGCTTTCACGTCTTAATCTCCACTTCGACCCCCGCCGGCAGGTCGAGCCGCATGAGCGAGTCGACCGTCTTGGGCGTCGGTTCCACAATGTCGATGAGTCGCTTGTGGATTCGCATCTCGAAGTGCTCGCGCGAGTCCTTGTGGACGTGCGGACCCCGTACCACCGTGTAACGGTGGATCTCGGTCGGGAGCGGCACTGGACCCTTGATTCTCGCCTCAGTGCGCGTCACCGTCTCCGCGATTTTGCGCGCCGATTCGTCGACCACTTGGTGGTCGTACGCCTTGAGGCGAATCCGGATCCTGTGCTCGTCGGCCATTCTGTTGTCCTCAGTCCTCAGTCGTCAGTTGCTAGTTGCTAGTTGCTGTTTGTCGGTCTCTGGTTCTGGTCGGCTGCGTGTCGGTGACGCGCTACTTGTGGATCTTGGTCACCCGACCCGCACCAACAGTGCGCCC
>JAJCYA010000060.1 GCA_029263095.1 Acidimicrobiia bacterium | reverse complement strand
CAGCCGCCCGGTGTAGAAGGGCCTCGGACCACTCTCCCCTTTGGGGGGAGTCAAACGGCCGTAGGACGTTTGGTGGGGGGTTCTGCTTTCTGTTTGAGGTTTCCCCCCCACCAGCTTGCTCCGGGTCCGACTGCTCCCTCTACCCTCCCGTCATGGATCTTGGGGCCGGTGATGGCTGAGCCTGGGGTGGCGGTCATCGTGCCGGTGCTGGACGAAGAGGGCCACATCGAGGGGCTGATCGCCGCCTTGGCGGCTCAGACGTTGCCTCCGTCCGAGGTGGTGTTTGCCGATGGGGGTTCGACCGACGGCACCCGGAGGATGCTCGTAGAGGCCGCAGATCGGGACGGGCGAATCCGGGTGGTGGATGGCCCCGGCGGTATCGCAGAGAACCGCAATACCGCCATCGAGGCGACTCACTGTCCGATCATCGCCTGCGTCGATGCGGGGTGTCTGCCCGATTCGGATTGGTTGGAGCGACTCACCGAACCACTCAGAAGGGGCGAATCCGAGTGGGTGGGTGGAATCGCTCTTCCCGTCTCCAAATCGGGCGATGCTGCGGTGAGGGGACTGGTCTTTGTTCCCGCACCCGACGAGATCGACGCGACCCATCACATCCCGCCGGGAGCATCACAGGCGTTCCGTAAGACTGCGTGGGTTCGCGTTGGCGGTTTCCCCGAGGGAATGGCCGCCGCCGAGGACACGGTCTTTGGACAGCGGATGGTCGGGGTCGGGCACCGGCCGGTATTCCGACCCGATGCAATCGTTCGTTGGAGCGCCCCTGAGGGGCCCACCGGGGTGTTGGCCAAGGCGTTCCGATGGGGAAGAGCCGACGGCAAGGCGGCCACCGCCGACCGCGCCTACTGGCGTCTTCTCTCTGGCTACTGGGTCCCGGTGCTCAGCTCCCTCGCGTTCGCGTTCGCCGGACTCGGGGTGCCGGCGGTGGCCAGTGCTGCGGTCCCGCTGTTGCTGGCGTCAATCCGGGTCAGGTACCGGTGGCGGTATCTCGATCACTTCTGGCAGCGGCTGGTGCTTCCGGTCGCCTACGTCGCAAAGACGCAAGCCCAGACGCTGGGATGGGCCACGGCCGCGGTCGCCAACGCCACCCCGCGGACCATGGGCCTCTTCCTGACCCGTCCGTTCCGGCACCTCTCAATGGCGGTACGGCGGCTGATCCGACCGATCGTTCCCGATCGGGTGGTCGGATGGCTCCGCCGCGGTTCGGTGAAGATCTCCCCGATTTCGGCTGCGGTCGATGTCATCGTTGATGACGACGGTGACGCCCAGCAGTGGCTGCTGGCCACACCAGCCACCTACCGGGTCCGCGCCGGTTCCGGCCTGCCTGAGGCGATTTCGGACCCGGAGGTGGTGATCACGGCGAACCAGACGCTGGATCCGAACCTATCCCGTCTGCTCCTCCGACCATTTGCTGATCCCGAGATAGAGGTGTCGGTGATTGGCGAGGCGGAACCCCCTCGAGTCCGTCGCACCGCCGTCGGCGAACCTGAGGTGGCGGTGCTGGCCACGGCGGTTCGCCAAGGCGTTGCCGATCTCCCTTCCAGCGATGATCCGGCGGTGGTATTCCACATGGCGCGCCAGGCGGGGTTGAGGATCGCTCTCACCCCACGCCCGGAATCAGGACTCCCCTCCGGACGTCGCGACGCCATTGGAGACCCCGGCTCGGTGGTGATCCTCGGTGCGGTCCCGCTGCACGACGTGGGTGGCGGAAGTCGCGGAGCCCAGCTGGCCCACGAGTTCCTGAGCCGCGGTTACCACGTGGTCTACGCCCATATGTTCGACGCAGGCGAATCCACCGATCTCGGTCTGCGATACGTGCATCCGAATCTGGAGACGGTGCCGGCGCGGGCCACCGACTCTCCCCTCGACGATCTGCTGGATCGACTGATCGGCAGACTTCGTACCGAGAACCGCTTGGTTCTTGCCGAGATCCCCCACCTCTCATATCTCCCCGCGGTGCGGCGACTCCGAGGTGAGGGATTCACCATCATCTACGACCTCATCGATGACTGGGCCGACCCTGCTCTGGGTGTCTGGGGGTTCTCCCCGAAAGGAGAGAGAGCGTTGGTGGTGGGCGCCGATCACCTCATTGCGTCCGCCGCTTTGTTGGTCGAGGATCTGGAGAGGAGAGCCCGCCGGCCGGTGACCTTGGTACCCAACGCTGTGAATGCCCGGTTGTTTACCTCGGGAGAGCATCCACGGCCCGACGACTGGCCCAGCGGTGAAGGGCCGGTGTTCGAGTATCACGGGTCCCTGTACGGCGACTGGTTCGATTGGGGGGCGTTGGCAAGTGTTGGGACCGCGTTCCCTCAGGCTCGAATCATCATCATTGGCGACGAGCCGCCCGGCCACCCTGTGATGCCCGACAACGTGTGGTTCCTCGGTCTGAAGCCGCAGCACCAACTGGCCGGCTATCTGGCCCACGCCGACGTCGGGCTGTTGCCTTTCGGCGTCTCCAGCACCACTCATGCGGTCAGCCCGCTCAAGATCTACGAGTGTCTGGCGATGGGACTGCCGGTTGCGGCTCCGGCACTTCGTTCGCTACGCGACCTTGCGGGGGTCTTCACCGACGACGACTTGGCCGAAGCCGTCTCGGCAGCGTTGGCAGGACCGCCTCCCGATCCGGAGCAGGTACGGGCCGAGCACGGCTGGAGTGAGCGCGTGACCCGGATTCTCGACGTTGCAGGATTCGCCCAGGTCGATCAAGGCAATCCGGTTCGGATCTCACAGCGGAGCATCCGGTACTACACGAAGTCGGAGCGCCGGCTGTTCTGAGCTTTCCCCCCACCAGCTCACCTTCGGTTCGCTGACTCCCCCTCCAGGGTGGAGTAGTCCAGAAGGATCAGATCTGACCACTCTCTATTCTGAACCACTCTCCCCCTCCAGGGCGGAGTAGTTCGGATCGGACCACTCTCCCCTTTGGGGGGAGTCAAACGGCGCAGCCGTTTGGTGGGGGGTCTGTGTTGTGCCTTCCCCCCCACCAGCTCACCTTCGGTTCGTTGACTCCCCTTCCAGGGTGGAGTAGTTCGGAGGAGCCGAATCCTTCAGGCCCCACAAGATCGTGCCGATGTCGTTGATATGAAATGCACTCGCTGCAATGCCGAGGCCACAGTGAGGCGCGGCGGTACTAACTACTGCGCTCGGTGCTCGGTGTCTACCGATTGGCAGACGCTCATCGCAGTCATCCAGGACGCCAGGGTCGAGACCCCGGTGGCCGGCGGAGGCGTTGCTCGAACCGCCTAGGCGTCTGCCTCTTCATCGCCGGGGACTTCCGGTTCCGGGGTGTTGCGGATCGTCCGCGCGGCGTCGCTGAGACTCTCGGACGCGTCATCCCCGCCCCGAATGTTGTCGAATGCAGTAGCCAGCTGCTCCCAGGCATAGTCCGCTTCGAAGATCGTCGGCACCGGATCGCCGGTGCGGGCAGTCTCGATGAACGGCACCAGATGAGGATCGGCGTCGAATCCAATGTTCGCCGGAGCCATCCCGAGGGTCAGCGCGATCGCATCTGCACTCAAAGGTGCCCCCAGGTACTCGGTGACGAATTGCACCGCCGCTTCCTTGCCCGGCGAAAAAGCATTCACCCATGCGGCGGTGACTCGAACCGGCATCGGTGCCGTCGTCTCGGCGATCGTGGGGAGTGGCTCCACTGTGAATTGGGTGCCACCGATATCTAGGGCCGCCAGGGTTGCCGTGTTGCCCCACAGGAGCGGAGCCTCACCGGTGATGAAACGATCCGCTGCGGTGGAAGCCCCGTCCCCCAGGATCCCGGCACCGTCGACGATGCTCTCCAGAACGAGCCCTCCGGCGAGCGCCTCGGCGCCATCGACTCCCACATCGTCGGCATCCCAACCTTCGAATCCGTCGGGCCCGAAGATGTACCCACCGGTGCCGGTTATGAACGGGTAGTGCCCATCGACCGAGTCTGTCGCCAGCAGCAGGCAGGGAACCATCTCATCGCCATTGGGGCACCCGGCGGCGAGAGATTCAACAGTGGCGGGGGCGGTTGCCAGGGCATTCGTGTCTCTGAATTGAACAACGGTGTCGAGAGCCAAGGGGCTACCGAAGAAGGTGCCTCGCATCGTGACCGCACCCAGTGCGCCCGCCACGACTCCGCTCCCGGCCGGTAGCGGTTCGGCGATCCCGGTGTCGGTGAGGGTTGTGAGCCAGGTGTGGGGACCGATGAAGATATCAGGTCCCGCTGATGGATCGGCGAGCAGCTGGTCGAGAACGGTGTCGGTTTCGACGGCGGTGATCTCGACGCCGATCCCGGTATCGATCTCAAATGCGGCCGCCGTGTCCCGGACCTGAGAGACCAGGTCCCCCGGCACCCATATCTCGATCGACACCGCAGGCAGCCCCGGGGTAACCACAACAGTGGGCGGAGGTGTCGTCGAGGTCGTTGTGACGACCAATGAGGTGGTGGATGACGACGTGGTCGGACCGCCGGTGGAACCGGTACAGGCTGCTGCGACGAGCGCCAGAGTTGCGATGAAGATGTTCAGCCTTCGCATCAATCCTCGGAGATGGTGGCGGCGGCACGATACCGCGACTTCGGCCGATGCGGTCCCAGTTTCCGGTTGTGGGGGTCCGTGCTGCCTGTGGATAACTCGGCTACGGTGACTGCGCGCATCCGGGAGGTCACGCGCGGTGGCAACCGAGACTGCCAGCTTTGGGGCAGGCAAACGTGAGAGTCACGACGCCTCGGCGTTCTATCGCCGCAGGTTGCTGGAGCATGCCCCGAGCGTCACCACGGGCGAACCGCAGGCACCACCCGATGAGATCATCGACGCCCTGTTCTGCTCCTCATCGGAGTCGATGAGCGAGATCCCCAACGACTGCGTGGCCCTGATGGTCACATCGCCGCCGTATAACGTCGGCAAGGACTACGACGACGATCTGACGCTTACCGAATACCTCGATCTGTTGCGCCGGGTGCTCGCCGAGACGGTCCGAGTGCTCGAACCCGGTGGGAGGGTGGCGGTCAACGTCGCCAATCTGGGCCGCAAGCCCTACCTCCCGCTCAACCATCACGTTGCCGGAATCCTTCAGGATCTCGGCCTCCTGTTGCGAGGCGAGATCGTCTGGCAGAAGGCCCGCGGCGCCGGCGGCTCCTGTGCGTGGGGCTCGTGGCGATCGGCCAAGAATCCGACGCTTCGTGACGTGCACGAATACGTCCTGGTCGCATCCAAGGGGGCCTATCGGCGCAGTCGGATCGGTAGGGACACGATTTCCAAGGACGAGTTCCTGGAGGCGACGACCTCCATTTGGAACATCAAGCCTGCCTCGGCCAAGCGGGTGGGTCATCCGGCACCGTTCCCGGTGGATCTGCCCCGGCGCCTCATCGAGTTCTACACCTTCGAAGACGACCTGGTTCTCGATCCGTTCATCGGGTCGGGTACGACGGCCGTTGCCGCCATCGAGACCGGACGTCACTTCGTCGGGTACGACAACGACGCCGGTTACCTCGAGGTGGCCCGGAGCCGCATCGCCGCGGCCCGCGGCATTTCGGCCACCTGAGCCGTACGCTGCGTCCGTGACTCAGCTCGAACGTGCCCTCACCGGGACTCTGCTGTGGATGACTGCCGGAGCCGCAGCAGCCATCCCCGCGCTCCTGCTGCCGGAATCCGAGGATCCGCTGTTTACGGTGACCGCTCACCTCGCCGTGCTGGTGGTGTTTTCGATCGGCCTCGCCTTCCATCTGGCACCCCTGGGTGATGAGCCGTGGTTCGCCGGACTCGAAATGGGCGAGGAGGGGCGCAGGGCTCTGACCTGGGTGAGCATCATCGTCATGGTCACCGGGGCCACCGGGCTGGTAACTCTTGCCACCTCTGCCGCTCTCCGGTTTGACCCTTCGCTTCAGTTTCTCCAGATGCTGTCGTCGCTCGACATTGCCTGGGTGACCGCAGCGCTCATGCTGGGCCTTCGCCGGCGAATCGGCCCCCGCGCAGCCGCGATCGGGGCAATCATGCTCGGCGTTGTCTGCGTTTGGTCGATCTGGCGCTATCTCGACATTGTCGGCTTTACCGTCGATGGGGGCTGGCTGCTCGATGCGTCACAGCTCAACCGACTCGTCCTCCCATACGACATGGCTGCCGCTGTGATTGCCATCACGGCGTTTTCGATCGGCGTCAGAAGACCCCCCTCCAAACGGCTGCGCCGTTTGACTCCCCCCGGAGGGGAGAGTGGTTCGGAGCAGATCCCCCCTCCAAACGGCCGCGCCGTTTGACTCCCCCCAGAGGGGAGAGTGGTTCAGAGAAGAGGTCAGAGGGAGGTTGTCAGGAATCTGGACTACTCCCCCTTGGAGGGGGAGTCAGCGAACGGAGTGAGCTGGTGGGGGGGATTCTTCGAGTCAGAGAACTTCGGAACCCCCCTCCAAACGGCTGCGCCGTTTGACTCCCCCCAAAGGGGAGAGTGGTCCGAGGCCCTTCTACACCGGGCGGCTGACGGTGCAGCCGAGGCCCCAGTCGTACTTTTGGAACTTGATGGCGGGTCGGTTCGTCTCGAACCACTCGGCCTCTTCGCTGTTCAACCATCTCGATGCTGCTGCGGCGATGCTGCGTTTGCCTGCTGGGAGCAGGGTCGGCATCCGCCGGGGGCGGGCAAAGTCGGCGCCGTACCAGAGGAACACTCGCGACAGGAACGCAACCTGTGCCTGCCGGTCGGTGACGAAGGCTCCCGACGACAGGAAGTACCGCATCTGGTCGTCGAGCTGGCGGTCGAGCGACTCTCCGGTGAATGCCTTGAAGCGCAGTGTGGGGCACGACACCGATCCACACACCAGGGCGGCGTGGATGCGGGGGTCACGGAAGCGGCGGATCTTGCCGTGTTCGATCCCTTCCAGGGAGAGGTCCTCCCCGGCGATGGTTGCGACGGTCCCGCTAAACCCGTCGCCGATTTCGAGAACAGAGTTGTGCCCGTCGGCTCCGGCCCGGCGGGCCAGGTCGAGTGCGGCGGCGTTGTAGAGGTTGAGCCAAAAGGCGAGAGCCTCATCGGTAGCGAGATCGTCCGGGTCGACGGAGCCGAGGGAGTCCAGGTAGGCGCGTAGATCACCTTTGACCGGTTCCAGTGCTGCGACTCCACCGCCCGCCACCGCGGTGAGGATTGGGTTGAACGCCGAGTGATCGACCTCTCCCGAACCAGTCGGTACCGGCGGATTCAATCGTCTCGCCCGAAGGATGGAGAGAAACACCGAGATCGGATTGGGTCCAGCCATGCGAGACACAACGCCGAACCGCTCCAGATTCGTCCCGTGATCTACAAGTCGGGAGTGAGGAGGCGGTCGAGTTGGGCGAGCGGCAGTGACTGGCTCCGCAGCCCACCGCTCATCCGGACCACTCCAGCCAGGCACCGTGGTAGTTGGCGCGACCCAGCACCAGCCTCTCGCTCTCGCGGTTCGAGTAGCGAGTGCACTCGATAGGCGGAGGTTCGCGGTCCCCGGTGAGCATCTCCATCCCGATCAGGTGGACATCCCTGGTCTGCGCGATCTGTGCGAGGTCTGCGGTGAGAAGCTCGCGCTCCTCTGCTGAGAACTGGTAGAGCACAAAGGAATGGAGGACCACCAACGCGGCGTCACCGGGGGCCGACCGAGCAACCTCCGGGAGCAGCTCGAGAGCATCTCCTTCGATCAGATCGGGTGGTTTGGAGCGAGCTATGTCCACTGCCCTTTCGAAGCGACGGATTCGGTCCAACTGTTCGGGCCAGAGGAGCGCCCGAGCCCACCGCACAGCGGCGGGATCGTTGATATCCACGGGGTGCAGGTCGATGCCCCGGCGCCACACGACTTCGGGCAGCGGATCGATCGGTGGGAGTGTTCCGGTGCGGAGTTCGGTGGAGAGCAGCAGCTTCGAATCCACCGGTCCTCCCACCACGCCGTCGCCGTAGTCGTAGCGGTAGCGATCGAACGCAAGGTTGAGTCCGGCGCTTGCCCCGACTTCGATGATGGCCAGTGGGGATTGCATCTGCTTGGCCACCCAGGCGAATGCCGGTAGCAACGCGGTGCAACGTCGCACCTCATTTGTTTGCACCGTCCGCGTCGAGACGATTTCGGTGAGTCGGTTACGTTCCTCTCTGCAAAAGGCCGCAAAGAGCTCCACGGGGTCGCCGCTACCGGAAGATGCCGTACCGGTGACACTGGGGTAGTGGGCGGCCAGTTCGGGGCCGAGTCCCTCCAACAGCAGGTACTGAACGGCTGCCAGCAAGATGTTTGGCGCTGGCTGGTCGTACGGCGCCGCCGCAAGGATTTCCAAGATTGTGTCGTTCTCGGCGAGATCGCGGCAGATCATCCCGTACAGCGGGGAATCGTCGGCGACCAGCTCACCGAACCTTCTGAGTCTCCCTGAGATGTTGCCACCGTCGGGCATTTCACGATTGAGCATCGGCCTCCGACGCTACTTGTCGCGCCCGCCAACCTGCGCACCGGGTCGTCGCGACGTGCCGACAAGAGGGCCTTTCCGGAGCGCCACTGTTCAGCAGGCTCCTAATCTCGCCGCGATGCGCGGGGACAAGATCCTCATTGAGGAACACCATCGCAATGCAGCCGTCGCGATCGCCGAGCGGGTCGTCGAGCGGATCCACGACGCCGACCGCCGCTTTACGATCACGGTGGCCGGCGAATCGGGCAGTGGGAAGTCCGAGACCGCCCAAGCGCTTGCCGATGCTCTCGGCGAGCACGGCATTGCTGCGGTGGTCCTGCAGCAAGACGACTACTACGTGCTGCCACCCATCAGCAACGACCGGGCCCGGCGCGCCAATATCAAGTGGGTCGGTACAACCGAAGTCAGGCTCGACCTGATCGATGCCCATCTGGCGGCGGCTCGCGACGGAGCCGACTCACTCACCAAGCCGCTCGTCATCTACGAAGACGACCGCATCGAAGAGGAGACCATCGAACTCGGCGATGCCAAGGTTGTCATCGCCGAGGGCGTGTACACATCTCTCTTGGAGCAGGTGGACCTCCGAGTCTTTATCGCCCGCAGCCGTCTCGAGACGCTGGCACACCGTGAGAAGCGGGGTAGGGAGAAGATCGAGCCGTTCATAGAGAGCGTGCTGGAAATCGAGCACGAGATCATCTCGCAACACCGGGCACGGGCCGACGTCGTCATCAACAGCGATTACAGCGTCGAGTTTGGTAGCTAGCCGGTGTTCGACGGTACGACGCAAGAGGTTGTCGACTACCTGGAGCGGAGGACGTCCTTCGTTGCAGGACTGCTCCCTGAGACCGCCATCGCCATCCCCTGGCCGGAAACGCTCGAGCTCCTCCGGCGACGTCTTGGGTCGGTTGTCGATACGGCCCTCAGCATCGAAGCCACCGATCCGGCGTCCGATCCAAGAACCCTTCCGCCGGCGCTACAAGGACCGTGTGTCGAGCGGACAGGCCCTGATTGGATCAAACGATCCAATGTCGTGGGAGTCAACGTCCGAACCATTGGATCCTTTGCAGAAGTGATCAAATACGCATTGACCCTCCCGGCGGCGTTCGACGCCATACACCTGCTTCCGATCTGGGAGCCGGGAGTGGTCAAGAGCCTGTACGGCCCCAGCGGCTGGGGTCTCAACTCCGAGTTCATCTCCGACGAGCTGCGGCAACACCACCCACATCTCGACACGGCTGAACGGCAACTGCGAGCGACCGTGAACCTGCTCCACGTCATGGGCAAGACCGTCGGCATGGACGTGATCCCCCATACGGATCGTTTTAGCGAGATGGTGCTGGCTCAGCCGTCCCTCTTCGAATGGATGCGGGTTCTGGACGGCGAGATCGTAGAGCACCCCAGCAACCTGTTTGAGGAAGTCGAGGATCTCGTGTTCGCCTGGCTGGGCGAAGCCGGATCGGCCGACCCTGGGATAGGCGTCTGCGAGGACTCGGGGACCTTCTTTGCGGACGGTTTTGGTGAGAGCAATCGGCTGCGGGCTCTGTTTGGCGACCCTTCGGATTGGTTCGGCCGAATCGATCGGCGGCTCGAAGTGATGCGAGACCTCCGCTCTCATGGACTTGAACCGGTGCCGGCAACCATGGGTGTGCCATTCCGTGGCCTACGGGTGGATCCGGATCACACCGTCGTCGATGACCTCGGTTTGGTGTGGCACGACTACCTGATCACCGATCCGGGCGCCCAGTCGAGGGTCTTCAATCCGCTGGCTCGGTTCGAGCTCTACGAGAGGCGCAACGACAACGCGGACTGGGAGATTGACTTCGAGCACCCCCGGCAGGCCACATGGGATTACGTAAGCGACCACTACGCAAGCGTCCAACGCATTGCCGGCTTCGACTTCATGCGGGGTGACATGTCTCATGTCCAGATGCGGCCCGACGGCGTGCCCGCCAACCCCGATGAGCATTACGACATTCTCCGTACCGTCAAGGAGCACATTCGGACCCAGAACGATGCTCCGGCCTTTGCCTACTTTGCCGAGACCTTCCTGCCTCCGCGCGACGTGTTTGCTTTCGGCGAGGAGTTGGATCATTTGGAGGCATCTCATGCCGATGTCACGCTGGGCGACCTGCAATCTGCGGTGGTGGGTTCCAATGAGTTTCTTCGCAGGTTCCGCCGCTACCTCGACGATTTGGCCACTCGCAGAACCGCGATCGCGCTCGGTGTGATGACGGCCGACAAGGACGATCCACGGTTCGACGAGTTCTACCGAGCCGGCAACGAGGTGCGTTACTTCACAGCCCTGTTCGTCCCCGATATGCCCTCATACATCGGTCTCGGGTTCGAGACCCGCGACGTGCATTGGGAGCCGGTCGCCAACGAGCGATACACCAAGCTGTTTGTCTTCGAGGAGCAGGGCGAATCGAACGTGTTTCCCTCTAAGGCCCGTCACGGCGATCGGTACATCTGGGGGAAGAACACCGAGCTGTTTGCGCGCCTCACCGCACTCCGGCTGATTGCCGAGGAGCTACTGAACGAGATAGCAGGCACCGACACGCGTTGGCTGCTGCCGCCCGACGCGACGACCTTGCGGGGCACGGCGGTGTGGACCCAAGAGGGAGAGCCGCGCTACGTCTTCTGCGCCAACTACGACATCGAGTCGGATTCGGGCTACTTCGGGATTCCCGGACTACCCGCCGGGGCAGTACTCGAAGCCGTGATGTCGACCAACGGTTCCACCCCCGAGGAGGATCACAGCCTTGTTCACAACGGCTACCACCACCGTATCGAGAACCTTGGCGCCGGCGAGGGCCGTATCTACCGGGTTGCATTGACCTGAGTGCAGAGCCACGGCGGCTGATCGGCTAGATCGCGATGTCGAGACTCGCCAGCAGCTCCGCGACCCTTTCTCGTATCTCGTCTCGGATCGGTCTGATCTCATCCACCGGGAGCCCTGCGGGATCGGCGATCTCCCAGTCCTGGTAGCGGACCCCCGGGAACACGGGACACTCGTCGCCGCACCCCATTGTCACCACGACATCGGCACCCGCCACGATGTCATCCGTCCAGCGTTGAGGTTCGGCATCGGTGATGTTGATCCCAACCTCGGCCATGGCGGCGACGACTCCAGGGTTTACGGCGGCGGCGGGGTCGGAGCCGCCTGAGAACACGTCGATCCGAGTCCCCCCAAGGCGGCGAGCGAAGGCCGCCGCCATCTGAGATCTGCCGGCGTTGTGGACGCAGAGGAAGACGACTCGGGGAATTCGGGTTCTAGTCATGGCGCCAGGATATGGGACGGCGGCGGGCTACCGGTCCCGGCCGACCACAATGGTTCCAAGCGCGCCGCAGGGGTTGGCCAGCATGCTCAAGAGAATCGCACGGGCTGTCGTGCGTCTCATACGGTGGAGAATCGCCGGCGAGATTCCTCCACACCCCAAGATGGTGATCGTCGCGGCCGCTCACACCTCCAACTGGGATTTCTTGCTGGCCATGATCGTTCCTCCGGCTCTCGGCATCCGTATCCGGTGGCTCGGCAAGCACACTCTGTTCAGGAAGCCGTTTGGCTGGTTCTTTCGGATGTTGGGGGGGATCCCCGTCGATCGAGCCAGGGCGGCCGGCGTGATCGGGCAAAGCATTGCCGCCTTCGAGGCGGCGGATGACCTGGTCCTCGTCGTCGCCCCGGAGGGAACCAGGGGCAAGCGTGAGCACTGGAAGTCCGGGTTCTACCGGATTGCGCTGGCCGCCGAGGTTCCGATCGTGCTGATCGGGGTTGACGGTCCCAACCGGACGGTGACTGTCGGTCCCGACTTTGTACCGACGGGAGACGTTCGGGCCGATATGAACCAGGTTCGGGCCTTCTTCGAGGGGCACAAGGGGATACGCCCCGATTTGGCCAGCTCGGTACGGCTCCGCAAAGAGGACTGAGGCAGCTCTCAGGTCTCAGTGGTCGGCCCCAGCAACCGCTGGTAGTCGTCGGGAGTATTGACATCGATCGGGGCCGAATCCTCGACCGAAAGCCGCATCACCCTGCCCGTGTCGTCTGCCACCAGCATGCGCCACAGCAACTTGGGCCCCCCGGTGGCGACCGCCTCCTCAAGCGCAGGCCGGGACAGCAGGAAGGGGTGGGCTATCCGATCGCGGTAGGAAGTGACCCCACCCCAGGGGCGGGTGTCGCGCCACAGCGAGATCATCTGGTTGATGACGTCTTCGCCCAGATCCGGATGATCACCCATCAGGAGAACGACCGCCTCGGCATTCGGCACCTGCGCTGCGCCGCATTCGAGCGATGACATGTTGCCGCGGCGGTAATCCGGGTTACGGACGACCGTTGCCCGATCGAGGATAAGGGCTGCATCCACCTCGTCGCCGAACGCACCGGTCACCACAACGACACTGTCGAGTTCGGACGCAACCGCCGCATTTACAGCGTGCTGTAGGAGGGGAATCCCCTGATAAGGCAGCAGCTGCTTTACCCGACCCATCCGCTCGCCCGCACCGGCGGCGAGGATGATTCCGGCGATGCTTGTCATGGGTGCCGGCTCGGAGGATGCCACGGTCCGAACCTACTAGCCGTGATGGTTCTCTCTCCGATCTGGGTGGCGTTCCCTTCTGAATCTGGACAACTCTCCCCTTTGGGGGGAGTCAAACGGCGGAGCCGATTGGTGGGGGTTCTGACAACTCTCCCCTTTGGGGGGAGTCAAGCGGTGCAGCCGATTGGTGGGGGGTTCTGATCACTCTCCCCTTTGGGGGGAGTGAAACGCCGTGGGCGTTTGGTGGGGGGTTCTGATCATGCTTTTCCCCCCCACCAGCACGCTTTGCTCGCTGACTCCCCCTCCAAGGGGTGTAGTTCGGACTGGCCAACTTCTTCTCTGACAACACTCCCCATTGGGGGGAGTCAAGCGGTGTAGCCGATTGGTGGGGGTTCTGATCACTCTCCCCTTTGGGGGGAGTCAAACGCCGTGGGCGTTTGGTGGGGGGTTCTCTTCATGCTTTCCCCCCATCAGCTCGCTTTGCTCGCTGACTCCCCCTCCAAGGGGGAGTAGTTCAGACTGGCCAAGCCGGAGGCCCGAGCCTCGACCGGTCAGCTGGTGCGGGCTACACCGGCCTTCTTGAGAGCAACCGCCGGCACACCGGCCTCGCGCCATGCGGCGTACGTGATTCCTTTGCGGTCCGAATAGGTCGCAGCGTGGGCGACGAATCCAGCCTCGAGTGCCTCTATGTCTACTGCGTCGTCGATCCCCACCAAACGTTGCTCGGCTTCGAGGCGTGCCTGACGTAGGTCGAGTGCTTTGAGAGGGTTGGTCTCCGCAGCGATTTGGCTCTTGATCCGTTCGATGCGCGCCGTGAGGGATTCTCGGGTGACTGGACGGCCCCGCTTTCGGCTCCCGAGGACGCTCAGATACGCCTTGATGGCGCGAGATTCGAGGCGGCCCTGTGCCAGGGCTGCTTTGTGTTCATCGGACATTGCCATTGAGGTACCCCACAGGTAAAGCGTGATTCGAACAAAGAGTGTAAACCGACCGACAACGGTCGTATCGACTCGGCAAATACTACCAGCTGATTGGTGGGTATTACCACCCCTAGGTCGCCATCTTGAGTGTGTCCGATCGTGTAAATGAGGGCTACCGCCAGCCCTCATTTGGCGTCAAGTGCTGTGGTGGTCAGAGCCCAATGATGTCATCGGGTCGAACAGGCACGCTGGTCAGCGATCTACCGGTTGCCTCCCGAATCGCGGCAACTACGGCCGGGGTTGAGCTGATGGTGGGGGGTTCGCCGACTCCCTTGGCGCCGAATGGCCCCCAATGATCGGGATCTTCGATGATGCGAGTTTCGACGTTGGGGGCATCCAGAAAGGTAGGCAATAGGTAGTCGGTAAAGGTCGGATTGCGGATTACACCGTCGTCGATCACCAGCTCTTCCATGACTGCCAAACCGACACCTTGGAGGATTCCGCCCTCCAACTGGCCGACTACGGCTTGCGGGTTGAGGGCCTTGCCGACATCTTGGGCAGTATCCACCTGGAGCACCCGCACCAGGCCCAATTCCAGATCGACATCGACGACGGCGCGATGTGCCGCCACGGCGAAGCCGGCGTGGACGGCACCCTGGCCGAACTCGTCTGGTTCCTCGGTTGGGGGGTGACGGAACCGCACCGAGTGTTCGACCGGTCCCGCGGCGCACACGTCGGCCAGGGTCGCGAGGAGATCACCCGAGCGATACACCCCATCGCCGCTCAAGTCGTCACCATCGTGGGTTGCCAGGATCTCTTGGCGCAGACCGACTGCCGCTGCATGAACCGCACCGCCCGTCATCTGCGTCTGGCGCGAGGCGGACGTGGACCCGGCGGATCCAATCTGTGATGTGTCATCCCACACGACGGCGACGTGGTCGATGCCCAACACGGTGCGCGCTATCTGCTGGCATATGGTGATGAGTCCCTGGCCCACCTCGATGGCCGCTGTGTGTACTTCGACGCCCGCGGGGGTGAGTACGACTCTTGCATCGGCGTAGTCGTCGAAAGCCTCGGAGAACGCCAGGTTCTTGAGGCTCAGCGCGTAGCCGATCCCCCTCCGCACCGCGGCGCGTGGTGTTGTGAGACCGGTGCCTCCGGGTAGGCGTCGGGGATCATCCCCGGCCTCCTCGGCGGGCAACGGAATAGATTCGAGGGCATCGATCACCTCCAGAGTCGGGAGTGATCCCTCGATGATCTGACCCGAGGTGTTCAGAGGATCACCCGCCACCAAGGCGTTGCGCCTCCGCACTTCGAGCGGCGTCACACCGATCGCTTCGGCAAGGCGATCCATCTGGCTCTCGTACGCAAAACAGGTCTGCACCGCTCCGAATCCACGCATGGCCCCCGCAGGTGGGTTGTTTGTCCTCACCACGGCCGCCTCTGCGAAGACGTTGTCGCACTTGTAGGGGCCGACCGTAAAGAAAGCCGCATTGGCCAGCACTGCGGTGCTGGTGTGGGCGTAGGCACCGCCGTCGAGCAGGAGTCTGGCGGTGACCTTGATGAGTCGGCCGTCTGCATCGGCCTCGTGGCGGTACCACATGCGGGCCGGATGCCGCTTGACGTGACCGGCGAACGACTCAGAACGGTTGTACACCATCTTGACCGGACGTCCGGTGCTCAGCGCCAACAGGGCGATGTGGATGTGGAGAGAAATGTCCTCGCGCGCTCCGAAGGCACCACCGATGCCGGCCGGGTGGCACCGGACCGCATCGTCGTCCATGCCGAGGCAGGCCACGATCTGACGGTGATCGACGTGAACCCACTGTGAGGTGACGTAGAGGTCGAGTCCGCCTTGACCGTCGGGGATGGCCAAACCGGCCTCGGGTCCGAGTGGTGCTTGGTCCTGCGTCGCCGTTTCGTAGAAGCCTTCGACGATGACAGTGCCCGCCGCATCTGAATCGCCGCGCCGGATCTCCATTTCCCGAAAGACGTCGCCCGCGGCCGCAGCCAGCTCCGGGTCGGTTGCAGGCTCCAGCACTTCCCACTCAACAACGATGGCTTCGACCGCTCGTCGGGCAGTCTCTGGATCGTCCGCCGCGACAACGGCCACCGGCTCGCCCCAATATCGGGATTCGCCGTCGCAAAAGACCGGCTGGTCCTGATGGACTTGACCGAATGTGGAAAGGCCGGGCACATCCTCCTGGGTCAACACCGCTTGTACTCCGGCGATGCTGAGTGCGGGTGTCGTGTCGAGTCTGACGAGGCGGGCTCGGGCGTACGGGCTGCGCAACGTGGCTCCCCACAGCATCTCGTCGGCGACCAGGTCGGAGGCGTATGCGAAGTTCCCGATCGCCTTGGGGAGAGCATCGGGGCGGCGCACACTCTCGCCGATGCCACCCCTGACGCGTCGGTCGGTGTCGGAGGTCACGCTGTCTCGCCCCGTGCCAGCCGTTCAAATGCCCGCAATATGCCTCCGTAGCCGGTGCAGCGGCAGATGTTTCCCGACAGCGCCTCTCTGATCTCGCCTTCCGTCGGGTGGGGATTCTCTCCGAGGAGGTGGGCTCCCGCCACGGCGAACCCAGGAGTGCAGAAGCCACATTGCACGCCTCCTTCGGCCAAGAGTGCCTCCTGGACGGCGTGCAGGGTGTCTTCTGCGGCGAGGCCCTCAACCGTCGTTACGAGAGCGTCCTCACAGTCGCCGATCATGACCAGGCACGAACAGACCAGGTTCCCGTCGAGGACGACCGTGCACGAGCCGCATTCACCTTGCTCGCAAGCGTTCTTGGAGCCGGGCAGACCGAGATCATCGCGCAGCACGCTCAGCAGGCTCTCCCATCC
>JAJCYA010000059.1 GCA_029263095.1 Acidimicrobiia bacterium | reverse complement strand
CGGCGCAGTATCAGCCGGATCGCCACTCACATCGGCATAAAAGAACGACACACCACCAGTACCACTCCACCCGACCTTGAACGCAAAGTCAGAGGCATTCCCAGCCGTCAGACCCGGCACCGCCACCGACGTGAACGTGGTTTCACCATCGTCGGAGTGATCCGTCAACACCACCTCAAGCTCGTTCGCAGCCGTCACATACCCATCAACACTGAACTCCCGTGCACCAACACCCGGACCCTCGAACGTCGAGTAGGTGCCATTGAGAACAGTGTCGATTTCGGCCACCTCGGCGTCGGACTTGGCCGAGCGGAACAGAGCAGCCTGGAATACCTCACCCTGGAGGTAACCCCAGTACCACTGCGCTCCTATCGCGAGCACGAACGGGGTCTCCAGCGGTCCGGTCGTCTTGTCGATCGTTGGTGTCGCCGATCCCGTTCCACTCGAGAAGACCTCGATGTCGTCGGCCGCCACGTCGCGAACGCCTATGAACGAGTCGGCGCCGCCGACGGTGATCGGAGTCGAGTCGCTCGTGGAATTCGCCGGTGCACCGTCATTGATCCAGAAGTTGGCGTTGCTACTCGCCACCCCGAGGTAGTAGGCATCGTTGTTGTCCACCTTGCCGATGAGCGTCCCGGCATTGCCTGAGTAGACGCGACCCCCGACTCCCAACGTGAACCCGGCGGATGAAGAGAATTCATGCCAGGATGCGTCGGGGAAGTCGATCTTGGCGTTCGTGTCGAGCCACCAGTGGGGGCGGGTCACGATGCGTGCCAATTCCGCAGTGCCGGATCGGTGGGCGGTCCACACGTTCAAGTCGGCATCGGTGTAGGCGGTGGTGAGGTCTGTCCAATCGTTCGCCTTGAAGTAAGCGACCCGAGTGCCAGCGATCCCGTCGTGAATCGCCATCTCATAGACCTTCATGCCCTCGTGAGCAAAGGCCCCAGTACCACCCATGTAAACGTGTTCAGCGTTCGTGGTGCTAAACGTCGTTCCCGAGCTCACATCGGCCGTACCAAGCAAAGTCCAGGCCGTCGTCTCAACCCCAGCCGCATCGTCGGGATCGTCCATCGTGTAGTAGTTCCAACTACCTGCCGAAGCGTCGTAGGTGGCTCGAATCCCCTGCTTGGTTCCATCAGCAAATCCTGTGGCTACGGACGACTTAGCGATGTACGTGACACCGCTCCTGCCAATGATCGCCCGAATCTTGCCGTCCCCGGAGTTGTCCATGTCGACTTCCCAGCCGTTGTTGTTTCCGGGGTCGTCTTTCTTGCCAAACTTCGGGTATTTGGTAGAGGTCCAATCGTCGAGCGATCCCAGCCAACGGAAGTCAAGGTCGCCGTCGTCCGTGATGTCGAACTTGGTGGCATCAGGCGTGGAGAGATGCTGCGCTCCGGCGATTTCGGGGTTGCGGTAGTAGTTGCCGTCTGTGCTGTTCCAGTCATAGAAGAGCGCGTTCGGCATCGCCGACGAAGTGTGCCCATTGCCGGACCGATCGTTGACAACCCCCGACCCATCCGAGTAATGCGCAGCGTCGACCCAGAACTCAGCACCCGCCATGTGGGCATCAGCCGCAGACGCCGTGTAGACGGCATTCAGTTCGGCGTCGAGGGCAGCAACGTCAGCATCTGAGAGCGCCACGCGGTGGGCCGACGCTGCCCAGATTTCGCCCTTGAAGTACCGACCATGTGTCGTATTGCCGCCGATTTGCGCAGCTGCACTGTTGGCATAGGAAGTCGTGGACCCGTCCGCGGCAGGTGTTCCTGTTCCGGTGCCGTCGACAAAGAGCTCGAGATCATCATCAGTCGTATTGCGAACCCCAACCGCAGAGATTGCAGCGCCGCCGGATGGCGCTACTGCGGCGGTGTCGCTCCAGTCACCATTGGAGGAGTGCCACATGTTGAGGCGAGGCCTCCCAACCGCAGCGCTCGATACCGACAGCTCAAGATTCCCCGACGTGCCGTTCTGCTTGTTGAAGAGCACTTGGAAGCCGTTGTCCCATGCGTACGAGCGACCAGCCCACCCAATCGAAAAGTCGTCGCTCAATCCGAAGTCCAGATTCGTGTGATCAGGTACCGAGATGTGGTCGTTGGTACCGTCGAACCAGAAGTGCGCCCGGTCCACGATACGGACCAACTCCGCGCTCGAATCCTGAGTGATCAGCAACCACAGTCCTCTTTGAAGACCTCCCTCCAAACGCGCAGCAACGGCCTCACTACCTATCGTGTGTAAACATGATATCGGTTGTATACAACCTTACGGTTGTGTAGACTGCAACCGTTATCGGAAAGTATGACCCCGCCCCAACCCTCGCCGCGGGCCTGCTCCGCCTAGCACGCGACAAGGGGCAAATGACACAGGCTGCGTTGGCAACCCGAGCTGGCGTCACTCAGCAGGCCGTGTCGGCCTACGAAACAGGACGCAAGGAGCCGACTCTGCCCACACTCCAGTCGTTGCTCGCGGCCGCCGGGTACGAGATGCGTATCCACCTGGAGCCGATCGACTACCACGACGTCTCGCTCGACGCGTTCATCCAATCCCTTCCCCCCGAGCAGCAGACTGAACTCGCCGAACAAGCCCGGTCCCGCGCCGCCACAGCTCGGTTGCGTCGCACCCGAGGCCGCTAGTGCCGACCCCCGACGTCGATGTCCCGGCGATTCTCGATGCGCTGGAACGCCACGAGGTTGAGTACGTCGTCATCGGTGGATTCGCCGCCGAGCTACACGATGTCGCTATCCCGCCGACCCGCGACATCGATCTGACGCCGTCCACATCGGTCGACAACCTCGAACGCCTGGCCGCAGCCCTCGACGAACTCGAAGCAAGCTTCCGCGTCCCAGACGGCCCGAGCCGCGGCATCGACATCCCGGGAGGCATCACAGTCGGGTGGCTCAAAGCAATGGTCACAGTCACCCTCACCACCAGCGCAGGACCACTCGACGTCGCCCTACGACCGGACGGCACCCAAGGCTACGAGGACCTCATGCAGGACCATGTCGTCGTCTCCTACGCCGGCAGACAAGTCCCGGTGGCAAGCCTCGAAGACGTGATCCGATCCAAGGAAGCAGCCGGACGCGAAAAGGACCTGCTCGTCACGCCCGCCCTCAGAGCACACCTGAGACAGCAACAAGGCCGCAAAGGGGCATGAGATCCGGTCATCGAACCACGGCGCCGCCACAATCACTCCCCTTTGGGTGATCTGTCGCGGTTAGTGCCCGACGGTTCGTAGCGAGGCGCGTGTTCGGTGTCTCTGATAACTCTCCCCTCGTCCGATCCTTCCCCCCTTGTGTGTCGGGTCGCGCGAGGGGGATTGGGGGTTCTTGAGCTTTCCCCCCCACCAGCTCGCTTTGCTCGCTGACTCCCCCTCCAATTCCAAGGGGGAGTAGTCCAGAAGGAGCCAATGATCGTCGGCTCTATCGCGCAATCCGACACCAGACCTGTGTAGACAATCACGCATGCATAATCTATGCTGACGTCATGGGTACCACGACCATCCGAGTCGATACCGACACGCACTCCCGCCTCGTCGAGATGAGCCGAGACAACGGGGCCTCGCTCATCGACACCGTTCGAGACGCCGCCGAGGCGCTACGAAGGCAGCGCTTCGCCCATCAGGTCGCTGCCGAGATCTCCCAGCTGCGTAGCGACCCCCAAGCCTGGGAGGAATACCTCGCAGAGGCGGACTCGACGTCGGTTGGCGATGGCATCGGTTGACGATCTCTGGCTGGTCGACTTCGGTGACCCGTATCCCGGCGAACCCGCAGCACACCGGCCAGCGCTCATCGTCGGACCGCCGGCCACCTTCGGAACTGGCTTCCCCTTCGTCATCGTCACACCGCTCACAACCACTCATCGAGACCTATCCCTGCACGTGGAAATCGAACCATCCTCCGACACCGGACTCGATGAAACGAGCTACGCCCAATGTGAACTGATCCGCAGCGTCAGCCGACACCGGCTGATCCATCACCTCGGCGGGATCGATTCTGCAACCAGCGATCAAGTCGCCACCATCCTCAGGACCCTGCTCGACTACTGACGCCACGCGGTGGCCGTTCGAGCGCATCACCGGGTCTTCCCGGTCCCACGAACACCGCTCAGGCAACCACCACGGTCTTCTGGTTGACGAACTCCATGATCCCGAGGTCCGCCAGTTCGCGACCGTATCCGGACAGCTTGATACCGCCGAAGGGGAGCCTCGGATCCGACGCCACGAACGTGTTGACAAAGCACGCTCCGGCCTCGAGCTGCTCGGCGGCGATCCTTTCGCCCCGAGCGAGATCACCCGTAAACACGGCCGCACCCAGCCCGAACGGCGTGTCGTTGGCCATGGCGATCGCCTCCTCCTCGGAGGTCGCCTTCAGCACCGCTGCCACCGGACCGAACATCTCCTCTTCGTACGCGGGCATCCCCGGCGCCACGTCAGTGAGCACCGTCGGCGGGTAGAACGCTCCGGGGCCGTCGGGGACGGTGCCTCCCAGGATCAGAGTGGCTCCCGCTTCGACAGATGCGACCACCTGATCGTGGAGCTCGTCTCGCAGATCCACCCGAGCCATCGAACCAAGCATGGTGCCCTCATCCAACGGATCGCCCATCTCCATTGCGCCCATGGCGGCGACGAATCGCTCCAGCCAGGCGTCGTAGACCGCGGCATGGACGATGAAGCGCTTCGCTGCGATGCACGACTGGCCGGCGTTGATCATCCGGCTGGCGGCACAGGTGCTTGCCGCGGCATCGACGTCGGCGTCCTCCAAGACGATGTACGGATCAGAGCCACCCAACTCCAACACGGTCTTCTTGAGCAGCGAGCCCGCCTTGGCCGCCACCTCGCGCCCCGCCAGATCCGATCCGGTGAGCGTCGCTGCAACGACGCCGGGATGCTCCAGCGCCTCACCCACACGCGAACCGGGCACCAGCAGCGTCGCAAACACACCTGCCGGGAAACCCGCCTCGCGGAATGCCTCCTCGATCGCCAACGCGCACCCCGAGACGTTGGAGGCATGCTTCAACACTCCGACATTGCCGGCCATCAACCCCGGAGCCGCAAACCTGAACACCTGCCAGAACGGGAAGTTCCAAGGCATGACGGCCAGAACCACGCCAAGTGGTTCATGGTGCACAAATGACTTGGTGCGGTCGGCGGCAATGTGCCGGTCGGCCAGCATCTGTTCGGCCTCATCGGCGTAGTACCGACACACCCAGGCACACTTCACGATCTCGGCTCTCGAAGCGGCAATCGGCTTGCCGGTCTCGAGCGTCATGAGCCGGGCCCATTCGGCGGCCCGGGATTCCAGAATGTCCGCCAGCTTCCGCATGGGGACCGCACGCTGCGCGATCGGAACCCGTCGCCAGAGGTCGAACTCGGCCGCCGCCGCATCCAGAATCGCCCCCACCTCCTCGGGTGTGTGCTCCGGGTACGAGGCCAGCGATTCGCCGGTCGCGGGGTTGATCGACTCCATTGGTGACTCTCCTCAGCCGGAGTTTCCCAGGAATCCGAAGAACGCCTCCTGGAACTGACTCGCCTGATCGATGTGAGGGGCGTGCCCGGAGTCCTCGATGGCCACCTCGGTGAACTGCCCACCGTTGCCTCGATACGCCTCCAGGACCGCTCGCGTCTGGCTCACCATCGGCTGCGGCGGATACACATCGGCACCCGGCCAGCCGGGGATCACCTCGAGTTGCCCGAGGGTTCCGGTGTCGAACAGCGAGCCATCGGAAACGACCAGATCGTCCAGTCCGCGCACCCACAGCACCGGCGGCTTCGGATCAATGCCGCTGAAGCCCGTCACATCGCTGTACTTGCCGGACAGCGCATTGTTGACCCCGGTTGTTCCGGGCGCCACACCCGGCCAATTCTCCGAAGTCGCCACGTCGCCGGGGAAGACATCGGTGGCGGTCGAAGTCTTGAGGATCTCCGCCACCAGAGCATCCTCCCGATCCGAATCCAACTCATAGGTCGGCTTCCAGTAGAAGCCCTTCATAAAGCTTCTGGGCGACAGATCGCTCTCGGTACCCATGTCCCCGGCCTGAAGCCGCTCGATCATCTCGGGAGCGATGATCCCCGCCCCCGAACCTGCAAAGTCCTCGAATGTCGGAGTCCCCTCGACATCCTTGGTGCCGCCGAAACCGTACGGGCTCACCGGGCTCACCAACGTCAGTGATCGGACGCGATTCGGATGATCGATCGCATATCGCAGGATCGCCCCGCCGCCGGTGGACCAGCCAACCAGATGGACCGGACCATCCAGGCCGAGCCCGGCGATGAACCCATCCAGATCGTCGGCGAAGTCGCCCATCCCTCTGGTCGCATCAATCGTCACCGGGTCGGATCCGCCGAATCCCCGCATGTCGACCGCCAAGCCACGGTACTGAGCCGGCATCGCTGCGAGCGTGTTGTCCCAGAACAATGCCGACGCCAGGTTCCCGTGCAGGAAGACGACCGGTTCGCCGTCGTCCCGCCCGGTCTCCAAGTAGTGAATCTTCAATCGATCGGTGTCGATCGTCTTCGACACGACCCCATCTGGAAGCGTGTAGCTCATTGCCCCTCCTCGTATCTATCCATATGACATGCGATGCAATCGGTCATGACTTGTCGGCCGGCCTGATCAGTTGCCGCACCACCTCACCTGTGGCGAGTCGATCGAATGCCTCGTTGATCTGGCGCAGCGGCAGCGTGCCTGTGTGGAGCCGCTCGACCGGCAGCCGACCCGCCCGCCACAGGCGCAGCAAACGCGGAATGTCCTGCTGGGGCGCGGCCGACCCCATGTACGACCCCTTGATGGTCTTGCCCTCACCGACAATCGAAACCGCCGGAACGCTGAACATGGCTTCGGGGTGGGCCAGCCCGATCGCCACCGTGGTTCCCCCCCGTCCGGTGGCGCGGTAGGCCGTCTCGAGCACCGGAGCCCTACCGGCCGCCTCAAACACAAAGTCCGCTCCCCCGTCGGTGAGATCCCGGATCGTCTCCACGCCCCCCTCAGAATCGATCGCGTGGGAGGCCCCCAATCCCAACGCCATCTCACGCTTCGAGGGAACCGGGTCTACTGCCACGATCGGATGGGCGCCGGACACGGCTGCTCCCATGACGGCGGACAGGCCGACTCCCCCCAGCCCGAGCACGGCCACCGATTGGCCCGGCTGCACGCCGGCCGTTCGTATCACGGCCCCCACCCCGGTGAGCACTGCGCAGCCAAACAACGCCACGGTGTCCAAAGGTATGTCGGACGGAACCACAACCGCGGAGCCGCGGGCGACGATGGCCCGCTCGGAGAAGGCGGACACCCCCAGATGGTGGTGTACATCGCCACCTCCCTGGTGAAGGCGGTGGCCGCCACCGAGCATCTGACCCATGCCATTCGCCTCTGCCGCGACCGGGCACATGGCGGGTTGGCCGCTGGTGCACTGGGCGCAGGTGCCACAGCTCGGCACAAAGGTGAGCACGACGTGATCGCCCACTGAAACATCCCGAACTCCGGGACCCACCTCCTCGACTACTCCCCCTGCCTCGTGGCCCAGCGCCATCGGAACCGGGCGCGGTCTGTTCCCATCGACAACCGACAGATCGGAGTGGCATACCCCGGCCGCCTCTATCCGAACAAGTAGCTCCCCGGCGCCGGGGGCGTCGATGTCGAGTTCCTCAATCCGCAAAGGACGAGTCTCGGCGTAGGGGCCGGCGGCTCCAATCTCCGTCAGCACGGCGGCCCTCGTCTTCACTGCCCGTCCTCGCGTCCCGGCAAGCCGTGGTCGAGGATGGCGAACATGTCCTCGAGGACGTCGCCCGGGACGACACCGCCCCCGGTCCACTCGGCCCAGCGCATTCCGATGAAATAGCCGATACCCATGTAAACGTACGCGACAACCTCGGGATCCAGATTGGGATCAACATCACCTGCCAACTGAGCCTGACGCACCCCTCGCGAATAGGCACGCGCCAATCGCTCGTAGTACTCCCGGAAGACTTCTGGTGTCACGAACTCGGCTTCGCGCACCAGGTGGTAGACCTGCGGCCTCTTCGACATCACGCTGAAGAACGCTTCGAATGCGGACCTCTCCACGCCGCGCTGACCGGGAGAGGCGCTTTCGAGCGCGACCCGCATAGCGTCCCTCAGGTCGGCGTTGATGTCCCTGATCAACTCAACAAAGAGGTCCCGTTTCGAGTCGAATGCCAGATAGAACGATCCGACCGAGGTGCCGGCGCGAGAACAGATCTCGGCGACACCCACCTCGGCGTAGGTCCGCTCTCCAAACAATGCCTCTGCTGCCTCGAGCAAACGTGCCCGGACATCCTGATCCTCACGAGCCACCATTGCCACCTTTCGACTCGACATCACGCAGAAACCCCGATACCACGCCGTTGAATGAAGCTGAATCCTCGATGAAGCAGAGATGCCCGTGCGACTCCATGATGAAGAGGCGGGAGTCGGGTAGTTGGGAGTGGAGCCGAAGCCCGTTGCCCAGCGGGACGATGCGGTCGGCGTCACCGTGAACCACGAGCGTGGGTGCAGCGATGCTCGATGCATCGACCCCCTCTTCGAGGAATTGGACGCAAGCCCGGTACTGCGCCGCCCAGGCATGTCCCGGAGTCGGATGCTCGAGTCGCGCTGCAAGCTGCTCCTCATACCCGTCGGGGTGGTCGTCCACCCAGCCGGGGGCAAATGCGAGGTGCATCGTGGCCCGTGCATAGTCCTCGGGCGAGAGAGGGGAGGCTTCCAGCCAGGCATCCAACGTCGCCGCCGGAGTCGGCTCGTGCTCCGGTCCTCCGTTGCTGGAGGAAACGATCACCAAGGCTGAGACAAGGTCCGGCCGCTCGATCGCCAGAGCCTGGGCGATGTAGCCCCCCATCGAGAAGCCGACGACGTGCGCCGGGGTCTCTCCCATCGACTCCAGGACCAAAGCAGCGTCGCGGGCCATGCCCTCTATCGAGTAGGGGCCTTCGGGTTTTGACGACCGACCGGCACCTCGGTTGTCCACGACGACCTTGGTCCGACCGGGGAGATTGGCGCTCTGCTGCTTCCACGCCCAGGACGCAAAGCCCAAACCCTGCAACAGGAGGACCGGAGGACCCGAACCATGAGCCTCGACGTGGATCTCACCCCAGTCGGCGGCAACCCGCCGCTCCACATGCTCCATGCTTGCTCGATCCTCGCCGAAGAAATGACTGTTCAGAGCCTAATGGAGTTTGCGAAACAGGACAACGGCGAATACGGTGAACCGTGAATCATCGTTCATTGAACCATCATTCATTGGCCGGGCGACAGTCTCGATAGGGGAATCACCCGTTGAAGGGGCGTTCAATTGGACTGATAGACGGGACACAAGGAGTAATCAGCGATGTCACGACGACCAATCAGGAAGTTGATCGGCTTGGTAGCGGTGCTGGCACTAGTCGCGGCCGCGTGCGGCGACGACGATTCCAGCGACACACAAGCCACAACTGCCCCAACTGCAACCACTCAAGCCTCGGAGAGCACCGCTGCACCGGAAACCACCGCTGCACCGGAAACCACTCAGGCACCGGTCCCCACCGAGGGCGTAACCGACGACACGATCACAGTCAGCGTCGTGGCCGGATTCACCGGTCTCTTCGGCGAAGTGATCGAGGGCATCTACGTCAGCGGCATGGAGACATGGCTCGAAGACGTAAACGCCAGGGGCGGTGTCAACGGCCGTGAGGTGGTCCTCAAGAAGGTCGACCACCAAGAGACCGCAGAAGGCGGCATTGCCGCTTGCCAGGAAGTGTTGAGCAACGGCTCGTACACGGCGATCCTGGTGCAAGGCACCGGACCGCAGGCCGCAGCAGCCGATTGCCTCGATGACGCCGGCTTTACCAATCTGGTGTGGACGGCCGACGATTCCTTCGTAAACAGCTGGGGGAGCTCGTACACGATCTTCCCGTCCGAGGAAGGACAGGGCGCTCTCCTGGCCGACTTCGTATCGGCCAACGCCTCGCCCGACGAGAAGGTTGGCGTCGTGCTGCTGAACGTCCCCGTCTACACCCGTATCGGCAATGCCTTTGTGGACAGGGCAACCGCCAACGGTCTCGATGTCGTCGAGACGGTGACGGTCGAATTCGGACAGGCGTCCTTTACTCCCCAGCTCATTCGAATGGAAGAGGCTGGGGTGACGACGGTCGCGATGTTCGTCACCAACGAGGCAATTCAGATCGCCACCGACGCGACCACGATCGCCGGCTTTGCACCGGACTACACCGGTGCCCTGTTCGAATTCGACTTCGTGACCCAGGCTGCACCGGGCGTGCTCGATGGAGCCACCGGACTGCGGATCTCGGCAACAGTGGACACCCCTGAGTTCGCCGCGTTCCAGGCTTTGGCGGCGCAGTATGAGCGAAGCTCCGTCCTCGACGGTGAGGCGTTCCTCTACTACGGGTACGGACTGATCCTCGAGGAAGTACTCCGACAGGCCGGCGAGAACCCAACGGCAGATTCGCTGATCTCCGGAATCGAGGGCATCAGCGGTTTCGCAACCGGCGTGCTGCCTCCCATCACTTGGGGATCCGGCGATCTCGTCGGCTCCGACGGCATGTTCCCGACCGTGTGCTGCAGCGATATCAACGCCTGGGCCGCCGACGGACCGGCGTCGAGCGACTTCTAGACGGCGAAGGAAGTAGACCAGCCGTATCGGCTGCCTCCGGACTCACCTCCGGGGGCAGCCGATCGGTCATGGAGGGCGTAGATGGAGATCTCACTTCTCAACGGGGCATTCCTCGGGGTCATCTACGGACTCATCGCGATAGGACTGGTGGTCGTATATCGCGTCACTCGGATCATCAACTTCGCCCACGGTGAGATAGGCATGATCGGGGCGTTCGTATTTGCCGACCTCTGGCTCGATCACGACCTCCCGCTCGTACTCGCAGTGGGGGCGGGAATCGCCGTCTCGGCCCTCCTTGGTGTGATCACCGAATTCGTGGTGATCCGTCCCCTGCGCGGCCAACCCCGGCTCACGGTGATGGTGGGGACACTCGGTGTATCGAGCCTGCTGCTCGTCTACGCCGTGCGTCGCTACTCACCCCGCCCGAGATTCGCCCGCCCGGTCATCGAAGGGAACGGGTTCGAGATCGCCGGACTGCTGGTTCGGCCGGTACAGATCCTCACGCTGGTTGTCGCCCTCGCCATCCTGGCGCTGCTGGCACTGGTCATGTTCAAGAGCTCGTTTGGCCTGCGGTTGCGGGCGACGGCGCTCGATTCAGAAGCAGCGGCTGAGGTGGGCGTCCGGGTGGGCCGCGTGTCGATGGGCACCTGGGCGATCGCCGGTGCGATCGCCGGGCTATCGGCGATTCTCGTCTCGTCACAGGTCGTGTTCTCCGCGTTCTTCATGAGCAGGCTCATGTTGCGGGCTTTGGCGGCGGCCCTGCTGGGAGGACTCACCAGCGTCACCGGTGCTTTCGCGGGAGGCATCTTCCTCGGTATGGCCGAAGGCGTCATCGGGTTCCAATGGATCGCCCCCGGCGCCGTCGAAGCATCACTAGCCGTCCTGGTCATGGCGGTTCTGATTGTCAGGCCCAAGGGTCTGGTGGCGGCCGAGTACTGATGCCGAACTCCACGGACACTCGGTCGGCGTCGTTTGCGTCGCGACTGCGCGAGAAACTGCGCTCACACCGGCCGACAACCAAGACGACGCTCCAGATCGGACTCCCAACGGTCCTGCTGCTTCTCATCGCCCCCATCACCTCAGACGTGACTCTCTTCAAGATCGGGCTCCTCCTCCTGTTCGCGGTGGCCGCCGTAGGGCTGCACGTGCTGGTCAACTGGGCGGGCGAACTCTCTCTGGCCCACGCCGGAATGGTCGGACTGCCTGCGCTGGTCGTCGCAAAACTGAGCTCTGACCACAACCTCTCCCCTCTCGAACTGGCACCCATTGGGATCCTGATCGGCTTTGCCCTCGGAGCAGTCGTGGCAGCTACTGCGCGACGGGTGAGCGGCCTCTACGTGACGATCGTCACCCTGGCCGCCGGTCTCGCCATCGACCGATTCTTCTTCACCAAGCCGTGGCTGGTCGGCACCGGCAACCTAAAGCTGACTGCCCCCCGTCTTGCAGGGCTCGAATTCGGATCGATCCAAGCGATATACCCGATCATCGTCGTGGTCTTCATCGGGTCGGTGTTTGCCACCCGACGGCTGCTCGACTCCAAGCTCGGTCGGGCGCTACTGACGGTCCGATCCGACCCGACCATTGCCCAGGCGCAGGGCATCAACGTCCCCGCCTACCGGGCGGCGGCCTACATGTTCGCCGGAGCACTGGCCGGACTCGCCGGTGGCTTCATGCCGCTGTGGGCACAACGCGTGACACCCGACAGCTTTCCTCTCGAACTGTCGTTTACGTACTTGGCGGTGGTGGTCGTTGCCGGACGAGGCTCCATCAACGGCGTGCTGGGCGCCGCGCTGCTTATCGAAGGGTTTCGGCAGTTCCTATCCGGAACCAGCTTCATCGCGGCGTATCTAGGTCCGGTGGCCCTGATCGTCACCCTGACGCGATTCCCGGGAGGGCTCAACCAGTTCGGTCGAATGATCGGCGGTCAGCTGGCTGGAGTAGTGGGTCGCTTCCGGCCGGGCCGGTCGCCGGGCGATGCGGAGGGTTAGGCATGAACGCCCTGCTACAGGTGGACAATGTTTCGGTGCGCTTTGGCGGTCTGCAGGCTCTCGACGATGTCTCACTCGACATCGCCCCTGGAGAGATCGCCGGTCTGATCGGTCCCAACGGCGCCGGCAAGACGACGCTGTTCAACGCCATTGGAGGGCTGGTGCCGCTGCGCTCAGGTGGCATCACATTCGACGGAGTGGACATCCACAGGCTCCCCGCCCACCGCCGCGCCGGGCTCGGGATAGGACGAAGCTTCCAAAACCTAGGACTGATGCAGGAACAGACGGTCGAGACCAATCTGCTCGCCGGACTACATCTCAACGCCGGGTACGGAGTTCTCTCGCCGCTCGCACAGCCAGCGCGATTCGTCGCAGCCGAAGGCGCCAGCCGGGAGAGTGTCACCGCGGCACTCGACGCCGTAGGTTTGGGAGATCATCATCAGCGCGTTGTGGCCGACCTGTCGTTCGGGGTGGCCCGTCTCGTCGAAGTCGCCGGACTTCTATCGCGCCATCCCCAATTGCTCCTGCTCGATGAACCCACCACAGGGCTCGACGCCGTGGAATCCGAGCAGCTCAAGGCGGTGCTGCGAGACGCAGTGGCGTCCGGCACCACACTTCTGGTGGTCGCCCACGATGTGGGATTCATCATGGATCTGTGCCGGGTGGTGCACGTCCTCGCCGAAGGGCGAGTCCTCTACAGCGGGTCACCGACGGGAGCGCAGAACGATCACCGGGTGATCGAATCGTATCTGGGGAGTGCGCGGCGATGATTCCCAAGCTGACCGTCACCGGGTTCACCGTCGGCTACACCCATGTACCGGTCCTACGGGGAATCGATCTGGACGTCCTGCCATCTGAAGTTGTTGGGATCCTGGGCGCCAACGGGGCAGGAAAGACCACTCTGCTGCGCGCCATCATGGGAACGCTGCCCGCCACCTCAGGAACCGTTCAAGTCGACGACCTGGACGTCACATCGATGCCGGCCGAGGATCGCGCCCGGGTCGGTCTGGCACACGTGCCCGAAGGACGACGCCTGTTCTCGTCGCTGACTGTGGAAGAGCACCTCGACGTGGCCGGACTGATCAATCCCGACCCGGCGGCCACAAAGGATCAGGTGTTGGAGCTGCTCCCGAAGCTGGCGGAGCGACGGCGACAGAAGGCCGGCACCCTCTCTGGAGGCGAGCAACAGATGGTGGCCATCGGCCGGGCTCTCATGACCGCGCCCCGCTACCTGCTGATCGACGAGCTATCCGCCGGCCTGGCACCGGTCATCGCACAGGAGCTCGTGGAGGCACTCGTTCGAAGCAGAGAATCCGGCACCGGAGTGCTACTGGTGGAGCAAAGCCCCCACTTAGTGGCCGACGCCGTCGACCGGGTCTACCTGCTAGAGCGCGGCAGTCTGGTCGCGGAGGGAACGCTCGCTTCACTCGGAGGTGCCGATCGAATCGCCGATCTCTACCTCGGAGTAGATCGGGAAGGTGCCTAGGGCCGTCGGCGGCACCGTATTGGGTTCCACCTGGACGCCCCCTACCGTCATCCGCCATGCCCGTTCCCGCTTCCGACCTCATATCCGCCATCGTCGTGATCGCCTTTGCCGCTCTGGTCCAGGGGGTTGTAGGGATCGGCTTCAACGTGGTGGCGGTACCGACCCTCCTGCTTATCAATCCCTTGCTCGCCCCAGTCCCCAGCCTGCTCCTCGCCGTCCCCCTTACGATCTGGCAACTGTTGCGAGAGCGAGGGTCGATCGACCGCTCGGGGGTGGGGTGGATCCTGCTGGGACGCCTCCCCGGTGGCCTGATTGGTCTCGGATTGCTGCTGATCCTCAGCTCGCGGGTACTCGACCTGGCCGTAGCCTTGATCGTCCTCACCGCCGTCGCCATCGTCGGGAGCGGTGTGGCCGTGAGGCGGACTCGAACAACCGAGTTCGGCACCGGAGTGGTGTCGGGTATCACCGGGATAGTGGGGGCAATCGGCGGGCCCCCGGTGGGCATCCTCTACCGCGACACGCCGGGCCCTCTCATGCGCTCCACGGTGGCGGTCGTGTTCAGTGTTGGTCTCCTGATGTCGATCGGATTGCGAGCCATCGGAGGAAAGATGGCCACCACCGATCTGGAGCTCGCCCTGCTATTGCTCCCGGGGATGGTCATTGGATTCGCCATCAGTGGACGTGTCAAGGACCGGTTCGAGGGACCCGGTCTTCGACGGGGCATTCTGGTGATCTCCACGGTCGCCTCGGTGGCACTACTGCTGCGCGGTATCTTCGGCTGAATCTCCGTGATTCGCGATCAGCCTCCGCCGTCCCGGCCCGCTCTGGAGTTGTCCGTCGCCAACAGCTGACGAAGCGCCGGGGTGACGCCCCACGCTGCGGCCAGCCGGTCGGCTGCCGCAGCGGACTCGGCATCCGGCGAACCCGTTCGGATCGCCCGAATCATCAGGTTCTTCGCGGTGTGCTCGGTGGACACGAACTCGATCACGTCGGTGCGATATCCGCTTGCTTTGAGCAGCTCGCTGCGCAGCGAGTCGGTGAGTAGGTCGCCGAGGCGGTCACGCACTATCCCGTGGCGCAGCAGCGGTGCAAGTTCGGGCGGGCCGCTGTTGCCGTCGAGTTGAGCCTGCAAATGGTGCTGGCAGCACGGTGCAGCCAGCACGACCTCGGCACCCCACTCGACGGCCCGGGCGAGGGCGTCATCGGTGGCGGTGTCACAGGCGTGGAGGGCAATCACGAGCTCGGGCGGTTCGTCAGGCCGAAAGCCGTCGATCGTGTTCGTCTCGAACGTGAGACCGTCCCAGCCGAGCAGGGAAGCCGACGACGCCAGACGCTCCATCAGATCCACCTTGGTATCGACCCCTGTCATCGTGACATCGATTCCGCGTCGGTGGTGCAACTCGCTGAACACCGCCAGTGTCAGCGCACCGGCGCCGCAGCCGAGGTCGGCGACCCGGATCTTGTCGGCCGTGGCCAATGACGATTGATCGAGCGCATGCCCGAGAATCTCGACGAAACGCTCGACCTGGCGGTACTTTGTCTGTGCCGTCGGCTTGATCCGGCCTTCGGAGTCGGTAATCCCAACTTCGAACAGATACGGTGCCGATGCATCCACCAGGCGGGGTTTGCTTCGGTCGTGGCGCCGGTCGATCGTGGTGGCCACGGCAGGATGGCGAACGAGCCGGGGCCGACCTTTCTTGGAGAAGGACATCTGGAGATCGCCATCGAGGGTCTTCACGTACACCGAACCGAACCCGGTGGCTACCAACTCTTCGAACCGATCGACCGCCGCGGACGGCTTCAGGTTCTCCACCGCTGTGTGAGTACCGTCGAATGTCGAGAACTGGATGCTTGATCCTTCGGCGAGATCGACCGGCCGCACCGTTACCTTGCCGGCGGGTGGCACCTGACCACGTCGCGCACCCGACAGTGTTGCGCCGACGAATCGTTCCTGATCGCGCACGGCCTCGGCCAGAACCGCTATTGCCTCAGCGAGTCGCTCGTCAACCTCCATGACCTCACTGTACGGCTCCCCCAACCATCGGCCTCAGGTCCGCAACCGTAGGGAGTGGACCCGACGAGATCGTCGACCGCAGGGCGGCCTAGCCACCCACCACCGTAAAGCCCTCGGGCGCCACCGAGCGCTGGAAGGTCGATCCGAATTCGTCGAACCAGCCCATCGGCTGCGGCATCGAGAACTCCATGATCACGTAGAAGCCACCACCGTCGAGACACACGGCGGCGTACTCGCCCGGGTTGTGGAGCGTCACCGGCACCCGGTGAGCGGTGCCGGGGAAGATGAACTCGTCCTCGCCCGCGGCGGTGAAATAGGAAGGCAGCGGCGCGGTTGGATCGGAAGCCACCGCGGCAGAGAACTCATCGAGAGTGACACCTTCGGGCAGCCGGCCCACCGAGATCGCCATCGTGTGGCCGTCACCGGCTCGCTCGGTGAGGTTGATGGCCCGAAACTCGTGCATCTCGGCGCTCAACTCGCTTGGCCCGCGGTACACACACGCCGTCCCGTCGAACTCGATTGTCGGTTCGTTCCCGCCGACCGGGAACACCGCATTGAGGCCAATGACGGCAACACCCCCGACTGCGGCAAGCGACCACGTCGTTGCCGCGTACCAGGCGACCGCCTTGCGACCGATCTGACGCCCGAGACCCCAGAACGTGATGGGGCCGGCGGCGGCAGCGGCGAATAGGAGCGTTGCAGCCGGAGCAATCCCCATCCCCAGCAGCATGAGCCCCGCAACCAGAGGGATCTCGAAGAGCAGCGGCACGTTGATGAGGATGCCGATCGTCGCCGCGACGGCAATACCGAGGAGGTGATTGCCGAGGACCGTTGAGACCCCGTCCTCGGTGAGGAATTGGATTGCGAATCCGCCCACGAAACCGGCAATGACCATGATCGGCGCCAGCCGGTAGAAGAAGCGCCACGCCGAAACCAGCCAGTTCTTCGACCCCTCCAACACAACCCGCAACCACGAGTCGGCGGGACCGGTCGCATCGATGATCCCCAACATGTCATCCACCTTGGGAAGCTCATCATCCTCCCGGCGCCGGTTTACCAGCCAGGCGACAAGTGGTCCCAGGGCGAGCGCCCCAACAACGCTGAGAACTACCCGCGACATCGCCAGCAGCGGAGAGAACATGACGAAGATCATGAGCATTGCAGGCGCGTTGAGAGTCGCCGACCCCTGGGTGATGGCGATCGTCGCCTCTACACCGGCACCCTTCTTCTTGAAAGAGTTGGCCACCGGCACAATGCAGGCCGAGCACAGCGTCATCAGCGGGCCAACCGTCAATCCCTGCAGCGAGCCGCGCCAACCGCGCTTGCCAAATGCCGGACCGGCCGAGGTCGGAAACAGAAAGGCATCGACGAGACCGGCGACGAGGAAGGCGAACAGCATCCCGGTCGTCACCAGATCGATGTAGGTCAGGCTGAAGTCCCACCAGGTCTCCCACAGACCCTGATCAGGATCGAAGCAGAAGCCCTGGAAGCAGTTGGTGATCTCGTCGGCGGGTACCCCTCCCTCCAACGCGACCTCTCGAGTGGCAATGGCGACGTCGTCGCGCACGATGTCGAGCTTGGGGAAGCGGTTCTGGCTGAAGAAGACCCCGAACAGGGCCAAGAAGAGGAGGGTCCCGATGATCCGCTGGCGACCCAACGTCGTCTTGGGTGTAAGGGGATTCTTCCACCGGCGCGACTGCGGCTCCGGCTGCTCGGGGGGCTCGGGGCGAATCAGGGTTCCGCTCGTCATGGAGCGGGAGCATAGAGAAACCCTCTTGGGCTTCGCTCTACTCCTCTTCCTCGGGGATCGTGTAGGTGAGCCTGGCTTGGGCCACTGCACCATTCAATTGGACCAGCCCAAAGGGATCCTCGGGTCCCGCTACACCGTCCTCGTCGAAGTCGATGATGGTGCGTACCCATAAGAGTGTGTTCTCGGTGAGTGCTCCGTCGAGTTCGATCGTGATGTCCTCATATGTGCCCGCCGCCCTGCTCCCGGTCAGCACCAGGCGCTCACCCGGAACTCCACCGGCATCGGTGAGCAACTCAACAAAGCCCTGGCTCGGCAATATCAATTCGGCCACGTTCACGAACGTCCCATCGCCCTCCTGGTCGACTGCGCTTATCGACGTCGGTTCGAGGGGGACAACCGTCACGATTGCCGAGGCGGCGGCGAGGGATCCATCAACCCGTACCGCGATGTCGTCCTCTACGGGGTTGAACAAGCCGTCCTCGTTGCGGTCAACCCAGGCCACCAAGAACACCAGACCACTGATCCGCAATGGGACGGCAGGAACAAACAGGTAATCGCCCACAGTCCCTGCCGGCAGCAGTTCGGTTATCGCGAGCACCTCACCGGGCTCGCCCTGGACGTTGCTCATGAGGGCGACAAAGCCAGGCGACGGCAGGACGGCTGCAGCCGCGAGAACCGAGGTGCCGTCGGTGCGTTGCTCTTCGAGGGTGGCTTCGCCGGGTTGTAGCGGTGGCAGCAGTCCGATCGTGCCCACCGCAGTGGCGGCTTCTCCATTGGCAAACGTGGCGATCTCATCGATCAGCGAGTCGGGTGCCTCGTAGGTGTAGATGCCATCACGATCGGCATCGACATGGATCGTGGCGTGCACCACTGCATCCTCCGTGAGCGGAAGAGTGAACGGGATCGGAACCCTGGCGATCACACCCTTGCGTAGAAGTTCGCTGATACCAATGATCTCACCCGGGCCGCCACCCTGATCGACCCGGACCACCACCCAGCCGTCATCGGGCATTGTGACCGAGGCGAGCGTGAGCGACGTTCCCTCCACTCGTTGATCCTCGAGGACGAGGTCGGCGGGTCCCGTCGCCGGCGGCACATCCTGCAGATCCACCACGGTTGTCGTAGTGGTCCCCGACGACTCATAGGTGCAGGCGGCTGCAAGAAGCGACAAAGCAAGCGCTGAGATGGTCAAGCGGCGGATCATCAATCCAGAGATTAGGGGCGCGCCCCAGACAGTCGGCACACATCGCACCGGATCGACCCACTGCCAACCGAACCGCTCCTACTCGTATCTGAGCGCATCACCGGGGCGCATCCGCGCGACGCGGCGCAACGGGATCCGGACTACCAATGCGGCCACCGCCAGGGTAAGCACCAGAACCGGGACCAACGACCAGAGGGGGAAGATCACCGGGAACGACGCGCCGAAGGCTCGACTGATCAGCCAGATGAGCAGACGAGCTATCCCGTAGCCGAGCGGGACACCCAACAGCCACCCCACGAACGCAACCGCCATCCCCTCGGTGCGAAGCATCTTGCCGAGGTGTCTGCGTCGGGCACCTATCGACCGCAGCACGCCGATCTCCTTGGTCCGTTCGAGAACGTTGGTCGTCATCGTGCTGACGAGTGCGATCATCCCAATGGCGAGCACCGGAACACCCAGCAGCACGATGAACGTGAGTATCAGGGAAGCCTCCGACTGGTTGGCGGCACGTTCGACGTAGCGAAGCTCGGTGGAAACAGAATGGCCCCGGCTTCGAAGTGCCTGCTCGATACCCCCTGCTGCGGCATCCACGGCGGCCTCCTCAGACGAGACCGTCTCGATCCAATAGGCGTTCGAGCCGCTGCGGCCGGCCGCTGCAAGCACCGCAGTCAGCGGGGTGAAGATTCCCTTGCCGCCGTTCACCATGAGATTGTCGATACCGATGACGGTCACCTCGATCGGGCCATCGAACCTTTCAACCGTGATGACATCGTCGACGGCCAGATCCTCGACGTTCGCCAAAGCCTGTCCCACAACAACCACGTCCGATTCGCCTTCTCGGAACCATCGACCGGCCCCGAGGTCGTAGTCGAACACCGTATCGGTCGGTAGCGACCAGACGCCGTAGTTCTCCCCACGAAAGCCGTAGGTCGCGTAGTGGATGGGATGCGCCGCGGCCACCCCGTCTACCGCTTCGACGATGCCCGCTGTGGTGTCGTCCAGGCCGCGGCCTCCCTGCTCGAAGAGATGGATATCGCCGGCCTCGACATCGAACGTCTGGTTGTTGAGAAACACCATGGTTGCGCCCAGTGCGATAAACGCAATGGCGGTCCCTGCCGCAAGCCCGATCTGAAGTCCGGTGGCGACCGACCGACCTTTGCTGCGAGCTGCGCTGCGAAGCCCCAACTGAGCTGAGCGAGAGAGAAACCTGAACCGTTGAAGTGCCCGATCGAGCCATGCATCCCCGTATCGCGCCTCAATGCCGTGATGCTCCATGGCGTCACGCACCGAAATCCGAGTGGCTCGCAGCACCCCGGGCAACGCGGCCAACATCGTCCCGGCGATGCCTATCACCGCGGCAATCCCCAGGACTTCGAGCGGCACACCAAAGTGTGGCTGAGCGCTCATCAGCGAAGTGGCTATCGCGCTCACAAGCAGATTGGCGAGAAGAACGCCGGCCACCGAGCCGGCGATCGTGGCTATCAACCCCATGAGCCCGGCCGTCTCCAGGAATGCACCGGCGATATGGCGCCGCCGCCCACCTAGAGCCTTCATCATCCCGATCTCGTGAGTCTCCTGCCGTACCAAGGTGTTCATGGTGTTGTAGACCATGAAGAGACCGGATAGCACCGCCACTCCGGCGAGGATCGTGAACAGTGAGCGGAAGTTGTCGAAGTCGTCCTTGTCGGGCCACTCACCCGGATCCCAGGTCCCCGGGGCAAGCCAGTAGCTCTGACCGGGGTTGATGTCGTCCAGATAGACCTGTGCAGCGGTGATCGTCTCACTCACTACGGCGGCATCCCTCTGATCGAGGTGCAACTCGATCGATGTGACTCCCGGCCAGCCCGTGAGATCCCTCAAAGTGTCTGCCGTCATGTAGAGGATCGGGTCGCCTTCCCTCACCCCGGACGCGAAGAGGATCGTTCCGCCGGTCCCGGAAACGGCGAATTCCCTGGTCCCGGCGGGTCCGGTGATCGACAGCGTGTCCCCGATGTCGGCGGCAAGCCGACCGAAGCGCAGGTTCTCGCCGTCGGCCAACACCTCCCCGGGTTCCGGCGCAGCACCCGACTCGACGGCAACCACATCGACCCGCTGCGCTGAGAAGTCACGCACGCCGACGAGCCCAACGTCGATGAGGCGCCCACTCAGGTTCACCTGGCCACCGGCGACGATCTTGGCATCGGCGGCGGTCACGTTGGGGAGTTCGGCGAGTCCATCGATCTCGGCGTCGCTCAAGACGACTGCGTTCGGGAAGAGCCGAACATGGTTGAGTCGGTCGTCGTCGAGTCGACTGGTCATGGCATCGTCGATGAGGGCAGGGATGGCAAGCAGCCACACACCGACGACGGCCACGGCGATGGTGGTCATCGTCAGCCACGAGCGGGCACCCCTCTTGGTGAGTTCCCGCAGTGACCTCCGACGAAGCGCCGAGATCATGCAGAGCCCGGATTGCCCTCGACCACCAACCCGTCCCTGATGGCGATGATTCGATCGGCGCGGTTCGCCATGTCACGATCGTGCGTCACGTACACAACGGTGACGCCTCGCTCGTTGACGGACGCAAGAAGATCAAACATGCCCGAGGCCGTCTCCGAATCCAGGTTGCCGGTTGGTTCGTCGCCGACGATCAGGGCCGGGTCGCAAGCGAGGGCGCGGGCAATCGCAACCCGCTGCTGCTCACCGCCGGACAGCTCGCTCGGGAGATGGTCGGCCTTGTCGGAGAGGGCAACGAGTTCCAGGTGATCCGACGCTTTGAGCCGCCGTTCGTCGAGGGTCCCCCGGTCGGCGAAATCCATGGGAAGCATGGCGTTTTCGAGGGCGGTCAGGGTCGGCAGCAGTTGGAAGAACTGGAACACGATGCCGACGTTTTCGCCGCGCCAGGACGCCAGTTCGTCCTCCGTCATCTCGTCGATCCGGCGACCGGCAACGGTCACGGTGCCTGCTGTGGGGCGGTCTATGCCGGTCAGAATGCTGAGGATCGTCGACTTGCCACTGCCGGAAGGTCCAACGAGGGCGACAAACTCACCCGTCTCGACGGAAAGATCTATGCCCCGCAACGCCGGATACTCCAACCTTCCCGAGATGAATACCTTCTCGACCGCGGTTAGCTGGACCATTGGACCGGTGACGTACTGATCTGAGGCCTGATTCGGGGCGCGTTGAACTGCTCCCTTCATCAAGCCAGTAGGCACCAGCGCAGCACCGCGGTGTAGGGCCGATCAGCCCTTACGCCGACGTAACGGTTTGGCGAGCCACCATCAGACGACGGATCCTCTAGACCCGACCCACCACATCACCGCCGCCGCTGGTGACCGACAGCACGACCTCGTCCACCCATGCCCCAAACAGCCGCCGCGTCATCTCGCGCTGGGAGGCCTCACCGACAGTCACCTTGGCAACCAGGTCGTCTGGATCGACCCCGGCGGCATCCAGTTTGTCCGAAGCCAGCTTGACCCACCGTGACACGATCGAGGCATCGGCCTCGGGATGGGCCTGGATCGCCACCGCCGAACCCAGCCGAAAGGCGTGATTGAAGCGATCAGATGTGGCAAGCATCGTCGCCCCCGGCGGTGGATCCCAGGTGTCCTGGTGGAAGACGACCACCGGCTCATCGAAATGCCGCAACACCGGATCGTCGGCGCCAGCATCGGTGAGGGTCGGAATCATGTGGGCGATTTCGGGTGCCGATTCGGCGAGGTACGCCCTTCCGCCGAGGGCTTCGGCAAACAGCTGGGAACCGAGACAGATGCCGAACATCGGCATCTCCTCCTGATGCGCCTCGATGATGGTCTTCTTCTCCTCCGCCAGCCACGGGTGGGCCTCTTCGTCGTACGCCCCCATGACCCCGCCGAGAACCACCAGCGCCGAGAAGCCATTGAGCGGCGGGATCGGCTCACCGGAGTGGAGCATCACTTCGACCCAGGCGACACCACACGCGACCAATGCTTCTCCGAGCAATCCGACGGGTATGTCGTCACCGTGACGGAGTACCAGAACAGGTTTCATGACGGCGATTGTATGGGACTCGCGGGCTTGGGATATCGCGGGTCGATGGCCGCCCATGATCCCGAACCCCGAGCTTGTGAAGCGAATCACGTAGTTGTAGAGTCAACAACTAAGAAATGCGACTTGAACTGTCCAACAAGACGGATCTGGCCAAACGAGCCCTCATGTATCTCGCCGCGGGCAACCGCGGAGAGACCTTGAAAGGGGCCGTGCTGGCCGAGCAGCTCGACACCACGACTCACTACCTGCCTCAGGTGATGAAACCCCTGATCAGCAGTGGCTGGGTCGTGTCTGAGCCAGGTCCTACGGGCGGGTATCGCGCCACCGAGGGGGCAACGGCGGTGACGATGTTCGAACTCATCGAGGCGGTCGAAGGGCCGATCATCGATGGGCAATGTGTCCTCAAGGGCGCCGCATGCCCGGCGACAGAGCAATGTGCACTACACGAAGCCTGGTCTGGAGCCAGGGATGCACTCATCGACGTTTTGCGCAAGACGCAAGCAGTCGACGGAGTTCTCCCGGCCCAGTCGGGTTGAGGTTGAAGGGAGACAACCAGTGAGAAGACTGAGAGGCCTTTGGGCAAAGGGTCCGATCAAGGGAGTGGCGCTGCTGGCGACGTTCTTCCTCGTGGTGGGCGCCTGCTCATCAGGCGACGATGACTCGGGCGGTATCACGTCCTCCGTCGCCGAGGAACGGGGCTTTACACAGGACCAGATTGACGCAGCCCTGACCACGTACATGCCGTCGGGTGAGATCGACCCGTACATCATGTTCGCCTCAGGCGGACAGGGCGGTCAGGTGATCGTGATCGGCGTCCCGTCGATGCGCATCCTCAAGGTGATCGGCGTGTTTACGCCTGAGCCGTGGCAGGGATGGGGATACGGCGCGAAGGGCACCGAAGAAGTGCTTGCCCAGGGGCAAGTGAACGGACGAGACGTGCTGTGGGCAGACACCCACCATCCGGCACTGTCCGAAACAGCCGGTGACTACGACGGGCAGTACTTGTTCATCAACGACAAGGCCAACGCTCGGATCGCCGTCATCGACCTGCGCGACTTCGAGACCAAGCAGATCATCAAGAACCCGGTGGCCATCGTGGACCACGGCGGGACCAAGGTGACGCCCAACACCGAGTGGGTCATTGAGGGCGGTCAGTACGCCACCCCACACGGATGGGAGTACGCCCCGATCTCCTCATACGAGAGCGACTACAAGGGCATGGTCACGTTCTGGAAGTTTGACCGTGAAGCCGGTCGAATCGACGAGTCCTCGTCCTTCGCCATGGAGCTCCCGCCGTACTGGCAGGATCTCTGCGACGCAGGCAAGCTCGTTTCGGAGGGATGGGTCTTCTGTGGCTCGTTCAACACGGAGCTGGCAACCGGTGGCATCGAAGACGGCAATCCGCCGTTCGAGGCTGGAGCGTCGGCCCGCGACAACGACTACCTGCATGTGATCAACCTCGATAAGGCGGCCGAGGTCGCCTCCGCTGGAAACACGTTCGACGTGAACGGTTTTCCGATGATCTCGTTGCAGACATCAATCGACGAGGGGCTCCTGTACTTCGTACCGGAGCCGAAGAGCCCGCATGGGTCCGATGTGGCACCGGGTGGCGATTACATCGTCGTCTCCGGGAAGCTGGATCCGCACGTCACGATCTACTCCTTCGAGAAGATGATGACCGCGATCGACACCGAGAACTGGACGCTGGATCAGTTCGGTGTTCCCGTGCTCGACTTCGACTCAGTGATGGAAGCTCAGATCGAAGTGGGCCTCGGTCCGCTCCACACGGAGTTCGATGACCAGGGCTACGCCTACACCAGCCTGTTTCTCGACAGTGCGGTGGCGAGGTGGAGCCTCGGCCCGCCGTACAACGACGCGTGGGAGCTAATCGGTACGGTTCCGGTCCACTACAACATCGGACACCTCTCGACCGCCGAGGGCGACACCGTGTCACCAGACGGCGACTTCCTGGTTGCCATGAACAAGTGGTCGATCGATCGGTTCTTCCACCCGGGACCCCTCCTCCCCCAGAACTTCCAGCTGGTGGATATCAGTGGACCCGGCGACGACATGTCTGTTCTGTACGACATGCCCATCGGTATGGGTGAACCGCACTACGGCCAGATCATCAAGGCCGACAAGCTGTCGCCTTGGGACTTCTACCCGGGAGTTGGGTTCGATCCACACACGATGTCGATCGATCCGAACGCGCCGGTGGCGGGCAACGAGCGCATCGAGCGCAACGGCGACCAAGTGGAAATCTGGTCGACTGCGATCCGCAGCCACTTCACGCCTGAGATCATTGAGATTCAGGCCGGCGATCACGTCGTGTGGCACATCACCAACATCGAGCAGTCGGTTGATTCGACGCACGGGTTCACGATTCCGGGCTACAACATCAACCTGAGCCTCGAGCCGGGTGAGACGGCAACGATCGAATTCGAGGCAGACATGGATGGGGTATTCCCCTTCTACTGCACCGAATTCTGTTCGGCGCTGCACCTCGAGATGATGGGCTACTTCTTGGTAAAGCCATAACAAGCAGGTAGCAGGAGGACAAGACAGACGATGCTCGACCGGATACTGGGACCCAGGGTTCCGGCGGATCTATCCGCCGAACAACTCAGGGGTTACCGCCTACCGACGTTGCTCTTCAGCGGGGCCGCCCTGCTGCTGATCATCTCGATCCTGATGCCCTATTGGCACCTGGATCTCAAGGCTCCCCAGTTTCCGGACGGGCTCGTCGTCGAAGCCTTCGTGAACAGACTCCAGGGCGACGTAGTGGAATTGGAAGGACTCAACCACTACGTCGGCCTGGGGTCGTTCGACGACGGTGCAGTCTTCGAGCGTTCCATTGCCGTATTAGGAATTCTCGGTTTGGCAGGCCTGCTCGGGGCGAGTCTCTTCGTTCACAGCAGATGGGTCCTGTTCATCACCCTTCCCGCCCTGCTCTTCCCGATCATCTTCATCGTCGACTTGCAGTGGTGGCTGTGGAACTACGGGCACAACCTCGATCCGCTGGCACCCTTTGCCGCGGCGGTCGGTGAGTTCACTCCGCCCATCTTCGGACCCGCCGAGATCGCCCAGTTCGACACGCTGGCACTTCCCGGGCCGGGACTCCTAGTGGCAGTTGCGGCATCAGTCATGATCGGATTCGGTCTCTGGCACCACCGCAAGGCCTACAAGCCGCTCATCGAAGCGGCCATGGATACAGCGTGAGGCGTACCGCAGTCGTGCTTGGAGCAGTATTCGCCCTCACATCTCTGGCGACCGCCGGCGCCCAGAGTCAGCCGATCGATCTCCAGGCACTCGTTGATGCCGCGCCTTCAGGCTCAGTGGTGACACTCGTTCCCGGCGTCTACGCCGGGAACGTCGTCATCGACAAGCCACTCACAATCGACGGAGGCGGATTGGCCGTTGTCGACGCCGGTGGAGACGGCAACGGCTTTGAAATCACCGCCGCCGACGTCACACTCCGCGGTCTCACGATCCGCGATACAGGTGACTCGCTCGACCGAGAGAACGCCGGCGTGTCGGGTCGCAGCGCTTCCAGAATGGTCGTCGAGGATTGCGTCTTCCAGAACGTCCTCTTCGGAGTCTTCGCAAGACAGTCGCCAGATGCAGTCATCCGCAACAACGTCATCGGAGCCAAGGACCTGGATCTCGGTCGCAGGGGGGATGGCATCAGGGTTTGGGAAACCTCTGGAGCCCAAATCATCGGGAACACAGTCGACGGGGGCCGCGATTCGGTCATGTGGTATTCGGACAATCTGATCGTCGACGGCAACAAGTTCACGAACGGGCGCTACGGACTCCATTTCATGTACAGCCACGACGCCACGATCACCAACAATGTGCTTGAGGGGAATTCGGTGGGCGGATTCCTGATGTACAGCAAGAACCTCACGTTCACAGGCAATTTCATCGGCGGAAACTCCGGTCCGAGTGGCTATGGCCTCGGGATGAAGGAGGTGGACGGAGCGTCCGTCAGAGACAACCAATTCGTAGGCAATCGCATCGGCGTCTACTTCGACTACTCACCGATCTCGTACGACGTGACCAACCATTTCGTCGCCAACCTGGTCGCCTACAACGAGGTCGGCCTGATGTTTCTCCCCAACGTCGAACGCAACGCCTTTACCGGCAACGCCTTCATCGAGAACCGGGAGCAGGTGGGCGTCTCAAGCGGCGGTGAGTTCACCGGAAACATCTGGAGCGTGGATGGGGTCGGCAACCACTGGGACGACTTTGGCGGATATGACGCAGACGGAGACGGGATCGGGGACATTCCCTACAAGCTCGATGACCTCTACTCGGTCCTCATCGACACTCACCCCGAGATGGCGTTCTTCGCCGATACACCGGCGGCCCGAGCGGTCGACATGGCCGCGCACCTGTTCCCCACATTGCGCCCCCGACCGAAGGTGGTCGACGAGGCTCCCCTCGTGGACATGCCGCAAATCTCACCTCGCCCTTCTGGGGCCACGACGATCGAATCGACCGGCCTGCTCGGCGTCTCTCTTGCGTTGTTGGCGGCGGCCGCCGCCATCGTCGCCCTTTCGCGTAGCCGAATCGGAGGTCTGCGATGATCCGAGTCCAGGACCTCACCAAGCGGTATTCGGGCACACCGGTGCTGCGAGACGTCTCTCTGGAAATCGCACCCGGCGAATCGGTGGCACTCTGGGGACCCAACGGCGCCGGGAAGACGACGATCGTCCTGTGCATGCTCGGCTTCCTCCACTTCGATGGGGATGTCGAAGTATTCGGCAAGGATGTCCGGCGCTGCGGCAAGGAGATCCGAGCCTCCATCGGATACGTACCCCAGCAGCCGAGCTTCTATGACGATCTGACCGTGGCCGAGACGCTCGGATTCTCGGCCGATCTCCGCTCAATCGAGACCGCGCGGGCCGAAGAGGTTCTGGCTCTCGTTGATCTCGAAGAACACCGCGGCAAGCCGGTCGGCGCCCTCTCCGGCGGGTTGCGCCAGCGTCTCGGTCTGGCGGTGGCACTCCTCGGCGATCCGCCGATCCTCTTGCTCGATGAGCCGACATCGAACCTCGACGCCGCTGCCAGGCAGGCCACCGTGAATCTGCTCGAAGAGCTCCGCGGCGGCGACCGGATGTTGATCGTCACCTCACATCACCTCGAAGAGGTCTCGATGTTGGTCGACAGGGTCGTCGTGCTCGACGACGGGGTAGTCGTCGACGAATGTGCCCCTGCCGAACTCGGTGAGCGCCTCGGATTGAGGTCATGGCTCCACGTACTGCTCGATCCAGATGATGTCCCCGTCGCCACGAGCGCACTCACCGCCTCGGGTTTCAATGCTCACCTCAACGGACGCGGCGTGCTCGTGGATGTCGCTCCAGAAGACAAGGCCAAGGCTGTCGAGGTCATCTCGGGGGCAGGAGTCACGATTCGGGACCTGGAGGTGTGGCGATGACCGTTGCTGTAGCCAGACCCCAAATCGAAGCCGGCACCGTTGTCACGATCGCTCGCAAGGAACTGCGCGACTCGGTACGAAACAAGTGGTTCTGGCTGTATGCGATCGCGTTTGCCGGATTGGCGGGAGTCCTCACAACGCTGGCGCTGCCGAGCGCCCGAGTCGCCGGATACGGAGCCTTTGGACGGAGCGCCTCATCGCTCGTTGCCCTCGTACAGCTCATCGTCCCCCTCATGGGTCTCACACTCGGCGCCCAGGCCCTCGCCGGCCAACAGGAAAGAGGAACCATCCGGTTCCTCATGAGCCATCCGATCTCTCGATCCGAGGCATTCATAGGGATGTATCTCGGTTTGGCGGCAGCGTTGTCGGCCGCGATCGCCGCAGGATTCGGTTCGGCAGGTGTCATCACAGTCATGCGGGGTGGCGCCGCCGACGCCGGATCGTTCGCACGAATAGCAATCCTGTCGTGGATTCTGGCTGCGGCCATGCTCGGCGTCGGAATGCTCGTCAGTGCATTCACGAGCAGATCCGGCGTCGCGTCCGGCTCGGCTCTCTTCGTCTGGCTCGGACTCGTATTCCTGGGTGATCTCGGAGTCATGGGCACCGCACTGGCAACCGATCTTCCCGTCGGAGCCCTCTTCTTCAGTGCCGTTGCCAACCCGGTCGAAGCCTTTCGACTGGCGACTCTCACCTCCTTCGAGGGTTCGCTCGACGTTCTCGGACCGGCAGGCACCTATGCCGTCGATAGTTTCGGGAGCGCTCTCGATGCATTGCTGATATCGGTTCTGATCCTCTGGGTGATCGTCCCGGTGACGATCGCCTGGTATCGGTTCACCAGAGGGAAGGATCTCTGATGAGACAACTGGCCGCCCTCGTACTGATCTCCATCGTCGCTAGCGCCTGTGCGAGTCAGGCCGACGCGTCGGGTCCACCGGAAATCGTCTACGGACGCGATCTGTGCGTCGAATGCGGAATGCTCATCACCGAGGAACGCTTTGCGGCGGCCTACCGATTCGAGAACGAGGCACGGCGGTTCGATGACATCGGAGGCATGCTCCTTCACGGAACCGAGACCCAGGAGCTTCCCGCCGCCGCTGGCGACGCCTGGGTACACGACTGGGAGTCGCGGGCATGGCTGTCCGCAGAGGACGCCTGGTACGTGATCGCAGAGGGCTTGGTGACACCGATGGGGTACGGCATCGTTGCCTTCGCCGATCGCGCAGCCGCCGACGCCTACGCCACCGACAGGTCCGGAACGACTTACACCTGGAATGAACTCTTCGGTTTGACCATCGAAGAGGGCAGACTGATACATGATCACGATACGGATCACGGAGACGACTCTCCCTAGCGAGACGCGTCTCCGTAGAACAGGAGAATGGGAAGCATGCGAAGGGGAATTATCGGGCTGCTCGCAGTCCTGGCCCTCGTGTTCGCCGCTTGCAGCGAATCGACGGGCTCAGACGACACGACTGCTGCGACCACGGCAGTGACTGAGGCTCCGCCGGCGGCGAGCGGTGACGGAGATTCGGCAAACGGCGAGGCGCTGTACGGCGGCAGCTGTATCGCCTGTCATGGACCGAACGGCGAAGGCATCGAAGGGCTCGGCAAGCCCTGGGTCGGTTCCGAGTTCATCAACGGCAGCACCGACGACGAGATGGTCGCCTTTCTGAAGGTGGGACGGGCAACAGACGATCCGTTGAACAGCACCGGGATCGCCATGCTCCCCAAGGGCGGCAATCCGTCTTTGACTGACGACGACCTCCAGGACCTCGTGGCCTACATGCGTACCCTCAACACCTAGTCGACCAACGACCGTGGACGGCGGCGGCGTCGCAAGGCGCCGCTGCCCCGCGTCCGGACGATCGATCCTCACCCGCTAGGGTCGAAGTGCCCTGGCGGCGCCCCGCCCGAAGCCCACACTGGGCACCAGACGTGATCCATACCGAATCGGAGAACAATGAGAAACCGCCTCGCACTACTTGCCGTCCTAGCTCTCATCGTCACCGCATGTGGTGGCTCGAGCAGCGAAGAAGCACCGCCAGCGACCAGCAGTGGTGACGTCGCCGCCGGGATCGTGACCTACAACGGCACGTGTGTTGCCTGCCATGGGGCCGAAGGCGCGGGCATCGAAGGTCTTGGCAAGCCGTGGGTGGGTTCCGATTTCATCAACAGCCGCACCGACGATGAGATGCTCGCCTTTCTGATCGAGGGCCGGGCCTCGGATCATCCGGAGAACACAACGGGAATCGCGATGATGCCGCGCGGCGGCAACCCGAATCTCACCGACGCCGACCTATACGACCTGATCGCCTACATGCGGACGCTCAACCTCGACGCCTGACACGTGGCCTAGCGGTCCGAAACGGGAGTCTTGCTGCGCTTGCCCCAGCGCCGCACCCGCTGCTCGTGATGCCCCGGCGCCGATCGATCGCTGCTCCACGGTGCGTACGGCGCCACAGTGAGGTCGGCGAGTGACAGCAACGGCGTGTCGTAGTTGACGCGCCATCCGGCAAAGTCTCGCCATGCCTGCTCGCGGTCCGGTTTGATCGGGACCCCCGCCTCCTCCAGTTGCTCGATCGCCTCGTCGTACTCTGCTCGACTAATCGATATCGGGGCGTCGGGAGCCGGATCCGAGTCGTACTCGATGCCGAAGAAGTCGGAGATGCGGCGTAGGGCCAAGAACCCGGCGCGGATCTGCAGCGCCGCCTGGGGCTGCCAGGGGACATCCACCGTCGAGAGTGTGAGCGCGGCGCCGTCCAGCACCGTCCCGGCTGCGGTAACCCAATGTCGCTCGGGCTCGGGCGATCGGTAGAAGTTGAGCACCGGGTATGTCGTGTGACTCTCTTCAACTTCGGCGAACCACACCTCCCAATTCGTCCACACGTCGGTGAGTTGCTCGGTCCACCCGATGCGGTGGAATCGTTTCAGCATTCCCACTGCCGACGGCGGAGAACCGGCCCTGACTTCGAGAAGAGCAACGAGTACCTCTCGCCGGGAGAACGCCGAGTACATGGCGGGGAGATAGGTGATGAGGAGAGCGACCATGCTCAACCCCAGGGCCGCCTCGACAAACGAGACCGCCTGCAACCCAACACCTTCGATGGGGGCAAACCCGAGCGTGAGAAGCGAAGAACCGCTCTGATGGAATGCCTGCGCCCAACCCTGCTGCTCGGCGGCCCAGAAGATCGCCATGAAGCCGGCGGTCATGAGTGCCAGCCACGACGCCACAAGGATGAGAAGCCCCACCGGGGCAAACATCGACATCACGGCATCGCGCCATTCGTACGAGCCCCGCAACGAGGCAACCAGTCGAAACACACGACGGGTGACCCGAAAGACTGCTCTGCTCAACACGCTTGCGGCCGCCCGAGGCAGGATCACCGTGCGGACCGCCGAGAGCAACGCGCCGCCGACGGCCAGGGATCCGAGAATGGCTATAACGATGCGAACAAGCACGAGGGGAAAGTAGCAAGTCGCAAGTAGCTACCAAACAGGCGTCTACTCCCGACTCCTATACCCTCACCCCATGGATGCACCCGATGCCATCACCTGTGTCGAGTGCGGAGGCGTAGCCCACCTCTCCTCGTTCGCCCCCCACGAAGGCTTTGAACCCGGCGACATCGTCGCCTACGCCTGTGAGGACTGCAATCACCGGCTGGACGTAGTCCTTGATGACTCAGATGCGGCCGAGGAGTAGCCTGCCCCTGACGTCACACGACTAGGGGAAGCATGGCTCGATACGGACGAGCGCTCGCCGCGGCGCTGATAATCCTCGGAGTAATTGCGGTGCCGGCGCTGGCACAGGAAGGGAACGGGGTCGCCGTCATCGACGTCACGTCGTTCATCACCCGAGGCGAGGGCTTCGTGGACCTCAACGGCGATGGCATACCCGATCTCGGTGAGCTCAACGAGGGCTTTGCGGGCATCTGGGACGACAACGTGGGTGCCAGGACACAAGACGAATTCAGTGCTCTCGTCACCGACAGGATCCCGGCGTTCGACACTTCCGGCGATGCATCTGTGCTCGTCGGAGCGTGCGGCGGGCTGGCAATCTCCTACGACGAAGACGGCATGTCGGTGGATGCAATGATCGACAACGGCGACGATGCTCCATTGGTCGACGTCTTTACAGGCGATCAAGCGATGACCAGCGGCAACCCGTTCAAGGTAGATCCCGCAGGCGTCGTCGCCTACTGGGGATTCACCCGTGACCTGTCGAGTTTCTCGACCGAAGGCGAGATAGCCGGCGTCGACTACGGAGAAGCACAGCCCTCCTTCCACGATCACAGCTGGACGATGGCAGTGATGGGTGTTTCCGCGGACCGCGGTGGCGACCCCAACCAGCGCGACAAGAACCGCAACGCCGGGCTCGTGTTCCTTGGTGAGATCTTCGGCGACATCGATACCGGACCGATCGACCTCACCGAACTGCGCGCCAACGTAAAGGCCAAGGGAGCCATCATCGACCTCTACGCCCAGGGAAATCCGGCGGGCAGACGGCTGCCCGACGATTTCGATCAGGCGCTGATCGAGGCGGAGTCCGGTGGCAACGAGTTCTGCTTCGGTGAAGGCTGGGTTGCCTTCATCGGCAGCGGCCCGCCCCTGACAGCGACGGCGATCGCCGGGATCCTGGCAGCCGCCGGGTTTGCCGGTTTGTTGTTCAACGTCCGTCCCGCCCAGACGTGGAGGTCTCCCACGTCGATGCCTAGCCTCGGGAGTTGACCGTGACTACAGACACAAGAATCAACCGCCATCCCGTTCGCGGGGCCCTCTTTGGGTTCATGCTCGGGATCTCGGCGGCGTACTTCCTGTACTTCCAGTTCGCCGTGTTCGGTTTCGACACCGTGGGCGCGGTGATAACCCGGTTCGTGATCATCATCCTCGTCGGAGTGGTGGTGGGAGTGGTCTGGGCGTACATTGCCCCGCCTCGTAGGGCGAAGGAGCTTGCTCCTCCGGCGTCGGTCATGGCACCTGAGGCGCCCCCGGCCTTTGCTCCAGAGCCGTCCCCGGCCTTTGCTCCAGAGCCGCCCCCGGTGTTCGAGCCGGAGCCCGAGCCGGAACCGGCTCCCCTGGTCGAAGAGGTAACCGAGACGGTTGAAGCCGAGGAACCCGAAAACGTCTGGAAGCCCGACGGTGCTGAAGACGAGGCCGGAGAGCCTGAAGAGGCGTAAACCGACGGGACCGTAGAGTGGGACGGTCACCTTGGTGACCGTCCCACTCATTTCTGCACCCGACCCATCCCTCCGAGGAAAGCCGACGCCGTAGTGAGCAGCTACGAGTACTACGAGGTTCGCACCGGCAGATCGGCCGCCCGAAAGGTGTGCGCCGTCTTCGGGTTCCTCACCGGAGGCGTCGCCGCGCTGATCACGTGGCTTACCGAAGGTGACGTTGCGGCGATCGTCGTAGGAGTGGTGGTGCTCGTGGTTGCGCTGTACGGCGCAATCGGAGCGCCACGCGAATTGTCCATCCTCATCGCACTCGCACTCGTACTGGGATTTGGTGGCGGCATCTACTTCATGGGCAGCCAGGCCCTCTCGATCTACCGGGCGATCAGCCAAACCGAGGGACCGGCGGACCCCGCCGATCCGGCGCTGCTCGCCGAAGCCACCGCCAAGTTCGACGACGCCGCCAAAGAAGCGGGGTTTCGTATCGAGCTACACGAGACGGAGATCACGTCATACCTCCAGGACGGGCTCACTGAGATCGAGAACATCCCGGTGCGACGGGTAGATGTCGACATCGTCGATGGGGCCGTAGCCGAGCCCGGGACCATCACCATCCGCGGGGAATTCAAGAGCGGCGATATCGAATTCAAGGGGATCATCAGCATCACACTCAATGCCGGTGCCGTTCAGGTGGAGGTCCTCGACCTGGAACTCGGTGTCCTCGAACTGCCTGGGATCGGCAAGAGTGCCATCGAGGACCTGCTCGCAGAGGTTGCCGATCTCAACACCATCCTCACCGAACTCCGGGCCGACGTTCAGTCGATCGAGATAGGCGACGACCGGATCCTGGTGACCGGGACCCAGCCGGAGGGCAACCTGCTCACTTCGTCCACGCTGCTCACCGGGATCGCCCAGCAGGCCGCATCGGTGGGCACAGCGGTCGAGCCACCACCGGAGCCGCTCCCACCGGGGATCGTCAACGGAGTCTCGGCCCCCGGCGATCGTTACTACGTCGCTCTTGGCGACTCGTTGGCGGCGAACGTCGGCGTGGACGACGCCTCGCTCGGCTACGTATCCCGCGTCCATCGCCAACTGCAGATCATCGCCGACGCCGACTTCGGGCTCCGCAACTTTGGCGTCTCGGGTGAGACGACGGGCACGATCATCCGCTCCGGCCAGCTCGATACCGCCATCTCCTTCATGGCAGGAGCCCAGGTCGACTACGTCACCATCGATATCGGGGCCAACGATCTCCTCGGTCACCTCGGCTCCGAAGACTGTGCCACCGACCTGGATGCGAGTGCCTGCCGAACCCGAATAGAAGGAACCTTTGCGACGTACGAATCGAACATGGCTGCGATCCTCGACGCTCTGCGGGCCACCGAACCGGAGGCCACGATCGTGTTCATCCGTGCCTACAACCCATTCAGCCTCGGGTTGGGAGGCGGGGTCGAGTTCGAGCGGCGGAGTGACGAAATCCTCGACGATTTCAACGATGTCGCCGCGGCGCTAGCCGAGGCTCGAGGCGTGATCGTCGCCGACGGGTTTACGCCCCTCCAGGGGACAACGTCGGCGACCACGCACATGCTCGATTCTCCACCCGACATCCACCCCTACGGCATCGGATACTCACTAATCGCCCAAGCTGTAGTCGAAGCAATCGGCTGAAGGTCCCCGGCCGCAGATAATGCGACACGCCCCCTCGTACCCCTTTGCCAATTGCCAATTGCGGGAGGCACCGTCAGGTGCCGACCTCTTACCCTCACCCCACCGGGTCTCGTTCGATCGGTTGAGAGAGACAGCGGCTGCCACCCCGACCGCGACACAGTTCGGAAGCATCGAGTTCGAGCACCTCGACACCCGATTCGCGCAACCGACGATTGGTCTCGGTATTGCGGGCGTACGCGATCACAACACCGGGGGCCACAGCCAAGGTGTTGTTCCCATCGTCCCACTGCTCGCGCAGGCTCCCCACCGCATCGCCACCGGTGGTGATGAGCCGAAGCGACCGTCCCAACGCCGATTCGAGAGCGGGAATCAGCCCAGCGGTTGCTTCAACGTGCAGCGTTCCGTTGGGACCGGGGGTGACTTCGTAGACCTCCATGTCCTCCAAAACATGGGGGAACACATTGACCGCGTCGACGTCCACCATGGTGAAGATCGTGTCGAGATGCATGATCGAACGCTCGGCCGGAAAGTGGGCAACGATGAGTCGGTCGACCGCATCCTCGGCAAAGAGACGGCGAGCGAGCGCCTCGGCCGCCGCAGGAGCTGTACGTTCCCCGCTGCCTACCAGCACCGTCCGCTCGTCGATCACGAGCACGTCGCCGCCTTCGACCGTGGCCGGAAACACGTCGAACTCCCGGTCTCCGTACCAAATGGGAAACGCGCTCTCCCCAAAGCGTGGGTGGTACCGGTAGACGGCAGACATGAGAACCGACTCGGGACGCCGCACCGGCCAGGCGAGCACGCCGAACATGAGCCCGCCCTGTACCCAGGCGGCGTTGTCTCGCATGAACATCATGTTCGGCAGCGGGCGGATGACCGAGGCTTGGCCATCGGCCGCCAGCCCGGCAAAGAGTGGGTCGATTCCCCAGCTGGGGAGTTCGGACCGCAGCATTCCCCCGAGAAGAACATCAAGCAGTCGATCCGTCTCACAGGAGCGCAGCTCATCTCTCAGGTGCTCCGACAGTCGTTGTCCCGCGATCGCCGGCGTCACCATCAGATCGATGACCGAGCCGCGCACATCATCGTCTCTCAGCGTCTCGGCGAGCAGGTCACGCACATAGAGAACCTCGACCCCCTGGCCGGTGAGCAGGCCGGCGAGGCGGTCGTGTTCCTCCTGAGCGCGCTCCAGCCAGAGGATGTCGTCAAACAGCAGCCGGTCCTTGTTTTCCGGCGTGAGACGGGCAAGTTCTATCCCCGGCCGGTGCAGCATCACGGTGCGCAGGCGACCGATCTCTGAGGTGACGGAAGGCATGACGTGGATACTGCCACGCGCCAGGGGTTTCCCCTACGCTGGCGCCCGCCAAAGACCCATGTGGAGGAAATGACCATGAAGATCCGCAAGGCACTCGCGATCGTCTTCGCCTTTGCTCTCATCGCAGTCGCCTGCGGCGACGACGATGGAGGTGGTGGATTCAGTTCTGAGATCCGCGACAGCTATCTCGAGGGCTGCCAGACCGCACAGAACCCCGAGTTCTGTGAATGCACGCTCGATGAGATCGAGAAGACGTTCTCCGAAGCGGAGTTCATCGCCTTTGCACTCGAGCAGACCGAGGAAGCGCCTGAGGAGTTCCTCGAAATCGCATTCGCCTGCCTCGGCGACGCAGATCTGGGTGGCTAGTAGGCCCTCCATCGGACTGTTCGGAGCCCTGGGGCATCCCGGGGCTCCGAACGCGTAGGGTGCTCCCGATGCGGATATCAATTCTCGGCCTGGGCATGGTGGTCGCGCTCGGTATAGCGGCCTGCTCCGGCTCCAGTGGCGCTGAAGTGCTCTATCGAGCAGGGGGCAGTGCCGACCAGGCTGAGATCACCTACATCATCGATGGCGCGGAGATTGTCGAGACAATCACTCTCCCCTTCGAACGGGCCACCTCGGTTTCCGGCAGCTTTAGCGTCGAGATGACCGTGGTCAACGGCGGCGAAGAGGGTGACGTGACATGCCTGATCGAGATCGCCGGGTTCCAACCCGTGTCCGCCACCGGTGAGGCGCTCGCCACCTGCACCGGGAGCGGCAGCATCGGCGGCTCATCGGCCAACGTCGCGCTCGCAGGCGACTTTGCCGACCGGGAGGTATCCGAGGAGGTCGTCGAAACGGTCGCGGAAGTGGCACCGACGTCGATCACGCATGACGATCCCCTGGGACGTTTCAGCCTCGAGTACCCGGGTACGTGGCAAGTTGCCGCCACCGGCACGATCCCCGGTATCTACATCACCAGGATCGACGCGGAGCCCCCCGGCTACCGGCCCGATCCAGAGCTGCTGGTGACGCTGCTGCTGCTGGAGCCATCCAGCGGCGGAGAGCCGAACGTCATCCTCTTGACCGACCCTGCCGTGTTCACAGGGCCGGCCGACCTGGACCGATGGTTGGCGCTGCACCTCGAGTCGATAGAAGCAGTTGACGTGTCGAGCGAGGCGATCACGATGAACCACGGACCCGGCGTCCGCTACTCGGCGACGGTCGACGGCAAGACGCGCCTCGGAGTGGCTACTCGGTCCGGTCCCCGCTATTACGCCGCGGAGACTCTCGGCAACGAGGATCCGGCCGCATCCGAGGGAGCGGTCATTCTCGAATCGTTGCGTTTCTTCCCGGAAGCAGAGACGGAGCCGGGCCCGCTGGCCGAAGCGCGCAATCTTGCGATCAGCTTGGATCAAGGAGGCGTGCCGGCACTCGACGCCTCGGCCTCCCTACCCGCCACCTGGGCCATCGATGAGATCATCCAACTCGACTCTGGAGCCATCGTGGCCGGGATGCACGATCCGACGGTTCCCTCCAGCCAATTCCGCGTCATCATCGAGGCGCTCCCCGATCCGGACGCGGTGCCGCTCGAAGGCTACGCAGACTTCTACCTGGACCAGGCGATCAGCAATGGCGGGACGATCGAATCGCGCGACACGGGTGTCGTCGATGAGCAACCTGCCGTGGTCAGTGTCTGGTCGAACCAGGGGAAGATGATCTACGACACCTACGTGATCGTTGATGGCTTCGGGCTTCGCATCCAGATGGAGTTCGCCGACATCGATGATGATCCAGACCTGGCAGGCACAGTGCGTCTGTTGACTATCCAGTTCACCGATCGTTAGACCATCGACCGACCGGGAGCGGCGCATAGAGTGCGATCATGCGCCGCCTCCTCATCGACACCGACACTGCATCCGACGACGCCGTAGCCCTCGTCATGGCGCTGCAGGAACCGACGGTGTCGGTCGACGCCATCACTGTTGTGGCGGGCAATGTCCCGCTCCCTCAGGCCGTGCAGAACGCTTTGTACACGGTCGAACTGTGCAGCTCAGGTGTGCCCGTGTTTGCCGGACGTTCTGCTCCGCTGATGCGTCGGCTTCAGACCGCCGAGGTCGTACACGGCAAGGATGGCATGGGCGACATTGGGCTCCCACTGTCGGGTCGGACGTCGGCTGGAAACTCGGCGGTCGATGTGATCATCGACACAATCATGGGATCACCGGGAGAAGTCACCCTGGTCACGCTCGGACCCCTCACCAATGTCGCAATTGCACTGCTGCGCGAGCCCGCCATCGCAGAGTCGGTGGCGCATTGCTTTGTGATGGGCGGCGCCGGTAGTGGCCCAGGGAACGTGACTCCGCTGGCCGAATTCAACTTCTGGTGCGATCCCGAAGCGGCCCGAACGGTTGTCAGATCCGGAATGCCGCTCACCCACATCGGCTGGGACATATCGGTCGCCTCCGCAACGTTCGATCCCGATGAGGCGGCCGCCCTACGCACCTGTGGACCGCTGGGCGAGTACAGCGTGAATATCCAGGCCGTACTCGACATCTACGCCAAGGAAGCGTCGGGCATTCCCGGCTTCGATCTCCCCGACCCGATCGCCATGGCCGTGGCAATCGATCCGAGCATCGCCACCACGGCGCGGCGTCATGTCGATGTCTTGATCGGCGACGGCGCCGACCGCGGCAAGGATGTCATCGACTGGCACGGTGTGGCCGATCAGGACCCCAACGTCGATGTCGTGACGCACGTACCCAGGGAGGCTTTCGTGGGGATGCTCCACCGACTGCTGGCGGAGTAGCGGCCGTCACGTCACCCTTGTGGGGGAGCCGACGGAGCCCGGCCCCGTCGGAGGGGGTGGTGAGCAAAGCGAGCCTCGCGAAATCTCCCTAGCCCTCCGCCTTGACCTTGCTCCCGCCAGTGCGGTACAACAGTGACTCGGCCACTTCCCCCGGGTCGGAGCCCAAATTCCCCCCGATCGGGGCCGTGCTTGACGGGACTACATCTGTGTAATTACACTCATGTGTCCGACCGCAACCGGTTGTGGCTCTCAAGCCGAACAACCACAACATGTAGTGGGTGTGGATAACTCCTCCACTACCGGTGCGATCGGACAGAGGGAGGACAGAGGGAACTGGAAGACGCCGCAGCAGCGGCGACGGGTGCACCGGTTGGTCCCGGACGCTCGCCGGACGGGAGGACCATATGGCCGCCACAGGGCTAACGATCAATCGCTTCTTCACCAAGCCTGGGGAAGACCCCCTCGATTCCGTCGAGTGGACCACCAGGGATTCGCAGATCACCAACCCCGACGGTTCGGTCGTCTTCGAGATGAAGGGCGCAGAGATCCCAGCTCAGTGGTCCCAAATCGCGGCAGACATCATGGTCTCCAAGTACTTCCGCAAGGCGGGGATACCTCAGGTCGATGAGACCGGTTCCCAAATCCTCGACGAGGACGGCAGCCCGGTGCTAGGCCCGGAGAGCAGTGCCCGCCAGGTGATCAGCCGTCTCGCCGCCACCTGGCGTTTGTGGGGCGCTCGGTACGGCTACTTCGCTTCGGAGGACGACGCACAGGCATTCGAAGACGAACTCACCTTCATGCTCGTCAACCAAATGGCAGCTCCCAACAGCCCGCAGTGGTTCAACACCGGTCTCCATCACGCCTACGGGCTGACCGGTCCCTCGCAGGGCTTCTGGTACGTGGACCAGGACAGCGGCGAACTTCGCTCCTCCCCCGACTCCTACACCCGTCCCGCTCCCCATGCCTGCTTCATCCAATCGGTGAACGACGATCTCGTCAATGAGGGCGGGATCATGGATCTGTGGACCCGCGAGGCCAGGTTGTTCAAATTCGGTTCGGGTACCGGTACCAACTTCTCCAACTTGCGTGGCGAGGGTGAGCCGCTCTCGGGAGGTGGCAGGTCGTCTGGAATGATGTCGTTCCTAAAGATCGGCGACCGTGCCGCCGGCGCCATCAAGTCCGGTGGCACCACTCGGCGTGCCGCCAAGATGGTCATCCTCAACGTCGATCATCCCGACATCGAGGAGTTCATCGCCTGGAAGAAGGTCGAAGAGGACAAGGTCCGTGCCCTCATCGCAGCCGGATATCCGTCGGATTTCAACGGCGAGGCCTATCAGACCGTCTCCGGCCAGAACTCCAACAACTCGGTCCGAGTCAGCGAGGCATTCCTGCGCGCCGTCGAAAACGACGAGGACTGGGATCTCACCGGCCGCACTACCGGCCAGATCATGAAGACGGTCAAGGCCCGCGACCTGTGGCGCCAGATCGCCGAGGCAGCCTGGGCCTGCGCCGATCCGGGCATGCAGTACGACACCACGATCAACCAGTGGCACACCAGCCCCGCGGGTGGGCCCATCAACGCCTCTAATCCGTGTTTCACCGGCGACACCCGGATAGCCACCGACAAGGGCCTGCTCCGCTTCGACGATCTGGTGCGCCGCTCTGCCGACGGCGAGACGTTCGAGGTGTACACGCACAACGCCACCAACCCGGACGCACCGGCCGAGACGATCAGTGCGTCTCGTCCAACGCAGGTGATGGTGACAGGCACCAACGAGATCCTTCGACTCGAATTCTCCGACGGCCGAGTGATCCGTTGCACCCCCAACCACCGCTTCTGGACACACAATCAGGGCTGGGTTCGAGCCGATGCGCTGACGGACGACGACCAGGTGAGGATGCTCGACAAGCCGGTCGACTTCGGTATGGCATCGTGGTCGGTCCCGGTCTCCACCGACCCGGTCACCTACCTACAGCGGGCAAGCTCACGACGCTATGCCGTTCAGCTGCCTGAGAAATGGGATGAGCAGTTCGCCCATTACCTGGGCTGGCTCGTCGGCGATGGTTCGCTCAACGACAAGACGGCAGTAACGGTCTACGGCACCGAGACCGAGCAACAGACGACGATGCTGTTGCACCGTGAGCTCCTCGCCCAACTGAATGGTGGAGTCGCTCCCAAGCCGGCGGTCATGGCCAATGGAACCATGCAGTTGCGTATCACTCGTCGCGCCATCGCCGGATTCTTCGAGGCGCTGGGTGTTCGTGCAGTGCACTCCGACAAGAAGCGGGTTCCGTGGTCGATCTTCGAGGCGCCGAAGCCCATCGTGGCCGCCTTCCTACGGGGTCTCTACGACGCCGACGGCTGCGCCCACCACGGCAGAAAGAACCGCTACGCCGGACTCGGGAGTACCTCCAAGGGACTCCTCAGGGATGTTCAGCAGCTCCTCGACACGTTTGGGGTCCACGGACGGATCTACGACATCCGTAAGGCATCGAGCGGCAATTTCAGATACGTCAACAAGAAGGGCGAAGAGCGGAGCTATGACTCTCGTCCTTCGTTCGATCTCAGGATTGCCGGTCGCCACCTCGAACGGTTCGCGGCTGAGGTCGGATTCGGGCTGTCCGAAAAGCAAGACGTGCTCATGCAGATGCTGCGGGAATCGACGCGCTATCGAACCAAGGACTGGGCCTGGGTCCGTAGCGTTGAAATCGACGGGTTCGAGACGACGTACAACCTCACCGAGCCGGTAAACCACTCCTACATCGCAGGTGGAGCGGTTGTCAGCAACTGCTCGGAGTACATGTTCCTCGACAACACCGCGTGCAACCTGGCAAGCCTCAACCTCGTCAAGTTCTACGACGACGATGCCCAGACCTTCGACATCGAGGGGTACCAGCACGCTATCCGGCTGTGGACGATCGTCCTCGAGGTTTCAGTGACCATGGCGCACTTCCCTTCGGAGGAAATCGCCCAGGGATCCTTCGACTACCGGACGCTCGGTCTCGGCTTCGCCAACCTCGGTTCTCTGCTCATGCGTAGTGGAATCCCATACGACTCCGACGAGGGCAGGGCGCTGACGGGCGCCCTCACCGCGATCCTCACCGGTGACTCGTACGCGGCGTCGGCAGAGATGGCCTCGGTGCTCGGGCCCTTCCCGAAGTTCGAGGAGAACCGCGACTCGATGCTGCGGGTGATGCGCAACCACCGCCTCGCCGCCCACTCGGCCAAAGACGGCGACTACGACGGCGTGACCCACTCCGTCATGTCCATCGACCCCAACCTGTGCCCGACGGCGCTGCTCGAAGCAGCCCGGACCTCATGGGATCGCGCGGTCGAGATGGGCGAACAGCACGGCTATCGCAACGCCCAGGCAACGGTGCTGGCTCCCACCGGGACCATCGGCCTGCTCATGGATTGCGATACGACGGGCGTCGAACCCGACTTCGCCCTCGTGAAGTTCAAGAAGCTCGCCGGCGGAGGCTATTTCAAGATCGCCAACCAGTCGATCGACCCGGCGCTTCAGGCGCTCGGATACACCGAGGCGCAGCGAGGCGAGATCGTCGAACACGTCATCGGCACCATGACGCTCGACGGTGCCCCTCATATCAACCGCGAGGCTCTGGCCGAACGCGGGCTGACCGCCGACGAGATCAACAGGATCGATACGACACTGCCCGGCGTATTCGACCTGCGTCATGCCTTCAACGTGTTCGTGCTCGGCGAGGATGCTCTGCAACGGCTCGGATACGCCGAGGACCAATACGCCACCTTCGAGTTCGACCTGCTCGCCGAACTCGGATACTCCGCCGAGGAAATCGAGGAGGCCGGCGAGGTCATCTGTGGCATGCAGACCATCGAAGGTTCCCCCCACTTGGCCGATGCCCACCTGCCGGTGTTCGACACCGCCAACCGTAACGGCAAGCACGGCGAACGATTCATCCACCACGTCGGTCACATCAAGGCGATGGCCGCAGCTCAGCCATTCATCAGCGGAGCGATCTCCAAGACGATCAACATGCCCAACGAGGTCTCTGTCGAAGACATCGAGGAGGCCTACCTGATGTCCGCCGATCTTGGGCTCAAGGCGATGGCCCTGTACCGAGATGGCTCCAAGGCGAGCCAGCCGCTGTCGAGCACCACCGACGGCGACACCACCGAGGACGAGCCGGAAGAGCTGACAGCCGCCCTCGACGCCGAGGCCCGCATGGCCACCGGGATGTTTGCACCTGGGATCAGCCCGACGCAGGCGTACCACGGCATCAACCGACCCCGTTTCCTGCTTCCGACCCGCCGCACCGGGTTCACCCAGGAAGCAAAGGTGGGCGGCCACAAGATCTTCCTGCGCACCGGGGAATACGGGGACGGGACACTCGGCGAAGTCTTCATCGACCTGGCCAAAGAGGGAGCAACACTGCGGGGCATCCTCGGTTGCCTCGCCATTGCGGTCTCCAAGGGACTCCAGTACGGAGTGCCCCTCGAGGAGTTCGTCGAGTCCTTCACATTCCAGACGTTCGAGCCCCGCGGCATGGTTGAGGGCCACCCCAATATCAAGATGGCCAACTCGATCGTCGACTACGTGTTCCGCGCCCTCGGCCTCGAGTACTTGGGACGCAACGATCTGGTGCAGGTGCCGCCACAAGAGGTGGGGCGGCTTCCCGAACCACCGAGCGGCATCGCAGTCGACGCCGGCATCCAGCTCGATCTGACCGACGAGATGCCGGTCGTGACCGCACCGATCAGCCATCCGGCGGTGGCGGATCCGAATCGGGTCACATCGGGCAACGGCAGCGGGAGCTCCAACGGGAACACCCACGGAGTCAAGACGAAGACGACGGTGGCGACGCTCAAGACGGATTCGAGTGACCTGCAGACAGCATCGGTCCAGCAGGCGCTCGGAGAGATGATGGGCGACGCCCCACTATGCGAGACCTGCGGTCACATCACAGTCCGCAACGGCTCGTGCTATCGCTG
>JAJCYA010000058.1 GCA_029263095.1 Acidimicrobiia bacterium | reverse complement strand
AGAACCATGCAGCGGTTTCCGTTCGCTCATCACCCTTCTCTCTCTTGGTCTCGTATATATATATTTAAGCAAAAGCAAGACGTTGAATAAATTATTTATGACAGCATCCATAGTACCATTAGCAATGATCGGCAACCTGTTTCGAATAGTAGTGTTATGCCTTATCACTTATTATTTTGGAGAAGAAGCAGGTCAAGGCTTTTTCCACAATTTCAGCGGTATTGTAATGTTCATAATTACTATATTAGGACTGATTCTTATAGAAGGAACATTAAATAAGGTTTCGATAAAAGACAATGAATAACAATAAGAAGATCATCACTATTATTATATTGAGTGTAACTCTCATAATGATCCATGCATTCCCGAAGGCTCAGTATGTAGGGACAGATTTCATCTCACGTCTTGATGTACCGCTAGAACTATTCGACTGGGAAGGACAAGATATTTCCTACCAAGTAATTGCATCATTGGACAAGCATCCTGATAAATTTTCTAACACCGCACTAGCATATCAATACAAAAACAAAGAGCAAAGAAATCTTGTATTCATAATTTTAGATGCTGGAAACTTCCATTACCCCAATGGTTGTTTTATAGGTGCTGGGTATGATATTACAGACCTCCAAGATACTGAATTTCGAATTAATAGCCGCTCCCTGAAAGCACATACTTTGTTGACCGAGAAGAATAATGAAAAATCTCTGAGTTTCTACTGGATCATTATTGACAAGAACATTGCAGATAAATGGATCAATCAGAAGCTAAAACAGCTCTATTTCTCCTTACTTAACAAAGAAAGAGTTGGATTGATGGTACGCATTGATATCCCGACAGGAGATGTCAATATCGAAGAAACTATACAACTGGCTCAGAAGTTTATCAATCACTTAAGTCAATCACTCCCCTCTGAGCAGGCAGATTATATTTTCGGGGCAATGTAATACTTGTGAAAATACATTGTTAATAATTCAACCTGAATACTATAGAAAATCAAGCATCACAGCCAAGAGGATTATTTGCGGTATTCACTAAAAAAGCTTGTAAACTGCCTTCAAGTTAAACAGCTTAACTCGCTTTTGATCATACTCCTTCCTATTACAAATATAATTCATGTATTGGTCTCGCGTTCAGGCCAGCAGGCCTGATTTCGCATTCGACATTATTCGTATTCAAATCGTCATATTGCATGTTACGATTTCTAATAAGTTTCATAGATCACTTCGAGTTTAGTGACCCAACAACAGACATCCGTTAATAATAAAAAGAACATACCGCATATTAATAAAGTGCACATAATGCTCTCTTCTTTCTCTTTTTCTTGCTTATTTTGATTACAGGATACTTCTTTTGGAATTCGCTTATGCCCTCCCAGTATAATGAAAGGTTAAAGTAACATATTCATACACCTAATACAGTATATAATCATTGATGTGAGGGTATTGTTACCATATAAAGGACTATTTGGTATCAATGCCATTGAAGATACTTCATTGGACAATAGAAAGACAATTTCTACACGGGGTGATTCTTTCGTAGAATCACATCATACAGATGAAAGAAATATAATTCCGCAGGTTGCAACAAGAGAATTATCAGACAAAGGGATAGGGAAGGATTTAATGTGTTTTGGGATTGGGATGACTGGCAATAGCGTTGCTGACTATTATTATAATATCCCTAAGCATAAACAATTAAAGAGCATTGTTTCCCACTTTATTGTAATTACAAATATATAAGGATACATTGCCAGAGCAACCAACAGACGACAAAAGAGGCGTTTTCAATTAAAATTCATTTACAATATATAATGATAATTGGAAGCCAGCTCTCCAAAAGGAGTATTCCATTCATCCAAATGATTTTGAATTAACCGAAATCCAAAAGGTGCTTTTACTTTTTAATTCCGATATAAAGAAGGCCGCCTATCCCGGTCGCATTCATCAGAGGATCAGTGAATGATGCAATCATTTTCAGCAATCCCGAGTATTTATATTTCCATCGGTCTGTAACAACTTCTTTTTCTTGAAACCCCGCCCTTTCAGCTAATGCCGAGAGTGTTTTAGGCGAAAAATAATTAACATGGCTTCGAATAACACCTTTAATTGTCACAAACTTTTTAATGCCTGTCAATCGATACAACAGAAAGTGCGGTGCATTGATTTAGGGGACTTCTACGACCAGCATCCCTCCGGGACGCAAATGTTTATAAGCAATCTTCAACGCTGATAATGACTCAGGTATGTGCTCCAGCACTTGAATAAAAGAAATTACATCAAATGAAGCATCGGGGAAAAGACCTTCTTCATACTGCCCAGAATGAACTTCGCCTCCCGATTATGAAGACGCATATGCTGATAATTTCTTGCTATATTCAAGGCCGTGGCAATTAAATCCTTTCAATGCGCACAAATGAAGAAAATGCCCGTCTCCACATCCGATATTCAGAATTTTGCCCGGCCCTTTTACAGCATTTATTCGGTCAACAATATCCTGCAAACCTGCTCTTCTTTGAGGATACATAAATTCACTCTTCTTGACAAAGTCAAGCGAATAAGAATCTTCATAGTTTGTCTCCAGCATTGAATGACCGGGGCCCGGATAAGAAGCTACGAAACTGCAGGTATGACATCTGTACAACTTTACAAATCCATCAAAAAATATTGAGAACCCTTCAGGTCTTTCTTCTCCACATAGTGGGCATGCCTTGTAATCCAGATTATTATTGTCCATTTCTTTCTCTATTTTTGCAGCTGTTTAAATATGCTGTTAAGTTTTCACACCTGTCATCAATTATGAGAGACGTCTTTTTATAGTATCTACTATATTACGCGCTCTGCTTAAATTAAAAAATAAGGCTAAAGCAATCTTTACGGGAAACGAAATAAAATAGTATATCAGCATTAATGGATTAGGCCTGATTACAACAGTATCATATCCATATTTCACCATAAATGGACCTGCTATTTTCTGACATATATATATTTCGGCAGAATCCAATCCCCCTCTTTCCCAGTTCCTTTTCCTGTCTCTTAGTATGCCCTTTTTATTTTTATTATCTTCAACATTTGATGAACCTCCATGAGGTACGTCGAGTAAAGTGGGTGAATATTCGATACCAATAGAT
>JAJCYA010000057.1 GCA_029263095.1 Acidimicrobiia bacterium | reverse complement strand
CAAAGAACGTCACGTCCAACCCCTGGGCCATTTCGATGAATTCGGGTACCTCCGGCATTCGAGAGCGCTTCATCCATCGCTTCATCACCTTGGTCGCCGCCTGAGTGGCCCCGGGTATCGCACCAAGCAGGTTGGGGAGCCGTATCGGCCCCGATGGGTTGGCCAGCGATGCCATCTTCAGTTTGGGGTGGCGCTCCTTGTGGAGGATGTCCAACCCGTAGAAGGTGAAGTAGATCCCCACCTCCCATCCGAGACTGGCCGCGGTCGTAGCCAGGATCAGCGGTGGGTAGGCCTGGTCGAGCGTTCCCTTGCTCGCCACCAGGGCCAGTCGCTTGCGTCGCGGCGCAGCCTCGGCGTCACCGCTCATCATCTCGGCGTGAATGTCCTCAATGGACTGTGCGAGATCGGTCATGTCGTCGTTCCCTTCTCCAACCAGAACGCCTGGGCGTCGCCCCGCTCTTCGACGGCGATCAGCTTGTCGCCGCGTTGCCGAGCCAGGGCGGGAATATCCTCCAGCGAGCCGGGGTCGGTGCAGATCAGCTCGAGGACCTGCCCGGTCTCCAGCTTCCCCAGTTCGAGAGCGGCCTTGTAGACGGGGAGCGGGCACAGCAGACCCGAGCAATCGAGGGTGGCGGCAACCTCGACGCCCCTGGTGGTATCGGTCATCTCGTTCTTCCTTTCATCCGGGGAGACCCTCATCGCCGAGGAGTTCCGCGAAGTAGCTCGTGTACTTGAGGCCCGAGTCCGGAGAAACGCCGGCGGCGATTCCCTCGTCGGACAGCTGGTTGGCGGCATGGACGATGGCCCCGGTGGACGGACCGACCATGAGGCCTTCCTCCCGCCAAATGCGCTTGGTCTCGGCGTAGGCCGGTTCGTCGTCCACCCGGATCACTTCGTCCACGACGGATCGGTCGAGGATTCCCGGCTCGCTCGCCTCGGCAAAGCTCTTCAACCCGGGGAGACGGTGTCCCCGCTGCGGTTCAATCGCCACGACGCGGATCTCGGGGTCCTGCTCCTTGAGAAAGCGACCAACCCCGGTGATGGTCCCGCATGTCCCGAATCCGGCGAGGAACACTCGCACCCGTCCTTCGGTCTGTCGCCAGATCTCCGGACCCGTCGTCTCGTAGTGGGCCTTTACGTTGTCGGGGTTCTCGTACTGATTGGGCATGGCGTACTTGTTGCCACCCTCGCTGGCCGCCAGAGAGCGAGCCAGAGCGATTGCCCCGTCCTTCGGGTGATCCACCGGGCACAGGTCGTCGGGTGTTGCCCACACTTCGGCGCCCAACATCCGCAGCAGGATCTTCTTCTCCTCTGGGACACCGTCGGGGATGGTGACCGTCAGCTTGGTATCGCGCAGGGCGGCGAGCGCGGCGAGAGCGATAGCAGTGTTGCCCGACGAGGGCTCGACCAGCTCATGCTGATCGAGCTTGCCGGTCTCGTCCATGCCCGCCAGCAGATAGGCGGCGGTGCGGTCCTTGATCGAACCAAACGGGTTGAGCCATTCCAGCTTGAGATACAGCTCGAGTGCATTGGTCGTGTGAGCGCGCACCAGCGGCGTCGGGTTGTCCACGTCGGGCAGCAGATCGTCGATCCTCTCGTAGCGACGAACCGATCGGTCTGTGGCCAAGTGGTCCTGGGTTGTGGTCATGGATGCTCCGTTCAAGAAAAGAAAAACCCGCTCCGGTTTCCCGGTGCGGGTCAAGAAGAGTGTGTGTCTTTGGTTGTTGCTAGATCACGACACGCTTTCGCTCGGCACCGGCAGGGTGACAACAACAGCAACAACAGCTGCTCATGGGGCGGGTGTCCGTGATCATGTCTCGCAACTGTAAGCGTTCCTTGTTCGCGGTCAAGGCGAACCGTCGGGAACCAGACTCTTCGGTTCGCCTTGACCGGTGGGCCGCCGACCTGTTGCGGTCTCGGATACCGGCACGATGTCTCGCCACCGCCGACAGAGGTGCGCGATTGCTTCACATAGCCCCGGGACCCACCTACCTTGCCCCGCTCGCAATCAGAAGGAAGACCATGTTCAACGCATTGAAGCGGCGCCGCCGACGCCGGCCGCGCCCCAGTTTCGACGCCGCCCAGTATCCCAACCTGCGTCCCCGTGTCCCCGGACTCAACGACGCTCGCTAGCGCCCAACTCCCCAAAAAGGGGGGCCATCGCATCTGCGCCATCCGGTGCGAACAGTTGCCTCATCAGGCTTCGGGAGTAGCGTCCCTCCCATGTCCACACTCCTCGTCCGCAATGCCCAGGTCCTCGTCACGATGGACGGTGATCGCCGCGAAATCGCCTCGGGAGGGCTCTTCGCCCGCGATGGTGTAATCGAACAGGTCGGGGCGTCATCCGATCTCCCCGACGGCGCCGACGACGTATTCGACGCCACGGGAATGCTGGTACTCCCCGGGTTGGTCAACACCCACCACCACATCTACCAGTCACTCACCAGGGCCTACCCCCCTGCCCAGAACGTCGGGTTGTTCGCCTGGCTACGGGCGCTGTACCCGGTGTGGGCCAACCTCACGCCGGACGCGGTACGGATCTCGACGACGCTCGGGCTTCTCGAGTTGGCCAGGTCCGGGTGCACGACCGTCTTCGACCATCAGTACCTGTGGCCCAACGGATCACGGGTCGACGACCAGATGGAGGCGGCACAGGCCGTCGGGGTCCGGTTCCATGCCTCACGGGGTTCGATGAGCCTCTCCGAGAAGGACGGGGGCCTCCCGCCAGATTCGGTGGTGCAAACCGCCGACGAGATCCTCGCCGATTGCGCTCGCACCATCGACGCCTTCCACAACCCGGAGCCGGGAGCGATGGCCCGAGTAGTGGTGGCCCCGTGCTCGCCGTTCAGCGTCACCGAGGACCTCATGATCGAGTCGGCCGCTCTGGCCCGGGACAAGGGAGTGCGGCTCCATACCCACCTGGCCGAAACCAAAGACGAGGAGCAGTACACGCTGGAACGGTTCGGCAAGCGCCCCGTGGAGTATGCCGCCGATCTCGGCTGGCTGGGAGACGACGTGTGGTTCGCCCATGCCGTGTTCATCGATTCCGAGGAGTCGGTCCGGATGGCCGAGACATCTACCGGAGTGGCCCACTGCCCGAATTCGAACATGGTGATCTCGTCGGGAATCGCCCCAGTAGCCCGCTATCTCGAACAGGGGGTCCCGGTCGGGATCGGTGTAGACGGCTCGGCATCGAACGACGCAGGAAACGTCCTCCAGGAGACCCGCCAAGCGATGCTGCTGCAACGCCTGGCGGCGGCCCCCGGGGTCGGGGAAGGCGAGATCCTGCCGGCGCGCCGCTCGCTGGAGCTGGCCACGATCGGTGGTGCCGCCGTGCTGGGTCGCGATGACATCGGTTCGCTGCAACCGGGCAACCGAGCCGACTTCTTCACACTCGACCTGAATCGGATCGAGTTCGCAGGTTCACACGACCCGGTGGCGGCGGCGCTGCTGTGCGGTCCGGTCCCCGCCCGGGATGTCTACGTGGAGGGCGACGCCGTGATCGGCGAGTACGTCCATCGCTCGATCGACGAAGGGTCCTTGGCAGAGGAGCACAGGGAGGCAGCGCGGGGGTTGGTGGGGGGCTGAGAAGCGCGCGCGTTTACCTGCTTGCTGCATACTCAGCTCTCAGGAGATGAAGTGAGAGCGAGCACGGTTCGACCGATCGCAATAGGGGCGATGCTGCTCGGCACCTGCACCGCCGATGCGGCCCCGGAGCCCGGTACACCTAGGGCGCCCGATCGAAGATTCGCCCGATCGTCTCGCGGATCTGTGCCAAAGCGACAGAGCCCACGTTGCCCCGAACGCCGCGGATACGGTCGGCGGATACCGAGCGGATGTGCTGGCACTGGGCGGCGGAAGGAAGATCGAGTCCGCTCTCGGCGTTTGCGGCCACCACGATCTCGGTCTTGAACCGACGCAGGGCCGAGGTCAAAGGGACTACGTGAACGATGGTCGGCGATTCATCGAGAATCGCCTGCGCGGTTGCTACGACGGCGGGACGACCAAAGCCCGCCTCCCGCCCCTGAGGTACCCCAAGATCCAGGTCGACGATGTCACCCGAGGTCAGCATCGAGCCATTCGAGTTCCTCATCGGTCAGCGAGGTCGTCAATTCTTTGCCCATCTGCTCCTGGATCAATCGTCCCACGGCAAAGGCGACGGTCTCTCCGACCGTCTTGTCCAGGTCGGCGGCGAGATTCTTCAGCCGTTCGTGGGTAGCGACGTCGATCCTCACACTGGTACTCTGCATACACGTCAGCATACTGGATCGCATGCACTCAACCCCGGCGCGGTGCGGCGCAGGCAGTGACCGCCATTGTCTTGGAGGCCCCTCCCACAAGCCGGGTGATTCCCGGAGAGACTTGCTGTTCGACCGTGACGCAGACCTCCTCCGAGTTGGCATCCACTTCGACGGAGCGATCGGGTCCCGAGGCGATCCCAACCGCCGCCGCCTCGGCGGCCTCGGTATCAACAACCAGCTCTCCCCGATACAGAGCACCCGGATCGACCCACCCCGCCGCCGTCTCGGCAGCCGTGTGGGCGAGATGGGAAACCTCTCTCCAAGTCACAACCATTCTTGAGACATCCGATGCCAGGCCGACGAGCAGAACTCCGCCGAACAGGAGGGCAAGCGCCAGTACGGACCCGTAGCCACGTTCACCCACGATCAGACCGAAACGGTGCAAGCGGCATCTCTGCTCGACCAACCAGCGCAGCCTGAGCCGGTCCACCGGGGTGTGGCAGATCGGTCAGCAGTGTCGCCAGGGTGATGATTCGATCACCACTCTGCCGAGCGGTGATATCGATCCCCGGATAGAGCGCCGCGGCCACGGCACGAGCCGAGTCGGCATCCCCGTGTCGAGCGGCATGGACCGCTCCAGCCCGGGCAGCTTCCTGCAGCTCCGCACCGTTGACGACGATGCGGATCGAGGCGGACACTGCCGCCGCGACTACGAGAAACGACACCGAGGCGATCACGACCGCTTCTATGAGCGCCGACCCCGACTCATGGTGAGACAACAACCGGCACCTCCGCCTCAACTAGAAACTCGAACGACCTGAACATCGGGCCCGGTGGATGGAATTCGAACCGGGCCCATGCACGGGACAGGCGCTGGTCGACGGCTAAACCAGCCTCAATACGCTCTGCTCCCGGCACGGTCGCCCGGAGGGCGACCAGCAGTTGCTCTTCGGAGAATCCGGGTCGGATAGTTGCCTCACGTGCGGCCGACGCAACAGCTGCTTCGGCGGTCTGCTGAGCGAGGAGAGCGATCGACAGTTGCGCGACGACCGTAAAGAGGATGAACACGATCGCGACGGCAGCTATCCCCTCAACCAAGGCGCTCCCCGCCTCAGACCGCGCGGCTAGGCGAATAGCCCTGTCAGCTGCCCGGCGATCGAGTTCCACAGGTCGCCGGCCGAGGTCCGGATCTGCGGTAGGAGCAGCGCGATCACCACAACCGCTATGGCTGCCATCCCGAGCCACTCGACGGTCGTAACTCCCTTCTCTCCAAGCCGAATCCGTCGTATCAATCGTGTCATTGGCGATTCCTTCCTTCATGGTGCGGCGGCGAGGGCATCGAGCCCTGCCAGGGTCGGGTAGATGAGAAAGGCGAGCGTCGTCGGAATCATCAGTCCGAGGATCGGCCCATATCCAATGAGGGCACGGCGTCCTCCCTCCTCGGTCATCTCACGCCCGATGGCAGAGCGCCGGTCGGCGGCGAAGATGTCGAGCGCATCGACAAGCCGGGCTCCGCTGCGATGGGCTTGCGCCAGCAGTTCGTAGAGACGGGCAGCGTCTGGATGGGCCGACCGACCAGCGACGTCGCGCACAGCCTCCACCAACGCGGATCCTTCGTCTACCGCGGTGACTGCATCGGACAGCTCGGCAGCGGCAACGCCGGTGGCGTCCGCACACACTCGCCGCATCGCACCGAGTACCGACTCGCCCGAGAGCACGTATAGAGCCAAGTGGTCGGCGATCGCCGGAAGCTCGTACCCCAGACGCCGACGACGCCGACGACGCGAACGACGCCGTGAAGTGAGCTCGGTGAAGAAGCCGGCGCCGCCACCGAGGAGAAGGCCGAACACCCAGGGCACCGGAAGGGCGACGGCGCCCACGACCGACCCTATTCCGCTCCACAGGATCACTTCGTCAGAGATGACGAGACCCACTTTGCGCGATGCAGCGATCGAATAGCCGACGTATGGGGCAACCACACCGCTTGTGGCAGGTTGCCGAAGACCAGCCGCGATCAAGAACACTGCGAGACCGGCCAGTAGTGCCGTCATCCGAAGACCCGAGGTGGTCTACTGAGACGCGCTGCGCGCCTGGCCAAGAAATAGCCGCTCCCTGTGGCGCACGCCCCAACCACCAGCACGAAGTGGCCGGTGTTCGTCGAGAACTCAGCACTCGCCTGGGGGTTGGTCGCCAGGCTGAGGGCAAGGATGAGCCACGGAGCGACGAGAGCGACTCCTGCCGTCATCTGCTGCTGGGCCACCGCCGCTTCGTGAGCCCGCCTCACACGGATCTCGTCAGACAGCGATAGCGCCAGCGAAGAGAGCACGGCATCGACATGGGCGCCGCCAGTTGCAGCAGCTACGCGGATGGTCGTAAGCACTCGATCGGCGAGCGGGTCGGCCCAATCCGACTGAACCTCCATCAGGCCGTCTGCAAATGACCCGCCCCAGGAGCGGTCGAGCCGGGCAAAGGCCCCACCCTGAGAGCGAGCCGCGACTCGCACCGCGTCCGGAAGTGGTTCGCCTGTGGCGATGCGACCGCGGACGAGGGCGAGGAAGTCGGGCCACCGCGATGAGATCCGACTCGTCTCCTTCCGCCGAGAGACGCGGCGACGGGCCTCGATCAGGGTGATCGGCGCCACGCCGACCAGCACCGACGGGAGCCATGAGATCTCAGCAGCGACGCCGATGAGCAGTCCAGATACGATGCTCACAGCCCACCATCGCGGAGGACGAGGCAGCGCGATCGACCGTGGACCACGAACGAGCAGCCACACCCCCACACCCGCCGCGGTCGCAAGGATCAGGCGCACATAACCCCCATCCGATCAGGCCGGCGCGAGTAGATCGCGCCGGTGTCGAAATCACCTTCCACAAGCAGGTCACGAACCCGGACTATCTCCTCGACGAACCGGCCCTCCGGGCTACGACGGAGGTGCACCGCTAGATCTATGACCGAGGCAACCGCCGAGCGGACGTAGTCGACGACCACGTTCTCGCCCGCCAACACGCAATACCCCACAACCTTGTGCAGAGCGTCTCTCGCAGAGTTGGCGTGCAGAGTTGCGAGACCAGCGCACCCCGCATTGAGAGCGAGCAGCAGGTCGAGCGCTTCCGCGCCCCGAACCTCACCGACGACTATCCGATCCGGTCTCTGCCGCAACGACGATCGCACGAGATCGCGCAGCGAGATGGCGCCGGCTCCGTCGAGTCCTGAATCTCGAGTCTGCATCTGGGTGAGATCCGGAAGATCCACCTGGACCTCGAACACCTCCTCGCAAGTGACAACCCGACGATCCGGCGGCACTTCGGCCAGAAGAGCATTCACGAGGGTCGTCTTCCCCGCACCCGGAGCACCCGCAACGAGGATGGTCTCGTCTCCCCTCATCGCGGCTCGGAGGTGGTCGGCAGCTTCCTCCGGAAGCGATCCCCTCTCTACCAACGAATCGAGGTCCCCACCCATCACGACGAACCTACGAATCTGGATGTTCAATCGATCCTCACGGGTCACAGGCGGTCCCGTTATGTGAAGCCGACTGCCATCGGGTAGCTGAGCAGAGACGATCGGCGAAGCAAGGTCCAGGCGTCGTCCAGTTCCGGCCAGTAGCTGGTCGGCTAGTCGACGTACCGCTGCGCGGTCGGCGACGTGAGGCAACAGCTCCTTACGCCCGGCGCGGACAACGAACGTTCGGCCGCCTCCGATGACGATGATCTCTTCGACCAACGGGTCGGCCAGGAGCGGCCCTACGAAGCCGAGCCGATCATCGACCACTATGTCTGACCGATCAGGTGATGCACGGCTCGAACCAGACTTCTGTGGGGAGCCGACCCGCCAGTCGCCGCACTACGAATCGCCATCCGAAGCGGCACCACAGCTTCGGGTTCCAATCCCGACCACTTCCGAAGGGCGTTCACCATGTCGTCTCTTCGAAGCCGACGTACCTTGTTGAGAACGAGCGTCGGTGGATCGCCCTCCCAAGCATCGACAATACGTGATGCTCTGACGATCCCGACCGGGCTGGCTTCGACAACAAATACGACTGAATCGGCTGCCCGGACGATGGTCGAAGCATCCATCCACGGACCCGCATCTACCACCACAGTTCCCGCCACCGCCAATGCCTCGATGACATCGGCAGCCAACTCGGGCCGCAGGCCGGTCGACCTCAACGCGCCAGGCACTACCCGGAGGCGCCCGATCGCTTGGGCCTTCTTCACCAGGCTCCCTCCACGGTCGAGAACAGCATCGATGCAGTCGGCCAGATCGGGGCGAGGCGGAAGTCCCAGGCGTACCGCGATCGATGGACCCTGCAGGTCGGCGTCGACGAGCGAGGTATCCGCGATGCCAGACGCCGCCCACGCGAGCGCGGTCGCAATCTCCGTTCGCCCCGGGCCACCGCGGACCCCTGTGACGGTGATCACCTTCCCCCGCGGCGTCGAGTGATCCTTAGAGCCGGGATCGAGCAACCTGATCTCTCGAACGAACTGCTCAGGCTCGAGGGTCTCATCGAGGATGAGGTCGGCTCCTCCGGCACTCAGGCGCTCGGCGGCGGGTCGGTCGGCACGCGGATGGACACCCACAACACGTATTCCCAACCGACGCCACGCCGCCACACGCGTAGGCGTCACCCATGGGGTCTCGGCGCCTGCGACGACCACGTCAATCGTCTCCGCTTGGCGGGTGACCTCGTCCGGCAGGTACGCACGCAACACGAGCTTCACCGCCGCGGAGTCGCGTGCCGCGGCCACGAGCCGGGCTTCCCACTCGCGGGCAGACAGGACGGTGGCGACCCGCAACATCAAGATCCCCTACGGATCAGGTGGATCGTCCCCACCTCACTGGCAGCCAACAGTCGCTGTCCCACATCCCCCACAACGGCCACGAGCAGCCGCACGCGACCCGACCCGAGCGAAGTGCTCTGGATCTCGACATCCACTATCTCCAGCGCCTCCGCTATCAGATCGGCTTCCTCTGCGACGGCGTATGCATCGACCAGATCGCCCGCAGCCAGCCAGCCATGAACGGCAGCCGCAGATTCCAGATCGAGACCAAGGAGATCAACCCCTTGACCGCCCTCAGGCGCCAAGAGCAGCGATCCAGGTATCGGAGATTCGGCAGCGAGCGGAGAACTGAGAACGTGCTCTTGTAGAGCATCGAGCGACTCGGTGGAAATCAACCCGACACCGTCCTCGACGTCTCGGGTCGCCAACTCGAGCTCACCGAGCGGAATCCCCGCCGGAAGATCGGCGCCTGCCACGAGGATCGTTGTCCGCTCCGGCGGCGCGGTCATCATCAGGACGATCAATGCAGTCGCAGCAGCCAGGATGCCTGCACCAACGAGCCTGGCATCTACTTGGAATCGGCTCCGCACTACCTGCCCTCGATGATGGAGATGTGCTGAATCGCGATTGCGACGGAGGAACCGGCGTGAATCAACTCAACGTGATCGGACCCGACAGCATCGACAACACCACAGTGGACCGAACCATCGATGGTCGAGATCGAAAGTACCGCCGACCGGTCCTCGGCCTCGAGAAGGCGGTCCCGCACCGAGCGTCGGCGTCGGGCCGTGGCGCGCGCCGCCTCCATCTCAGCATCGAGCGTGCGATCCATCCGCGCTCGCAACACGCGTCCGAGAGCAACAAGATCCGGGTGGGTGACTGAATCCAGGCTCGTCCCCTTCTCCTCGCACCGTTCGATCTGCCGTCCGGCAGCGGTGACGAGGTCTACGTATCAGCCTGGGAACACCACGCAAAGGGGTTGACGATCATCGAGTTTTCGCGCGTCTAGTTCTCGCCGCTCTCGAACGGGTAGCCCGCTTCGGCCCAGTCGGACAGGCCGCCTTCATATCTGCGGACGTTGGTAAAGCCCGCTTCGACTAGTCCTTCATAGGCGTACTGGCTGGCAACGCACGCCGCATCAGAGCAATAGACCACGATCTCGGCGCCTCGGTCGGCGCCCAACGCGGCCAGTGCTTCCTCCTGCGTGTGAAAGTGAATCGAGCCGGGGATGTGCTGAGCGCGGAAGGCCCAGTCGTTGAGAGTCATGACCAGGGTGAAGTCGTCTCCACGGTCGAGTTTGGCCTTGAGTTCCTCGCGGTCGATGGTTCGAATGTCGCCCATAGCCGGGCAGGCTACTGGGACCTAGACCCACTCGAGGGCTTGCTCGGTGTCGGCCACCTGATCGGACCACCGTGTCCACGGGCCGATGATTACGGTGCCGACCACCGTGTCACCGCCACGATCCTTGGCGCGATACATCAACTCGTCGGCGCCGGCGATCATCGCATCGACTGTCGAGGGCGGGAACCGGTAGGTGGCGATGCCCGCCGAGGCCGTCAGGGGGACCGCCTCAGATCGGCAGCAGTCGGCAAGAATCCTGCGCACCCTGTCAACCACAACCACAGCCTCGCGAGCATCGGTGTCGGGAAGCAGGAGGACGAACTCGTCGCCGCCCATCCGGCACAGGATGTCCGATCCCCGGATCCCGGCCCGCACCGCGGCCGAAAACACCCGGAGGAGTCGATCGCCGGCCTCGTGCCCGAGGCGGTCGTTGATGTCCTTGAAACCGTCGAGATCGAAGTATGTGAGCGTCACCGCGCTCCCCATCCGACCGGCACGCAGACGCTCCCGCTCGGCGACGAGGTAGAAGGCCCGTCGGTTCATGGCACCGGTGAGCGAATCCACCGTCGCCCGGTCGCGTTGCTCGATCAGCGAGTCGCGCAGGGCGCCGACAAGCGAAGCAATCACAAACAGGAGGCCCAAGCGGGCCGCCGCATTCCACGCGGCCGTGACGGCGAGGCCACCGTCGGCCAATGCGTGGGCACCGAGACTCTGAGCTGCCGCCAGCAGCGACACCAGCATGCCGTGGCGACGGCCACCCAGCCAGGTCACGCCGCTCACGGCGATCGCATAGAGAAGAGATACCGAAACCTCGGATCCGGTGATCCAATCCAAAGCCGCGATCGCGCTCACAAACAGGGCTCCGATGACTATCGGGGCGCCCTGAGGAAAGCGGCGAATCAACGGGAATCGCACCAGGTCGGCAGCGGCCGTCGGTGTGGTTTGCTCGTCCATGTGACTAGTCCATCGGCACTAGTCACCCCCTCCTTGACCGGAACCTGGTAGCAATCCATCCCGTGCCAACCACGTCCCATCCGATCGAATCGGAGCAACCAGCCGGCCACGACAGTGCGGCCCCTCCCCACCTCCGCAGGCGACTCACCGGAGTCCTCTTCGGAGGTGTCGCGATCAGCCGTACCGGCTACATCGTCGCGATCACGATGACCACCCTCGTGGCAAAGGACATGCTCGGATCTGCGACTCTTGCCGGTCTGCCGGGTGCCCTCTCGGTGCTCGGCTCGGCGCTGGGGGGTTCTCGGCTCTCGGCTCTGATGGATCGCTTCGGCCGGCGGACCGGACTCACCACCGGATATGCGATTCTGACGGTCGGAGCAATCGGGGCCGCCGCGGCAACTGCGATCGGGTCGTTCGCTCTTCTCACCATCAGCATGGGGGTGTTCGGGGTGGGCGCCAGCGCCGACAACCTGGCGCGATACGCCGCAGCGGACGTTCACCCGGCACATCGGCGTGGATCGGCCATTGCGTTCGTCGTGTGGGCCGGCACCATCGGTTCGGTGGCAGGCCCTGCTCTCCTGAACCCGTCGGAAGCCCTCGGCGACACTCTCGGGATCAATCCCCTCGCCGGCGCCTACGTTCTCGCCGGCATGGCGGCAGTCACCGCGATGGCTGTCGTCTGGGGAATGCTGCGTCCCGACCCGCTCGACTTCGCTGAAAGGGGTGACCCGAATGAGGCCACGACGCGCGCTCCCCTGTCGGACAAGGTACGGACCGCATTGGTGGCACTGGCGGTGGGTCAGGTGGTGATGGTGTTGATCATGGTCATGACCCCAATCCACGTCCGCGACCACGGACACGGGCTGGGGACCGTCGGCTGGATCATCTCGGCCCACACCCTCGGGATGTTTGCCTTCTCACCGATCACCGGAGTAGTAGCCGACCGGATCGGGCGCCTACCCGTCATCTTCGCCGGGCACGCCGTGTTGGCCGCAGCCGGGATTCTTGCCGCCTTGACCGACGAGTCGGCGACCGGCCTGCTCGCACTCGCGTTGTTCCTGCTGGGGCTGGGATGGAACCTCTCTTTTGTCGCCGGTAGCGCCCTGCTCACGGAAGGAGCTGACCCGGCCGTTCGGGTTCGCCGTCAGGGGTTGGGCGACGCCGTCGTATGGACATCGGCCGCGGTCGCCGGGTTGGCCTCGGGACTGCTGCTCACGGCCGGCTCCTATGCGGTTCTCTGTGTTGTCGCCGCAAGTCTCACGGTGCTTCCGGTAGCAGTTGCCCTGCGTCGCAAGCCCGATCCGGAGTCGGCCGAGGCCGTCACGTAGCCACTTCGTCCGCGACCTGGTATCAATCGCCGGTGCTCAACCAACGGATTCAGGAGTTCACAACACCGCTGCTGCACGCCGATGAGACGATCACCGTGGCAATGGCCGGTTTCAGGCCACTCAGTCGATCGGCGATGGTCCTGAGCGTCTTCCCTCTCTTCTTTGGGGGACTTGCCGCAGGCACCGCCGCCGGAATCTCACCATGGCTGGGCGGCGCCGTCGCCGCCGGGTTGGGATTCGGTATGGCTGCCTGGCTCGACCAGCGCCGGGCCCGGGCCGAGCACGATGGCAAGAGCCTCAGCATCGGCCTTGTCGTCACCAACCGGCGACTGCTCATACTCGACCTCGTCGCAGGGTTGGTCGCCGCTTCGGTCGCCGGAGTCCATCTCGAACAGAAGTTGGAGAACATCCGGGAGGTCGAGCCGGAGAAGATGCAGGGCAGCGGGTTGAAGCGGATCGGAGCGGTGATCACGTTCCGCGACGGCAGCGCGACACGAGTGATCCCCGCCAAGACCAAGCCGTTTCTCGAAGCGCTCCAGGCCGGCTGAGATCCGGTCCCCACCCTCGGTACCCTTCTAGCCCCATGGACCATCCGACCCTCGCCGCCTGGCACGAAGCGGCCACAGCTCAGTTGCCGCCGTCCACCAAGGTCTGGGATGCCCATACCCACACCGGCGCCGCCGACCCCGACGGCTTCACCAACACGTCCGAAGCACTCTTGGCAAGACTCGATGGGGTGGGACACGCCGGAGCCGTCTTCACCACCAGCGCCGATCCGCTCGGCTATCGACTTCACAACGATCGCATCCTCGATGAGGCGGCGCGGTCCGATGGCCGACTCATCCCATTCCTGAGGATCGACCCCAATGACGCCTCAGCTCTCGCCGAAACAAAGCGCTCACTCGACGCAGGGCATCGCGGCATCAAGTTGCATCCGCGCAGCGAGAAGTTCCGCCTCGACCATCCGACGGTCGGTGACGTGGCCGCCGTGGCGGCGGAGCGGAGAGTGCCTCTTCTGGTCCATGCAGGGCGCGGTATGGACCCACTAGGTGATGCCCCCGTTCGCCTCATCGATGCCAATCCAGGACTCCAGATCATCCTTGCCCACTGCGGAATCAGCGACTTGTCGTCCCTCGCGGTTGAGAGTCAGACCAGACCGGGTCTCATGTTCGACACGGCCTGGTGGAATCCCGCAGATTTGGCAGCACTGTTCTCGTGGGTGGACGCGTCACAGATCCTGTACGGCTCGGATATGCCGTATGGAGCACCGCTCATGTCTCTGACCATTGCGGCACGAGCTGCAATCCAAGCGGGACTGAGCGGCCCGGGTCTCAGTGCCGTCTTCGGAGACAACCTGCAGCGGGCGCTCGCCGGACGGCCGGCGACCCAGATCGGAGTTGGTGTCCCTGCTTTTACCGATCCCGGTCTGCTGCGGGTTGCATCAAACCTCTTCGGGGCAATCGAGACGACCTTTGCAGGGGTGACGCGAGCACAGCCGCTCGACTTGGCCCGCCGGGCGGCGGAGGCGGCTCCGTCACCTCTGAGCGGGCTGTACGCGGCCATAGCCGCCACCGTCGATGCGGTCGACGAACTCCAGGATGAGCACCCGCGAGAGCGCCTTGGGTTGCTCATCCTCGCCTGTTCGGCTGCTCTCACCCCGGCGGCCGGTCACCCCTAGAGGAACTGTTCGCCCTTCCCCAAGATCAGAAGGATCGGTACGATCGCCGGGTGGAGAGAATCACAGTCGACCTTCCCAAAGACTGGCTGTCGGTTGCCGACATCTGCGAGTACATGGACGTTTCGCCGTACGTGGTGACCCGGATGCTGCGGGCCGAAGAACTCCCCGCGGTCAAAATGGGGCGCGAGTGGCGCGTCGCCAGAGGTGATTTCGAGGATTGGCTCAACCTGCAGCGACTCACCTCGTCACTCCGGCTCCGTATCGACACGGGATGACGATCGCCCCCGATCGCACCGACCTGCCGCAAGTAGACGAAACGCAGGAGACTGCTCGCTCCTGGCAGGTCGTCGTCTGGAATGACCCCGTCAACCTCATGTCATACGTCGTGTGGGTATTTCGCAGCCTGTTTGGGCACTCCAAGGAGAAGGCCACCCGTCTCATGCTCCAGGTACACCACGAGGGCCGGGCGATCGTGTCGAGCGGCCCCCTGGAGAAGGCCGAACTCGACTGCCACCGCCTCCACCACCACGGGCTGTGGGCGACGCTGGAGCAGACATGAGCGGCCCATTCGTCGTCGCGGGCGACCAGATCCGGCTCTCGGTTGGTGTTGGCGAGCAGACCGCTCTTCGCAGTGTTCCCGCTCTCCTCGACGTTGGAGGTGAGTCCCAAGGTCGGCTCGACTACACGACCCATCCCGACGACCCGAGCGCCGAAGCCCGCTACCGGGACCTGATCGGCGAGGATCTGACAGAGCTACGACGAGCCGACCGGAGAGTCTTCGACGAGTTCATCGCCGGCGAGCCGGGTTCGCCCGAGATACTCGAGGCGTTCATGCGCGTGATTGGTGAGTCTCGACTCGTCCTCGCCGACCTGCTCGGAATCGAGGACGACGGCTGGGAATCCGAAGCGGACATGCGTTCCGATCCGGAGCTCGCTCTGCTCGGATGGCTCGGCTATCTGCAGGATGCGGCCGTGGAAGTGCTCTCCGATTTCCTGTGAGTCCTCCGAATGCTGGCTGAGGACTGACTCCCGCTCAGACCCCCAACGCCGTACGGGCATCGACTACCTCGACGCCGAGGAAGTCGGCCACAGCGTGGTTGGCCACCGCCCCTCCGGCAACATTGACGCCGCCGAGCAACTCTGGTCGCCGCGACACTGCCTCGCTCACGCCGTCGGCCAATGCCACCACGTAGGGAAGCGTGGCATTGGTGAGTGCATACGTCGCCGTGTTGGGAACCGCCCCCGGGATGTTGCCGACGGCGTAGTGCACCACTCCGTGCATCTCGTACACGGGGTCGCTGTGTGTCGTCTCATGCGCCGTCGCGATGCAGCCGCCTTGGTCAATCGAAATATCCACAAGGACGCTCCCCGGGCGCATCTCCTTGACCAGATCCTCGTCGACCACAACCGGAGCGCGAGCGCCCGGAATCAGCACCGCTCCCACGACCATGTCGGATTCCGCCACGAACTGCTCGACCGAGAACTTGGAGGAGGTGAGTGTCGTCACATTACGCCACTGCAATTCGTCGAGATGACGGAGTGGGTTCACGTTGAGGTCGAGCACCGTCACTTGGGCTCCCATTCCGGCGGCGATCATTGCCGCGTTCCGACCGGCCATCCCGGCTCCGAGCACGGTTACCTTGCCGGGAGACACTCCCGGCACGCCGCCAAGCAGCACCCCCCTGCCGCCCTTGGGCTTCTCGAGGTAGTGGGCGCCCGCCTGGGCGGCCATGCGGCCTGCGATCTCGCTCATCGGGGCCAGGAGCGGGAGTGCGCCATTGGGCAGCTCGACCGTCTCGTAGGCGATGGCCGTCGCTCCCGAGTCGAGAAGACCTCGTGCCTCCTCGGGATAGGCAGCCAGGTGGAGATAGGTGAAGAGCAGATGTCTCTCCTCGAGCAGCTCTATCTCGCTGGGTTGGGGCTCCTTGACCTTGACGATCATGTCCGCCTCGCCAAAGACGCCTGCGGCAGTGGGAACGATCTCACCGCCGACTGCGGAGTAGGTGTCGTCATCTATGAACGAACCTGCACCGGCACCCTCCTCGACGAGCACCCTGTGCCCGTGGGCCACCAACTCCCGGACCCCGACCGGGGTCATCGCCACCCGGTACTCCTCGGTCTTGATCTCCCTGGGGACGCCGACGATCACACAGAACTCCTGTCCGTTCGAACCAAAGACTGTCACGTCGCACCACCGGGGTGCGAAGGAACCAGCCTACGCAAACCTGCGGCCGCGATTGGCGGCAATCGGCCCAACCCACCGGGCAGTCGGCCCGATTCGATAGCCGGCGGTGAGGTCCGGTCGCAACCATCAGGCCCGACAACTCCGGCGGATCGGCACACGGGTCGTTTCGCCGAATTCGACAAGGTCCCGACGACGACCACGGTTCTACGAAGGAGAGCGAAGGCTATCGTCGCCCCCGTGAGTTCGACTGCTGCAATCGTTCTGGCCGCCGGATCCTCGGAGCGGCTCGGAACTCCCAAACAACTCGTCGATCTGAGCGGGAGACCTCTGCTCGAACAGGTGGTTGCCGACGTGACGGCATGGCCGGTCGACCACGTCGTCGTTGTCCTGGGCGCATCGGCCGATGCGATTCTCGACGTGATCGACTTTGGTGATTCCACCGTGGCCATAAACGACGGCTGGGAGGATGGAGTCGCATCGTCCCTGCGAGTGGGCCTCGACGTTCTGACTCGGGATCCCAACTGGGAGCGGGTTTTCGTCGCTCTGGGCGACCAGCCGGGGATCCCCGAGGCTGTCCCCAACCGACTGATCGCCGCGGCTGAAGAAAGCCAGCGACCCGCCGTCGTTCCGGTTTACCGCTACGAGTGGGGGAATCCGGTGCTCTTCGACCGGTCAATGTGGCCGCGACTCATGACAATCGAAGGCGATGCCGGAGCCTCGGCGCTGCTGCACTCCCACCCCGAGTGGGTCGAAACGGTGAGGTTCTCTGACGTGGCGCCACAGGATGTCAACACCCCCGACGACGTCGCCAACCTCAAACCGGGAAAACCGCGCGACACCGGGCGCACCGCCGATCGTTAGGCTCCGAATCGTAATTCCAGCTGGCGGTGCAGGTCAGCGCCCGACACGCGAAAGGAGCCTGATGGCTTCCATCGATGCAATCGAGGGGATCGGTCCCAAGTACGCCACCAAGCTGCGTAAGGCCCGCATCCGGACGACGGAGGCCCTCCTCAAGCGTGGCGCCGATCGCGCAGGTCGCAAGCAGCTCGTCGAACAGACAGCCTTTACCAGCCACCAGATCCTCGAGTGGGTGAACCGCGCCGACCTCTTCAGAGTGAAAGGTGTTGGAGAGGAATACAGCGACCTCCTGGAAGCATCAGGTGTAGACACGGTGAAGGAGCTGCGCACCCGCAACGCGGCGAACCTGACCGAGAAGATGGTGGAGATCAATACCAAGAAGCGCCTCGTGAGGCGCCTGCCGACCGAATCGATGGTGAAGCGCTGGATCGCCGATGCAAAGAAGCTCACTCCAATCGTCAAATACTGACCAGAGCCATCGACTCAGCGTCCTGAGCAGACAGAAGAAGGGCCCCGCATCGCGGGGCCCTTCTAAGATTTGGGTGCCCGCCGAGCAGTTGTCGCGCTCGATCACGGCCCGTTGGACGGTCAGCTCTGGTCGGCCTTCTTTGCCTTGGGAGCAGCGGGCTTCTTGGCGGCTGGCTTCTTCGCTGCCGGCTTCTTGGTCGCCGCCTTCTTGGCAGCCGGCTTCGCTGCCGGCTTCTGGGCAGCCGGCTTCTCTGCCACCTTTGGCTCCTCGATCTCTTCCGTGTCCCCGCCCGGCGTAAATGTCTCGCGCCAATTGGTCAAGACGTCCTCGAGCTGGTCCTTCAGCTTCTCGACGCGATCCTGAAGCTGATCGAAATCGACCCGCTCCTTGATCTCAGAAACCAACTTGGCTTCGCGGAGCTCACCAGACAGGCGCTCTCCCTCAGCAACCCAAGCGTCGAACTCTTTCTGCATCGTCTTGCCGACTTTGCCGGCGTAGTCGGCGATACGACGCCCGGCCACAACCGGAGCGCCCATGACCGCATAGGCGGTCTTCTTGCTGGAGCCGGCCATATCGTCGACGCGATCCTTGGCGATGTCGCGAATCTCGGCAGTCTTCATGTGTTCTCCTCTTCATCCTGCCCCGCAGCAAACGATCGGTAGATCTCTGTCAAGGCCTGCTTCTGTCGTTCGTTGAGCGTCGCATCAGAGCGGATCGCCGCCTCGATGTCCGGTGCGTCCCGGCCTTCCAACAACCCGGCTCGCTCGTACAACGTCTCTGCTGAGATCGAAAGAGCCCGTGCAATCGCATTGAGAATCTCTGCAGAGGGCTTTCGCAACCCTCTCTCGATCTGCGACAGATAGGGGTTGGAAATCCCGGCCCGCTCGGCCAGCTTGCGAAGCGAGATCGCGCTCCGTTCCCGCTGTTGACGGATGTACGATCCGACCTCCGACACTCCGTGCTTTCTCATGCTTGCGATAGTAGATGCAAGTGCTTGCTTTTGCAAGCGTTAGCCACCAGCAAGCGTCGGGCGAGGGGTCGAGTGAGCCACCGGATGGAATCTCAGGACTCCAGCCGGAGCCGGGAGTACCGGCTATTGGGCTGCCACGATCGGCGGGCACGTGCGGCACCGCTATCGTCGCCGTGCGGCGAAGGGAACGGCCTGGCGAAGCCAAGGGGTGACGACTCGATGATCATCGTTATGGAACGCGGCGCCACCCGCGCCGACATCGATCACGTCGTACAGCGACTCAGCGATATCGGCGCCGAGGCTCACGTGTCGGAGGGGCAGCTCCGCACTGTCATCGGGGCGGTCGGTGACCGCTCTGCGATCCAGCAGCTCCCATGGGAAGCCGTACCAGGGGTCGAGAGGGCGGTCCCGGTTCTCAAGCCCTACAAGTTCGTGAGTCGAGACCATCACGCCACAGACACCGTCATCGATGTGGGAGGCGTTCCGGTCGGCGGCGAGGTGGTGACCGTCATTGCCGGACCGTGTGCGGTGGAAAGCAGAGAGCAGCTCTTCTCAGCAGCGGCAGCCATCAAGGAAGCAGGGGCAACAATCCTGCGAGGGGACGCCTTCAAGCCGCGCACTTCGCCGTACTCGTTCCAGGGGCTGGGCGAGAAGGGACTCGAGCTCCTGGCAGAGGCCCGGGAAGAGTTCGAACTGCCCTTCATAGCCGAGGTGGTCGATCCCAGACACACCGAGCTGGTGGCGTCCTACGCCGACCTGATTCGCATTGGAACCAGGAACATGGCGAACTTCCCTCTGCTCGCCGAAGTCGGTCGGCAGCCGAAGCCTGTGCTCCTCAAGCGTGGTTTTACGGCGACCATCGAAGAGTGGCTCAATGCCGCCGAATACATCTACAAGGAAGGCAACCACGCGGTAATCCTGTGCGAGCGCGGGATCAGGACCTTTGAGACCCAGACCCGCAACACGCTCGACATCTCAGCAGTCCCGGTACTCAAGAGCCTGTCGCACTTGCCGGTGATCGTCGATCCCTCCCATTCTGGGGGACGACGACGGCTCGTCACACCGCTCTCTCTCGCCGGTGTGGCTGCAGGCGCCGACGGTCTGATGATCGATGTCCATCCCGCTCCCGAGACAGCGCTGGTCGATGGAGCGCAAGCCATACTCCCCGACGAGTTCGCGGCGCTGATGGAGCAGGTCGGCAGGATCGCCACGGCCATCGATCGGAAGATTTGACCCCTAGCCGGCGTCGAGAAGAGCCAAAAGCGCCGCTGCCCCAACCATCATCCCAGCGGGGATTACGCGCTCATCAACATCAAAGTCGGCCGCGTGTAGATCTACGGACCGATCGGCGGGCGCGGCTCCCAAACGAATCAGGGCCCCAGGGACCTCCTCCAAGTACCAGGCAAAATCCTCGGCTCCGAGGCTCTGCTCCGTCGAGAGCACACCTTCGGGTCCGAGAATCTCAATCGCGGCGCGTTCCACGATCGAGGTGACCGATCGATCATTGACGACGGGGGGTGCTCCCCGCTCGTACTCGACTCTGGCCGTCGCGCCCAGAGGAGCAACGATTTCGGCGACAAGCCGCTCCACCAGAGGAGGCATCCCCCGCCACAGTTCGAGGTCGAACATACGGACTGTGCCGGCCACATCGATCGAAGTCGGGATCACGTTCTCCGCCGTGCCACCGGCGACGCGCCCAAAGACCAAAGCGACCGGGTTGCGAGGATCGGTGGAACGCTGGACCAACTGCGGTAGGTCCGCTATGACGCGCGCCGCGGCATGGACCAGGTCGACTGTCTGGTGGGGTCGCGACGTGTGGCCCCCGGGACCGACCAGTTCGATCCTGATCCGGTCTGAGGCGCCCGTGATGGCGTCGGCGCGAATCCCCACGGTTCCCGGAGGAATCGAGGGATCGACGTGAAATGCCAAGATCGAGCTGACGTCGGTGACAGCGCCCTCCCTGACGAGTTCGACCGCACCGCCGGGCACCGTCTCCTCCGCCGGCTGGAACAGAAACCGGACTCGACCCGGCAGCTGTAGCCGAGCCATCGTGCGGGCCAAACCGGCGGCGATCGCGGTATGGGCATCGTGTCCACATGCGTGCATCACACCCGGCACCTCAGAGGCGAAACCGACGCCGGATTCCTCCAGGATCGGTAGAGCATCGAGGTCGGCCCGAAAGGCGACGACGGGGGCTCCAGAACCAACCTCCACTCGTAGTCCCACCGAGGTAGGCCGAGCAACCGGCTGCAGACCGGCCTCCTCCAGGTGTGCGACAACCGCGGCGGTCGTCCTGAACTCGGCATTACCCAACTCGGGCTGCCGATGGATGGCACGGCGTAGGGCAACGGCGTGATCAGCCTCGTCGGCTACCGCAGCGCGTAATTCGTGCAGTCGGTCTTCCATGAGGCGGGGATTCTACGAGGGGGCGCCGGAGGCCGCCGACTCGGTCGCCTGGGCCGAGTCCGAGCGGTACTTGGTAGACGCTCTACGGGTGGGGCTCGGTTGGAGTGATTCCGTAGAAGCGGTGCTCGACCACACGACGCGCCCTCCTCGTGACCCGTCGGTAATCCTGGCGTAGAGCGGTACGAGGCGATCGGGTGTACCCGAGCGACCGAGCGAGCCGGGTGGCGTCGACCGGCTCATCGGGGAGTGAATCGCGGCCTCGGCCGGCCCACAGGAACAGTCGATTCCTGACCCGAGAACAGAATCGGTACGCCTCCGTCAAGATCTCCTGATCGCCCCGATCCAAGAGATCGGCCTCGACGAGCGAATGGAGAGCGTCGAGAGTCGAGGCCCCGCGCACCGCGGGGTACTCGATGCCGTGCCGCATCTGTAGCAGTTGAACCGTCCATTCGACATCGGCGAGGCTGCCCTTGCCGAGCTTGAGATGAAAGTCGGGGTCCTCACCGATGGGGATACGTTCCTTCTCGACCCTCGCCTTGATTCCCCGGATCTCCTGTTCGCGGCCGGGACGGTCCGAGTAGACGTATCCGGTTGAGATCCCTACCAGCCTCCGACCGAGTTCGAGATCGCCGGCTCCGGGGCGAGCCCGCAGCATGGCCTGCAACTCCCATGTGTCCGCCCACTGCTGCCAATACGCCTCGAAGGCCGCCAGGCTTCGCACCAGGGCTCCCTTCCTGCCCTCCGGTCGCAGCTCGAGGTCCAGTTCGAGTGAAGGAAAACCCGTAGCAGGACCACCAAGAGTGGCGATGACGCGTTCGATGACGGCGATGGCGGCCTCTGTGTCCCCGACATCGGGTGTGACGACGATCGCATCGAGGTCGCTGGAGTACGTCAGCTCCCCCCCACCCCACTTACCCATCGCAACGATGCAGAGCCGCGGCTCGATGCCGAGCTCTCGAGTCGCAGCGAGTACGGCCGCTTCCACGGTTGCATCCGAAAGTGTCGACAATCGACGACCGACCTCGATCTCATCGATGAGCCCGGCGACGTCGGAGACCGCAATCCGCAGCAGGTGCTCTGCATGAAACCGATGGAGCGCCGCAGCAGAATCTCCCGGCACCAGCACACGGGTTCGCCCCTCCTCGACCAGCTCGCTGCGAGTGGGCCACGCCACGAGCTCGGCATCGTCGCCAAGGGTGGGTACCAGCGGAGGGAGGCGATCCACGAGTCGCCCGACCAACCGAGATGTTCCCAGCACGCGGCAGAGACGCTCGGCCGCCGCCGGATCGTCTCGCAATGTCGCAACAATCGAACCAGTGTCGGCGGTCTCGCCCAACAGCAGTCGAAGCTGCGACAGACCCAGGTCGGGATCCGGTGCAAGGGAGAGCCACTCCATTATCAGCGGAAGCATGTGACGCATCAACGAACTGCGTCGTGATAGGCCACTGGTGAGCTCCGCGACCGCCACACGGGTCGCATCCGTGTCGAGGAATCCAAATGCCTCCAGCCGGCGGGTCGCGGCTGCCGCCGACATCGAGGCGGCCTTGCTCTCGGCCAAAGCGTCGAGCACCGGCCGGTGGAACAGACGCTCGTGGATGGAGCGCACCTCTGAGCGTTTCGTCGTGAGATCAGCCTCGAAACTGGCAAGGGCCGGTGCAGCAGAGGCGTCCCGGTAGCCCATCGCACGGGCGACGCGCTCCCGATCCTCCTCGGCCTGGGGGAGCGAATGGGTCTGACGAAGGTCGTAGAGCTGAACCCGATGTTCGGCATCGCGCAGCCATCTGTAGGCATCCGCCAGCGCGTCCGCGTCCTCGGACAGGACATAACCGCCGTGGGCCAGACACTCCAAGGCCTGCAACGTGCTCTGAGTGCGCAAAGTCGGATCGGCACGGCCGTGGACGAGTTGGAGCAACTGCACGGCGAACTCGACATCTCTGATGCCGCCGACTCCGCGCTTCAGCTCGGTAACTGACCCATCGAGCACATCCTCGGCTCGCTGTTTCATTGAGCGGATGGACCGCACGGCGTCGGCTCCGAGCTGCTCGGGGAAGACGAAATCGAGAGTCGCTGCAATGAAGGCCTCCCCCACGGCGGGGTCGCCGGCAACGAACCGCGCCTTGAGGAGTGCTTGGAGCTCCCAGGTCTCAGCCCACCGCTCCCAATAGGCGCGGTACGAGGCGAGAGATCGGCTGAGCGGCCCGGAGGTGCCCTCCGGGCGCAGGTCGGTGTCCACCCGGAATGCCTGGCCCCCGTCACCGCGCCGCGCCAGGTTGGCAACGATGCGAGTAGAGGCGGCGAGAGCGTCCGCTTCTGGACCGTCGTGAACGAAGACCAGATCGATGTCAGATGCGTAGTTGAGTTCTCGGCCACCCCACTTGCCCATGGCGATGACTGCCAGAGTCGAATCGATGTCGGCGACAACCTCATCCACGACCCGGCGGGCGGCGGTGTCGGCGATGGCCGAGATCCGCAAGCCAGCCTCAGGCATATCTATCTCGCCGGAGAGGTCGGCGGCAGCCACCGCGACGAGCGCCTCCTTGACCCACACGGTCAGGTCCTTCTCTCCCGGTTCGGAGAGCGAGAGGCTGCCGTCGAGCATCCGATTCGGATCAGCGGAGCGCCCGACTACTGCCGAAAGGGCACGACTCCCCCCGATGAGGGCAATCAGCCTCGACGCCATCGGGCCGTCGTCGAGGGCCGCAATGAGCAGATCGGGGTGATTGCGTGCGATGTCGCCAAGGCGGCGCATGGCCCCCGCCGGGTCGGGTCCCATCCGGATGCCGTCAAGAAGATCTCCGGCGATTACCACATCGCCGGAGATCCACCCGACTGCTCGAAGGGCCTCGAGGTCGGCCGGGTCGACAAGGGACAGCCGCTCCATACCCCGAGGCTACGAGAACCCGGCGCAGAACGCCGCCTCCAGAATCGAGTCGGCCGCCCCGGCACTAGGATTCGCCGCGTGAAGGTGATCATCGACGGCACGGTGGTGCCAGACGACGAGGCAGTCATCTCGGTCCACGACTGGGGCGTGCTCCGAGGCTTCGGGGTGTTCGAGGTCATCCGTTCATACGAAGGCAACGCCTTTCGCATCGCCAGTCACCTCGACCGTCTAGAACGGAGCGCCGCGGCAATGGCGATCGAGCTTCCTGAGCGGGGCAAGCTCGAATCCTGGATCGTCGACTGTGCCGAGGCCGGTGGCAGTTGCCAGGTAAGAGTGGTCGTAACTGGAGGGAGTCGCGACTCAGGCGCCTCGGCGCCGTCGCGGACAATCGTCCTGGCGGAGCCCACCGCCACCGTTCCGGATCGTCTCTCCGTCCTCTCCATGAAAGCCCTGTGGCATCCGGCGACCGACACGGGCAGCTTCTCCGGTATCAAGTGGACGTCCTATGCCCCCAACATGGCGTCCACAGACAAGGCACAACGTGCCGGATTCGATGATGCACTCCTGCTCACCGCCGATTCGGTGGTCCTGGAGGGCCCGACATTCACGGTGGCGTGGATGTCGGAGGGAAGATTGGAGACCCCGACACTGGAACTCGGGATTCTGGCCTCCGTGACCCGCGATGTACTGCTCGAATCGGCCAACAGGCTCGACGTCGAAGTAAAGCAAGGCTTCTTCCCACTCGACAGGTTGCTCGGCGCCGACGAGGTCTTCGGGCTGTCCACCGTCAAAGAAGTGACACCGATCGAGCGAGTCGGTGAGCACGAGATCCCAATTGGGCCCTTTGGCAAGACGTTCGGCGAGCAGTTCAGGTCGATCGTCGTAGCCGAAACGAGCGGGACCCCAGCCACCTCCTAGACTTCGGGCTCCGCAACGGAGGGATCCAATGGACGTCCGCACTCGCTCTACCATCCACAATCCCGACTCGGACCAGCTGCGTGAGTTGACCGCTGCTCAGCCGACCGTGCGCGAGACCGAATACGGCAACCTCAATGTGACCACCCAGGTCACGGCCCGCTCGAAGCTCAGCACCTTCATCGTTGCGGACGATCCGTCTCGACACACCGATCCAACGATCACCCGCTCGGAGTACGCAGCGCTTGCTCGTGCCCAGAACGAACACATCGCAGACAAGGACGTCGTTGTGCTCGACGGCTACATAGGTGATCACCCCGATGCCCGGGTGCGGACCCGACTGATCATCGAAAAGGAGAACGCCAACATCGCGGCCAAGCAGCGCCTGCTGTACTTTCCGGCCGAAGACGATGCAGAACCCGAGTTCACAGTCATCTACACGCCGTCGCTGGCGGCACCCGGATACCCCGACGATCGCATCATCGCCGTCGATCTCGATGCCGGAGTGACACGAGTCCTCAACGCCGACTACTTCGGTGAGTCGAAGATGGGCGGATTGCGGATGTGGGACGCTCTGATGTACCGACGCGGCGGCCTGGCGATGCACAGCGGACTCAAGGTGGTCGGCGACGGAGCAGCCCGTCGAGTCGGTCTGGTTGTGGGACTTTCCGGCACGGGGAAGACAACCACCACGTTCTCCAAGGCAGGCGGGGGCGCTCCGGTTCAGGACGACTTCGTGTCGTTGTATCCCGGCGGCAAGGTCTACGGCACCGAGGCGGGGACGTTTGCCAAGGTCTACGGGCTTACCTCGGAGTCGGAACCGGCGGTGTGGCATGGCTCCACCCAGCCCGGCTCGTACCTGGAAAACGTCGCAATGAACGCGTCCGGAGCCCTCGACTTTCACGACAAGAGCCACACCGAGAACAGCAGGGCTGTGATCTCGGCGGAAGACATCCCAGGGATGATCTACCCGGCAGAAGTCGAAACCGCAGATTTCATGCTCATCCTGAACAAGAACGCCAACATCATCCCCGCAGTCGCCAGATTGACGCCCGATCAGGCGGCTGCCTACTTCATGCTTGGAGAGACGACGGGCACCAGTGCCGGAGGGAAAGCAGAAGCCGGAAAGTTCCTGCGGGTCCCCGGAACCAATCCTTTCTTCGCATACCGGCACGAGTGGCAGGCGAACCGGCTACGCGAGTTGCTCGACTCCACCAGCATGGAGGTGTACCTCCTGAATACGGGCCGAGTCGGAGGGTCCGAAGACGACGACCGGTCCTCCAAGGTCACGCCCGCCATTTCGGCTGCGATCGTGGCAGCCATCGCCCACGGCGGGATCGACTGGGAGGAAGACCCCGACTTCGGATACGAGGTGGCCACCGAGGTGCCAAATGTAGAGGACACCTCAGTGCTGCGCCCGCGGCTCCTGTACGGATCCCAGGACAGAGGTACCGAGTACGCCGATCTGATCGCAGGACTCAAGGTGGAAAGGGCCAACCACATGGCGTCCTACGAGGATCTCCTCCCCGATATTGCCGCCGCAGTGTGAACGCAGCCTCGATCGCAGCCGGCATCGATGACCTGTACCGGCGCGCCGTGGAACGCCCCGCCGAGGTAGATGAACCGCTTCTCATCGAGTGGGCGGAAACGACGAGCGAGATGGCGGGAGCGGATCGAGATCAGGCGAAAGTCGTGAGACGAGCGATTCGCACCGCAAAGAAGCTGGCTCGGTACTGGACCGAGCACGATCCGTCCGCTCTCCCCGATTGGCGCAACGGCGTGGATGAAGCGCTCGGCGGCAAAGGGTGGCAGGCGCAACTCGACACACTTCGGTTCGCGCTGGAAAAGGCTCCCGATCCAGAGTTGTTCGAGCTCGTAAAGCAACGCCATCACGTGGTGCACTTCAGTGAGTGGATGGAGGGCGTGGCCTACGAGGAGTGGCTGGAAGCCCGGTAGCCGAGACCCGTCGTCCGTACGCCGCCGATGGAGGACTCGGCCGGCACGATCAGCTCAGGAGGGACCGCGCGCCTCGATGCCGCTCAGAATGATCTCGAGTCCGAAAGCGAACTCTTCGTCATAGCTGCACTCCATGAGGTGCGGGGCGACCTGAGCAAGGCTCGGGAACTGATCACCAAACCGGCGAATCAGTTCCACGCTTGCTTCGTGATCGTGATCGTCGCCATCGCCGAAGGGCGAGTTTGCTTCTTGGAAGGCGTATCCCATGACGTGGCTGGCAATGACATGCCAGGCGTGATGGGTCGTAGGAGTGTCATAACCCGCGTCCAGCAACAGACCCATCATCGCGTCCATGAGCTGGAAGGTGCCCTCACCCATGCCCTGTCGCGCACTGAGTAGCCCGACGGCCCAGGGATGGGCGGCGATCACGTTCTTGGCCGAGAAGGCCGTCACCCTCACCGCACTCTTCCAATCCTCACCAACCGGCATCTCGAACTCGGCGAACAAGGAGTCGACCATGCCGCTGAGGATGTCGTCCTTGTCGGCAACGTGGTTGTAGAGCGACATCGCCTCGACGCCGAGCTCGTGACCCAGCTTGCGCATCGATAGCGATTCGATTCCGTTCTCGTCGGTAAACGCTACCGCCGCAGCGATGATCCTGTCGCGGGTCAGGGGTGAGCGCTTGGTGCCGGTCTTGGCCATCAGGGACCTAGTTTCAGTCGTCGTCGCCGCCACCAAATCTACACCGTAAGGCAGCACTGCTCCAAGCAGCGCAGCCGGTCCGCCGGGCCCCGACTCACATGAGCGCCTGTCCATCAGATTCCCTCTTGACATACTTACGCTGTATGTATAGCCTCCGCTTACATCGTAAACTTACGACGTACATAAAACAAGTGGAGATGAACATGCAACTGAACACCGAGACACTGGCACGCTCCAGCGCTCAAAGACCATGGACGACCGTCATCCTGTGGCTTGTGGTCCTCGTCACCGCCATCGGCCTCACATCTGCCCTGTTGGGGGATGCACTGACGACTGCCGCCGACTTCACCGACAACCCCGAGTCGGTGCAGGCCCAGGTGCTGATCGATGAGGTCCGCGGTGTCGAGACCGCGACCGAGATGATTGTTGTGACGTCCGACGTCGTCGGCATCGACAGCCCCGACTACCAGGGTTACGTGGCTGCCCTGCAAGCTGAAGTCGGCGCACTCGGGCCAGACGTCGTCACTCATGTCGGCAGCCCGCTCACCAACGACGGACCCGTGTCCGCCAGTGGCCGCTCGGTGCTGCTGCCGGTGGTGCTCGCAGGTGACGGCTCCGACACCCAATCCGCCAACGCCGCCTCCGTCCACGAAGCAATGGATGGAGTCTCTGCGCCGGAGGGAATCGGGGCGGCAATCACCGGTCCCGCCACCCTGGAGAACGAAGTCAACGAGATCGCAGAACAGGATCTCGCCACCGGCGAGACAATCGGGATCGCGGTTGCACTCCTGGTCCTCGTCTTCGTGTTTGGCGCCGTCGTGACCGGACTGATCCCGATCGTCCTCGGGTTGGCGTCAATTGCAGTGGCGCTCGGCGCTGCCGCGCTGGTGGGACTCGTCTTCGACCTGTCCTTCTTCGTAACCAACATGATCACAATGATCGGCCTGGCGGTCGGAATCGACTACTCGCTGTTCATCGTCTCCAGGTTTCGGGAGGAACGGGAGGCCGGTCGTGACAAGATCGACGCCATCGCTCGCGCCGGTGGTACGGCCAGTCGGGCCGTCTTCTTCTCAGGCCTGACCGTCGTCCTGGCCCTTCTCGGCATGCTCTTGCTGCCAAACACGATCTTCCGCAGTCTTGGCATCGGCGCCATCCTGGTTGTGGTCGCGGCCGTGTCGGCATCGCTGACGCTTCTACCCGCGGTGCTCTCGCTGATGGGCGACCGCATCAATTGGCTGCGAATTCGCGGGCGATCACCAAAGGCTGCGGCCCGCCGTGGCCGGTTCTGGGACCGGATCACGACGTCGGTCATGCGTAGACCGGTCACAAGCCTGGTGCTGTCGGCCGGCTTGTTGATCGTGCTCTCCCTCAGCTACTTCTCGATTGACACCGGGTTCAACGGCGTCAGCACGCTGCCCGACGAGATCGAGTCGAAACAGGCTTTCCTTGTCCTGGAGGATGAATTCTCCGGCGGACTCACTTCGCCGGTCGAGATCGTCATCCAGGGACAGCAAACCGATGCCATCGAAGAGGCCATCTCTGCCCTCGAGGAGCGACTCTCCCTCGAACCGGCATTCGGAGGTGGGATGGAGGTGACTACTAGCGAGGACGACACGATCGCCATTGTGTCTTCCCCGCTGGCAGGCGACATCAACTCAGCCGCGTCGATCGACGCGGTGCGCACATTGCGCAACGAGATCCTCCCGGAGGTGTTTGCGGATGCAAACGCGACGGTTCTCGTGGGTGGAGAGACGGCCGGGTCGGTCGACTTCCTCGACCAGACATCTAGATGGACACCGATCGTGTTCCTATTCGTGCTTGGTCTGTCGTTCATCCTGCTCACAGTGGCGTTCCGGTCGGTGGTCATCCCCACCAAAGCGATCGCGATGAACCTGCTTTCGGTGGGGGCCGCCTATGGGCTCGTTGTGCTGTTCTTCCAGGCAGGGGTCGGACCCGGCTGGGTCAAAGACATCGCAGGGTTCTTCGGCTTCACGCAGGTCGAGGTCATTGAGGCATGGCTCCCCCTATTCCTGTTCTCCGTGCTGTTCGGCCTTTCGATGGACTACCACGTGTTCCTGCTGTCGCGCATCCGGGAGCGCTTCGACACGACCGGCGACAACACCGAGTCGGTCGCGTACGGCCTTCGTACGACGGCAGCACTCATCACCGGCGCGGCTGCGATCATGGTGGCCGTCTTCGGCGGGTTCGCCGCCGGGCGACTCGTGAGCTTCCAGCAGATGGGCTTCGGGCTGGCCGCCGCGGTGCTACTCGACGCAACGATCGTCCGTTCGGTACTGGTGCCGGCATCGATGAAGTTGCTCGGTGACCGCAATTGGTACCTCCCTTCGTGGCTGGAGTGGCTGCCAAAGATCAACATCGAGGGCGCGCCCGATCCTGTCCCATCGGAGGATGACAAGCAACTCGTCGCCGCCTGATACCCGAAGGCGACATGGGCATTGGAGGGGCGTCGAATCGGCGCCCCTCCATGCTGTGCCAAGGAGAAGCACGAGAGTTCGAGCGCCCGGACTTTCGGTTCCGTCTACAGCAGCCCGGTAGCGATCGCCAAGAAACCACCAAAGCCGACCAGGTCGGTGATCATCGTCATAAAGATGTTGGACGCCAGTGCCGGATCCTGTCCAAGCTTGTGGAGCAGCACGGGGATCCCGCTGCCGGCCAGGTTGGCGATCACCAGGTTGATCAGCGTCGCCAATCCGATCACGAATCCGATCTTGGGCTCCCCGGTAAAACCGCCCGCGATCAGCCCCGACAGCACTCCTACCACTACCCCATTTGTCAGACCGATGAGCAGTGACCGGGCAAGCACCTGTCGCGTCGCTTGGGCCGGCACCGTATCGACGGCCATCGCCCTGATGATGATGGCCTGGCTCTGCGCCCCACTGTTGCCGCCGACAGACGCCACCACGGGCATGTAGGCAGCCAGCACCGCAAACTGGTCGATGATCGGCTCGAACCGGCTCACCGTGAACGCGACGAGAAAGGCCGTACCCAGGTTGACCGCGGTCCAAGGGAGCCGACTGCGCACCGACCTGAAGAACGGTGTGTAGATCGTCTCTTCGGCGCCGGCCCCGACCATGGCGGCGATGTCCTCGGTCGCCTCGTGCTGGACCGCCTCGATGACGTCATCGACCGTCACCACTCCAAGGAGATGACCGCGATGATCGACAACGGGCATGGCCACGAACCCGTATCGCTGAATCAACTCCGCAAGGTCCTCTCGGTCGGTATCGGGCCGGACCGCCACCGGATCGGGGATCATCACCTCGTCGAGCCCGGCGCCAGGCCGGGAGAAGACCAGCTCCCTGAAGGAGACGACTCCGATCAAGCGTGTCTCATTGTCGACGACGTACACGTAGTGCAAATGATCGACGTGTTCGTGCAGCCGTCGCAACGCCTCGATCGCTTCACCGGCGGTAGTACCGCCGGGCAGTGTCGCCGGCTCCATCGACATGAGACCGCCGGCCGAGTCGGCCGGGTAACGCAGCACCTCGACTATTCGGTCTTCCGCGGCGTCGTCCAGCACCTCCAGGATGGCATCGCGCGCCTCGGCCTCCAGGTAGCCGACGATGTCGGCAGCCTCATCGGGCGACAGCTCAGTGACCATCGATGCCGCCTCATCCGGAACGATTTCCTCGAGCAGATCGGCCGCGACTTCGTTGTTCATCTCTTCCAGAACCAACGCCGCTCCGCTCGGCTCAAGGTCAACGATCAGTTCCGCAGCGGCCTCTTTGTCGATCGCTTCGAGGATGTCGGCCGCATCGTGCGGATCTGCCGCGGCGAGAGCCGACCACTCTTGCTGGTGGGCGTCGAGGTACTCCTCAGCCTCGCGAGGGCGTCGCCGAGCCAAGTCGCGCAGAGCGATGGCGAGCTCACGGGGTCGTCGCGAATGCAGCTTCACGCCCCCGATTCAAGCAGCGCAGCTCCACCGTGCCTGCGAACCCAGATCGGCCCGCGACCGTTGCCGATCGCGGGCCGATTCCGGTGGGTGTGCAGACCTCCCAGGGGGGGCGGGAGAGTCTGCAGGTGGGGTGCCCCGTAGGGCACCGAGCGCACGATCCTAGCCCTCGCCCAATCCAGTGCAAACTCTGAGCGCGCCGGTACTCGACGGCCTTGTGATGCCCGTCACAGCCACGAATCGGCTGCCTGTGTCTAGCGGGAGGTTCGGAGCCGGACGTACCGCGCCGGACCCGTCTTGGGAGTGATCGACGGACCGAGAAGCCTCGCAACGATGGCATCCCAATCGAACGCTTCGGTGATCTCAGACGCTCGAAGCGTGATCAGATCGTCGCTCGAGACGTACTCGGGCACGATGCGGTTGAGGATGCTTTCGATCTCGTCACGGAAGCTGTCGCTGGTGCTCCGAACTCCATCTGCCTGAAGAGCGATGTCGGGGAGGAGACGCACATACAGGTCGTACGTCTTCGACCACTGCCGGATGAGGGGCTCGACGGCGAATGGATCGTTGCCCTCGGTGACACGCAGGAAGTAGGCGAAGTTGTCCACGACCGCGCGATCGGTCACCAGAACGTCGGCCCGGTTGCGCAGCTCGAGCTCCTGTTGGATCTGCTGCATGAGCACCCACAGTTGTGCTTCGGCTGTGGCGCCCTCATTGATACCGAGTGGATTGAACCGGACAACCTCGCGCCCGACCTCGACACTGTGACCGCTCCGACCGACAGCCCCGGCAAACGAGTGAACGGCATTCGTCTTGCGGACCGAATGGGAGCCGATGAAGGCGATCTTGGCGGGTGTCGTCGGAGTCATCGCTCGTTTCGGTGAGGCTGCCAGCAATGTAACTGGTCCAGGCCGCTGGGTCGAAGGGGTTGCCACGTCTACTACGTACACTGCCCGCTCGAGGAGGTGATTCCGTGACCGGGGTGCGTCTCACGTCCTACTCGCACGGCGCAGGCTGAGCATGCAAGCTCGCCGCCGGTGAGTTGGCGCAGGTCCTGCGCCGATTGGACAACCTGAAACCCACCACCCATCCCGACCTGTTGGTCGGGATCCATGGATCTGATGACGCCGGGGTGTTCCGGCTGTCGGATTCGGTCGCGCTCGTCCAAACCGTCGACTTCTTTACTCCGATCGTGGATGAGGCAGACGACTGGGGACGTATCGCAGCCGCCAATGCCCTCTCCGATGTCTACGCCATGGGTGGCCGCCCACTGACGGCACTCCAATTGGTCGGATGGCCCCGCGACATCCTCCCCTTCGAGCTGCTCGGCGACGTTCTCGAAGCGGCGGCCGAGGTACTGGAGCAGGCCGGGGTCACGATCGTCGGCGGCCACTCAATCGATGATCCGGAACCGAAGTTCGGTTTGGCCGTAACGGGATTGGTCGATCCCGAGCAGATGACCACCAACCGTGGCGCCCGCCCCGGCGATGCCATCGTTCTCACCAAACCCCTTGGCACGGGTTTGATAGCGACTGGAATCAAACGAGGCATCGTCGACAAGGAGACCAGGGACGGTGCTGTGGCAATCATGGTGGCGCTCAACGACACGGCAGCGACTGCTGCTCGGGCCGCCCATGCCACTGCAGTGACCGATGTGACCGGATTCGGGTTACTGGGGCATCTTCGCGAGATGCTCCACGGCGTCGGAGCCGAGATCGAATCCACTTCGATCCCCGTACTCCCTGGAGCTCGGGTGCTGGCGACCGAACGAGTCATACCGGGGGGCAGCAAACGGAACAAGGCCGATGCACTGACGTTCTCCGACCTCGACTCGGTCGACTCGGCCACCGCCACCATCGTGACAGATGCCCAAACGAGCGGTGGTCTCCTGATCGCAATGGACCCCTCCGAAGTCGACGGCTTTGTGGAGGCAGTACCGGGATCTGTCGCCATCGGTTCGTTCGTCGCCGAGCCAGAGGGCCGGGTAGTAGTCAGGTGAGTGACACCCGGCTGGAGACCATTGCCGGCGCGTTATCCATCGGACGTCTGCAACAGCACATCTTCCTGTGCGCGGATCAGACAACACCCAAGTGCTGCGACCGGGAGAACACCACCGAAGTGTGGCAATACCTCAAGTCGCGGCTCAAGGATCTGGGACTGGCCTCGGCACCGCCCCAATGGCGTGGGGATGGCACCATCTCCGACAGGAACGCCGTCGCCGAACCAGGCTCCGGCACGATTGCTAGGTCGAAGGTGGATTGTCTCCGCATTTGCGAGGGCGGACCGATCGCGGTCGTCTACCCAGCTGGGACCTGGTACCACGGCGTCACCGTCGCTGTGATGGAACGCATCATCCAGGAGCACCTCATAGGAGGACGGCCGGTCCACGAGCATATCTTCGCCGTAGACGACCTGTCCGGCTCCTAGGCTCGCATTCGTGAAACGTGGACTGTTTGGCTCGGCCATCGGAGGCTGGCTCGCATGGCGGCTGGTGGGACCCGAGGTCTCGCCGCGCTTCGAGGGTATCCAACGGCGCCCGGCCGATATCCCCGGTCGAACAGTCACCGTCGGACGGCGGGAGTTCTTCGTCCGCGAACTCGGTGACCCCGACGCTCCTCCCCTGGTGCTGCTCCACGGCTGGCTGTACGACGGATTTGCCACGTGGCACCGAGTAGCCCCCGATTTGGCAGCCACCCACCGGATCCTGATCCCCGACCTTCGCAACCACGGCAAGTCGGATCGGATCCGCGCCCGGTTCGATATCAAAGAGATGGCGGACGAGATCGCAGGAGTTCTCGACAAACTGAACGCCACCGGTGTTCCCGTCGTCGGTTACTCCATGGGAGGAATGGTCACTCAGGAGTTGGCTCTCCGACACCCCGGTATCGCCAGCCGGGTCGTCCTTGCGGCCACTGCAGCAGCGCCGGTGCAACGACCGCGCTGGCTGACGACGCCGGCAATGATCGGTGGCCGTGCCGTCAGCCGAATCGATCCTTCACTGCTCTCTCGACTGGCGCATCGCTATTTGATGATGACGGGCGTCTTCCCGCCTGAGAACGGCGAATGGTTGTGGCAGATTCTCATGGACCGGGATACCGACCTCTACTACGAAGGCGGCTTCGCCATCATCCGCTTCGACGCCACCGACCGCCTTCATCGACTCGACCTTCCGGTCATGAGCGTCATCCCCACCCGCGACCAGCTGATACCGCCCGACCATCAACGCGCCACGGCGCAGATCGTCGGGGCCGACGTCGTCGAAATCGAGGGTGCCCGCCACGAGGCGGTCCTCACACATCCGGGCGAGATCGCCAAGGCGATCTCCGATTTCGTGAGCACCTGAAACACCACTCTCCCCTCGTCCGGTCCTTCCCCCCTTGTGTGTTGGGTTGCGCGACAGACCGACGATCATTGACTCCTTTTGGACTACTCCCCCTTGGAGGGGGAGTCAGCGAGCAAAGCGAGCTTGTGGGGGGGAAAGCTCAAGAACCCCCCATCCCCCTCGTCGCTGCGCTCCTCACGGACTTCCCCCACAAGGGGGGAAAGGTCGGACCCGGGAGAGAGTGATCACGACCGACGATCATTGACTCCCTCTGAACTACTCCCACTTGGAGGGCACGCCTTGAACGCAACGATCCCCCGCCTGATGACGGGGGATCAATGACTCGGATGAGTGTTTCCTACTCGTGGTCGTGCGATAGTTGCTTTGCCACCAGCACGCCGATGGCGACCACCAGGAGGAGCAAGAAGATCTTCTTCATGGGTCGTCCTTCCTTCTGCTCATGATCCTATCGGCCGCCGCACCGTATGCGAGGACCGGACACCTCCGGCTGGGCGCTGGGTAGCCTGCCCGGCGGTGAGAGACAAACGCTTCTCCCGATACGCCCGCATTGCGCTGGCGTACAACGTCCTCGTGGTGCTGCTCGGGGCGGTCGTGCGCGCCACCGAATCCGGAGCGGGGTGCGGCGCAAACTGGCCGACCTGCCGCGGAGCATTGATCCCTTCCGAAGGGACCGCCGCGACTGCAATCGAATTCGCTCATCGAGCCACTTCCGGTGTCGCCCTAATCGTCGTGGCGATCCTCGCCGTCTGGGCGGTGAGGACCCGCCCAAAGGGCGAAGCAGCGCGCTGGATGGCGATCGCCTCGGCTGTGCTCATCCTCAACGAGGCGCTCATCGGTGCTGCACTCGTGCTCTTCGGGTGGGTAGCCGACGACGAATCGATCGGGCGGGTCGTATCGATCGTTGTTCACCTGGTCAACACATTCCTCCTGCTGGGAGCCCTCGCCCTCACCGCTTGGTTTGCGGACGGTCACCCGGCGCCGCGCCGCCCGTTTGCCGCGGCGCCTCTGCGGCTGGCGCGAATAGGGGTCATTGCCCTGCTCGTAGTGAGTGCGGCCGGAGCGATCACCGCCCTCGGAGACACCCTGTTCCCACCCGAGACCGTGGGCGCCGGATTCTTCGACGACCTGGGCGGGACATTCATCGTGCGGCTGCGGTGGATCCATCCAATCGTGGCCGCGGCGACCGCCGCCTACCTGTGGTGGTTTGTCAGGGCCGTAGATCCCGACGGATCCCGCGGCCGTTGGCTGCAGGGCCTCATCTACCTTCAGGTGGTCGCCGGCATTGTCAACATCGCGTTGTTGGCACCGCTCTGGATGCAGGTGGCACACCTGCTGCTCGCAGACGCGGTGTGGATCTCCTTCGTGGTCGTGAGCACCCAATCCCTCGTCGAATCGGAGCGGGTTCCCGCATGACCACCACTGCAATCCTGGGAAAGTCACGGCTCGATCGCGTCAGGGCCTACGTCGCTCTCACCAAGCCGCGCATCATCGAGTTGCTGCTCATCACAACGGTTCCGGCGATGATCCTCGCTGCCGACGGATGGCCCGGGATTGGCCTCGTTGCAGGAACCGTCGGCGGAGGTGCATTGAGTGCCGGCGGTGCCAATGCGATCAACAACGTGGTCGATCGAGACATCGACGCTCGGATGCGGCGCACTCGGCGCCGTCCCCTTCCCGCCGAAACTGCATCACCGCGCGAGGCTCTGGTGCTCGGAGTCGTGCTCGGAATCGCTGGGTTCGTCGTCCTGTGGGCTGTGGCGAATCTCGCGGCGGCGGCCCTGGCGACCGGAGCGCTCGGCTTCTACGTCCTGATCTACACGCTCTACCTGAAGCGGACCACGCCCCAGAACATCGTCATCGGGGGTGCCGCAGGCGCAGTGCCGGTCCTGGTCGGCTGGGCTGCCGTGACGGGGAGTGTCGGGCTTGCGGCGTGGCTGCTGTTTGCTGTTGTCTTCTACTGGACACCTCCCCACTTCTGGGCCCTGGCCCTCCGGTTCCGGACCGACTACGAAACCGCCGGAGTCCCGATGCTTCCGGTGGTTGTCGGAGAGCGGGCCACCGCGATCCAGATAGTCGTCTACTCGTTCGTCGTCTCAGGCGCCGCCCTCCTGCTCCAGCCGGCGGCCGGTTTGGGCACGCTCTACGTCGCATCGGCAGTCGCCCTCGACGCGGGATTCATAGCCGCCTCGATGTCACTTCTGCGAAAGACCTCCGCGGCGATGACCGTATTCAGACTCTCCAACGTCTATCTCGCCCTGCTGTTCGCCGCCGTTGCGCTCGACGTGCTCGTCGGCGATCCCGCAGCGACTTCGGTGGAACTCGCATGGATCGGAGGCGTTCTGATGGCAGGCGGTTCAATCGCCATTGTGGGAGTCACCAAGCCCAACACACTGCGCGAACTCGGATTTGTGCTCGTGCCGGCGGTTGGAGCAGCGGTCGTCGCAATCGTCGTCTTGTCTCGAAGCTGAACTCTCCAGGAGCGTTACCGTATGCAGCCGATGCTCGCCAATATCTCATACCCCCCGATCCCGATCTTCGAATTCGGACCGCTGCGACTCTCGCTCCACGGCCTGATGGCCGGTGTCGGGTTCATCGTCGGCGCCTGGTTGATGTTGCGCGAGGCCAAGAGGCGAGGCTTCGATCAGGAGAAGATCACTTCTGTGCTCACATGGGGCCTGGTGGGATCCATCATCGGAGCGAGAGTCTTTACGATTCCGGCTCACCTCGATGAAGGCCTACTCAATGCGCTGGAGCCGTTCTCCTACTTCTCCATCATGGGAGGCTTTGCCGGAGGAATCATCGCCGGTGGGTGGCGGATGCGCATGCTGGGTCTCAATATCCTCGCCCACATGGATCTGGCAGCCCCCGGTCTGGCGATTGGAACCGTGGTGGGACGTATCGGCGACCTCTTCATAGTGGAGCATCTGGGAGGGAGAACAGACTTCTTCCTCGGGTTCCTCGTCAAACCCGGATACGACCTCGCCCCGCAACACAATTCGCTCGAGACCCTCTGTGAGAACGGTGTCACCTGCGGTCCGTACCACTTCGCAGGGCTCTACGACCTTCTCGGCGCGGCGGCTCTG
>JAJCYA010000056.1 GCA_029263095.1 Acidimicrobiia bacterium | reverse complement strand
GCACCGGGTGGCGGTTCGTGGTCGAGGAACTGCAACACGCCGGGGTTGAGGCGCACCTGGCGGAGCCGGCGGACACGGCGACGTTGCGGGGTCGTAAGAAGCGGGCCAAGACCGATCGTGCCGACGCTCGGCATCTCCGTCCTTCGGTACGACCGCCGCGGTGGTTCGCGTCACCGATCCGAATGGTGATGTTGCCATCCAGTACCAGGGAATTCTTCCGCACACTTGTTCGGCGGACACTTGTGAGAACGAGGAACCCTTGTTTTTCCTTTTCGGCTTCGGCGCTCCCACACAAGAGGAAGTTGGTGCTTTCCTACCGGCCTGGGACACCATGGTCGACAGCATCATGGCGACCGAGTAGCTCAAGACGAAAGGCGACTCGACTCCGCGCCCCCAGTGCCATCACCCTGGTGTAAGAGGCACCCCGGACCAGAACTTCCGTTCTCTGTTTCCGCTCTCGTTCCTCATGCGTATGAGGCCTCCTTGGAGTGTCGGCCTCTCAAGAAGAGAATCGGCTGATTGCTCGTGGCGGTTGATGGTTCCTGCGTGAACCCGTCGCCACCTGACCGGCGCCAAGGGCCCTAAGGGATTGCTGCCTGCGTGGCATCCGTCGAGAACCCTGACCAGAATGCACGACTCGGAGGCCTTTCCGATGTTGGAACTCGTCGATCTGAGCAAACGATTCGGTGACGTCGTTGCCCTCGATGGCGCCGGATTCGTCGTCGAGCGCGGGCGCATCCTCGGCTTTCTCGGCCCAAATGGGGCAGGGAAGACCACAGCGATGCGGGCTGTGTTTGGGCTTATCCAGCCTGACACCGGATCTGTGTTCTGGAACGGCGCCACCGTTGGCCCCGAGGATCGGCTCCACTTCGGCTACATGCCGGAGGAGCGTGGCCTGTATCCAAAAATGAAAGTGCACGATCAGCTCGTCCACTTCTCCCGGCTCTCCGGCCTCTCCAAAACGGAGGCGAATGAAGCGGTTGACCACTGGCTCGGCGTCCTGGGTCTCTCCGATAGGGGCGATGCGAAGCTCGACGATTTGTCGCACGGCAACCAGCAACGAGCCCAGCTTGCGGCCGCTCTCGCACCAAACCCCGAGTTGCTGATTCTCGATGAGCCGTTTGCCGGCCTCGATCCCATTGGAGTCGACTCGCTGGCCGAGACCCTGAGGGACTTGGCATCCGGGGGTGTGGCGATTCTCTTTTCGAGCCACCAACTCGACCTCGTCGAGGACGTGTGCCAGGACGTCGCAATCATCAATGATGGTCGAATCGTGCTGTCGGGACGATTGGACGACATCAAGAATGACTCGACGAAACGGCGTCTGACAATCGACGTCGACGGAGAACCGTGGACACCGGACATGGTGGGTGTCGAAGTCGTCGACGGACCGGGGCCATACCACTGCATCGTCGACGATGATGCTCCAGTTGTCGATCTTCTCGAGGCGGCGAGCGCCGCGGGTGTCGTCAACCGGTTCTTATTCGAGCCGCCTCGCCTCACAGACCTGTTCCGAGAGGCGGTCGGATCATGAGTCCGTGGACCCAGATTGCGCTGCTGGCGAAACGGGAATTCCTCCAGCGCGTGACGAGTAAGCCGTTCATTATCACGATGTCGCTCCTGACGGTTGCGATCCTTGCGGTCGGACCGGTCGTGAGTTTGCTCGCGGATGGCGTCGACGAGGCCACGACGATCGGTCTGACGGGGGGGGAGCCCCCCGGGATCGAGCAGGAACTCCACGCCCAGGCGGTCTTGTTCGGCATGGAAATCGAAGTCGATCGATTCCCGACCCGTGTGGAGGCGGAGGCGGCTCTCGCCGACGGACAGATCGCTGTGGTCCTCGTGGACGGGACCGAAGCGGTCTATCACACTGAGGAATCCTCCCGGCTGACGGCGCTCGTTCACGGTGCCGTCGATACGACGCTGAAGACCGCCGCGCTCACCGACGCGGGGCTGTCGGAGGGCGAGATAGCCCTAATCGTCGAACCGGTTTCGATGGGGATCACAACACTCGAAGAGGAAGACACTCAGGACAAGGCCAAGAGTGGGGCGGCATTCGCAGGGGCGATGCTTCTCTACGTATCCATCATCATGTTCGGCCAGTTCGTGGCGATGGGCACCGTCGAAGAGAAGCAGAACCGGGTTGTCGAGGTCGTTCTGTCCAGGGTCCGTCCGTGGCAGGTACTCGTCGGAAAGGTGGGGGGGATTGGACTCCTCGGTTTGTTGCAGCTCGTTGTTCTGGCGGGCGCCGCAACTACATCGGCGCAGCTCGCTGATCTCTCCGACATCGACGTCGCTGCGATCGGTCTACCGATAATCGCGTCGCTGATCCTCTGGTTCATTCTCGGTTACACGTTCTACGCCTTCCTGTATGCGGCCGTGGGATCGACGGTGTCACGGCAAGAGGAGTTGCAGGGAGCGATCATGATCCCGATCATTCTGATCTTGCCTGGGTATCTCGCAGCGATCCTTGCGGCGGAGAGTCCCGAGGCTCTTCTCCCGACCGTTGCGTCCTGGTTGCCTCCGTGGGCGCCATTTGTGATGCCGGTGCGGGTCGCCGCCGGGGTGCCTCAGCCATGGGAGATCCTGGTGGCAGTCGTTGGAACGACGCTCGGAGCCATCGCCCTCGTCTGGATCGGATCCCGCGTTTACTCGGGAGCGTTGCTCCGCACCGGAGGGAAGGTCAAGCTCAGAGAAGCCTGGAAGGCAGCGGATGAGTAGACGCCAGTCTTCGGCTCGGAGCAGCTAGCGCTGAGCAAGAACAAGGAGTTTCTGCCGGCTGAGCGAGGTGCCGCGAGGGCCATAGCCTCGACCGAAGGGCTGAGAGGCCTCATCTAGCCTCCGGAACCTCTCTCGGCGCGGGATGCCTGAGCTAGCTCCTGGACTAGGTGGGGCCCGGGGCGGTCTTGATACTGAATCCGATGCGCGGATGGTTCTGACACGGGTTCCCGAAGCACCTGATCTGGTGCTGGGACGCTCGCCTCGGCGCGGAGTGCCTGAGCTATTCCGCCCTATGAGCCTGATTGCTATATCACTCGGAACTTCCATGTGAACTCACCCGGATCCGGGCCACCTCCAGAGACCCGATCCCAGCGGATCGTGATCGTGTGGTCGCCGGTTCCCCAGGTCTCAAAAAGCTTGAACGGTCCCGGCTGCCAGATGTAGCGACCGGTAGACGGGGTAGAACCGATTTCGGCCTGGGGGATCGTCACGCCATCGACGTTCAGGTCCAAGGAGTACCCAACCGGCAGGTCGATTTCCAGCGCGGTCTGGCGGACGACCGTGTCACCCGGTAATGGGAAGACGCTCTCAACGGGGGCAGGGAGCGGAGCATCTTCACCCCGCGGGTTGACAGCCCACACGGACGCAATGAGTGCGATGAGTGAGGCAACTGCTCCGAGGGTGATCTGGCGATAGCGACGAGTGTCCACGGCGAGATCGTAGGTCGCGGCGTGTCCGAACCGGCCCGCTACCGTTCCCGCCATGCGTACCAACCCGGTGCTAGATCAGCTCGGGGCCTATCCGATCACGGAGATCCAAGACACCGCGCGCCGCATGCGCGATGCCGGCGAACGCCTCATCGACTTCTCCATCGGTGACCCCCACGAGCCGACACCTCCATTCATCCGTGATGCCGTTCGGGCCGCCGTGCCCGAGGTCACCCAATACCCCCAGACGTCGGGTTTGGCGGTGTTGCGTGAGGCGGTCGCAGGATATGCATTGCGCCGCTTTGGTGTAGGGATCGACTCCGCCAGTCAGGTGATTCCGGTGAGCGGGGCCAAAGAAGCGATCTTCTCGACACCGTTTGCCTTTGTGGATCCTGCTGGAGCCGACATCATCGCCTGGGGATCCCCGTCGTATCCGGTGTACGAAAGGGGTGCCCGCTTCTCCGGTGCCGAAACCCTCCCGATCCAACTCGGCGGAGACTTGGTATTGCGTGTTGCCGACGTTCCCGACGATGTCTGGGATCGTCTGCGGCTTCTTTGGGTATGTACTCCGCACAATCCGACGGGAGCCGTCACCTCCCGAGACGATCTGGCCGCCCTGTACGAGAAGTGCCGTGAGACCGACACGCTGCTCTTGTCGGATGAGGCCTATGGCGATGTCTATGCCGACGATCCGCCCCCGTCGATTCTCGATGTGGCGGAACCGGGGATGCAGGGTGCTTTGGCCTTCTTTTCCTGTTCAAAGCGCTCGGGGATGACCGGCTACCGCAGCGGTGCCATCGTGGGTGACCAGGCCGCTATCGCGGCGCTCCGCAGGTTGCGGTCCTCGGTCGGCGTCGCATCTCCAGAGTTCATACAGGAGGCAGCGGCGGTCGCGTGGGCCGACGATGCTCATGCCGCCGAACGCCGCGCCATCTTCTCGGCGAAACGGAATGTGTTGCGCGACGGATTCGAAGCAGCCGGACTCGACGTCGTCGGGTCCGAGGCGGGGCTCTATCTGTGGGTGAAGGTCGACGACGACGTGGCAGCGACAAAGCGATTGCTGGCAGAAGGAGTGGTGGTATCACCCGGGATGGCATTCGGGCCGGGTGGAGAAGGCCACATTCGGTTGGCCCTGGTCCCGACGGTCGAAGAGTGCGGTGAGGCAGTGGAGGTCGTGACGAGATGTCTGAGCACAGAGAACTGATCGACGCCGCATACGCGGATCTCGACCTGCTGCCCGATGCGTCCGAGGCGGTTCACGCGACGATCGCCCGCCTTGACGCAGGCGAGATCCGGGTCGCCGAAAAGATCGGTGGCGAGTGGACCGTAAACGAGTGGGTGAAGCGGGCGATCATGCTCTACTTCCGAATCGCCGGTCTCGCGACCTGGAGCGCCGGTCCACTCGAGTTCCATGACAAGATCCCCCCCAAGACCGGCCTGGCCGAGCAGGGGATTCGGGTTGTGCCGCCCGGCACTGTGAGATACGGGGCATTCTGTGAGCCCGGCGTCGTCGTCATGCCCGGTTACGTCAACATCGGAGCCCACGTCGGATCGGGGACGATGGTCGACACTTGGGCCACAGTCGGATCGTGTGCTCAGATCGGTAGGAGTGTCCACCTCAGCGGCGGCGTCGGCATCGGTGGTGTGCTGGAGCCGCCGTCGGCTCGCCCGGTCATAGTCGAGGACGGGGCCTTCATCGGGAGCCGCTGCGTTCTCGTCGAAGGTGTCGTGATCGAGCACGGTGCCGTGCTCGGGGCCAACGTGTCGATAACGGCGTCGACACCGATCATCGATGTGACGGGATCGGAGCCGGTTGAGCACCGAGGCCGGGTCCCGGCCAACTCCGTGGTATTGCGTGGTTCGCGACCCAAGGAATTCCCCGCCGGAACCTACGAGCTGTCCTGCGCTCTCATCGTTGGGCGCCGCAAGGAGTCGACCGATGAGAAGACCTCGCTCAACGACGCCCTGCGGGTGTTTGAGGTCCCGCTGTGAGCCTGGTCGATGATCTGTGTTGGCTGGTTGACATTCCTTCGGTCACCGGCGACGAGCGTGGTCTGCGCGACGCGATTTCCGACCGCCTGTCCCGGTCCGTCGATATCGAGATCGTCGGGGAGTCGCTGGTAGCCGGTAGGCGTACCGGCAAGCCCAGGATCGATCTCTACGGCCATCTCGACACCGTCCCCGAGAACGGAAACCTTCCATCTCGGCTACAGGGCGATCGGGTTCATGGTCTCGGGACCAGCGACATGAAGGCGGGGTTGGCCGTGATGTTGACCGCCTTGGAGAGTCCGGCCGTCACCGAGGGACCGTACGACGTCGTCGCCGTCTTCTACGACCGCGAGGAGGGACCGGCCGACGAGAACGGTCTGGAAGATGTTCTGGACCGAGTAGATCACCTTGGCGATGCCGAGCTGGCGTTGGTGATGGAACCGACCGACAACGAACTCCAGCTCGGCTGCCAGGGGACGATCAACGCCGCCGTCAGATTTGACGGCGAGGCAGCCCACAGCGCCCGTCCCTGGCTCGGTGAGAATGCAGTCACCAAGGCGGGGGAGTGGCTTGCTGCGATGCATGGCCGCGCGGCGCGTGATGTGATCGTCGAGGGGTTGACTTTCAAGGAGACCTTCGTTGTCACCACGGCCGCGGGAGGCGTGGCCCGCAACGTGATCCCGGATTCGTTCGCCGTCAATGTGAATCACAGGTACCCACCGGATCGATCACCGGAGGAGGCCGAGCGAACCCTCGCTGAAGTGTGCCGCGCTGCGGACGGGTTCACAGTGGTCGATAGCGCACCGGCGGCGCCGATCCCGAGCGGCAATCCGCACGTCGAGCGGCTCGAGTCCTCCGGTGTGGCGGCGGTCACTGCAAAGACGGCATGGACCGATGTGGCGCGTCTCGCCCAGCGGGGTCTCCCTGCAGTCAACTTTGGTCCGGGTGAGGTCGCCCTGGCGCACCGCGCCGATGAGTCGGTATCGATCGAAGCGCTGGAAAGGGGCTGGGCGATTCTGCAGCGGTTCCTGACGAGCTAGCCCTAGACCCCGAAGCGGCTCCACTCCTCGACGTTCCAGGTGAAGAGCCACGGTGAGTGGATGTAGCCCTCGACGCGATTCGTCCACACTGCTCCCACACTGCTGCGAGTCAGCAAGGGGATGAACACGACCTGATCCGCCAGGATCTGCTCTGCTTCTCGGGCAAGGTCCGCGAACACCTCGTGATCGGCGGTCGTGCGCATCTGATCGAGTATCTCGGCGTAGCGAACGGTGTGCTCATCCAGCACGGTCGATGCGCCCTGATCGAGATTGGTCTCGACACTGGTTCCGTCACTCGACGAATCTGCGGGGGCCGAGCAGCAAACACTGGGAGTGCCCCAGCGGGAGTAGTTGGTTCCGGGCAACCCTCGCGGTCCGCCGCTGGGGTCGCCCGTGATGGGGGCGGCGGGATCCCAGATCGCCAGTGAGCGAAGAATGCCGGCGGGGCTGGGTTGCGCGAACCAGGCCCACATCCCTAGGTCCCAGGCCCCGTTGCTGATGGTGGGGCCGAAGTAGAGCGACGAATCCTGAAGATCCAGCTCCGCCTCGATGCCACCCACCGCCAGCATCTCGACGAGCAGGCGACCGATCGCGGGCCGCTCGTCCGCGTTGCTCGTCGTCGAGAAGACCACTCGGGGGGGGTCGATCGCGCAATCCCGGCCGAGCCGGCTGCACAGTTCCCCCAGGAGCCGCCGCGCCTCGACTGGGTCATGTGGGTACTGGGCCCATGGTTGGTCGGTCGCCGCTCCATGGACGCCGAGGATCGAATCGAGTCCGGTGCGGGTCCCCCAGAAGCCGAGATCGAGGATTGCCTCGCGGTCGATGAGGTGGAATATCGCTCGTCGGAAATCGACGTGCTGGTTGAGGCTCTCCGGATTGGGGTTGCGTTCGCCGAATTGGAATGTGAAGTGCTCCCAGATAGCCGAGTTCCGCACCTCCACTTCGATTCCCTCGAGCTCCGACAGTCGGTCGATCATGCCCGACCACGGCGGCACCCCGACGATGTCGGTCTCGCCAGAGGTGAAGGCATCTATGAGGGCGGCGGTCTCCGGTATGTAGCGGAACACCAGCCGGTCGAGGTGAGGAAGCGGAGCTCCCGTGTCCGGATCGCTCTTCCAGAAGGCGCTGTTGCGAGTCAGCGCCAGCTCGTCGCCCTCCCACGGCTCGAACAGGAAGGGACCGGCCGATAGCCAAGGCGTTTGCAGCCAGTCCGCCACCGGGTCGGTCCCCTCTACCTGATGCCGGGGGATCACAAACGGGAACATCGTCTCGAAGGCGAGAGTCGGTTCGGCAAACGTGAGCGTTACCGTTTTTGCAGAGGTCCCGATGGCAGTGATCGCCTCATAGGGCCCGCTCAGGAAGGGCCGGTCCACCAGTGCCACGATCGACTCGTATGTGAAGGCGATGTCGTCGCCTGAGATTGGCGTTCCGTCCTCCCACACGGCCTCGTCGCGCAGTTGGAATGTGACAGTCGTGGTGCCGTTTCGTGCCACTACCACGCCACCATTCGCCACCGAGGGGATTTCCATTGCCAGATCAGGCACCAACTCCAACGTCTCGCCGTGAGTCTCGGTGAGCCCGATGCCTATGGCTTGGTTGATCTCAAGCACGATCTGGTTGTCGCCCCCGGGGGCCAGCGGATTGAGGGAGTCGGGTCGCTGATCGATCCCAACGACGACCTCGTTCGGCTGCGGTAGTTCAGGTGTCGTCGTGGTCGTCGCCGAAGTGGTTGGCTCGATGGTTGCGGCAGTCGTGCTCGGTGCCGCGGACACTGCGGAGGACTGTGCGGGGGAGGCCGGTTCGGCGTCGGAACAGGCGCCCATCAGCAGAGCGAACCCCATCGCGACGGCGGGCAGTCTGTGCCGCATTCATCGAGCCTATTCCATCGGTCCGGAGGGCGCATGAGGCCGGAGTACCATCTCGCCTCGTGCCGATCGACATCGATATCGCCAAGGTCGCCCGTCTTGCCCGGCTCGGATTGTCGGACGATGAACTGGCCGCGTACGGATCACAGCTCGAGGACATACTGGAGCATGCCGCGCGGGTTCAGGCGCTTCCGACCGAGGGTGTCGAACCCACTGCTCATCCGCTGCCGATGGTCAATGCCCACAGGTCTGACGAAGTCGAGCCGACGCTCGATCGGGAGGAAGTGCTCGCTCAGGCTCCCGACCATGTAGATGGATTCTTTCGAGTTCCGGCATTCCTGGAGGACGAGTGAGCGATCCGGCCGACTTCACGATCGCCGAGGCGGCGCGGGCCCTTCGCTCGGGTGAGACGACGGCCGCCGCGCTCCTGAAGGCGGTGCGCCGGCGCGTCACGATGACGGAGGCCGACCTTCACGCCTATCTCACTATTGACGCCGAAGGGGCCGAGGCGTCGGCCGCTGCGGCCGACGAGGCTTTTGCAAGGGGCGAGGACAGGGGATCGCTGCAGGGGATCCCAATCGCGCTCAAGGACAACATGGTGACGCGCGGAGTCGAGACGACTGCTTCGTCTCAGATTCTGGCCGGATGGATTCCGCCATATGACGCCTCGGTGGTCACCAAGTTGAGGGACGCCGGAGCCGTCATCATCGGCAAGACCAACCTGGACGAGTTCGCCATGGGCTCCTCGACGGAGAACTCGGCCTATGGAACCTCGCGCAATCCCTGGGATCCCGAGCGGGTTCCGGGTGGCTCCAGCGGGGGATCGGCGGCCGCTGTTGCCGTTGGCTCGGCTCTCGCTGCTCTCGGCTCGGATACGGGGGGTTCGATCCGTCAGCCGGCGTCGTTGTGTGGCGTCGTCGGTATGAAGCCGACCTACGGGCTAGTCAGCAGGTACGGACTCATCGCTTTTGCCTCCTCGCTGGATCAGATCGGACCGATCACTCGCAGCGTCGACGATGCGCTCGCGGTACTGGAGACAATCGCCGGGCATGACCCCGAGGATGCGACCTCATTCCGGGGTGAACTTCCCGACTTCGGTTCGCAGGTCGATAGGGGTGTTGACGGATTGCGGATCGGCGTTGTGAGTGAGCTTCTCGGGGAGGGTACGGAGCCCGCCGTGGCAGACGCATTCGGCGCGATGCTCGAGCGTCTCGAAGGGGCAGGTGCCGAGATCAGGGAGCTTTCGCTCCCCAGCACCGCCTACGCGCTGAGCGCCTACTACCTCATTGCCCCTGCGGAGTGCTCGGCGAATCTCGCTCGGTTCGACGGAGTCCGATACGGATTGCGGGTGGACGGTGGTGAGACGGTCGAAGACATGATGGGTGCCACGCGTGCCGCCGGATTCGGTCCGGAGGTGACCCGTCGGATCCTGCTCGGCACCTATGCGCTCTCGGCCGGCTACTACGACGCCTTCTACGGCCAGGCACAGAAGGTGCGGACGCTCGTGATCGAGGACTTCAAGCAGGCCTACCAGCAGGCCGACGTCCTCGTCACGCCAACCAGTCCTACGACCGCCTTTACGGTGGGAGAACGTACCGACGATCCCTTGGCGATGTATCTGAGCGACATCTGCACGATTCCGAGCAACCTCTCGGGCGATCCCGGGATCTCGGTGCCGATCGGTGTCGATGACGCCGGACTGCCAATCGGCTTTCAGGTACTGGCGCCTGCTCTCGCAGAGCCCGTGATGTTCCGGGTTGCCAAGGCCGTCGAAGGTCTTGCCGGTTTCGACGCCAGGCCGACGCTCGCCAACTCGGAGGGTGCGGCATGACCTGGGAAGCCGTCATCGGGATCGAGACCCATGTTGAGCTGCGCACCCACTCGAAGATGTTCTGTGGGTGCCCGGTCGGCTTTGGTGGTGAGCCGAACACCCGGGTGTGTCCAACCTGTCTCGGTCTCCCGGGAGCCCTTCCGGTTCCCAACGAGAAGGCGATCGAATGGACAATGCGCCTCGGGCTGGCGCTCGACTGCGAGATCGCAGAGCACTCCCTGTTTCATCGCAAGAACTACTTCTACGCCGACATGCCGAAGAACTACCAGATCTCGCAGTTCGACCTCCCACTCTGTGCCGACGGTCATCTCGATGTGACTACCGAAACGGGAGAGCGCCGGGTCGGTATCACCCGGGTGCATCTGGAGGAAGACACCGGCAAGAGCACCCACCTTGGGGAGGGCGGGCGGATCGGATCCTCCGGTGGTGCCCTGATCGACTTCAACCGCGCAGGGATCCCGCTGATGGAGGCGGTCACAGAGCCCGACATCCGAACCCCCGAAGAGGCGCGGGTCTACGCCCAGGAGCTGCGGGCCATTGTCCTGGCCCTCGGCGTGTCGGATGCCCGTCTCGAAGAGGGAAGCATGCGCTTTGATGCCAATGTCTCGCTTCGTCCCGCGGGGGTTGTCGAGCTCGGCGTAAAGGTCGAAGTCAAGAACATGAACTCGATGCGGAGCCTGCAGCGAGCACTGGCCCATGAGATCGAGCGTCAGACAGAGATTCTCGATGGTGGTGGGGCGATCGCTCAGGAGACTCGCCACTGGGACGAGGAGGCCGGTCGTACTGAGGCGGGTCGTTCCAAAGAGGAGTCGAGCGACTACCGGTACTTCTCAGAGCCGGACCTGGTCCCCCTGTCGGTCGGCGACGAGGAGGTCGGGAAGCTGCGAGCCGGTCTGCCCGAGTTGCCGGCGCAGACGAGGGCCCGCTTCGAGGCCGCCGGGGTGGACGCGACCGGCGCCCGAGTGCTCGTCACCAGCGGTCTCGGAACGTTGTTCGACGAAGCCGTCGCCGCCGGGGCTGCGGCAACGGAGGCGGCCAAGTGGCTCACCGGCGAGGTAACGGCGTACCTCAATCGAGAGGACACCGACCCTGCCGGATTGCAGATCGACGGCACAGCTCTTGCTGAGCTGGTTTCAATGGTGGAGGCAGGCGACCTCTCTTCTACCGCGGCCAAGCACGTGCTCGAAGGTGTGCTTGCCGGCGAGGGCGAGCCACGCCGGGTGGCCGAAGCACGCGACCTGATCCAGATCCGCGATGAGGGGGCCCTCTCCGAGGCGGTTGCAGCGGTGGTGGCGGCGCACCCCGACGAGATGGCTCGAATCGCCGGCGGGGACGGCAAACTCATAGGTTTCCTGGTCGGGAAGGTGATGCAGGCAACGGGTGGTAAGGCGGACCCCCGCAGGGTGTCCGAACTGATTCGCGAGGCCGCAGCGAGTTGATCGAACGTCCCGCGGCGGTCGTCTTCGACTGTGACGGAGTTCTCGTCAACTCGGAGCCCCATAGCGTTGTGGCCTGGTTGGATGTTCTCTCCCGCTACGGCCATCCGGCGACCAAAGCAGACCTTGAAGGCTGTGTCGGTCTCGGGTTCGGCCAGACCCATGCCGTCCTTGGCGCCACCAAACCTCTGCCCCCTTCGGGTGAAGTGTGGCCTGTCCTGCTTGTCGCCCTGGAGCGGTCCTTCAACGAGGGTCTACGGGTATTCGCAGACGCGATAGCGCTTCTAGACGCCGTCGATGCTGCTGGCCTGCCGGTTGCCCTGGCCTCGGCGTCACCGCGCCAGCGCCTCGATCTCACGCTGCGCGCCGCTGGTCTAGTCGGTCGATTCTCGGTGTCGATCGCCGGAGACGAGGTCGCGGCGAGCAAACCAGATCCCGCGGTCTACTCGGCGGCTCTCGTGGCTCTCGGCCGGACTGCCTCCGAGACCGTTGCCATCGAGGACTCCGTGGCGGGCGTCATGGCGGCTGCGGGCGCCGGGATGCGGGTGGTGGCCGTCGCGAGAGATGACGATTCGAAGGAGCTTCTGCACGCCACCGATGCGCTGGTTGTGGACCGTCTCGATCCTACGCTCCTCGGCTTCTGACCCGATCTCGTACCATCTGCCCGTGCACTACTTCGTCACAGGAGCGACCGGGTTCGTCGGCGGGTACCTGACATCACAGCTGCTGGCGGCGGGTCACGACGTAACTGCATTGGTTCGGACTCGTGAAGACGGGCTCGATATCGCCGAGTACGGGGTGCGGCCCCACATCGGTTCGGTTACCGACAAGGAGGGGATGCGCCGCGGGGTGCGCGGTGTCGATGGCGTATTCCACAGCGCCGGGCATCGCCTGGCCTTTGCGGACCGCAAGATGATGCATGCCGTAAACGTGCTGGGGAGCCGCAATGTCTTTGAGCTCGTTCGTGAGCTCTCGATCCCCAAATGCGTTCTGACCAGCACTCTCAACGTCTTCTCGGACACCAAGGGCGTCGCCGTGGACGAAAGCCACCGCTTTACCGGCAAGCATCTGACCGAGTACGACCGAGTCAGGGCCGAGGTCCACTTCGGGGTCGCCCTCCCGATGATGGGCAACGGAATACCAATCGTGGCTCTGATGCCGGGCATGGTCTACGGGCCCCGCGACACCAGTGCCATGGCTCACCTCATCATGCGAGCGATGCTTGGTCGGGTACTCGCCGTCTCAGCGACCACCGCCTACTCGTGGGCTCATGTGATGGATGTCGCGCATGCTCACATACTCGCCATGCAGTTTGGGAGACCGGGGGAGAGCTACATCGTCGGAGGACCGGCTCACACGGTCAGGGCGGCGCTCGTTGTCGCCGGTAAATCGGCGGGCAAGAAGCGGGAGCCGATCCCGATCCCGTCGTGGTTGGCGCGCAGCGCCGCAGCCGTTGTGCGCCCGCTCTCGCATGTCGTTCCACCTTGGCGCAGAACTGCCGACCGACTGAGGATTGCCGCGGGTGTGACCTATCTGGGCGATGACTCCAAGGCACGCCAAGAACTCGGCTTTGACCCACGGTCGCTCGCCGATGGAATGCCGGATGCCGCCCGGGCAACCCTTGAAGAGATGATCGAAGACGGCTGAGACGCCACGTCGGTAGGCGCGCACGCTGCGGCATGGGAGTGGAGAACCGGGTTGCGTCGCGATGAGCGGATCTGGTTCGTGTCGAAGGACCGCAATAATGCTGGCGCCCCATGAAGGGCGCGTCTCTCGGAGGTACCCATGGCGACTGATCGGCTCTCGCGCACCGAGGCAGAGAAACGTGCCCAAGCGGTGTCGGGTGTTACCTATTCGCTACATCTCGATCTCGAGCGAGGAGCCAAGTCGTTCAGCGGCGACGTGACCATCACGTTCGAGCATCACGGAGGCGACACATTCATCGAGTGGCTCGGTGGCCACGTCGAGCAGATGAGCGTCAACGGGACCGATGTGGAGCCCGAGTGGGATGGTGAGCGGATCTTGCTTCCTGCCGCCGGACTCGAGGCAAGGAACGAGGTACACATCGCCTACGAGCGGCCCTTCGACCACACCGGTGAGGGTTTCCACCGCTTTACCGACCCTGAGGACGGCGCCGAGTATCTGTACACGCAGTTCGAGCCGTACTCGGCGCATCGGGTCTTCCCTTGTTTCGACCAGCCCGATATCAAGGCGACCTATGCAGTGAGTGTCACGGCACCCGCCGAGTGGGCCGTCGTGACTGCGGGTCGGGAGATGGATGCCGAGGACGTCCCGGGCGATCGGACTCGTCGGGTCTTTGCAGAGGAGGGACCCTTCAGCACCTACTTGCTGTCGATCTGTGCCGGCGACTACGTCGGGGTGTTCGATGAGCACAACGGCATCCCGCTCGGCCTCTATACCCGTAAATCGAATGCCGAGTTTCTCGACTCCGAGCCCTTGTTCGATCTCACCAAGCGGGGTATCGACTTCTTCGACGATCTATTCAGCGAGCCGTACCCCTTCGGCAAGTACGACCAACTCTTCGTACCCGAATTCAACTGGGGAGGCATGGAAAACGTCGCCGCCGTTACCTATACCGACACGGTGGTCTTCAAGGAGCCACCGACGGAGGATCAGATTGTGCGTCGGGCCGAGTACTTCATGCACGAGCTGGCTCACATGTGGTTTGGTGACCTCGTCACGCTCAAGTGGTGGAACGATCTTTGGCTCAACGAGTCGTTTGCGTCGTATGTGGCTTACCTGGCGATGGAGGAGGAGTACCCCGCCATCTGGCAGGACTTCAACTACCGCATGAAGCTCTGGGCGTATCGGGAGGATCAGCGACCGACGACCCACCGGATTGCAGACGACATTGAGACGACCGACGAGACGTTCCTCAACTTCGACGGCATCACCTACGGGAAGGGTGCAGCGGTTCTCAAGCAGTTGGTCCGAGCGATCGGGCGCGACGGATTTCGGGATGGGCTGCGTACGTACTTCCGTCGCCACCGGCACGGCAACGCCACCCTCGCCGACTTCCTCGCGGCGCTTCAGGAAGGCTCGGGCATCGACCTCGTCGGATGGGCCGCACGGTGGCTGCGCACGCCGTCGCTCAACACCGTATCGGTGGAGTGGCAGGAAGCGGACGACCGGGTCACGGCCATGAGGTTGAAGCAGAGCGCTTCCGATGAGCATCCCCATTTGCGGCCCCATGCAATCGACATCGCTCTGATCGATGCCGAAGATGTCATCCACGTCGTGGATGCCTCCATAGAGGATGAGTTGGAGGCGCCCGTCGATGCGGCCGAGGGGCTCCCCGCCCCGGTGTTCGTCTACCCGAACCACGGCGATCACGGATTCGCCAAGATCGCGCTGGATCCTCGGTCGACACGCTGGGCGCGCGCGAATCTCAGCTCGATAGAAGAGCCCCTTCTACGCCAGCAGGTATGGGCGTCGTTGTGGGAGATGGTTCGAGACCAACAACTGTCGTCGCTGGAGTATCTGAGCGCGGTGCGCACGTTGCTGCCAGAGGAGCAATCGCTGCCGATCGTGCAGATGGTGACTGCGACGGCGCTGGGCGCTGTGGGGAGATATGTTCCGGAGCACCGGATCGACGGCGAGGCGTCGGCGGCCGCGGCCGCGGCTCGTGCCGCAATCAACTCTGTTGCACCGGGTGATCACAGGGTGCTGTGGGCGCGAGCACTCACCGGCCTCACTGTGACTCCACAGGATGCCGTGCTGGCGGCCCAGGTCATCGATGACCCACCCGAGGGGCTGATGGTTGATCAGGACATGCGATGGTCCGTGGCGATCAGGTGGGTGTCGCTCGGCCTCGATGGTGCGGCCGAACGCCTTGCCGTCGAGCGGGAGAGGGACGGCTCCGACCGCGGCGATCGGGCCATGGCTCGGGCAGAAGCGGCAACTCCCGACTCTGTGACAAAGGAGGAGGTCTGGGCTCGTCTTCACGGCAGTGGCTACCCGTCGCTTCGCCTGGCACTCGCCGCCGCAGGCGGCTTCTGGCGGCGGAGCCAGCGCGATGTCGTCGAGCCGTTTGTCCCGCGATTCTTCGAGGGCCTACCGGCCCTATTCGATGACTGGGAGCAGGAGGCCGCCAAGAACTATTACGCCACATTCTTCCCCGGCTATCGGATCGAGGAGTCGACGCTCGACTTCATCGAAGGCGCGTTGTCCGACGATTCGATCGGACCGATGTTGCGGCGACAGCTCACAGAGTCGGCCGACGATGTGCGGCGGGCGTTGGCGTGTCGCGCCTTGGCAGGATCGGGGATCTGAGTCATCAGCCACTGACTCCGCAGATATCCCCCAGGGGGGCTATGCCCAGAGTCTCCGACGCCAAGGTTGGATCGGATGAGAGCACCGTCGCGACAGTGCTCCGGATGACTGAGACGATCGGGACCCAGTATCCCTGCGGGTTCTTGGCCACATAGGCCGTACCGGTACCGACTAGTTCGGGGGCATTCGGCATGAACCGGACCGAGACGATCGAAGTGGTATCCACCGATCCCGCCAGCTCGATCAGGTCGGGCCACTCGGCGACTCGTACATCGGTAAGGATGCTGTCCTGGATCGCCGGCACCAGACCGGGTAGTGCCTGAATCAGCGCGACGGGGTTTGCTTGGGCCGCCAGGGCTTCGAGCACACATCGCTGTCGTCCCATGCGGTTGTAGTCATCTGTGCCTCGGCGAACCCGTGCGTATGAGAGCACCTCCTCGCCGTCCATTTCGTATGTTCCTCGTGGGAAGAGCACCGGGATCTCTTCTCCTCCGGGGCGGGTGTACTGCTCGTCCTCTACCAAGGACGTGACTGTGATCGTCAACCCACCGAGAGCATCGACGATGGAGACGAAGCCGAGGAGATCGACGATGGCATAGTTGTGGATTTCGATCCGATACAGGTTGCCGACGAGGTCCATCACCGCCGTCGCCCCCGAGTTGCTGCCCCCCGGGAACAGGTCCGGGTTACTCAGTCCGTACTGGTAGATCGTGTTGGCCAGTTCCGGGTAGCAGTGGCACTCCCAGACGTCGTACGCCGGGTGATCCTCGGGAATCGGGAGGTCGACCTGATTGCGGGGCAACTGGAGCAGAGCAGCATGTCCGGTCACCGGATCCACCGAGGCCACGATGATCGTGTCGGTCCGCAATCCCGGTCGGTCGGGTCCGGCGTCGCCGCCGAGCAGGAGGATATTGACCCGACGTTCGGCGAGTGGGGGGATCGTCGTCGTTGTGGTCGTCGGTGGGGTGGTTGTCGAAGTCGATTGGGGGACGGTTGTCGTCGTACTGGGTTGCTCGACCGCCGTCGTGGTCGTGGTCGCAGCTGTAGTCGTGGTCGGTGCGGTCGTTCCTGGAGCAGCCTGATTCGGGTCGACCGAGTAGTCGTATGTGAGTAGGTCGTACAGCGCCAGGTTGCGTTGCGCCGCCCAGGCATGCGGTGCTGCGACGGCTGTGGCGAAGATCGCGATCACAGTGAATACGGCGGCGATTCGCTTGCCGGTGAACCCGCCTCCGGTCAACCAGTACGCGTCGAGCCCCGCCAAGATCCGAAAGGCGAGCATCGCTCCATTGATGACGAGCAACAGCAGCAGGTATCCGGGATGTACAAAGAAGGGGCGCGCCACGTCGAGGGCGAACGACCGGCCACCGCCAAAGAAGACGGCAATCACGATGACGGTCGCGGGTGTGGCTGCGATCAGCGAAAAGGCGATGAGCGCGGCGGCTCGCCGCCGATGGCCGGCGTACCAGTGCCCCAGACCGGGGAATAGCCCACTGAGCAGGGCGGCGACCGCCGGAGATGCAGGTCGGCGCGTTGGCACGACATCAGCCTAAGACCTTCCGCTATTTGGCGGATGGTCTATGGACTCTGGGCCGCTTCTCATACTTCACGCCGTCGTGCTCGTGCCTATCTGAGTTCCCTCCACCGAGCACCTCAGGGATTGGACAAGGACATGTGCATAACCGGCGCCGGTCTAACCTGCGCTTGATGCTGAGTCTCTTGTTGCAGACCGAGGAACTCGTCCCTGAGCAGGTGGGTGAGGTCATCGAAGCCGCCAAGGCCGACCCGGTTCTCGCCGGGGCCCTGATCGCGGTGGGGGTTGCGACGCTCGGACTCTTTGTCTGGGGCCTCACCAAGCAGGTGTTCAAGGCGGCCCTCTTTGCCGGCCTCGCTAGTGCCGGCGTTTGGTACTGGTACTTCAACATCCGCTGAAGCCACCGGGTGTGGAGTCTGGACTCGCTACAGACCGAAGGCGACCAGGCCCCAACCCACAGCCAGCCCGTACAACCCCGCGATCACGTCGTCGAGCGTGATTCCGACGGGGCCGTGGATTCGATCCGCGTAGCCGACCCCTGGTAGCACTTTGAAGATGTCGGCCAGGCGGGCCACGACCACTGCGACGATCCAGGGGATTCCTCCGAGACCAATCATGGCGATCAGGGTCCCCGCAGTTTCGTCCATGCAGATCCAGCCGGGGTCACCCTCCGACGAGAACGGCCTTGCCGACCACATCGAGGCAGCCGTAGCCAACAGACCGACCAGGAGCGTCACCCACCATTCGGCGTCGCCGATGAGTAACAGCGCTCCGATTCCCACCGCCAGCGCGGCGCCGAAGGTCCCGGCTCCCGAATCGGATCCCCACAGACGGCGCGGGATGAGACCCAACCCGAACGAGGAGGCTACGAGACGGTGCACGGCGCGAGGTATATCACAGCGCCGCCCCGAAGGGGGCTCAAACATCCTGAGCGGGCAAGTGCCAGACGGCTTGTCGGCCTGTTGGGACCGGACCCATGCAGGGCTTCCTCACTAGCCTCGCTCACCATGCAACCCGAAGATCTGACCGCATACGCGTCCCTCTCCGATCCGCAGCTCCATCCCGACGGGACTCGCGTCGCATTCGTTGTGTCGCGTATGAACTTCGAGGCGGACCGCTACGACCGTTCCATCTGGCTGTGGGACGGCACCGAGGTTCGCGAGTTCACACATGGTCCGGTCGATTCCCGGCCGCGTTGGTCTCCCGGGGGCGACCGGCTGGCTTTCCTTCGTGCTTCCGGGGAATCCGGCGAGGGTTCCCAGGTGGCGGTGATGGCTGTAACCGGCGAGGCGCGGGTCGTGACCTCCTTCGCCATCAGCGCCGTCGAGGCGGAGTGGTCCCCAGATGGCTCTCGATTGGCGGTCGTCGGGGAGGAGTGGCAATCCGACTGGGCCGGGTTCGACGAAGAGACTCGTGCCCGCCGGCCCCGCCGGGTCACTGGTTCCCGTTGGAGATTCGACAACCTCGGGTATCTCCACGACCGGCACCGCCGGATCTACCTGGTCGATCCCGCCGGCGGTGAACCGGTTGCCATTACCGATGGTTACCGCGATGACAGTGTCGCGTGGCATCCCGACGGGGCGGCCGTCGGATTCCTGAGCGCTCGCCACGAGCGCGCCGGCTTCGACGGGGCCAACCAGGCGTGGCAGGTCGGTATCGCCGATGGCGAGTCGCAGGCTCTTGTTGCTCCGGGCATGTGGGTGTCCCTGTCGTATCGACCGGACGGTGTGGCGCATGTGGTGGGTCTGGAGGATGCTTCCGACTACCCCGGCGTGCATGGCTTGTTCCGATTGGAAGGCCGGACACCGGTGAGGTTGGCTGCGGACTACGACCGCAACCTGTTCTCGCCTGCTCCAACTACCGCGCCGCTCGGGCCGCAGTGGCTGGAGAATGGATCGTGTCGGATCATCTCGGAGGACCGAGGGACCCTCAATGTGGTTGAGATCGACCCGGATGGATCGTGGCGCGAGGTGCTGGGGGGAAACCGGCTCATCACCGGGATGACCACCCGGCCCGACGGGAGGGCGACGGCCTTCGTCGCGACGTCGGTGACCGATCCTGGAGAGCTGAGCTGGCTGGAGGGAGGCGAGGAGCGGACGCTCAGCACGTTCAACGCCGGCTTCAGAGCCGGAGGCGACCTGGTCGAACCGGAACACTTCTTGGTCACCTCGGGTGACATCGACCTCGACGTCTGGGTGTTCCTCCCGCCCGGAGACCAGCAAGTGCCGGTTCTCTTCAACATCCATGGAGGCCCGGCGACCCAGTACGGGTGGGGCTTCTTCGACGAGTTCCAGGTGTACGTGGGCGCCGGATACGGCGTGGTTGCCACCAATCCGCGCGGTTCGAGCGGTCGTGGTACCGACTTTGTGCGGACCCCAGTCCAGATTTGGGGAAAGGAGCGCCCGCAGGATCTCGAAGACCTACTCGCTGCATACGACGCCGCCACCGAACGCTTCGATCGGCTCGACCGAGACCGGGCCGGGATCATGGGAGGTTCCTACGGCGGTCTGATGACGGCGCGGATCCTTGCCGCCGATCATCGATGGAAGAGTGCAGTACCGGAACGGGGCTTGTACAACTTCGTCTCGTTTGCAGGTACCTCCGACATCGGGTTCTCTTTCCCCGACCGCTACCTGGGGGAGTGGGACTATGACGATTGGTCGTCGTTGTGGGATGCGAGCCCGATGAAACGAGCGCATTTGATCACCACCCCGTGTCTGATCATCCACTCCGAAGCAGACCATCGGTGCCCCATCGAGCAGGGAGAGCAGTTGTTCAGTGCTCTGATCGACAACGGCGTTGAAGCCGAACTGCTTCGGTTCCCCGGAGAGGGCCATGAGCTATCACGCAGCGGCAAACCGGTGCATCGCCGTGAACGTTTTGAGGCGATCCTGGAGTGGCACGGCCGTTATCTCGAGTAGCGCCGACTTGTTCCTGTCGACCGGTGAGGGGAGGATGAGTGTCGCGACCAATCGAGAGGACGACACGTGGGCCAGGAACCCAACATTCGGGTTGGATTCGAGGATCAACCTCGGGCGACTGCCGCGCCGGCTGCACCACGTCGGTGGTCACCACAGAGGCCCGGCGAGATCGGATCGCCCGGGGAAATGCCGTGGGGCGGCGCGTTTGGCACTCCGGGGCCCGATCCAGGCTTCGCCTACAGAATCGTCAGGAGTCTCGACCTGCCCGGTGACGAACAGCAACGGGCCGATGTCGAAGCAGTGGTGGTCGCGGTGATGGTGGCGCGGGCATCGGCAATCGGGAGAGCTCCCACTGCCTCCGACGTGGCGGTAGCTATTGATCTCCTCGAGCTCACCGATGCCACGGCCGAGTCATTTGCGGGGATCGCTCACGATCACGCCCGGCTCGGGGCGGTAGTGACCGGGCTGGCTATCGATCGTCTAGTCGCATGAAGATCGTCCGAATCAGACTCGATGATGGCGAGATCGCGTACGGCGCGGTCGAACCGGAGGGGATCCGAGTTCATCAGGGCACGCCGTTCGTGGCATGGGAGCCCACCGAGACGCTGCTGCCGTTTGCGGAGACGCAGCTGCTCGCCCCTGTGTTTCCTACAAAGGTCGTGGGCGTGGGCCGCAACTACCTGGACCATGCCGCCGAGCGCGACGCTGAGGTGCCCGACGAGCCGGTGATCTTTTTGAAGCCATCGACCGCCGTTATCGGTCCCGGACAGCCGATCGTCCTCCCTACCCAGGCGGAGACCGTTCATCACGAGGCCGAGCTGGCGATCGTGGTCGGCAAGGTGAGCCGGAGGGTCAAGGCGGAGAGTGCCTCGGCCCACATCATCGGGTACACCGCAGCCAACGATGTCTCGGCACGTGATCTCCAAGCCAAGGATGGCCAGTGGACACGAGCCAAGGGCTTCGATTCGTTCTGCCCGCTAGGCCCGGCTCTCGAAACCGAGCTCGATCCGATCGGTCTGTCGATCACGTGCGCGGTGAACGGGGAGCTGAAGCAGGACGGGAATACTGAGGACATGGTGTTCGGAGTGGCCGAGATATTCGAGTTTGTGACGCGCGTTATGACGCTGCTGCCCGGCGATGTGATCCTGACAGGTACCCCGGCCGGAGTCGGTCCGATTGTTGCCGGCGATCTCGTCGACGTGTCGATTGAACGGATCGGCAGTCTCACCAATCCGGTTGTGGACCGGTCATGACGTTTCGCGTTCGATTCGCCCCGTCGCCGACTGGCTTCCTCCATGTCGGCGGTGGGCGTACGGCTCTGTACAACTGGCTCTTCGTTCGCCACCACGGTGGAGAGTTCATTCTGAGATCCGACGACACCGATTCTGAGCGATCTACCGATGAGTTTCGCGCCGACATTCTCGACAGCCTCCGCTGGCTGGGTATCGATTGGGATGAGGGCATTGAGGTGGGTGGTCCTCACGGCACATATCGGCAGAGCGACCGATTCGGGCGCTATCGAGAGGTCGCCGAGGCTTTCGTTGGGTCGGGTGCTGCGTACTACGACGGAGCGACATCCGATGACTTGAAGCAGATCCGTGATGAAGCGGCCGCATCGGGGACATCGCCCGTGTACGACGGCCGCCACCGGTTGGCGATCGAAGAAGCGAAGAAGCAGATAGCTGAGGGGGAGACCCCACCGATCCGATTCGCGGTGCCCCGGCCGGGGGAGACTCGTTTCGACGACGCGGTGCGCGGTGAGGTCGTGTTCGGCCACAGCAACGTGGACGACTTCGTGATCCTGCGCAGCGACGGCTCACCGACCTATCACCTTGCTTCGACGGTCGATGACGTCGATTACGCGATCACCCATGTAGTCCGCGGGGAGGACATCCTCTCCTCGACGCCCAAACACATCCTCATCACCCAGGCGATGGGTGCCGAGCAGCCGATCTATGCGCATCTGTCGCTTCTCAACGGCCCCGACGGCAAGAAGCTATCCAAGCGACATGGCGACACCGCGATCCGTGCCTACCGCGAATCGGGATTCCTGCCGACCGCGGTAGTCAATTTCCTGGCGATTCTCGGCTGGTCGCCGGGTGATGATGAGGAGGTCGTGCCGCGCTCCGAGATGGTGAAACGATTCGACCTAGGTGCCGTATCCAAGAACCCCGCGGTGTTCGACACCACGAAGCTCGAATGGATGAACGGGGTGTACATCCGGCAGATGAGTCCGGAGACATTTGCGGCGGATCTCGGCGATCTGGTGGCAACCGATCTCGGCCGGGATTTGTCACCGGCCGAGACCCAATCTCTGGTCGATCTGGCTCCTCTGGTCCAGGAGCGGGCAAAGCTTCTCACCGAGGTCGCGCCACAGGTCAGGTTCCTGTTTGTAGATGAGTTGGAGTACGACGAGACCTCTTGGGGCAAGGTCATGACGACACCGGAGGCCCAGGTGTCATTGCAGGGAGCCGCCACCGCAATGGAGGCAGCCGAGTGGACTCACGACGGAGTTGAGACCGCGTTGCGTGCGATGCTGGAGCAGCACGAGATATCTGCACGCAAAGGCCTGCAACCCCTTAGGGTTGCCCTCACCGGTTCTTCGGTGAGTCCGCCCCTCTTCGAGTCGATCGTCGCGGTTGGTCGCGAGTCGACCCTGGCACGATTCGAAGCGGCGCTGCGCCGGATCGGGTGAGGTAGCGCTGCCCGAGCACATCAGATCGGGCCATCACCCATCGTCTGGCTGCCTGGGAACCGAATCGGTGGCCTCGGACGTCCGAACGGTATGAAGTACAGACGGCATCACATTGCGCTGCTCCTCGTCGTTCTGCTGGCGCTCGCCGCCTGCGGGAGCGATGACCTGTCGCTCCCCAGCGATCCAGTCGGAGGCTCCGGTGCGGGACCTAGTGACACGGTTTCCCTCGACGGTGCCTGGGTGCTGATTTCCGCCACCGTCGACGGAAGAGCCCTTGCCTTGGATGATCTGTACCGGGTCACGATGACCATCGACGGATCAGAGATCGGCGGACGGGCGGCCTGCAATGGCTACGGCGGCAGCGTCACGATCGACAACGGAGCCTTCTCGGTCGGCGCCCTTTCCCAGACCCAGATGGCTTGCGAGCCTGCCGTCATGGAGATCGAGTCGGAGTTCATGCGAGGCCTGGCTGGTGTCACCGACGCTGTCCGTACCGGTGGTACTGCTTTGCTGACCGGCGAGGGCGTCGAGTACACATTCGATCTCCTTCCGCCCGTTCCAACCGCCGACCTCATCGGTGTCGTGTGGGTGCTCGACACCATCATCCAGGGAGAAACAGCCAGCTCGACGATTGCAGGAGCCGACCCCGCCACCCTTCTCCTCAACGCGGACGGGACCTTTGTCGGCGGCACCGGGTGTCGCGAGATCTCAGGCGAGTATGTGGTGTCGGGAGACACTGTGCAGTTCACGTCGTTTGGCGCCGACGGTGAGTGCAGCAGTGATGTCGAGCGACAGGACGGGCAAGTGATCGCCGCGCTCGAAGGTGGATTCACCGTCGCGATTGATGGCAATCGGCTTGTGGTGACGTCCTCCGGCGGCGAAGGGCTCTCCTACACGACCGGCTAGTGATACGGCGGACGTGGAGCAGAGACTCAGAGGGCTGAGTTCGAGGTCCCGCCATCGTCGAGGCAGACCACTCCGATTCGATTGGCGGCATCCAGGGGCCCGGTACTCTCTCAACCGTCACCCTTGTGGAAGGACCAGCCATGCAGGTCGTCGAGGAGCAGGCACCGGCGTCCGGCGCTCGCTGCGTTTCGTCGCTCGGCGAGGCTCTGGCGTGACCGTCAGCGGACGCTTTCCCGACGAGCAGGCGGTCCTGAGGCGACTGTCGCTGCTCGATCGATTCCTACCCGTCTGGATCCTGGCGGCCATGGGAATCGGGCTCGGGTTGGGGCGCTTGTTTCCGGACCTCAATGACGCATTGGACACCGTCAAGGTCGGGTCTGTTTCGCTTCCGATAGCTGTGGGATTGCTGGCGATGATGTATCCGGTTTTGGCGAAGGTTCGCTACTCGCGGGTCGGCGAGGTGGCGGCAGACCGCACGCTCATGATGACGTCGCTTGTTCTGAACTGGCTCGTCGGCCCCGCCCTGATGTTTGCCTTGGCTTGGATCCTTCTCCCGGACCTGCCGGAGTATCGGACCGGGTTGATCATCATCGGTCTGGCCCGCTGTATTGCCATGGTGCTGATCTGGAACGACCTGGCCTGTGGGGATCGGGAGGCGGCGGTGGTGCTGGTGGCACTCAATTCGCTGTTCCAGATTGCTGCCTACTCGCTGCTCGGTTACTTCTACCTCCAGCTGCTACCGGGGTGGCTCGGACTCGAGACCGATGTGCTGGGCGTCTCGTTGTGGGAGATCGCCCGCATCGTGCTGGTGTTTCTCGGAATCCCACTGGTGGCGGGATACCTGACTCGGGAGTGGGGCGAACGGTCCAGAGGCGTCGAGTGGTATGAGGAACGATTCCTGCCGAGGATCGCACCCTGGGCGCTGTATGGGCTGTTGTTCACGGTGGTGGTGCTGTTCTCCCTCCAGGGCGAGACGATCACTTCCAAGCCGTGGGATGTGGTTCGTATCGCAATTCCACTGCTCGCATACTTCGGGCTCATGTGGGCAGTGTCGTTTGCGATTGGCTTGCGTCTCGGCATGGCCTACGAGCGCAATACGACCCTGTCGTTCACCGCGGCCTCCAACAACTTCGAACTGGCGATCGCAGTGGCGATCGGTGTGTACGGCGTCACGTCGGGTCAGGCGCTGGCTGGCGTAGTCGGGCCTCTCGTTGAGGTTCCGGTCCTGGTCGGACTGGTGTATGTGGCGTTATGGGCTCGCCGTCGCTTCTATGGCGAGTCGGCGACGCCCGGCGCTGCAGGATGATCACCTCCGGGTGACATCTGCCCTGATGCAAGGGCGTTGATTGCGCAAATAGCGCGGCGCGACGGTTGTTGGGCCTTCAGCCGAGCGAACGTATGTAGAGGTCTGGTCTCGTTTCGGACGGACTCAAGAATCGTCTCCCAGGGCCGAAAGACCTCCTAGGTCAACCAGGATCGTCATGCAGTCGGCCAATCAGCCCGGAAGACTCCGAGATAGTTCGGCGCGCTCGTACAGCGAGCATCGCGGGGCCGCTGGACCTCGTCCGAAACAAGCCTTCTTGGAACCTCTCCCTCCCGGCTGGGGTTCCGGGCGCCGGTCCGCGTTGCCGGCTCGATTCGGTCGGCACAAGAGCGTTGCCAGCTACGTCGACAGCGAGTCGGGGTACGCCAAGCTGGTGCGGGAGTGGTACCTATTCAGGATCCCGGCGCAGGTCGCCGTAGTCCTGACCGGGCTGGGCCTGGGCCTCTGGTGGCGGTGGTGGTCTGGGTTGGTGATCGCCGGACTGGCGGCGATTGCGTTCCTCGAGACACGGGTGCAGCTTCGTCGCAACGACCTGTCGCCATTCCTCTCAATCCTGCTCGACACTACGTTGATCGGCGCCGGGGTCTACTACGCCCAGGTTCCCTACCTCGCGATGCCCGTTCCACTCTTGACGACCGCTGTCACCGCAGTGTTGTTACTGCCTCTGAGGCGGGCGGTGTGGGTCTGTGGGTTTGTCGTGATGATGCTTGGTGCCGTGGTCTCCTCCTCCGTCTTTCTGGACAGGCCACCCCTTGCTGGGACCCGAGGAATGGTCGTGGGATCTCTGGCAACCTTCATCTTCGGTGGTCTCGTGCTGCGGCTGGTTTGGATGGTTCAGAACGTGATTTCAGAGGATCACCGGCTGCGTCAGAAGGTTCTCGAGGAGTCGGTAGAGGCCAACAATCACCTTGTAGCGTCTGTGAGCCACGAGATCCGTACGCCCCTGACCGCCGTCCTCGGATTTATCAAGTTGCTCGCTGAGGATCGCGCAGCGTTGTCAGATGCAGAGCAGGCCGAGATGTTGCAGCTGGTCTCAGAGCAGGCGATGGACCTGTCCCACTTGGTGGAGGACCTTCTCGCAGCCGCAAGATCCGGTGCGGATGCTCTCGAAGTAGCCGAGGTTCAAGTGAATGTCAGGGCCGAGGTCGCACAAGTGCTCGAAGCCTGGACCGATCCGGCGGTCGACCGCATCACGGTGGAAGGAGGGTCGGCGAGAGCGATCGGGGAGCCGGCCCGAGTTCGCCAAATCCTCCGCAACTTGGTGTCCAATGCTCTTCGGTACGGGGGTGACAACATCGGGGTTGAACTTCGCAAGGACGCAACCAACGTCTATGCGATGGTGTGGGACGATGGCGATGCAATCCCTGTTCACCAGCGGGAGCGAATCTTCGAGCGATACACGCGAGGAGCGGCCGAACCAACGCGACCTGACTCGATAGGCCTCGGGCTCCCTGTTTCGCGTGACTTGGCCAGGCTGATGGGAGGGGATCTGACCCACCGCTACGAGTCGGGCCGCAACGTGTTCGTACTCACACTCCGCGCCCAACTCGAGACGGCTGCTCAGCTCCTCGAGCGAGAATCAACACAAACTCACACGTGATATCGGGCCCGGAGGGATTGAGCCGTGGGTAAAGCTCTGGATTCGATCCCGCCGCCTACGCTTGCCCGCGTGCGGTAGCGAGGGATGTATCCGTATGGGTAACGACGCAGATCAGAACTCCTCCGATTCCGCGGTCATCGTCACTGAGGCCGATAGTGAAGACGTGGCAGCGATAGCGGCCTTCTTCTGGGAGGCGTGGCGCGGTGCAGGACCAGATGCTCCCGGGTGGGCAGGGGCCAGCGAGGAAGTCATTGGGGAGTTGACGACGGTTGACGCGATACAGGCACGTGTGGGCGGTCCCGATCGAAGGATGTTCCTGGCGTGGTCGGGATCCCGCGTCGTTGCCTTTGCGGCGACGCGGACCGAAGACGATCGGACCGTGGAATTGGTCGGAATCGTTGTGCTCCAGGACATGCTCGGCCGCGGGGTTGGAACGCCGCTGTTGGAAAGCGCCGTTCACTCAGCGACACAGGAGGGCTTCGAGCGCATGTTGGTCAAGACAGAAGCGACCAACGAGCGTGCTTTGGGCTTCTATCGCAGTCGCGGCTTCGGCCCCAGTCGTACGCTCACAGAGGAAGTGGAGGGCACTTCCATCGAACTGGCCGAGTTGATCCGCGCTCTCTAGCTCCCGCACCAGATTCGAGTGGCACCGACAAGTGCAGGGCTACTCCGGACTCGGACACCCAATCTCCGTCTTGCCTCCTCTAACCCCATAGCTACCATTCCCCGGCCCTTCGGGGGTGGTGTAATCGGCAACACACTTGGTTCTGGTCCAAGCATTGAGGGTTCGAGTCCTTCCCCCCGAGCAAAGGTGGTACAAATACCGCCCGCGGCCCCGTCGTCTAGCGGCCTAGGACGCTGGCCTCTCAAGCCAGTAACGCCGGTTCAAATCCGGTCGGGGCTACGAATTCATACCCGGGCCGACTTTGGCCCTGCGGGCCGAACAGGCGCTGGTCGGCCCTCCTCCCCATGGTGGGGCCCCTGCCCCACCGGGGCCGTTGTGTACCAAGGCCGACTTTGGCCCTGCGGGCCGAACAGGCGCCGGTCGGCCCTCCTCCCCATGGTGGGGCCCCTGCCCCACCGGGGCCGTTGTGTACCAAGGCCGACTTCGGCCCTGCGGGCCGAACAGGCGGAGGGTCGTCGGCTGTCGCCGTCTCCCGCGATTGGCAAGAGGGTGGTATTGCTTTTCGCCGGTCGCCGGTCGCTCCGCTAGGAGCCTCCGTACACCGGGATCATCGCTCCGTTGATGACGGAGGAATCCTCGGAAGCGAGGAAGTCGATCACCGCGGCGATCTCACCCGGAGTCGGCCAATCGACATAGTTGGCGAAGGGCACCACCTCGCGGAATGCGGGTGTATCGATGAGCGCCGGGAGGACGACGTTCGACGTCACATTGGCGTCCGAGACTTCGTCGGCGATCGACCGGGCGAGAGCTATCACTCCGGCCTTTGCCACGTTGTACATCGCCTGTCCCGAAGGAGGATCGATCGCCGAGCGGCTACCGATCATGATGATCCGTCCCCATTCGGCGGCGCGCAGGTGGGGGATGGCGGCTCGTGCTGCGTTGAACGAGGTCCGCAGGTTGAGGTCGATCATGCGTTCGAATCGAATGTCATCCGTTTCTTCGACGTCACGACCTCCCGACCATCCGCCGACGAGACATGCCACCACGTTGATCTGTCCGAATGATTCGGCGACCTCCTGTATGACGGCGTTTGCCGCCTCGCCGTCGGTCCAGTCGACTCGTTTGAGCATGAGCCGGTCCTCGGGGAGACGCAGGGCCTCTTCGACCTCGTTGGCCTCGGCGGGGACGAGGTAGGTCATGGCGAGCCGGAAGCCCCGGCCTGCCAATCGGGCCGCGACTTCTCTACCAAGCCCACCGGTGCCACCGGTGAGTACAGCAACAGGGTCTGACACGTCATTTCCTCGTGCAGCGAACTTCTCAGCAATGGTACAAGCCGCGTTGCTAACCTCGGCGCCGAACACCATGGCCCTGGGAGGATCAATGGCAGAGATCAAACTCGAGGAGATCGGCAAGATCTACGACGATGGGACCCGTGCCGTCGGCGACGTGAACCTCACGATCGAAGACGGGGAGTTCCTCGTGCTGGTCGGACCCTCTGGGTGCGGCAAGTCAACGATCCTGCGAATGGTGGCCGGACTCGAGGATATCTCGGAGGGCAAGATGACCATTGGTGACGTCGTCGTCAACGATGTCACGGCCAAGGATCGCGATATCGCGATGGTGTTCCAGAACTACGCCCTGTACCCGCATATGTCGGTATACGACAACATGGCGTTCGGTCTCAAGCTCCGCAAGATGGACAAGGAAGAGATCGACCGTCGAGTCCAGGGAGCGGCAGATACGCTCGAGATCACCGAGTTTCTCGAGCGCAAACCCAAGGCTCTCTCCGGTGGGCAGCGTCAGCGAGTTGCCATGGGTCGAGCGATCGTTCGTGAGCCCAAGGCCTTCCTGATGGACGAACCCCTCTCCAACCTCGATGCCAAGCTTCGAGTCCAGATGCGCACCGAGCTGGGACGTCTACACGCTCGGCTCACCACGACCACCGTGTATGTGACTCACGATCAGGTGGAGGCAATGACGCTCGGCCAGCGGGTGGCGGTGCTCAAGCCGGTCAGCAAGCTGCGTCCCGACAACTTGCAGCAGGTTGCTCCACCAGCGGAACTGTTCCACAACCCCAAGAACCTCTTTGTCGCCGGGTTCATCGGGAGCCCGTCAATGAATATGGCGATGGGTCGTCTCGAGGGTTCTGGCGGATCGGTAACGGCCGCCTTCGGTAGCTTCCGGATAGCTGTCGATCAGCGAGCGTTGGATCGCCACGTGGGCATCGAGAACCACATGAACAAGGACTTGGTCATAGGTATCCGACCCGGTGATTTCGAGCACGCCAGTATTGCTGGCGACGGTGCGGGGCGGACTATGTCGGTCACTGCTGAGGTCACCGAGGTGCTCGGTTCCGAGACCTTTGTTCACTATCAGGTCGATGTCCCACCGGTGGTTACGCCCGATATCGAGGAGTTGCTGGCCGACAGCGGTGCCGATGTGGCGTCCTTGGGCGACACGTCCAAGTTCACTTCCCGAATCTCCTCCGACGTTCCTGTTGGTATCGGAGACTCGGTGGAACTGGTGGTGGATTCAGCGAAGCTCCACTTCTTCGATCCGGGGAGTGGTGACCGCGTGGGGTTCCGCGAAGGCAACTACTAGGAGCCGAGTCTGCTTCTTGGGGCGGATCGGTTCGCCGATCCACTTGAACTCGCGGCGCGCCCGGGCCGACCGGCTATTCGGCGGGCGGCTGACCTGGTGGGGCGAAGTCCTCGATCCTGATCCCGACCGGATGGAGTTCGGCGATGAGATCCTGCGCACTCATCGCGCCGTCCATCGAACGAGCCCCCGGCTCCATATCGCCTCGAAGGATCAGGTCGGCGAGCGCCGTCGCCGGGAAAGCGGTAGTTCGGGCTAGGGCCGAGAATCGCTCGTCGTTGCGGTCCACGATCTGGTAACCGGCGGTGTCATTGCCCCGTCGAGCCCAGACTCGAACCAAAACAACGTCATCGCCGCCGGCCGGCAGGTATTCGTTCAGCGCTTCAAGGAGTACATCGCGAGGCGCCACGCCGGTCCCCGGCTGGGGTTGTTCGGCGAACAACCCGAGTTCCAGCATGGCGCGAAACGCCTTGCCGTGTCCGGCGAATCTCAACGTCTTGTAGTCGAGTTCGCTGACACGGTCCTCGAAGATCACCGGGAGCGAGGAAGATCCTCCGGCGGTGTGGAACGCTTCCAATGTGCCGAAGGGGTCCCACTCGATGTGCTCAATCCCCGTCAGCGGGTCCTCGGTAGCGAACTGCCCATCGTGGAGTACTTCGCACGGTTCGGCGTATTCGTTGATGAGCCCGGCGGGGTTGAATGCGAGCTGATAGCCGAGAGTTCCTTCGGGAACGGCCGGAAGAGCCCCAACGCGGAGCCGTAGCTCATCGATGCCGGTGTCCCCGAGCGCAGCGGCGACCCCTGCGGCGAGGACGTTCGCCATTCCGGGGGCCAGGCCGCAATCGGGGACGATGGTGACCCCGGTCGCGATCGCCGCCGAATCGAGTTCGAGTTGACGGCGGACGATCGTCGGATTCCCACCCAAGTCGAGATAGTGGGTGTTCGTCTCCACCGCGGCAGTGGCTACGGCGACGCCGAAGCGATAGGGGACTCCCGAGACGACTAGGTCGACGGACTCCAGCAAGGCACGCACGTCTTCGTCATTGGTGGCATCAACCCGTCTGGACGTCGCGCTGGCAATCCGAGCAGCCGACTCCGCAGCCGCACCGGAGGCGTCTGCCACGACCACCTCGTGCCCTCGCCTGCTCATGTCCCACGCGGCGGCCTTGCCAACGATCCCGGAGCCGAGGATTGCGATCCTTGCCATCAGCTCAGGATAGGAGGCAGCGATCAGGACAAGAACGGAACAAGCCAGGCACCACCGGGAAGATTGGAAGCCGCTGACAGGTCGGCCGGAGTGTCCAATTCGATGATGGTCTCAATGCCGGTGAACACCTCGGGTCGTCCAGAAAGCACGGTGAGATGGCGATGGAACGACCCCGGACCGTAGGAGAATCGGAGCCGGCCGCTCCCTCCGAGCAGGTTGGTCCCACCGTCACGTGATGGTGCAATCACCGGCTTCTCTTTGGCGAGCGTGGCACCAACCCGACGCATCGTGGCGGCGTCGAGCAGTGGCAGGTCACCGTGGACGACTATCCAGGGCCCATCGCACGCTGCGATCCCTGCGTGACATGCGGCATCGAGACCCTGCTTCGGATCGGCGATCACCACTGCTGAGTGGCCGGCGGCCCACTCAGCCACCACTTCATCCCCGGTCACGACGGCAACGTCGAAGCCGCCATCGGCGCAGGCCCGCGCCACGTGGTCGGCTGTTGCCCGGGCGAGAGTCGAACGGCGCCGACCTTCGAGTGCGGGAGCGAGCCGCTTCTTGGCGACGTCGAACCCTTTGAGTGGGATCACTGCGGTGAGGCTCATGGCGGTGGATCAGACTACGAGGGAGCGTCGACGAACGCAGATTCGGCGGGACTGGGTTGTTCAGAACCGGGATGTCGATTGCGGCACCGAGAAACGTGTGTCTACTGCGGGGAGCACGAGGCTTCTGGTTCCGGGGGAGTCTCTCCTCCGTGGGAACGTCCTCCGACCATCGGTACGCTCCTTCCCCCCGAACCTGGAGTGTTCCATCGAAGCGCTACGGAGGCTGCTGGTCGCGTGGCTGGCGCGATCGGACGTTCCGACCTTGGACCCTGGAGCCCTGTCAGAGAATCCGACGATGCCCCAGGGTGTGCGCCTTGCCGGTCGATTCCTCGAGCATCTGATCGATCCGAGAGCTGTGCTCGGCGCGTCGGCGGATTCAGAAGAGTTGGTTGCCGCGCTTGAGGCCGCAGCTCGAGATATCGCGAGTGAGGTCGATCGGCCTCAGGTCTTTGGGCGGCTGGTTGCAGCCAGCGCGGCGGTCGAACGGGCTGTGGACGCCGCTGATGCTGTAGAAGGAATGTGGGCTGCATTCTTTCCGGACGCCGTTGGTCTCTCCGGCGCGTGGTCCGAGGCCATTGCCGCGTTGCGAAACGAGCGAAGCCTGAGCAGCGTCGTCGCGAATCCGGAGCCGATCGCCCCGAGTGAAGTACTCCTCACCTCCAACGTGCTTCTTGCTCCTCCGCTCGGAGACGGCGAGGGTCTGCCGTTCGACGAGCTGGCTGCGACGCATCGCGCCGCTTCCGAGTCTCAGCAATCTTGGTATGACCATCCGATATCGATCGACTCGCCTTCAGACCGTCACGAAGCTGTTTATGGGTTGAGCGCTCTGGATCGTGCTGTCGGATTCGAGCGAGACCGGCGTGTGCTCGATGATCCGGTACCGGTGGTGCTTTCGGTCTCCACCACACACGCAGGCCTTGACGAGGTCGCTGCCTGTCACGTGCGGCGAGTGTTGTCCGGCGTTGCGCTCGCGAATCTGGAGCTGTACGCCTTCACGGAGTCCGATGCCCGGCGTCTAGTTGTCGACGTGCTCGGACCGGCGCTTGATCGACTGGGCAGAACGGGGGAAGGGGCGGCGCGCGTCTTCGGAGTTGCCGGCACGTATGGTCGCCACTACTCCTTCTTGAAAGCGATCTCAGCCCTGTGGAATGTCCTCGTCGACGATCGGATTAGGGGGACATTCAAGATCGATCTCGATCAGGTCTTTCCGCAAGAGCAGCTCGTGGCCGAGACCGGCATGTCTGCCTTCGAACACATCGCATTCCCGCTATGGGGGGGTACGGCTTTGGACTCTGCAGGCATCCCCGTCTCGCTGGAGTTCATCGCTGGGTCTCTCGTCAATGTGGGTGACGTCGAGGCAGGTCTGCATACTCCGGACGTTGTGAATCCGGGTGCACCGCGGCGCGCAGAGGATCTCATCTTCTTTGGGGCGCTACCTCAGGCGGTGTCGACTGAAGCCGAGATGCTGCCAGGACCCGATGGTGGGACAAGACAGCGGGTTCACGTGACGGGAGGCACCACGGGAGCCACGGTGGCAGGGATGAGGCGGGCCCGGCCGTTTAGTCCGTCGTTCTGGGGTCGGGCTGAAGACCAAGCTTTTGGGCTCTCGGTTTGGTCGAACGAGCGTCGCCCGGTTTCCGTCCACGTACCGGGGTTGGTAATGAGGCACGACAAGGATGCCTTTGCGGCGGATGCGGTGGCCATCGCCGCGATCGACAAGCTCATCGGCGATCACGAGCGGACTCTCATGTTCTCTGCACTCGGTCGCATGATTGATCCAGATCTGCAATCGATCAAGGCCGAGCTTGGCCCCTTCACTGGAGCCTTCATCTCTCAAATCCCTGTGACGCTGGCTTTTGTACGCCTGGCGGTGACCACGCTGTCCTGGGCGCAGGATGGTCGCGAGGACGCTGCTCATCGATTGTTCGTCGATGGGCTGCGGCGTTGCGATCGAGCACGTCGATTCGCAGCGAGTGGATTCGTGGCTGAAGTAGAGGCGGATCGGCTGGGTTGGGACGATTTCTACGACGCTCTGGACGTCCTCGAGCGGGCTCTCGAAAAAGGCGAAGCGTGGGCATTGGGAGCCCGGGAGGAGGCCAGACGAATCGTCGCCGAAACCGGTATCTCGACTCGGTGACTCTTGCGAGCTGTGCTCGCCTGACGTCGAACGGGTCGCCGGTTGGGTGCTGCGACCTGACGTGGTATCGGGCTCGGTGTCGGCCCTGTGTGTACCATCCTCGGCCGCAGAAGGCCTGTTGGGACGCGTCCTCGACGCGATCCGACCTGATAGACACCTGGGGAGGACGTGCCGGACGAGCATTCGACCACCGGACCGAACATCGACCGGCCGAGCCTTCCACGGCGGGCGATGGCCGTCGCGTTCGCGACGCTGGCGGCTGTCGTGGCCTATTGGGCTGTTGTCGTGGCGGTGGCCGCGGCTTCGGACACGGGCACCGTCGACGGCACGACGGGCGTCGCGGTCGCAGTCGGTTTCTTCATGCTCCCAGTGGCCTTCCTCGTGTTGGCGTGGCTTTCGCAACACGATCGGATCGTGAGGGTCACGTCGCTTGCCACTGCTCTGGCGCTGGTGCTCTGGACCTGGTTTCCATTCGTTTTCGGCGAGCTGGTTTCGCCGTTCGCAGCGGCCGTTGGGTTTGGTGGATCGATCGCTCTTCGTCGGGACGGGTCGCAACGAATTCGGACCCGAATGATCGCAGCGGCTCTTGTGACGGCATACGTCTTCATCATCGTGCGTGTGGCGTTCGGCTTCGCGCTGCTGGTGACTCCGTTCCTTCCCCTTGTTGCAGTGCTTGCCGCTGACCTCGTGAGCGAGAGGAGGGCACGGTGATGTGGCGCGCGATTCTGGACGAGATCTATGGAGATGACACCGCGGATGCCGTAGCGCCTCGCGTCGCCGAGTTGCTGAACCGGTTTCGGTCCGCGGCAACTCTTGCTGTCCCACCGCTGTCCGAGCGCGATGCATGGTTGATCACATACGCCGATCAGTTCCAGGACGGAGTGCGTTCGCCTTTGCGAGTTCTCGGAGAATTCCTCGACGTACACACTCGGCCGTGGATCACCGGCGTTCACGTGTTGCCGTTCTACCCGTGGTCGTCTGACGATGGGTTTGCCGTCAAGGATTACCACGCAGTCGATGATGCATACGGCGAGTGGAGCGATGTGACTGCCCTGGCGCGTGGTCGGCGGCTCATGGTGGACGGGGTTATCAACCACATGTCCGCCGAATCGGGATGGTTCCGCAGGTTTCTCGACGGCGACTCTCGGTTTGCGGGCTATTTCCGGGACGTGGCTCCGGATGCCGATGTGTCGAAGACCATGCGGCCGAGGACCTCGCCGCTCGTGACGCAATTCCCCTCAGCCGATGGTGCTCGCAGGCTGTGGACGACCTTCTCATCCGATCAGGTCGATTTGGACTACCGGAACCCGGAGGTCCTTCTGAGTGTTCTAGACGTTCTGCTCGAGTACGTCGGCCGGGGGGCGACGGTGCTTCGGCTCGATGCGGTGGGTTTCCTCTGGAAGGTAGAGGGGACGCCTTCCATCCACCTTCCAGGGACGCATGCGATCATCCAGTTCCTCAGGGCTTGCCTGGACGAAGTCGCGCCCAACGTGATCATCGTCACCGAGACGAATGTTCCGCACGCCGAGAACATCTCGTATCTGGGAGATGGGTCCCGCCGCGAGGCTCAACTGGTGTATCAGTTCCCGCTGGCTCCGCTCGTTCTCGATGCGCTGGTGCGGGGCGACACCACCGCACTCGTCGAATGGCTCTCCAGCCTGGGCGCCTTGGTTCCGGGAACTTCGTTCCTGAACTTCCTTGCCTCGCACGACGGTGTCGGGGTCCGACCCGCTGAAGGGCTCATTCCTCAAGAGCGCATTCAAGCTCTTGCCGATCTGGTGAAGGAGGCTGGAGGCGCGGTTGGCGAGCGCACGTTGGCCGACGGGTCGGTGGTGCCCTACGAACTGAACGGCACGTGGTTCGACCTCGTTGCCGTTCGCCATACGGAGGAGGAAGCGATTCGTCGCCATCTCGTGGCGCATGCCGTGATGTTGGGCCTGGCCGGTGTACCGCTCGTCTACGTCCACAGCCTTTTCGGATCTTCCAACGACCTGGACGGAACCCGCAAAACGGGCAGATCGCGATCGCTCAACCGACGGAGATTCGATGACGTGGCGCTCTTAGAAGCTGAGATCGCCGATCCATCGACACGGGCCGCACGGGTGTACTCCGGGATCCAAGCGATGATCACAACGCGGGCGGCTCATTCCGCTTTTCACCCCCTATCTCCACAGCGGGTGCTCGATGCTCCATCGGAGTTGCTGGTCATAGAGCGGGGGAGTGCCTCCGCCCGTGTTCTCGTTGTCGGGAACCTGTCGGGGGCCGAGGTCTGCTACGACTTGCCAGGTGAAGACTGGGCGCCGATGGCGGGCTGCGAGCTGGCCGGAGGAAAGCTGATCCTTCCAGGCTGGTCTTCGTCGTGGCTCAGATCTGTGTAGGCACCACAGGTGAGGCAGGCACCGTCGACGAGCGAATGACCAGTTCGGGCTGTATCTCGACTCCCTCGGGCTCGGAACCTGGGTTGTCGAGGCGGCGCAACAGCACTTCTACGAGCCTCGTGCCAATGGTCTGCACCGGCTGACGCAGCGTCGTGAGAGAGGGACGGACATCTGAAGCCGCGGGGATGTCGTCGTAGCCCACGACCGCCAAATCGGTCCCGACTCCGAGGCCAAGGTCCTCGGCAGCATGCATGACTCCGATCGCCAGGTTGTCCGAAACAGCCACGACTGCGGTGGGGCGGGCGGCGACAATCTGGTGGAACGCACGACGCCCCTCCTCCGGTGCATACCCTCCGACTCGCACCACCAAGGCTGGATCATCAGCGAGGCCGAGTTCGGTGACGGCCTCGACGTAGCCGCGATATCGGATGTCGCCCGTGACCCACTGCCCCTCAGGCCAGCCGACGAAGCCGACCCTTTGATGCCCCAACTCCGCTACATGGTGCACTGCCCGCGCAATCCCGGCTGCGCCGGCGGAATCCACCCAGGAGCCGCGTGCGCCGCGTGGCAGGTGACCAAACGCGACGTACTCGATGTCTCTCGACTCAAAGAGACCGATGCGAGGATCATCGGGGCGAAGGTAAGACAGGACGAAGCCATCAACTCCGCGCTGCAGCACTTCGACAGAGGCGTCGAGCGTCGACTGGCCGGGCTTGGAGGAGAACAGGAGCATTTCGAAATCGGCGCGACTCGCAGCTTGGACCATTGCGTGGAGCAGAGTCGCCATTGAGGCGTTGAACGGATCCGACGCGATGTGGTAGCCGATGAAGTGTGTTTTGCCTGCCGGGAGGGCGCGCGCCGCACGGCTTGCCTGGTAGCCAATCTGCCGGGCTACCTTCTCAACCCGGATCCGCGTCTCGTCAGAGACTCCTGGACGACCGCGCAACGCCCGAGAGACGGTTCCCGGGCTCACCTTGGCGATGCGACCCACGTCGCGGATGGTTGGTCTGGACGGGAACGTGGCCATGCGCCGGATTGTACCGGTGCTGGCCGGACCGCGAAAACGTTTTCCGTTGGTAGGGGTCGTATCGTAGTGGGATTGTCGAATTGTGGGACAAGACTCACGAAAACGTTTGCGAGGCGTCGGACGTGTCAGCTACGCTTTTCGGCACTATGACCGGGGGTGCGGGTTCCTGATGCTGAACCGTCGGGCTGATTAGAGAATGAATGGAGTACCGGTGAAACAAATTAGAACATTCGTAGCGCTGTTCGCAGCGCTGGCGCTCGTGGCGGCAGCTTGCGGCGACGACGACGAGGCTGCACCCGGCGAGACCGTGGTCGTCACCTCGATTGTCGAGGTCGAGGTACCCGGTGACACGGTTGTGGTCACTGAGACGGAGACCGAGACCGTGACCGTCGTAGGTGAGACGATCACGTTCTGGAGCACGGAAACGCAGCCAGCTCGTCTAGAGATCCAGAAGGGGATCATCGACCGGTTTACGGCTGAGAGCGGCGTCAACGTCATTCTCGTCGCCGCCGATGAGAACAACCTGCCCGAGCTGATGATCACCAACGCAGCATCCGGGACTCTGCCCGATGTTGTCTTCCACCCACTCGACTTCACTGTTCTGTGGGCCGAGCAGGGTTTGCTGGACCAGGACGCAGCTGCCGCAGTGATAGACAGCCTTGGTGCTGACACGTTCGCCGCGGGTGCGATTGGTCTCGCCACTGTCGGTGGACAGCCAACGGCTGTGCCGTCGGATGGTTGGGGTCAGCTCCTCGTCTACCGCAAGGATCTGTTCGATGCCGCCGGCTTGGCAGCTCCGACCACATTTGACACGATCCGCGCCGGAGCAGAAGGGCTCCACGATCCCGGGAATGACTTCTTTGGCATCACTTCGGCGACGAAGGCCGGTGAGGTGTTCACCCAGCAGACATTCGAGCAGTTTGCTCTCGCCAACGGGTGCAACCTGTTCGAAGGCGGCGAGCTGGCGCTGACATCGGCGAATTGTGCCGGTGCAGTCGACTTCTACGTCGACTTGATGGCCAACTTCAGTCCAGGCGGTGGCCAGGATGTGGTCTCGACTCGAGCCACATACTTTGCCGGCCAGGCCGGCATGATCGTGTGGTCGCCTTTCATCCTCGACGAGATGGCCGGTCTGCGTGACTCGGCCTTTCCGGCCTGCGATGAGTGCGGCGACAACTCGTCGTACTTGGCAGAGAATTCGGGAATCGTGACGTCGTTCGCAGGTCCGAATGGTGCACCCGCCCAGTACGGACAGATCGGGTACATGGGAATCGGTGCCGGTGCCAACGTTCCGGCGGCACAGGCATTCATCGAGTTCTGGCTCAGCGATGGGTATCTCGACTGGCTGAGTACGTCCGTCGAGGGCAAGTTCCCGATGCGGCGTGGCACAGCGGACGATCCGACCGAGTTCGTTGATGCCTGGCAGACCTTGCCGACGGGAGTCGATCGGAAGGCACCGTTGAGTGACTTCTACTCGGCCGAGACCATCGCGGACATCGCCGCAGGTGCGGACAACGCCGCTCGGTGGGACATTGGTGTGGCATCCGGTGTTCTGTACACCGAGCTGCAGTTCCCGGCTCTGATCGCCGACCTGATCGCAAGCGGCGGTGCGGCTGCTGATGCACTACCCGGTATCCAGGCCGAGGTCGAAGAAGGCGTCGAACTGGCAGCGGGCTAGGTCCAATGTACAAGCGGGGGTAACCCACTCGGTCGGTGGCGATCAACGCCACCGACCGAGTGACCCGCTTCCGGTTCGGGGGAGGAGTGGATTGGATCCGTCGTGACGCAACAGACTTTGGCTCGCCGTAAGGCCCCAACGCTGGCCCAGAGGGAGGCACGACTTGGGTGGGTGCTGGTGCTTCCAGCGTCGCTGGTTGTGCTCGTGCTCGTGCTGTTTCCCCTGCTCTGGAACACGGGGATGAGCTTCCAACGCATTCGCCTCATCGAACTCCAGAACTTCAACTTCCTCGACTTCAGCGACGTCTCCCTGAGGAACTACTCGAGGGTGACGGGCGTCTCGGACTTCTGGGCGACGATTCGTACCACCGTCATCTACGCCTTCTTCGGAACAGTCTTTTCGATTGGACTCGGCATGTGGGCGGCGCTGGTTGTCCGGAAGCCCTTCAAGGGCAGGTCGGTGGTGCGCGGCCTGATGTTGTTCCCCTACGTCGCACCCACTATCGCGGTCACCTTTGTGTGGACTCTGATGCTCAATCCGACTTTTGGGATTGTCAATGAGTGGCTTGATGGTCTCGGCTTCCAGCAGGTGGATTTCCTCAATCGGCAGAACTTCGTCCTCAATCTCTTCGGATGGCATCTGACGCTGCCCCTGGCACTCACGGTCGTGATCTTCTTCGAGGCGTGGCGCTACTTCCCATTTGCCTTCCTCTTCATCCTTGCTCGACTTCAGGCCCTTCCCACCGAACTCGACGAGGCGGCCATGGTCGATGGGGCGACCCTCACCCAACAGTTTCGCTACGTGACGCTTCCCCAGCTGAGGGGGGTACTTTCGGTGCTCTTCCTGCTGCGGTTTATTTGGACGTTCAACAAGTTCGATGACATTTTCTTGCTTACCGGCGGGGCGGCCGGGACGGAAGTTATTCCAATCGCCATCGTCAATTGGTTGCGGAGCCGGGCCGATCTAGGGTCTGCTGCCGCGTTGTCGATCGTGTTGGCGCTGATTCTTGCCGTCTTGATGTTCGTGTACTTCAAATGGTTCTACGAGGAGGAGTAGCGGAGTGGTCGCGACGACGCATAAGGGCGAAGGTGGAACCAAACGCAAGTTGACGCGTCACGAACTCGAGATCCGAGTCTTCGGGGTTATCAAGTGGATCAGCATCGGGTTCTTCCTCGTAATCACAGTGTTCCCCCTGCTCTACATGATCGGGCTCTCGTTCAAGCCGATCTCGGAGCTTCTACGAAACCCCAACGGATTTCTGCCGTCGTGGAACGATATAACGAGTCTCGAGACGTATCGCGAAGTGCTGCGCCCGACGGATCAAGGTGGTCAGGGCTTCTTCACGTTCATCAGGAACAGTGCGATTGTGGCGTTCATCACGATGGCCGTGACCGTGGCCCTTTCGATTCTGGCGGCTTACGCCGCGGCTCGGCTGCGGTTTGCGGGGCGCAAGATGGTGACGTGGGTGATCCTGATCGTGTACCTGTTCCCGGCAGTCGTGATTGCCATTCCGCTGTTCGTGCTCTTCACCAGGCTCGGAATCCGCAACTCGCTATTCGGCCTCGTCATTGTGTATGTGGCGCAGACGATCCCGGTCGCGCTCTATATGCTGAGGAGCTACTTCCAAACCGTGCCCGTCGAATTGGAGGAGGCGGGGATGGTCGACGGGCTGAGCCGCACGGGGGTCATCTGGAAGATCACACTTCCGCTTGCGGCTCCCGCGGTTGCTGCAGTCGCGATGTATGTGTTCATGATCGCCTGGAACGAGTTCCTGTTTGCCCTGCTGTTTCTGACCGAATCGCGTGAGCTGTGGACTCTTCCTCTTGGCGTACAGCAGCTCGACACGACCGAGGTTCCCAAGACACTGCTGATGGCTGGTTCCGTCATCATCACTATGCCGATCGTCATTCTGTTCTTCCTGGCAGAGCGCTTCCTCACCGAGGGACTCACCGCCGGCGGCGTCAAGGGCTAGTGGCGTGCGCGTTGGCATGATCTCGACCCGATTCGCGGGTCTCGATGGGGTGAGTCTCGAAGCGGCCAAGCTAGCTCCCGTGATCCGGGAAGCAGGTCACGATATCGCCTGGTTTGCCGGTGAGTTGGGGGACGGCTTTCGTCCGGGTGTGGAGGTGCCGGGCGCCCATTTTGATTCCAAGGAGAACGCTGCTCTCCAGACCCGGGCCTTTGGATCGGATGTCACCGACCCGAATCTCGAGCGAGAGATTCGGGAGCGGGCGTCCGCACTGAAACCGGATGTCGTGCGCTTCCTGCGGGAGTTCGACATCGATGTCGCGTATGTGCACAACGCCCTCTCTATTCCGATGCAGTTGCCGTTGGCTATCGCAGTGACCGAAGCATTGGTCGATACCGGAGTGCGTGCGGTGGGACACCATCACGACTTCGGCTGGGAGAAGCCGAGGTTCCGACAGTGCGCCGTTCCTGGGATCGTCGACACCTTTTTCCCGCCCAAGACGGACCGCCTCGACCATGTCGTCATCAACTCTCTGGCGGCGTCGACGCTCGCCGAACGAACCGGCTCGAAGCCGACGCTGCTGCCCAACATCCTCGACTTCGAGCGGGGTCCGGAGTGGGCGTCCGAAGGCGCCTCCTACCGGCGTCGGGCGGGCGTCTCCGAGGATGCGACCTTGCTGCTCCAACCCACGCGAGTGATTGAACGCAAAGGTATCGAGGCGACGATTGACCTCGCCGCCGGCCTCGGCCCACCGGTGGTCGTTGTGTTTAGCCATCCCGCCGATCGGGATGGTGGCTATTGGTCGACTCTCGTGGCCCTTGCTGGCCGCAGCAACGTCGAGCTCGTGTCCTGTCCGGTGTCACCCGCGGCGAGCGGAACGCAACCGTGGTTGGGTGATGCCTTTGCGGCAGCCGATCTCGTGTGCTTCCCGAGCATTCAGGAGGGATACGGGAATGCACTGGTCGAGGCTCTCTTCTTCCGTCGGCCCCTGTTCGTCAACGCCTACGACGTCTTCCTGGCCGATATCGCACCATTGGGAGTGGATGCCGTCGTGATGGAGGCGACGGTCACCGATGACGTGGTGGCATCAGTTCGGCGGTTGCTTTCGTCGCCCAGCCGGATGCGGCAGATGGTCGAACACAATTACCAGGTCGGGCTGGAGCACATGTCTCACACGATTGTGCGGGAGCGGCTGATCCCGCTGCTCGAGCACCGGTGAGCTCTCCTGTGGGGAGGGATCGCTCTGCTGGTGTCCGGCAACACGGATGACGCGCCTCTGTGACGGCCGCACGCACGACGGGCACCAGGGTCGAGAGCATGGGCGTCGAGCGGGCATCTGGGCGTTCCCGGGTACAGTGCTCTGCGTGTCGCGCCGGACGAAAATCATCGCCACCCTGGGTCCTGCCAGTGCCGATCCGGTCATCATCTCTCAGATGGTCGAGGCCGGTATGGACGTGGCTCGGCTCAACTTCTCGCACGGTACGTACGAGTCGCACGCCGCTCTGATCTCTGCGGTTCGGGCGGCCGCCGCTGATCACGATCGACCTGTCGGCATCATGCAGGACATCCAGGGCCCGCGTATCAGGGTCGGTACGTTTCCTGACGGAGCAGTCGAAATCGAGACCGGCTCCGACGTCCGACTCGTGGCCGGCGGAGGCGAGGGCGACGGTTCTCTCGTGTTTGTCCAACGCCTCGAAAAGGTGACGCTCGAAATCGGGGCGAAAGTCCTGTTGAGCGATGGTCTGATCCGTCTCGAGATCACATCAGCCGACGGCGACAGCGCCATGGCCAGGGTCATCGAGGGCGGAATGCTCAGCGACCGCAAGAGCGCAGCGTTTCCGGGCGCGCCGCTCGATCTTCCGGCGATCACAGACAAGGACATTGCCGATTTGGCCTTCGGTGTTGAACAGGGCGTTGACATTGTTGCGGCTTCTTTTGTCACTTCCGGTGACGACATCACGCGAGTGAAGTCGATTGTGGGAGACGTCCCGGTCATCGCCAAGATCGAGCGGGTAGCTGCGTACGAGAACCTCGACGACATCCTCTCGGTGGCGGACGGAGCGATGGTCGCGCGCGGTGATCTTGGTGTGGAACTCGGGATTGCGCCGCTGCCGCGGGCTCAAAAGGACATCATTTCTCGGACCAACGCCGGGTCCGCGGTCTCGATCACGGCCACAGAGATGTTGGAGTCGATGACGTCGTCGCCCCGCCCGACGCGCGCCGAGGTGACCGACGTGGCCAACGCCGTGCTCGATGGCACCGATGCAGTGATGCTCTCGGCGGAGACTGCTGCCGGCAAGTATCCGATTCGCGCGGTCGAGATGATGGCGGCAGTCTGTCTCGAAGCCGAAGCCAGTCCGGGATACCCGGAGGAGACCGTCTCGTTCTCCAGTCTCGAGAGGAGTTTCGCCTCGGCGATTGCCCACGCGGCCGCCGATGCAGCCCGCAATCTCGGGCTGGACATGATCGTCGCTTTTACTGAGAGTGGATCGACGGCTCGCCTCGTCGCCCAATTCCGCCCAGATGCCAGGATCATTGCATTCACTCCTCGCGAGGCGACGTTTAATCGCTTGGCTTTGGTGTGGGGTGTCACTCCGATGCATTTCCCAACCCTGGATTCAACCGATGCCATGATCGAGGAAGCCGGGCGGCGGCTACTGGAGCGGGGAATGGTTGCTCCGGGCGATTGGCTGGCAATGGCTGCCGGTATTCCTCCGAACCAGCAGGCATCGACCAATCTGCTCAAACTGCACATCGTCGGGTCCGATGCGAACGGGATTCCGGGATCCGCGACGTCGAAACGGATTGAGGAATAGATGGACTACGGCACCCGTCGACACACTTCTAGGATCATCGGGCCCGAGGAGGACTAGGAATGGGTCAGCCGATCAGCGTTGTCAGAACGACCGTCGATGGCGACGTTGCCGCCTTTCACACCGATCGCGGTATCACCGGTCAGGACGGGGCCGCGTTCGTTTCCGGGGACGAAGCTACCGGGACGGGGTCGCTCCCGGGCAACCTTGCGGCTCGACTCTTTGCCGCAGACGATGCGGTCAGCAACGTGTTCATCGTCTCGAACCAGGTTGTTGGCAGTCGCGCCGGCGGTTGGGACGATCCGTCCCTGGCGGCGATAAGCGAGACCATCACCACGTTCTTCGTCTTCTACGCCGAGGCCTGATCCAGGTTCAGATCGTCTGGGCGCGGGCTCTACGGCCCCGCCAGCTGACCGAGTCTGACGGTGACGGTGGTACCCGGATCCACCCAGACCCCCGGCCCTGCGACCTGTGCTCGTACGGTTCCGACGTGTGCCGGGTCACCGACCAGGAAGGGCTCACCGATCGCGATCAACAGCCCGACGTTATTGAGAGCTGTCGTAGCTGCACTCTGGCTGAGCTCACCCAGCAAGGGGACCTGGACCGGGCATTCGATCGAGGAGTCGTACTCGATGTGGTCTTCCGGGAGCTCGCAGGGATGGACCTCGTAGATGATCGCATGGGGTTCGTATCTCCACGTCCACACGTCCACTTGCTGAGTCCCGTCGCTGAAGGTGATCGTCCGAGTGTCGTTGGCAGTAAAGCCCTGGGAACCCTCGTCGGTGAGTTCCTTGTCGCCCGGGTGGAGGTCATCGTTCGGCTTGAGGTATTCCTCGGGTTCGGTGAATTCGTATTTGCCGGAGATGGCACCCTCGATCTTTGCTTCCTCGAGGTCACCAAACATCTTGATGGTGACGCGCGTGTCGGTCGCTTCGGTCTTTATGTAGATCGCGTGATTCGTCGAGTTGATGAACTTGAGATCGGGGCTGGGGAATCCCAGCGTCGCTTCGCGCACCACTGGGTAGCGGGCGAATGAAAGAGTGTGAGGCTTGTGAAACACGTCTTGGAGCCCCGACCAATAGGCAGCGTTCCACAAGGTGGTGGTGAATTGGCTTACGCCCCCTCCTATGTTGGCTGGGTGGTCGCAGCAGTAGACGACGGGTCCGATGATGGCGCCGGCTCTTCTGTACCCGTCTTCGAGCGTGCGCTCTCCGACATATCCGTTGAGGCTGAACGTCTCTCCGGGCAGGACGATTGCTCCGTCGACTTCTTCGGCTATCCGTTTGATGTTGATGATTCGATTCAGGTTCTTTTCGTCGCCGCAGCACGAGTAGTAGGTCTCGGCCGTGTAGAGCCGCTCGCGAATGCCCAAACCTTCGGCGTCTTCGGTGCTGAACTCTGGTTCCCGGCCCTCCGTGAAGGGGAGTGGGCCTGTACGGGTCACCGAAGTCGCCGCGTTGTAGATCGCTTCGGGGAGGCCTGCGTCGTCGATGAGGATCGCGTTGTACCCTGGAAGAACCAGCGGGACGTCATCGGGGCGGATGACCACCTTGGCGTCGATCGGATCAGTCTCCACCCCGGCCCGCCTCGGGTTGAGGTAGCGGGCTAGGGGACCGAGCTGGAAGAACAATTCGATTTCCGGTTCGAGTGCGGTGCCGATCTGGCGACTCGATAGCGCTTCTGCCAGAACCTCGGCGGGAAATGTCAACGAGATCTCGGGGAGGATCCGACCAAGCGTCACGGATCGTGAGATCAGCTCCTCTGCTTGCTCGACTACGAGGTCAACCTGGTCGACGGTCACGATCGGCACTCTGAATTCTGTGACACCGGTGACCGTCCCCCGTTCCCGTCCCAGGATCTGCTCCTCGATGAGGTCGGCGGTGGCGTCGAAATCGAGTCCGGTTCCCGGTTCCGGGTAGATGGGCGTGATCGCTGCTTCCTTGATGTCAATTCCGCCATCCGTAGGAGGATCGTTTATCGCTTGGGGTTCCCAGGCCTTGAGCAAGAGGATCAGCGTTTCGCGGTTGTAGCTCGACTCGAACGTGATGTCCCTCGAATCTCCACCGAGGTGGCTCAGCCACCAACGCAACTCTGTGACGAATCCACCGCCACGACCATGCGACAGGGCTTCCTCGAGGATGGCGTCGGCATCGATGTCGTAGCTGAGCTCGCTGGGGAGAACCGTGAACATCGAGTCCTGAATGACCACGGTGACGGGTTCTGCGGCGAGTCTCGCCTCGAGTGCGGCGATGGTGACACGCGCTGTCTCCTCGTTGAGGCCCCCGAGTTCGACACCGGCGACCGTCATCCGGCCGAGGATCTCGTCCTCATTGCTGGCTCGATCCATGGCAAATACGACCGAGACCCACAGCAGCAACACAATGGGCACGGCGACGACAATGATCGCGATACGAACGCTTCGGGACATCGGACTCGCAGGAGCGGATGGACGGCGGATTGTACCTTGGGTCGCGGAATGTGGGTTGTCTTCCGGCCCGCCTCCCGGTAGCCCGATGGAGTGCAGATGATGTTCCTCTCGAAGGCAACTGTCTTGGGGGTGTCGCCGCCTCATCTTCTGCTCGCGCTCTTGGCGGGGACGGGCGGTTCTGCAGCGGGCACTCCCTGACCTTGCTCTTCAGACTCCTACCATCCATCCCAATGCCGCTCGATCCGCAGTTTCTCTTTCCCCCGGTGACACCGGGGGAAGACGTGGTCCTATCAGCCTCCGCCTTCGTTACGTACGAGCGGTGTCCGGAGCAAGCCGCCGGACGTATGCGCGGTGTGTATGGACCCGAGTCGCGCAGCTCGTTCGTGGGAGGCCTGGCGCACCGGATCTTTGCCCGCCATCTCAGCTCGGGACCGATAGCCGACTCGGATTTGACCGCTGCGTGCCGAGAGGAGATAGGCGGGAGCATGAACCCGAAGCTGGCCGCTCTCGGGTTGAAGCCGAGTCAGCTATCGGGTGTGATCGAGGACGTGGCAAGTCTCTACGGCAGGTTCAAGACGTTGCGGGCCGAGGGTTTTGTCGGCGCCGAGGTCGCGCTCCAGTCGGAGCCCGCAGATGGCGTCGTGTTGCGGGGCTCGGTGGATGCGGTGTTCGATGACAAGGGGGGAGTTCGGCTGGTCGACTGGAAGACGGGCTCTCTCGGGGATCCGGACGCTCAACTGGCCTTCTACGCCCTTCTGTGGGCTATCGAGAAGGACGAGATCCCCGCTCACATCGAGGCGGTCTCCGTCAAGACGGGGGAGCGGAGTGATTCGGTTCCGTCGCGAGCGCTCATCGACGGCACGGCGGTTCGGGCGGCGCAGGCCGTGGACGGTTTGCGGTCGTCATGGGACTCGGGCGAGTCGCTGGATCGTGTCGCCGGACCGTGGTGCCGTTGGTGCCCGCTGCTCGACGATTGCAGTGAGGGACGGGCTGCGGTGGACCTGCTCACAGGCTGATTGCTTCGACAGGGTTCGACAGTCGCGAAAGGCCGTTCGGGATTAACCCGCCGCTGCGAACGGATCAGCCGGGAGCGCGGATCGGTCAGATTCGGTGGCGGTCAAATCGATCACCATGTCGTCCTCGAATCCAATTGCGAGGAGGCTCGCGAGCGCGGCGGCAACACCAGGATCGAACTGGGTGCCCGCACAACGCCGGATCTCGGCGACTGCGATCTCCGCTGCGAGGGCACCTTGGTACGGTCTGTGCGACGTCATTGCGTCGTAGGCGTCTGCGACCTGGACTATGCGGACCGTGATGGGGAGGGTCCTGGCGTCGATGCCGTGGGGATAGCCCAGGCCGTCCATGCGCTCGTGGTGTCTGAGCACCGCCGCCGCCACATCACGGTGCACGATGCCGGCAACGAGTCGGTGCCCCTTCTCGGGATGAGTACGGATCTGGGACCATTCGCTTCGAGTCAGCCCGGCCGGCTTCCAAAGCACGGCCTCTGCAACGCCGAGCTTTCCAATGTCATGAAGTTGTGCTCCCAGGTAGACGCGGTCGATTGTGGCCGTGTCGAGACCGATCTCTTTGGCTATGGCCGCTGCGATGTGTGCGGCTCGCTGCCCATGATCGGCGAGGTCTGGATCGCGCATGCGAATGACCTCCATGAGACGGGACACGACTCTGGTGGCGACGTCGGAGTCGGCATCGCCTTCGGAGGCGAGCGCCGAGCGATCTGTCGGGCGGGGGAGCGCAGTTTGTTGATCCATAGGTGGATGCCTCGCGGCATCCACCGCCAGGTTACGAGCGGATCTCCTGGAGACCGCGGCTTTCGATTGTCCGGCACAGCAGCCGGTCGAGATCATCGACCTGGTCGAGTACGTCGAGGCGGAGTCCTCCGAGTGTCTCGTGGAGCTTGTCCAGAGACGCCTTGATCGTTGTCACACTGCGGCGTGCTCCGCTCAGAGCCTCAGCAGCCTTGCGGATGCGATCGATGCGATCGGCGATCGCCCCCTTGTCCACCGTGACATCGCCGTTGCTTGTTGCCGATGCTGATGCTGCGGCCCACTGCATCGCGATGGCCGTCATCGTTCCATCGCCTTCGTCGACGGCGAGCACGCGATCGCCGTACACGTTGAAGCGACCGACCTCGGCCGGGAAGGCGTCCCGACCCGCGATACAGACTGCGGCATCCGCCTGTCGATTCGTCATAGCCGCGTCGAGTTCGGCCAAGATCCCGCCGGATCCGGCAAGGGCCACCGATGCCTGACGCTTGGCCTCTACGACGACTCGGCGACCGTCCCCGAGCGTGACCACGAAGTCTCCGACCTTGGAAGCAGCGGTGAGGGCACCGGTGCTCGTCGCGGTGCGCTCGACCATGCAACCCTTGGAGGTCGACGCCCACTGACGCAGATTGGTTTCCACAACGTCTTCGAACTTGATGCCGTGTGCCGTCCCGCGTTCTGCTTCGGCGAGCCTTGCGGTCTCGGCGGATCGATCTCCGGCGAGGTCGCTTCTGAGGTCGTCGAATCGCTCGTCGATGAGTCGTCCCAGTCGGGCGAATGCCGAATCTGCCGCATCGATGTCGAGGGCTTCGGCCAGGCGGTGCTCGAGTACGCCGTCCGGTCCCACCAGACCCTGGAGTCGCTCGATCAACACGGTGGCGGTGCTTCCTTCGACACCGGGGTCGAGCCGGGTGAGGAGGTGGTCGCGCCAATCGGAGAAATCGGAAAGTGCTCTTGCGAGGATCGATGATCGCTGCTCAGGGTCGAATTGCTCGCTGAGGCTGGAGCGACTCTCCTCGATGATCGAGCGAACAGTTTCTTGCGCTTCAGTGGTCACGGACTCGAGGACGTTGTGAACCCTGGTGTCGATGGCTGTGAGGTCGATACCGATTCCCATCGACGCCACGCCTCTGGCTCCCACACTCATGATTCGGAGAAGGAGTTCACCGCGGTCATCGTCTGCCGCGGTGGCGAGCATCCCCACCACCGTCGGATCATCGACGACCAGGTGCTCGACAGTTGCTCGATCGCCATCGATGCGGACTGCCCCGGGGCGTGCGTCGTGCGAACCCATGAAATGAATGCCGGTAGTCATGGCATCAACGTACGGACTAGGTGTGACAGACTCGGTCTGCTCGGTGTCGATGGCGCGGGCGTGCCACAATCCGGACCATGATCGACCACCCTCCGTCACCGGACCGGCTGCGCAGCCTCGTTGCGGCGTTGGAGAGGATCGATCTCTTGGCCGTCGGGGAGGCCGCCGAAGCACAACGCTGCCGGGCGGCGATCACGGCCGGGCACTATCTGGCTCCAAGGCTCTCCGACGAGTCCGACAAGATTGTCATTGCCGTCGTCGGTCCGAGCGGTGGAGGGAAGTCCACGATCGTCAACTCGATCGCACAGCGTCGGATCAGCGACGCTGGCCCGTTGCGGCCGACGACCAGTGAGCCGGTGGCGTGGACGGATGGGATGGTGCCGGCCACATTCGATGGCTTGCGGAGTCGGATTCCCGGCTCCCTGGTCGATTCGCTGCGGCCTCCTCCGGAAGGAGTCGTGGTCGTGGATACCCCACCACCTGAAGTGCTCGATTCCTCCGGCGTGCCGATCGTTCGGCAGATCCTCGAGGTCGCCGACGCTGTTGTGTTCGTGGCTGGAGCCACTCGGTATGCGGATGCCGACGCATTTGCGCTCATTGAGATGGCGGCACAGCGTGGTCTCCCGACCGTCATGGTGCTGAACCGGCTGCCCACAACGCCCGAGCTACAGCAGGTCATTGCCGCCGATTTCGCAGCCAAGCTCGCTGCGAGGCGCCTCATCCCGCGTCCCGCCGCTGAACTTGTCACCACGGTGGCGGAGGGACCTGTCTCGCCGGACACATTGGCGCTTGCTCCCGAGGCAGTTGCCAGGGTGACCAAGGACATCGAAGCGATGGCCGACCCTCAGTCCCGTCCCGGCATCGTTGCTGCAGCAGTCACAGGTTCGCTTCGTCTGTTGAGCGGTGACCTGGCGGCCGTCAGGGGCCATGTGATAGATGGAGCCGTACGTCGAGTCGAGTTGCTCGATCCGATGCGAGCGATGTATCGGGACGAGGCGCGTCGCCTGATCGCTGAGGTTCGGAGAGGAAAACTGGCGTCCGTCGGATCGGACCGACTGATCGAGGGTCTCTCCTCTGCGGCAACCAGACGAGCCGGTCTTGCAGCGCGGGCCACCGCCGAGATATGGCACGAGTTGGCGCCGGGGCTGGTGGAGCAGGTCCCAGATCTGTTCGGTCACGGTGCCGGAACACTGGCCGCAGCGCGCGATCGTCTCGGCTTCTGGCTCGCAGACATCGAGGAATTGGCGCGTCGAAGGTCACCGCGCCGGTTCGGTCGAAGAAAGCGGCGCCGGTTGATCGACTCGGTTCTTCAGGCATCGATCGACCCACGTCACTCACCCGATTCCCGGACGGCACGTCGTCTGGCGACGACCCCCGAGCTGGTGGAATCGGCCCGTGACCGGTTGGCCGACGAACTACGCGGCATTCTGGAGACGGATTCATTACGGTTCGTCGAGCGGCTCGGTCCGGCGGTCTCCGGGAACATCCTCACCGAGTTGTCGACCGAGGCATCCGTATGAGCGACGTGATCACAGTTGTCGAAGGTCTCGACTTTGTAGTCAGCCTTGCCGAAGGTCACGTCCATCCGGACGATCTCGACGCCGCCCGGACCGCCGCCGACGCGGCTCGATCCCGTGCCGGGCATCTCGGAACGACGATGGTGTTGGCCTTGGTGGGTGGAACCGGTTCCGGCAAGTCGAGTCTTCTCAATGCGATCGCCGGGGACACGATCGCATCGATCAGCCCGGTGCGGCCTCACACGACCATCCCGATGGCGTGGATTCCGTCGCAGGCCGAACCGGCTCTGCATTCTCTGCTCGATCGCCTCGGCGTAGAACAGCGCGCAACGCACGACCGGTTCGCCGAACTCGCCATTCTCGACATGACCGATCTCGACAGCGTCGCTTCTGAGCACCGCGATCTGGTGGAGCGACTCATGCCCGAGGTCGATGTCGTGGCGTGGGTTCTAGACCCCGTCAAGTATGCAGATCCCGTCCTTCACTCAGAGTTCATCGCACCGTTGGCGGGCTCATCGGACCGAATGCTCTTCGTCCTCAACAAGGTCGATCAGCTCGACGAGACGAGTCTCGATGGCGTGCTGGGCCACCTCGGGGAGCTGCTCGAACGCGAGGGGATTACCGAGCCAGCCCTCTTTGCGGTGGCGGCCAACCCGCCCGGGAGACATCCGCGGGGGATCGAGGCGTTGGTCGCCCATTTTGCGGTCCGTCTCGACGAGAAGCGTGTCCATATAGGGAAGATCATCGATGACGCCCGACGCGCCGCCCAAGCTGTCGCAGGGGTTGCAGGCGTCGCCGGGGGAGGATCTCTAGATTTCGAAGAGCGATGGCTCCCGGTGAGAGAGGCGATTGTCACCGATGTGGTGGCTGGAGGTGGCGCAGCAGCATTCGAGGAGGCCCTGCGGACCGTCGAAGGCTTCATTCTTAGGCTCTCCACCGATGCCGGCGGTGTCTTTGGTCTGCGCATACGCCAGTCGTTTGGAACCGATCTGATCGAGCGAGAGCTTCTGGCCGCACTGGAGTCGACGATTAGGGGCTCTGATCCGGGGCGAGAACTCAATGATCAGCTACAGGAGCGGTTCGGGGCGCCGTTGCGAAGGATGCTGTGGGAACGAGCTTCGTTGTCGGCAGTCGTCAGCGGCCTCACGGTCGACGCGATGACGGTCGGCAAGAGTATCGGCAGAGCTCCGGCATGACGAGCTGGTCGGAGTGGCCGTCGCGACGCCGCCTCGATGCACTCACAGGTGCGGCTGAGGGCGGTGAGGCAGAAAACGGTGCCCTGGTAGCGGCCGAGTTGGCGGTCTTCATCGAGCGAATCGATGCGTACGCCTCTGAACACTTTCCAGAGGCGATCGACTCCGTTGTGCGCTCGATTGTTGCTCGGCGGCCTACCAGTGCCCCGTTGATCACCCTGGCGAATGCAGTTTTGCTCACGATCGAACGCGGCCCGGAAACGGTCATCGCCGAGGTGAGGGCGGTGGCTGAGCGGCTCCGAGCCTCGGTCGGCATTCTGGCGACCATGGGTGCTGCATTCGTGCCCGACGGCGGTTCGGTGCTGGCACACGGGACCTCATCATCGGTGCAGCGGCTGCTCGAGGAGGCTGCTCATCACAAGCGATTTCGGGTGACCTGTGGTTCGGGCTGGGATGGCGCCGGGCGCCTCTTTGCTTCCGAACTGGCCGACGCGGGAATCGCGGTGGAGGTGGTGAGTGAGGACTTCGTCGTCGATTCGCTTCTTGGAGTCGATCTGATCGTGACTGGAGCATCGGCCTTCGGGCCGGGATCGATGATCAACACCGCCGGTACCGACGTCCTGGTGAAGGAGGCTGCCAACCTGGATGTGCGCGCCCTGCTGGTTACGTCCGCCGACAAGGCTCTGCCTGCTCCACTGTTCGAGCGCTCTGCGGCCGCAGCGACTCGCTCCGATGGCCTCGAGGTGGTTCAGCTGGCGCATTTCGAAGCGATCGTCACCGAGCTGGGAGTTTTGGACCCGGTGGCCGCCGCTCGGCTGGCCGGGCGACGCGAGGTCGCTCCTCAGCTGATTTAGGGCTTACTCAGGAATCCGCGATGAGAAGGTGACGCGGTTCGGGCATCGCGGCGAACACGGATCCCCGACCGAGGAGTTCGCCGTCGGCTTCAATCCAAGATGGCGGTTCTGATGTGATCTCCAGTCGCTCGAATCCCTCCCAGATCTCGACTCCAGGTAGTCGCGCCAGGTTCACCTTTACCGCAGAGCGAGCCACGAGGTTGAGCAATCGCGGTGTGGTTACCCGGGATATCACGGCGGCGATCGGTTTCGGACCCGATCCGAGGCTCAAAGGCACCCGGCCCAGGTAGGTGAGGTGGTCATGGACCTGGAGTTGTACGGCAACAGCGTCCGCGGTTCGGGCACCGTCGCTCACACGAAGGGTCGGAAGGCGGTCTCGGAAGGCCCTCGCCACCTTGGTCGTGCTGCGGGCGTAGTGGAGTACACCCAATCCGATCTTGTTCAGGGGTCGTCGCTCCGACTCCTGTATCGCTTCGGCGTCGAACCCGACTCCGGCGGCAAAGGTCGCGACGTGGTCGCGAGCCGAGTCGCCGGTGCCTTCCTCGATTGCGAGCGTAGGCAGAACCCGAGTACTGGTGGTGTCGGCAAGGGTTTCGGCAGCATCGCGCGGTTTGCGCGGGACGCCTGCGATGCGGCGCAAGACGTTTGAGGTACCGGCGGGGATGATTCCGAGTGCCGCACTGGTGCCGATGATGGCGTTGGCGACCTGATGGACCACGCCGTCACCTCCCATCGCCGCTACGACCTCGAAGCCGTCGGCTGCCGCCGCGGTCGCTTCGGTTCGCGCCTGGGCCGGGCCGTTGGGCCAGATCGCCGTCACGTGGAAGTTTCGTTCGAGAATCTCCGTGACATCGCGGTGCAGCGAAGCGGTGAACCCAGATGCAGCAGGGTTGGCGACCAACAGGAGGCGGCGCATCCAACGAGCGTACCGGTGGAAGATGTATGACTCGCCCTCAGCTATTGCTTGAGGCGAGAGGGCGGCCTGCGCAGCCGTTGTGACCGCCCGAAAGGGTGTCCGGCTTCGGTATTCTGGCTTCGTGAGCCGGTATCGGGATCGTATCGACGCCGGGCGCTCCCTGGGAGCCCACCTGGCCCATCTACGTGGGTTGAGTCCGCTTGTTCTCGGGGTCCCTCGTGGTGGTGTCGTGATCGCCGCCGAAGTGGCCGCCGTGCTCGATGGAGAAGTCGGATTCGTGCTCGCAGCCAAGGTCGGAGCTCCGTGGAGTGGGGAGCTGGCGATCGGTGCTGTGGCGCCCGACGGTGTGGCGTTGCTGGATGAGCCGATGATTGGACGGATGCGCCTCGATCCGACAGAGGTCGAGGGTGAAGTCACCCGCTCCCTCGGAGAGTTGCACCGACGCCAGGAAGTATTCGGTTCTGAGGCTCCTCAGGTGGCCGACCGTGTGGTGGTCGTCGCCGATGATGGGGTGGCTACCGGGGCCACTCTGCGGGCAGTGCTCGGTTACGTACGCCGCCTCGAACCGCGTCGACTGGTGTGCGCCGTCCCGGTGGGTCCTCCGGCCACGATCGATCTCCTGGCGTATGAGTCAGACGAGATCGTTTGCCCGATGCAACCGGATCGATTCCGAGCGGTAGGGGAGTCGTACGACAGCTTCCCCCAGACGTCTGACGCCGAAGTGATAGCGCTGCTCGGTCGCTAGCCCCTCTTCTTGTCATACCCACCGCCTACGGTCCGGGACATGAACACGATCGTGCTGCAATCTCTTCACCGAGCCGAAACGGCGACGGTTGCCGTTGCTGAGGCCATCGCCCTTCTGGCCGATCTGGAAGTGGAGATTGTCGACCGCTGTCAGGCCAGCTGCGAGATCTGCGGGCCGCTACTCGACGCAGCTGCCTGAGGATCCTCACCGGGCGTCGCTGGTAGCGTCGCCCGGTGAGTTCTCAGATCAGTGGCCAGAGCAGTGACCAGAGCAGTGACATGGCCGGTGAGTGGCGCCCGACCCGGTTGTCGGTCGCATCCTGGGCGACATACGACCTCGCCAACACGATCTTTGCTCTGGGAGTCGGTTCGCTCTACTTTGCCGAATGGCTAACCGACAACTCTGCCGGGCTGCCCTCCTGGCTGCTGCGCTTTGATGAACCCGCCGATCTGGCGCTCGCGATCACTCTCGACATCGCAATGGTCATCGTGATTGTGCTCGGCCCCTGGATCGGAGCGCGTAGTGACCATCGCGGCAAGCGAATCCCGTACCTGCTGCCGATGACGCTTTTGGCGGTCATCCCTACGTTCTTCATCGCCAGCGTCGGGGTGACCGGGTCGCTCGGTCTCTTTGTCATAGCCCTGGTCGGTTTCAACCTGGGCTCGGTGGTGTACGACGCGCTCTTGCCCGATGTCTCGACGCCGGTGACGGTCGGGAGGGTGTCCGGGATTGGGATAGGAGTCGGTTATCTCGGTTCGTTCGTCGCGGTGCTGCTGGGCGTGCTGCTACTCGACGACCATGGTGAGGCGGCCGTGTTCAAGGCGATCGCCGTGCTGTTTCTGATCTTCTCGGTTCCGACGTTCCTCTTCGTAAAGGAGCGCCCTCGGCCGTCTGAGACCGGACCGGCACCTTCACTGCGCGCCAGCGTCCGCAGACTCATCCACGCTTGGCGCAAGGCCAGGACGTACGACGGAGTCGCCCGCTTTCTCGTGGGTCGATTTCTCTATACCGATGCCGTAAACACACTCATTGGCGGCTTCCTCACCATCTACGTCATCGAGGAACTCGGTTTCTCCGACAGTCAGGTCCAGGCGTTGCTTGCTGTCGCCATCGTTGGTGCGATTGCCGGCGGGTTCGGGGGTGGCCGGTTGGTGGACAGACGCGGACCGCGCTGGTTGTTGCACCGGGTGCTGTGGACCTGGATGGTCGCAATCTCGTTGGGCATAGTCGCTGGGGCCGCGGGCATGAGTTCACTCATGTGGCTGCTGGGTGTGCTCGGCGGGGTGGCGCTCGGGGCAACATGGGCTGCCGATAGGGTCTACATGCAACGGATCTCACCGCCGCGTCATCTCGGTGAGTTCTATGGCTTGTACGCCACCGTGGGTCGATTCGCCACGATTCTCGGGCCGTTGCTGTGGGGGGTGATCGTCACCGTCATCGGCCTACCGAGGGAGTTTGCCCTGGGGGCGCTGCTCTTGTTCATTCTGAGCGCCCGAATCGTGCTCCAGGGAGTTGACGATCGAGTCAGGGAGTGGGGCGACGCCGATCTGAGGGCGTGACCAGGGCTGGGCCATCGGCGTCGGCAAACCCCTTTTGGGTAGGACCCTGGGTTGGAACACAGGAACCCTCGATCTTCAGCCAGCGGCTGGGACACCGCAAGCCGAGGTGGGGACAAGAGGCGACATGCGGTCCCTTCCCGTGGGCTCCCAAAGGAGGCGCCGCGTCATCCGGCGTGTTCTCCGTTGCCGCCCGCCCGATGTGCCGGCAACGACAGCGCGAACGTGCTGTGTCCGCTCGCGTGTCGATAGGTGAGGTCTCCGCTCATGAGTCGAGCTAGTTGCCGCGCGACGGAAAGTCCCAACCCGAACGCCTCGTGCTCCTCATCATCGCGTCGGGCCGTATCAAACGGTTCGAAGATGCGTCGTTGGTCCTCGATGGATATCCCGGGCCCGTCGCTGATCACCGTCAAGAAGGCCGGATGGTCGTGGTCTGAGAGCCGAACCAGGATGTTTGGCCCGCCGTGTAGTTCAGCGGTGCGCAGCACATTGCGAATGATCTGTCGAACACGACCCGGGTCGCCGAGAGCGGTGGCCGTCCCCTCGACCCGGAGGGCGGCACGCGTATCGGTGCGGGTGTGTTCGACCACCTGTGCCAGCTGGGCTCCGAGGTTGACCGGAACGCTTGCGACACTGAGAATTCCCATCTCGGCTTGCGCTCCGACGAGGAGATCCTCCAGGACGTCCGACATGGCGGCAGCCTGACCGGCGATTGTGGCGACCAAATCAGCCCGATCCGTTTCGCGCATTGCTCCCGTGTCCGCCTGGAGCACCTCGGCAAATCCGAGCACTGCCGTCAGCGGTGTCCGCAGATTGTGAGAGACCGACGACAGGAACCGAACGTGCTTTGCCTCGAGGTCCGCCACCTGCGAAACGTCCTCGTCTTCGTGGGTCTGTTCAGGTGAGTCGACGTTCACGCAGAACCTCCAGGTGCTGGTGGGGTGGCCGAACGCAACTGCCGGTGGCCCGAGCAGGTTGGCCCGAGCCCCAGAAACTCGGAGGTTCTACCTCGAGTCGGTCGGATACCCGGAAGACGTGTGCGCATGTGATCCCTTTGGTCGCACGTACGCCCTTACAGAATGTAGCAGGGGACTCTCGTTCCCAGCCACCATCGCCGCTCTAGCGCCAGAGTATTCAAGAACTTCGGCGCGGTGTGCCGGCTCTGGGATCGTCTCACCTGCTCAGTAGGAGGGAGACCCGGGCTCCCACTCCCGTGGCAACGGCGAGCGACACCACAACGTAGACGGCCAGGCTCGACGGCCGCAGCAACAGGCTTACGAGCCTGGATGCGAGTTCGGCTGCGACGAGTTCCATGGGTGATCAGGCTGCCGCAAACACCGGTCGGGACCCATCACGGCTGACTGTCACGTGCCCCGATGACTGGAGCGCTATAAGCGTCGCTTCCACTCGGGTTGGAGTGAGGAAGGATCCATGGCCGAGGCGCAGCCCGAGCTCGTCGAGGATGCGGAAGGCATCGGCTCCTTCGGTGCGAGCCAAGATGTCGAGGATCTCATGCTTGAGCTCGGTGGCGTCGAGTCTGCCGAGGAAATGGGCCGCCATCCGGCGCGACAGTTCGCCCCATCCCAAGATGAGGCGGGCTCCAACGACGAGGAGGACAAGGCTGAAAGGTAGGAAGATCAGAGACTCGGCGATGGTGTCGATACTCCAAGTGCCGATGCGGGTGTCGACTCCTGCGGCGACCAAGAATGGTTGCGCAAACCCCCCCAGGATGGCACTGATGAGCGCGGTGATGAAGGTGAAGTCGAGCACCGCCATCGGCAGTCGGAGCATTAGGAAGGCAACTTCCGACCATGTCCGCGGGGTGGTCGTCAGACTCCGGAGGCGCGCCCAAAAGAAGCCATTCGGCTCATGCTGTGCGAGGCGCCGTCGCGGCAACGGGGCATCGAGCCAGGATCGCGCCAGGCGACGTTCCATGGTCGCCAGAGAACGCGCCACGAGGAACGTGGCGACGAGAACCGGTAGGCCAATGATCGTGACGAGGAGTCCTACTCCGAGGGAGAAGCCGGTCACCAACACCGTGAACTCGAAGACTCCGAACGCCAATCCGACCAGGAGATAGGCGGCAACTCGGTAGGTCCGTGCCTCGGTGTACGGCCCGAGCAGCCACCTCATTCCTGCTCGCCTCCCTCTCTCATCGCGCGCTGCACCATGATCTCCTCTGCGTCTTGGACCACGAAGGCATAGACCGCGTGAGCTGCGATCGGGATTCCCCAGCCAAACAGCGGGAAGATGAACCACGGATACGACGCAGAGCCCAGCGCCCACACCACGTACAGGAATACCTGAAGCGTCGCGAACACTGCAAGATGCAGCCAGAACCATTGTCGTCGGGCGATCCGTCTGGCCTCCCGCTCCCGCAGAGCCAGTTCGCCGAACTCATCCATCTTTGTCTCCTCTGTTCAATGTGTTTTCGATCTCGTCGCTTGCACGCCGCAGAATCGATTCGATCTCTCGTCGTTGATCGATTCCGGTGAGGCGTCGCCGCAAACCGCTTTCTGCTGAAAAGGAGTCGAGCAACGAGCCGACGGTGATGCGGTCCTCACCACTCTCTGCTCGCGCGTTCAGAGAAGCCCAGCGCGCTGCCACCGCGAATGCCCGAGCCTCGACATGACCGTCCGGCGTCAACGAGTACAGCCTCGTTCCGCCCTGCTCGGCGGTCTTGACGTAGCCCTGCTCGACGAGGGCCAGGAGCGCCGGGTAGATCGCACCGGGACTCGGCTTCCAACCGCCCCCCACTCGGTTCTTGAGTTCACTCATGATTGCGTAGCCGTGGGCTGTGTCGATCGACTCGAGGACCACGAGGATCGCCTGCTTGAGCTCGCCTCGTCGAAAAATTCGTCCCATAACGTAACTTACGGTATCTCAAAACGTAACTTACGTCAACCGGAGATCTTTCGAACCGGCGAGGCCCGCCCGGGCGAGCGATCCTGGCCGCTGCGGCAGCGTCGTCAGCCGACGATCAGACGGACAATCCAGTAGGCCGACCCTCCGATGATCAGTATCGCGGGCAAGGACCGGCGAATCAGGACGCCTCCGGCCACCGCTCCAGCGAAGGCTGCGTATCCGAGCGCAGGTTCCACATTGGAGTCGGGGATCAAGAGCGTTGCCGCCGCCAGCGCGATGAACAGGGCGAGAGGGAATCGTTCGAGGAAGGCATCCATCTTCCCTTCGAACGTTCGGCCCGATCTGGCGAGTAGAGCGACGCGGCTGCCGTAGGTGATCACCCCCATCGCGACGACAAGCAGAGCGTCACTCATTTGGCATCACCGTCCCCACACCCGCCGCGACCGCCGCCGCGGCGGCGATTCGCCAGGCATCAGGCAGTAGTGCGGCGGCGCCAAAGGTTGCGGCTACGGCTATGGCTCCCACGGCGACGTCCCATCGGTTTCGTACCAACGGGGCAGCCAGACCTACAAAGAGAATCCCGAAGAACGCCTCGGCGCCCCACGCCGTCGGATCAAACCGGGAACCGACGGCCACTCCGATCGCGGTACCGGCCATCCACCCCGAGTAGAGCTGAATGTCGACGGCGGCCTTGTAGGCGACCAAGTCCTCCTCGCCGCGTCGCGCTGCCGACAATGTCAGACCGAACGTCTCGTCGGTCAGCACCCAGGCCAACGCCAGTCTGGTGCGCAACGACTCCCGGCCCACCAGTGATGCCATTCGGGCCGACATCGGGACGTGCCTCAGGGCAAGGCCGGTTGTCGTGATCAGCACCGGAACCGCGCCGGCGCCGACCAGACCCAGCCAGGCGAACTGGGCCGCACCCGACACCACCAACACCGAGGCCAGGACCGCCACCCACCATGTGAGCCCGGCGTCGATCGCCAGCATCCCAAACGCCACCCCAAATGCACCAACGGCCACAAAGATGACGCTCCCGTCGCGCAGGCCTCGACGGAATGAGGGCTTCCGAAACATCAGGCGATGCTAGGGGCGCGGACCTGCCAGGTGCCGTCGCTCGACAGCACCCTCAGACTGCGTGCCGATTGACGATTGGTCCGTCTGGGG
>JAJCYA010000055.1 GCA_029263095.1 Acidimicrobiia bacterium | reverse complement strand
GCCGATCATGACCAGGCACGAACAGACCAGGTTCCCGTCGAGGACGACCGTGCACGAGCCGCATTCACCTTGCTCGCAAGCGTTCTTGGAGCCGGGCAGACCGAGATCATCGCGCAGCACGCTCAGCAGGCTCTCCCATCCCGCCGCGGTTGTGATGCGCTGCTCCCCATTGACGGTGAACGAGACGGTCATGCCACAAGACATCTTTCGAGCAGGCGCCGAGCAAGCACTCCGGCGGCGTGACGACGGTAGGCCTCGGTCGATCGGTGGTCGGTGATCGGACGAACCTCTTCGGCCACGATGCGGCCGAACTCGGCGATCGCTGTGGCAGATGGGGCTGCCTCGGCATTGATCATCTCCTCCGCTCGGAACGCCCGCATCGGCGTGGGGGCCACCGACCCCAGTGCCACCCGGTAACCGGCGGTGGTGCGCACCACTACGCAGCTGACCGTTGAGATCACCATCGCGTTGCGAGAACCGACCTTGGCGAACTCTTGAATCTCCGTCTCGTCCTCGGGCAATACGACCGCGGTGATCATTTCGTCGGGGGCCAGAGATGTCTGCTTGACGCCTGTGAAGAACTCGTTCCACGGCACCACACGACGTCCCCGGTCATGCGACGCCACCTCGATCCCAGCGTCCAGCGCTGCGATCCACGGCAGCCCATCACCAGCGGGGCTGGCGGTGCCGATATTCCCGCCGATGGTGCCTGCGGCCCGTATCTGCGGTGACCCCACAGCGCGAGCCGCCTGCGCCAGAGCGCGGTGCGGCGCCTGTTCGAGTCGAAGCCAGGTGACTCCGGCGCCAATCCTCGTCGGACCGAGGTCCTGGATCTCGTCGATCCGGCGCAGCCCGATGATGCCCGAGGGACGATGACCGGCGAGATTGACATCGACCATCAGGTCGGTTCCCCCGGCAAGGTATTGCGCATCGGGAATGCTGGCCTTGGCCGCTGTCGCCTCAGCCACGTCCCTTGCGCCCACAAAATCCATGGCAACAAACGCTACTACCGGGTGGATCGGCACCGGCAGAGAGGAAGGCGGTACCCCCCACCAAACGGCTGCGCCGTTTGACTCCCCCCAAAGGGGAGAGTGGTTCAGAAACACCTGAACTACTCCTTCTGAATCACTCCCCCTGGGAGGGGGAGGCAGCGAGCGGAGTGAGCTGGTGGGGGGGATTCTTAAGCAGAAACTCCCCACCAAACGGCTGCGGCGTTTGACTCCCCCACAAGGGTGGAGTGATCCAGATCTGACAACTCTCCCCTTTGGGGGGAGTCAACGGCCGGAGGCCGTTGGTGGGGGGTTCTGAGTGCGATCCCGGCCTTCTGTAGGATTCGTGGCCGAAGCTGATCGCCGTCGCGGCGTCTTCTTCACCGCGTTATCTGTCGAGAAGGAATCCCCGATGGTCACGATTCGCGCCTATCACCGGCCCACCACTCTCGCAGCAGCTCTGGAGCTGCTCGCCAGGCCGGATGTCGAGGCGATTCCACTGGGGGGAGGCACTGAGATCAATGGGCTGCCGGGGCGGGTCCCGTCCGAAGTCGTTGATCTCCAGGCACTTGGCCTTGCCGACATCTCTCGTGACGGAGCGACGCTCGACGTGGGGTCGATGGTGACGCTTCGGGACTTCATCGAACACGAGTGGACCCCCCCTTTGTTGCGCGATCTGGCGCGGCGCGAGGGACCCAACACGATTCGAAACGTCGCGACCCTCGGAGGCGTCGTGGCCACCGCAGATCCCGAGAGCGGTCTCGTCGCCGGCCTCCTGGCGTACTCGGCGGTCGTATCCATTGCCGGCGCATCCGGTATCGAGAACGTCGTCCTGACTGATCTGGTTGGCGGTGGCAAGGGGCTCGTCGGAAGCATCATTACTTCGGTACAGATTGCTCTCGGAGGGGACGGCACGTTCGAGGCAACGGCCCGCACACCTGCGGATACTCCGATTGTGCTGGTGGCCGGACATCGCTCCGACGACGACTCATTGCTCCTTGCGGCTACCGGCGTCGCCGCCACCCCGGTACTGATCGAACCCGACGGCATCGAGGATTTGCGTCCACCACCCGACTTCAGGGGGTCCGCCGACTACCGGCGTCACCTGGCAGGGGTTCTGGCGGCTCGCGTCGTGGGGCGCCTGCCGGAAGGGGGCCCGGCATGACCATCACCGTCGTCCTCAACGGAGAGGCCCGCGAGCTGACTTGTGCTCCCCACGAATCGCTGATGGCGGTGCTGCGCCGTGAGGGTTTCTACAGCGTGCGGTTCGGTTCCGAAACCGGGGAGACGGGTGCTGCCGCCGTGCTCGTAGACGGAAGGCTCGTTTCCAGCGACGTCATGCTCGCCGCTCAAGCCGACGGCCATGAGATCGAAACGGTCGAGGGTCTGGCGCCGCGTATGAGCCTGCACCCGATCCAAGAAGCGTTTATCGCCACCGGAGCCATCCAATCCGGCTACTCGACGCCCGCGATGATCCTGGCCGCGAAGGAGCTCCTCGCAGCCGATCCCGATCCGAGTGAGGATCAGATTCGCGATGCGCTGTCCGGGATACTCGATAGGGAGACCGGGTACCTCCGGCCGGTATTGGCAGTACAGCGGGCCGCCGCCGCTCTCCGTGGGGAGGCCGTTTCCGACGTAGAGACCTCCGTTGTCTCGCCGCTCACATACGACATGGACGGAGTCACCGATCCCGAAGGTATTCCCGCGGTGTCTCCCAAGGTGGTGCCTAATCCCGAGGTGCCTGAGACCAACGTGGTCGGTCGGCCAGAGATCAAGGTCGATGCCCTCAAGCTGGCAAAGGGCAACCCGGCGTTCGTCGATGACATCGACATGCGCCAGATGCTGTACGCAAAGGTGCTGTACAGCCCTCACGCTCACGCTCGAATCGTCGCAATCGACGATTCCAAGGCTCGTTCGCTCCCCGGAGTCAGGGCGGTGCTCCACCACCAGAACGTGGCCAGGGTTCGCTATGCCTCCGGTGGGCAGAGCTACCCCAACCCGCTCCCGTACGACCAGGTGAGCTTTGACGACAAGGTGCGCTTTGTCGGGGACCGAGTGGCGGCTGTGGCGGCCGAATCCGTGGAGATCGCCACTGAGGCTCTCGAATTGATCGATGTCACGTATGAGGTGCTGCCTGCGGTTTTCGACGAGAACGAGGCGATCGCCGAAGGCGCTCCCGTCATTCATGACGAGGACGGCATGGATGGTGCTCACGATGCAAGTCGGAACATCGTTCACCACATAAGTGCCGACGTGGCCGACGTCGATGCCGGGTTTGAGCAGGCCGATCGGATCTTCGAGCAAGAGTTTCGAGTCCATCAGGTGCAGCAGGCTCCGATCGAGCCTCACATTGCGATTGCCTACTGGGACAGCGATGAGCGGCTTGTGATCCGCACCTCCACCCAGGTGCCGTTTCACGTGCGCCGGATGGTGGCTCCATTGCTGGGGCTCCCCATCAAGAAGATCCGCATCATCAAGCCTCGTATCGGGGGCGGCTTTGGAGCCAAGCAGGAAATGTTGATCGAAGACATCGTCGGACATCTCACGATGGCGACCGGTCGCCCCGTTCGCTATGAGCTCACCCGCCAGGAGGAGTTCGTGTCGAGCAGGACGCGTCATCCGCAGACCATCGCCTATCGCACGGGCGTCAACGCAGCCGGACATCTCGTCGCCCAGGAGATGAAGGTGGTCGCCAACACCGGCGCCTACGGCACTCATGGACTCACGGTGCAGATGGTGAGCGGGCTGCGGGGACTCACCTCGTACAAGTCGCCGAACAAGCGGTACCGCTGCGACGTCGCCTACACCAACCTGCCCGTTCCGGGCGCCTACCGCGGATACGGGGCACCCCAAGCGCTGTTTGCGCTGGAGGCTCACATGGAGGATGTGGCGCACGCTCTGGAGATAGACCCGCTGGAGTTCCGCCGCATGAACTGGACGGCCGAGGGTGATCCGATCGATGTGGCCCCACAGCTCGGGGAGGGTGAGGCCGACACGAGTTTCGTTCCGGTAGTGACGTCGAGTGGCATCGAGGAGTGCGTCGCTCAAGGGGAGCGTTCGATCGGCTGGCAACGCCGCCTCGACCCGGAATGGCGTCAACCCTCGGACAGGCCGAACATTCGCCGCGGGTTGGGCTTTGCCATGTGCATGCACGGCAGTGCGATCCCGGGGCTCGACATGGGCGCCGCCAGCATCAAGATCAACGATGACGGCTCGTTCAACATGCTCATCGGTGCGACCGACCTCGGGACAGGAGCCGACACCATCCTGGGACAGATCGCGGCGGAGGTGCTGGGCGTTCCTCTCGACGACATCGTCGTGTACGCCGCAGACACCGACATGACCCCATTCGATACCGGTGCCTATGCCTCGAGCACTACATACATCTCGGGCATGGCGGTAAAGCGCGCCGCTGAGGAGACTCGCCGTCAGATCGTCGATCGGGCCGCCCTGCTGCTCGAAGAGAGCGCAGGAGCCATCGAATTGCGCGACCGGCAAGCGTGGTCAACCGATGGCAGATCGGTGGGACTTGCAGAGATAGCGCTGTCTTCGCTGCATCAGGCGCAGCAGCATCAGATCATGGGTACTGCTTCGTACGTCTCGCCTGAGTCGCCCCCGCCGTACGCCGCCCAGTTTGCCGAGGTCGAGGTGGACGTCGACACCGGCCAGGTCACGGTGCAGTCGCTGGTGATGGCCGTCGACTGCGGAGTGGCCATAAACCCGGTCACGGCGGCCGGTCAGGTGGAGGGCGGCATGATTCAGGCTCTCGGCTACGGCCATTGCGAGGAGATGGCATACGACGAGGGCGGGCGGATGGTCAACGCCCGGTTCGGTCCGTACTGGATCTACCGGGCCGACGAGATGCCGCGCATCGATACCTATCTCGTACAGACGATGGAGAAGAGCGGTCCCTTTGGGGCCAAAGCCATCGCCGAGATACCCAAGGATGGAGTGGCTCCTGCCATCCGCAACGCGATCGCCAACGCCACAGGAACCCGAATCAACGCCATCCCGTTTACGCCCGAGCGAGTGTGGCAAGCCCTCCACTCGAAGGGTTGAGGCACTAGTGGCAACGGGCGAGGACCACCAGGTACTGCGGGAACTCAGCAATGCCGTCGCCGCCGGCACACCGGTGGTGCTGGCAACTGTGGTCGCCACCAGACGATCGGTCCCGCGTCATGCCGGAACCAAGATGCTTGTCTTTGGTGATCGCTCGCTGGTCGGCACCGTGGGTGGGGGTGCCATGGAGTCTCGGGTCATAGATGAAGCACTGGAGCGGTTGCGCAGCGGCACGACGAAGCTGTTGGACTACAAGCTGTTCGAGCCCGACCGCGGCGACCCCGGCCTCTGCGGCGGTGAAGTACAGATCTATTTGGAGCCATACATGCCCCCACCAACAATCCTTGTCGTCGGCGCCGGTCATGTCGGTCGCGCCGTGGTCGATTTGGCCCACTGGCTCGGCTACCGAGCCGTAGTGACCGACGACCGTGAGGATCGACTCACCAAAGATGTCATGCCCAATGCCGACGTCCGTCTAGAGGGACCTGTCGTTGAGGCTCTGGCAGGACACGAAATCACGGCCGAGACATCGATAGTCATCGTTTCGCGCGAAGTGGATATCGACGTTGCGGCGATAGCTCATCTGATCGGCGCCCCGGCTGGGTACCTGGGTGTGATGGGCAGCTCGCGGCGCTGGAAGAAGGTGCGTGATCGGCTGATGGACGGCGGTATCGAGGAAGCAGCGCTTGACGGTGTTCACGTTCCGATCGGCATCGACCTGGGAGCGGAGACGGTCGAGGAGATAGCGGTATCGATTCTGAGCGAGGTGATCCGGGTTCGGCGGGGAGCCGAGGCGTCCGAGGCGGACTGATGCTCTTTGGAGACCACTTGGTCGTGATGCGAGGCGGCGGAGATCTGGCAACCGGCGCCGCGTGGCGTTTGCGCAGGGCCGGTTTCCCGGTTGTGATTCTCGAACTGGCACGCCCGCTGGCGTTGCGGCGCAGGGTCGCATTCGCCTCGGTCGTGTTGGAAGGTGCTCAGGTTCTCGATGGCGTCTCGGCGATCCCGGTCGGCTCCCCCGATGATGCTGTGACGGTCGCGCGAGGTGGCGAAATCGCAGTGCTGGTGAGCCCAGAACTACCGGCGTTCGCGCCCAATCCCTCGGTCCTGGTCGATGCCAGGTTGGCCAAGCGGAATACCGATACTCGGATCGATCAAGCACCTCTGGTCGTGGGGCTCGGACCCGGGTTTACGGCAGGGGCGGACTGCGACGCTGTCGTCGAGACGATGCGGGGGCATCATCTGGGCAGGGTGATCTGGGAGGGGCCTGCCGCCCCCAATACCGGTGTTCCGGGCGAAATCAGGGGCGAAGGGGCGCGCCGTGTCCTGCGCGCCCTCGACTCCGGTGCGGTGGCATGGTCGGTCGAGATCGGCGACATGGTTGCCGCCGGAGACCCGATCGGTACCGTCGGTGGTATTGCCGTAGCTGCGTCGATCACGGGAGTCGTCCGCGGCCTCATAGCCCAGGGGCACGACGCTGAGAAGGGCCTCAAGATCGGTGACATAGACCCGAGGGGGGAGCGGGCCGCCTGCTTCGAGATCTCAGACAAGGCCAGATCGGTGGGCGGTGGAGTGCTCGAAGCGGTCCTCACCTGGCTCAATCGTGTGGCTGCGTGATGGCTTCGTTGGCCGACAAGCTCGGAGTGGGCCAAACCGGCCTTGTGGCGTTTGTCGGGGCTGGCGGCAAGTCGTCTCTGTTGCTCGGGTTGGGCGCCGAACTGGTCGCAGCCGGTCGCCGAGTAGTCCTGTCAACGACCACGAAGATGGGCGCTGATCAGATCCCGCGCTGGGCGACCGTGTGCCGTACCGTCACCGAAGTCCTCGACGCTCTCGAGGGAAGCAATCCCGCATTCCTGGTGGGCGACATCTCCGGCGCAAAGGTCACAGGCGTCACGCCGGAGCTGGTGGATCGGCTATCTGCGATGACGGAGATAGATCATGTATTGGTGGAGGCCGACGGGGCGCGTGGACGGTCACTCAAGGTGCCTGCTCCGCACGAACCCGTGATCCCGTCTGCCACCAAACGTGTCGTCATCGTGGCCGGCATCGACGCGGTCGGCAGGACGATCGGCGACGCCACCCATCGACCGGAACGAGTGGCTGCGTTTCTCGGGCGGACGCTCGACGATCCATTGCGCCCCGCCGATTTGGCTCGGGTGTTGGCGGATCCCAAAGGCGGCCATAGCCGCGTACCTGCCGAAGCCAGGGTGACGGTGGCGCTCACCAAGGTGACACCCGGACCCGCTGCGGATGCGGCGGCCCGAGTCGTCGAATTGCTGGAGGAAACCCAGATCGATCGGGTGACACTGATCGAATCCCCACCCGACGCTGCGATCGGACTCGATCGTTCCCACCTCATCCCCGGACCATGATGCGGTTCGATGTTGCCGTCGTCGGTGGTGGTATCGCCGGGACCTCGGTGGGGTTTTTCCTCTCCGAGCGGTGTTCCGTTGTCGTTCTGGAGCGAGAGCAAACGCTCGGATTCCACTCGACGGGACGCTCGGCGGCCGTCTTTACCGAGTGTTACGGCAAGCCGGTCGTGCGCAGGCTTGCCATTGCCAGCCGGCGGTTTCTCGAGAGACCTCCGGATGGTTTCTCCGATGTTCTGCTCCTCTCGGAGCGGGGGATCGCCTTCGTCGCCACCCAAGACCAGGCAGATCGACTCGAAGCCTCTGTAGTCGAGCAGCAGGCCCTCGTCTCATCTGTGCGGGGACTCTCCTCAGGTGAGGCTGCCGAGCTCTGCCCGGTTCTCGATCGGGATGTGGTGGTCGGAGCCGTGTTGGAGCCCGAAGCGATGGATCTGGATGTGCACGCTCTTCACTCGGGCTACCAGCGCGGCTTGAGGCGCCGTGGTGGAGAGATTCGGTCCGGATTCGGTGTCGAAGCCGCCGAGCGTCGGGGAGACGAGTGGATTATTCGATCGGGGGACGATCAAATCCGAGCCGGTGTGCTCGTTGATGCCGCCGGCGCTTGGTGCGATGAGATCGCCGGCGCGGCCGGGGTCGCCCCGATCGGACTCGTCCCCAAGCGGCGTACTGCCTTTACCTTCGCGCCACCCGCCGATTCCGCTCCCCGGTCCTGGCCGATGGTCGTCGACCTCGACGAGCAGTACTACTTCAAGCCTGAGGGTCCCAGCCTGTTGGCGAGTCCGGCCGACGCCACCCCTGTGGAGCCGCACGACGTCCGTCATCGCGAAGAGGATGTGGCGCTCGGGATAGAACGGATCCAGTCGGTTACCACGATGTCGATTCGGTCTGTTCAATCGGCGTGGGCCGGATTGCGCTCGTTCGTCCGTGATGATCGACCTCTGAACGGTTGGGACGATGCGGTAGCGGGCTTCTACTGGCTAGCCGGGCAAGGCGGCTTTGGTATCAAGACCAGTCCCGCCATGGGCCGCTACGCAGCGGACATGATTCTCGACGGCGAACCCTCCGAAGACCTTGCGACCGCCGGGCTCGGTCCGACCTCGCTGGGCGTTGAACGGCTGCGTAGCTGAGGCCGAGTTTTCTCGATGATGCTCTGGGGCTCCGGTACCATGTGGCCAGGCTGCAGCCGCGCCCACACGTCCCATCCAAGGAGATGACATGACGAAGTGGGATGACGAGATCGAGGGACAGCGCCTCCACCCCGAGAGCCTCATGATGTCGTACGGGTACAAGCCCGAATGGTCGGAGTGGGCCGCCGTCAGCCCGATCTACCAAACATCGACATTCGAATTCGAGAGTGCCGCCGCCGGCAAGCGCGCCTTCGCTTTGGCCCACGGCTTCGTCGAGGCCGATCCTGGTGAAGAGGTGGGACTCATCTACTCGCGGCTCAACAACCCGGATCTCGAAATCGCCGAAGGCCGGATCGCAGTGTGGGATGACGCCGAGGACGGCGCCCTCTTCGAGAGCGGAATGGCCGCTATCACCACCACACTGTGGACGCATCTGCGGCCGGGCGATGTGTTGCTTGCCAGCGCTCCGCTCTACGGCGGGACCCATCACTTCATCGAGACGATCCTTCCCCAGTTCGACATCCGCGTAGTCAGGTTCGATCTCGCCACGCCACCCAAGGAGGTCTCCAGGCTGGTCGATGAGGCGGGGGGACGCCTCGGGATGGTGCTCATCGAGACACCCGCCAACCCAACCAACGACCTCATCGATATGGATGAGTGCGTGCGCTTTGCAGCGCAGTACTCGACGCCGGAACGCAAGGTCCCGGTGGCGGTGGACAACACCTTCCTCGGTCCGGTGTTCCAGAGCCCGCTCGAACACGGCGTCGACATCGTCCTGTACTCGGCGACGAAGTACCTCGGAGGTCACAGCGACCTCATCGCAGGCGCCGCCACCGGGTCTAAGGAAGTCCTCGGCCCCATCAAGGCTATGCGGACGATGCTGGGGACGATGACCAGCCCCTGGGTGGGGTGGCTGCTGATGCGAAGCCTCAAGACGTTGCGGATTCGGATGGACAAGCAGGCAGAGAACGCCCGCGTGGTTGCCGACTACCTGCGTGATCACGACAAGGTGAAGCGGGTCAACTGGTTGGGCCACATCGATGAGAGCCATCCCAATTGGGAGCTCTATCAGCGCCAGTGCAAGGGTCCCGGTGCCATGGTTGCCGTCGAGATCGAAGGCGGTGAGTTGGAGGCGTTCCGGTTCCTCGACGCGCTGCGGCTCGTCAAACTAGCGGTGAGCCTCGGGGCGGTGGAGTCGCTCGCCGAGCACCCGGCGACGATGACCCATTCCGCCGCAACTCCTGAGGAGAAGGAGCAGTTTGGCATCACCGACGGCTTGGTACGACTCTCGGTGGGGATCGATCACGACGATGACCTTCTTCTCGATCTGGAGCAGGCGCTCAAGGCAGTGTGAGCGACGGAGGCTCTTCTTCCCTAGCTCCGTCATCCCTAATACCTTCCTACCTCATGAATCTCACCGTCTGCGAACTCCCGCACGATCCCGAGCCGCGCCTGGATGCCTGGCAGGGGCTCGTCGAGCATTGTCTCGCCGCCGACTCCGACCTGGTGCTGCTTCCCGAAATGCCGTTCTCGGTATGGCTGGCAGCAACCAAGGATGTTGACCCCGAGCGTTGGCTGGATGCCATGGCCGCTCACGATGCCTGGATGGAACGCCTGGGTGAGTTGGGCGCCGCCACCGTGCTCGGATCTCGCCCCGTCCTCGTCGAGGGGCGCCGCCACAACGAAGCTTTTGCATGGGAATCGGGGACGTACCTGCCCTCCCACAACAAGTACTACCTCCCAGACGAGGACGGTTTCTGGGAGGCGACCTGGTACGACAGGGGGAGGGGAGCGTTCCCGACGCTCGACACTGCCTCCGGCAAGGTCGGCTTTCTGGTGTGCACCGAGGTCTGGTTTACCGAACACGCCCGGTCATTCGGACGTGATGGAGCGGCCATTGTCGCCAATCCCCGTGCCACCGAGTGGTCGAGTCGCGACAAGTGGCTGGCTGGAGGACGAGCCGCCGCGGTGATGGCAGGCGCCTTCTGCCTCTCCAGCAACCACAGCGGTACCGACGCGGTTGGCATGCGTTGGGGTGGGCTCGGTTGGATCATCGACCCCGACGGGGAAGTGCTGGGAGTCACTTCCGAGGATGAGCCGTTTGTGACCGTCGCTGTGGATCCTCTCGATGCTGAGCGCGCCAAGGTCACCTACCCCCGCTACATAGAGGAGTAGGCGAGGCGCAGTTAGCCTCTCGCCGGTGAAGTTGAGGATCCCCCTGGTTGCTCTATTGCTGATCCTTGGATCGTGCACCGACGAATCCGGCTCGATCGAAACCGGAGCCACGCAATCTGCGCCCACCTCGACCGCAACTACATCGGCGGTCTCGACCACCATCGAGTCCGGTGCGACCACGATCAGCGAAGTACCCGACACCACGACGACCTCATTCGCGGCTCCACGGATTCTGCTCGACGAGATCCGGCTCGATGTCGAGATCGTTGCTGATGACTTGGTGCAGCCGATCTTTGCCACGGCTCGCCCGAATAATCCTCGTCTGTTCGTAGCCGATCAGCCTGGAGTGATCTACGCGATAGACCTGGGCAGCGGAGATCGCACGGTCGTACTCGATATCTCGGATCGGGTGCTGTTCTTGGGAGAACAGGGTCTGCTGGGAGTGGCCTTCGACCCCGACGATCCAACCCGGATGATCGTCCACTACTCGGCGCTCGATGGTTCAACGACCGTCGTGGAATACCGCCTGGGCAACACGGGGATTGCCGATCCGGGGAGCAGGAGGGTGATTCTGACGCTCCGCCAACCGGCGACAAACCACAACGGCGGGATGATCGACTTCGGCCCCGACGGGTTTCTCTACGTCGGCCTTGGCGATGGAGGAGGCTCCGACGACCAGTTCAACAACGGTCAGGACTCGTTCACTCTCCTCGGCGCCATCCTGCGTCTCGATCTCGATGGTGGTGATCCGTACGGGATACCGGCCGACAATCCGTTCGCCGACGGTGTCGGCGGTGCTCCGGAAGTGTGGGCGTGGGGGATGAGGAACCCGTGGAGATTCTCTTTCGACGGTACCGATTTGTGGGTAGGAGATGTCGGTCAAGGCGAGTGGGAGGAGATCGACACGCTCGATACCACCCGACCCGGGTCAAACGCCGGTTGGCCGCTGCTGGAGGGGAATCACTGCTTCCGGTTCGATGGGTGTGAACCCGAGCTCTTCCTCGCTCCCGTGTTCGAGTACTTCCACGACGCCGGAAGATGTTCGGTGACCGGGGGTGTGGTGTACCGCGGGGATTCGATCCCGGGTCTCGACGGGACGTACCTCTTTGGTGACTACTGCTCGGGCGAGGTGTGGGGTCTTCGCTCCGGGGATCAGCCGGAAGCAGTGGTGTTTACGGATCCCGATGACGTCTTCCTGCCACGGCTCCAGGGGCTCACATCGTTTGGGGTGGGACCCGACGGCGAGGTGTTCCTTCTCCAGGCTGGCTTGGTGTGGAGGCTGGTCTCGGCCTGATCGGGCGTTGTTCACGGCGGCCGATGATCAAGTATTTCGTGCCGGACGGAGGGGTTGACCTGAACCGTCATACAGAGGATACTCTTCGTATGACGATGCTCAGCTTCCGGGTGGACGACGAGGAAGCCGCCGCCGCACAGCACTGGGCCGAGCGAACCGGTCTCGACCGCTCTCAGCTGTTGCGCGACGCCCTCCACCGTCACCTCGTTCGACTCAGGGCTGAGGATGAGATCGATGCCTGGACGGTTGATCCACTCACAGCCCAAGAGCTGGCGCTCGCCGAGATCGCAGATTGGGGTCCCGCTGAGGACTGGTCGGACTGGGCTGATGCAGCGGGGTGAGATCTGGTTCGCTGCGACGCCGGGTGGTGACCGACCCGTCCTCGTTCTCACCCGGGATCCCGTAGTGGATCGCATCGATTCGGTGGTTGTCGCGGCGCTGACACGTGTCGAGCGCGGTGTCGTCTCCGAGTTGGGACTGACCCCAGGCGCGGATGGTGTACCCACCGAGTGTGTCGCCAACTTCGACAATATCCACACGCTGCCGCGGGACTCGTTTCGGCGTTGCATCACCAGATTGGGCTCCGCCCGCTTGGCCCAAGCGTGTCGGGTGCTCCGAGACGCTACGGGCTGTTGAGATGCTCCCGAGCCTTCTGATCATCGGGTTCCTCCTCGGGCTGTCCTTGTCACGCCGGCTACACCTTCTGCGATGGGGTGTGGTGATCGGGGCGATTGCATGGGTCATCGCTGTAGCGGTGACGGCCGATCGGGGAGTGAGTGTTCTCGACGTGCTCACCGGGCTGATCCTGGCGGTCATCAACCTGGGACTCGGAGCTCTGATCGGGCTCTATTCGGTGCGCTGGCTGGGCCGCCTGAGAGCCCGGGTGAAGCCCCGCTAGCGGTCTGCCGGAGTGCAAGCGTCGTCGTAGTCCACCAGTGACGGTGGTTTCGTCTCGTCTCCGCAGGCGGGGCAGGCCGGATCGCGTCGCACCTTCAGCGTGTCGAATGCCACTCCCAGCGCGTCATATGTGAGCAGCCGGCCTTCCAGGCTCTGGCCGAGGCCGACGATCAGCTTGACGGCTTCGGTGGCCTGAATCATTCCGATCGTGCCGGGGAGTACGCCGAGCACGCCGGCCACTGCGCAGTTGGGAGCCAACTCCGGCGGTGGCGGTTGCGGGAACAAACAGCGGTAGCAGGGTCCGACGTAGGGCCGGAACACCGAGGCCTGTCCCTCGAATCGGTAGACGGCGCCGTGCACCACTGGGACTCGCAGGTGCAACGAAGCGTCGTTGATGAGGTACCTGGTCGGGAAGTTGTCCGCAGCGTCGATCACGATGTCGTACCCGGTGAGGATTTCGAGAACGTTGTCGGCGTCGAGTGCAGTGGGATATCGGTCCACGGTGACGCCCGGATTGAGCCGCTGGATCGCAGTCGCCGCCGAATCGACCTTGCGCATGCCCAGGCGGACGGTGTCGTGGATCACCTGGCGCTGCAGATTGGTGATATCCACCACGTCGGGATCTGCCAGGCCAATCCGTCCAACACCCGCCGCCGCCAGGTAGAGACCCACCGGCGACCCCAATCCGCCTAGCCCGACGATGACGACCGATGCTTCGGCGAGACGCCGTTGGCCCTCGCGACCGACACCTTCGAGTGACAGGTGGCGGGCGTATCGTGCCTCGTCGTCGGCGCTGAACACAGGCGATTCGTCGCCTACATCGGATACCGCTCCAGGGACGGCGATTGGCAGGCTCTCACGGCGCCACTTGCCGATGCCTCCGGCAAGGGACCAGACATCGGTGAATCCCATTGACTTCAGGGACGCCGTCGCCAGCACCGTGCGGTTTCCGGCGTCGCAGATCAGGACTATCTGGGTGGTTGGCTCGGGAGCGATTTGCCAGATGACACCTTCGAGGACGCCGCGGGGTACGTGATACGAGCCGGGGATCATCCCGGAGCGGACTTCGTCGGGCTCGCGGATGTCGATGAGGAGTGGGGGGGCGTCGAGCCGGTCGGCCAGCTCCGACGTACTGATCTCGCCGATCTGCTTGCGCAGCTGATCCACCAGCCCGTGATACGAGAGTCTCATTGCGTTGCCATTGTGTCGATTTCGGTGACGGAACCCGAGCGGATCTGGTAGGAGCGGATCGGGACGCTCTCTCCCACGGGACCGGCGATCAAGTAGATCCATGTCGGGTCGAGGGCCCCTGCGACGTCGTGAGCCGATGGCTCGGCGGCCGAGTGGGGGTGAGAGTGGAACGAGCCGGCAATTCGCCAACCATGTCTTTCGGCGTGTGACTGTGCCCCGTAATGCTCCGCAGGATCCACCGTGAATCGACTCGAGTGGCGCTCGGTGTTGGTGAGGCAATACGCCATGCGCAGATCTCCGGCGGCATCGGCGGCTACGAGCCCGCATGCCTCGTGCGGGTATGCCCAGCGGGCATGAGCCTCGATGGCTTGGCGGATCTGGTCGGGGAGTCTCACGAGGCGACGCTACCTGTGCTGCAGGCTCAACCTGGGGCTTCGACAGGCACGATCACCGAGCGAACATCGTCACCGAAGCCCTCCAGCCGGTCGAGGGCGGCGTTTACCTCGGCCAGTTCGAATGGGACCCGCCGGGTAACGAGTCGGCCGACATCGATGATGCCTTGCTCGGCCAAGGTGAGCAGTTCGTCGATTTCGGTCGCGAGGTGATCTGCTGCCCCCAGGATCTCGGATTCGCTGCGAATCAGATCGCGATAGGGATCGAGACCGAATTCGCTGTCGGTAATGCCAACTGCGACCGCTCGACCTCCCGGCGCTAGGGAGGCGACGACCTTCGCCATGAGAGGTGCAGAACCGACCAGTTCGAGCCCCACGTCCACCCCGCCAGACGACGCGGCTCTGACAGCGGAGACGACATCACCCGATCCGTCGATCGGAGTTGCTCCCAGGGCGGCCGCAGTTGCGAGTTTGGTGGGATTGGTGTCGATCGCCAATACAGCGTCGACGTTCATTGCCTGGGCCAGTTGGATCGCCGACATGCCGAGTCCCCCCGAGCCGAACACGGCCACCGTTGCACCCGGCCCGGCGCGGCCTCGCCGCAGAGCATGTAGAGATGTGGCGGTCGAGCACATCATCACGGCGGCCGCCTCGGTCGATACTCCGTCGGGGATGTGATGGGCGTTGCGGGCGGGGATCGTGATCGACTCGGCGTACCCCCCCTGACGATCCAGTCCGATCATCTGACCGGAATCGCAGAACTGCTCGGCTCCGCGACGGCACGCGTTGCAGGCACCGCACGTCACCAGATAGTGCAAACACACCCGATCGCCGATCCGATGAGTATCGACGTCGTCGCCGATCGCGCGAACTACCCCTGCCACCTCGTGACCGGGGACCAGCGGGAGGGAGGGGACGGGACGGGTCCCCGACTTGTAGTGGACGTCCGAGCGACAGATACCGGCTGCCTCGATTGTCACCACGACCTCGTGGCGGTCTGGTTCGGGATCGGGCAGGTCGGCTTGGCTGAGTGGAGCGCCGGAGGCGACGATCTGAAATGCTCGCATTGTGCTCTGAGGCTAGGAGCCGGGCGGTGCTGTTGGCGACGTCGCTAGATTGATGGACGTGAACGAGAACTTCTCCAGCCTGTTTGAAACCGCCATGGAGCGGACCGTCACGATCGGCGGACCGAATGGTTCGCCGGCCGTAAAGCTCAAGTTGCTTCATGCTGCAGCTGGCGCCGCCGCCGGCGTCGTCTTGGCTCCGCGGGCAACCGCCGTCGCCGCGATCGCAGCGATGCTTAGGGGTGTGACGGTGACGATCGACGCTCCCGCGCCCGAAGAGGCCTGAAGGCTCCCGCCAATTGGCGGAAGCTCTCGGGTGTTCCCGTGGCTCTTCGCCATACGTCTCATCGCTGCGTGGCCCGGGGGCCCCAGCTCCAGGCCACCGAGTCCGCGCCTACGGCGCGCCCTCTCAAGAGCCCTACCGCTCGACCAGCAGACCGGCCACGAACACCGTCTGGGCCGTCAACGCCGCCACGCCGGCGATTGCCAGCCCCACTTCGGCATTGATGGTGAGACCGATCGGGATGATCGCCCCGACCACCCACGCCAACTGGAAGAGTGTCTCGCTGCGGATGAACGCCCTCCCAGACTGATCTGATGGCACCGAAGCCTGGAGCATGGCGTCGAAGGCGAACTTGGCGGTGCCCCAGGCCAGACCGGCCGCTGCTGCCAGCGCGGCTGCGGCCGCTAGGCCAAAGAACTGACCCGCGATAAAGGCCGCCGCGGCTTCGATCGCCAGGGCTGCCACCACCATCGGCTCCTCCCGGATTCGCCGCTCCAGTACCGGGCTGACCATCGAGGCGAGACCGTATCCGAGGCCCGCGGCGCCGATGAGTGCCGCAAAATCGAAGGCCCGGGCATCGGTGTCGCGGAATTCGAATGCCAGCAGAAGCAAGAGGAAGCCGTTTAGAAGACGGACACCGGCCGTGGCCAGGCGAGAGAGACGAATGGCCCGTCGCGGCGCCGGGGGCCGCTTTGGCCAAGGCGTGTCGAGGATGTCGCCTTCGGTTGGTTCGGCTCGCCGGGGATTGGGGAGCCCGAATGCAGTAAACGTCGATATGAAGAAGAAGATGGCGGCCAAGGCGAGAGCGACCGCGGGGTCGATTTGGGCCGCCAGGGCACCGAGGGGGAGCACGACGGCTCCGGCGAGTATGCCGATACGAGCTAGTTGGGCGTTGGCGCTCACCAGTGCCACCGGTTCGGGGAGCGCCACCGGGAGCATGCTGCTCTTCGAGATTCCGTAGAGGCGTGACAGCACAAGCATTCCGAAGGCGAGTGGATACAGCCAGATGGTGGTTAGGCCCAGCATCATCACCAGCGCCACCAGCGTGCGTAGGAAGGATGCGACGATGATCGTTCCGCGGTAGATCCCCTTGAAGCGTGCGAACACACCTCCCAGCACCGGTGCCACCACCGCAAACGGCGCGATTGTGAGCAGCAGATAGAGGGCGACGTTGCCGCGTGCTTCGCTGGATGGAACGGAGAAGAACAGTGTTCCCGCTAGACCTACCGCCACCAGCGTGTCACCGGCTACGTTGGCCGACCACGACACCGCCAACTGCCGGAATGCCGGGCCGTTGCGGCTAAAGACGACATCGACCCTCCTCGCCGCCGCCCGAGCCGTCCGCCGGGCCAATCCGGTGCGCCGGGGGAACTCGGTGGGGTACTGGGGCGGCCGCTCGCTCACACTCCGACGGTAGCCGAGCTACCTGTGCTGGTCAGGGGGTATGGGGGTGGCTACGTCCCGAGACGACATGTAGGATCGCCCGCCATGAGCAGATTCCTGTCCGTACTCGCCTTGTGTCTGATCGTCGTGAGCGCCTGCTCATCGGAGAGTTCCGACGATACGACGCCGGTTACCGCTGCACGCACTGAGACGTCTGTGACTCAGACCGAAGCGACGGCTGCCGACACGACGGAAGCCCTGGACGAGCCTTCAGGAACGCTCATCTCAGCGGCCGACGGTGGCGTGGTGACCTTTGGTGATGTGACCCTCACAGTTCCGCCCGGTGCATTGGTCGAGGACACCGAGATCCAGGTCTCAGCCCTTGCGGAGTCGGAGTGGCCCGAGGGATTGGCTGTGTCGGAGAACCTGTCGGTGCTCGGTGACATCGTGCGGCTGTCGCCCGACGGTCTGGAGTTTCTGGAGCCCGCGGTTCTGAGCCGACCGGCAGGTGATGTTGCCGGTGTTGGTGGGGGTGACGTGTCGGTCGGTTCGGTGGTGGCGCTGAGCGGTTCGGGTGGGCAATGGACGAGCACCGGCACCTCGGTTGCAGTATTCGGCGGAAGTGCACGCGTCGAGTCGTCCATCGATCATTTCTCGGACAATGCCGTGGTGTTCCGGGACTGGACGGCGGATGCGATGGCGACTGCGACGCTCAACCCGGTCGTCGCGGAGCGCAAGGTCGGAGACCACTTCATCGCCTGGCTCGCAGTCGATGCCCAGCTGGGACAGCTCTCCGATCCCTGGGAAGCGAGGTTTCGTGTCGACTCCGGTCCTCTCGTCCTGGGAATGCCTTCGGGCTATTCCACCGGAGAGCCGGGTTCCGGAAGTCTCGACCATCGGGTGGTGCCACCCAGGACACCAGTTCCGGCCAGGTTGCCGGCGGCCTACAACTGCGCCGATGAAGGAGAGGCCGACTTCAGCGTCAATTTCAGCGTTCAAGTTCTCGGTGTGCAGAGCTTTGGGGACGCCGTTGTCCAGAACTTCCCAGGTTTCGATGCCGACCACTTCGCCGCGGAGAGCATGACTCTGTATGGAGACTTGGCTGGGATCGCCGACTGTTTCGACGAGGAGCAGGATCTGATTCCGGGTCTAATGGATATCACGAGTGGGGTCAGGAGTGATCCGGCGGACCACTCGTGCTGTGTTCCGCGGGTACCTAGGAAGGCTCGGATGACTCTTGGTTCGTTGTGGTTCATGGACTCGAAGCTGGGTGATGACACGTCGTGGCAGGGCTTGTTCTTTGATCGAGTGGCGGGTTCGTCCGACGATGTGATGCCGCCTGGATTCGATGCGGCTGCGAACCCACCCAACACAGTGGAGGTTGTTCTGGCCGATGACTTCGACGAGACCGGCCGGTTCACGGTCGAGGGTGTGGGGTCGGTGGCTGGGTTCTCGAATGTCAGGGTGCGTCTAGAGGCCGTGGCGACCGATACTCACAATTGGAGCGGGACTCTGACCAAGGGAGTCGATGGACGCTTGCCTACCGGACAGGCGATCATCTACGACATCAGCGGATCTCTGATCGCTCCGCGCCCGATCGCTTTCGTCGACGACGTGGCGCGGGCGTTCCGTGTGGGCGATTCGCAGTTCCTGCTCGACCATCTCCACCCGGAATTGCTGAGTCTGTATGGCGGCGCTTGTGTCGAATTCGCCGAGGGTCTGTCGTCACCGGACCTCGACATCGTGGTGCATTCGTTTGTGGATGTGTTCGATTGGGATCTGAGTCTCGATGGTCACGACATGGTGATCGAGAATGCTGTGCGGCTCGACGTCACTAGAACCGAGAACGGCATTGCGAATCGGACTCTGATGCATATCGCGCCGCGACCGGTGGATGGACTACCGACTCAGATGACGTGGTTTGCCGATTGCGGCGACGCGCTCCTAACGGAGGCTGCTTCGGGTTAGATCCGGGGGCTGGGGAGCGACCCCCAGCGGAGCAGACCCTGGTCGTCGTACGCGGGTGCCCAGAGTGTGATCGGGTCAGGGTGGTCGCCGGTCACCTCGGCTTCTGGTTGCTCTACCGGTTCGAGGGGCTCTTCGTCGCCAATCTCGAGGTCGATCGCGTCCATGACAGTGACATCGGCAGGTCCCTGAGCCTGGTGGAGCATTACAGGAGCTTGGACGCCAGTTCGGCCAGTGGGCTGCGCACGGTTCGCTCCAGTGTTACGTGACCGAACAGGGAGTTCCCCTTCATCTTCTCTATGAGGGCCGCAGCGCCGCCGAATGGCGATACGTACGGGTTGTCGACCTGGGTGAAGTCGCCGCAGAACACGACCTTTGCATCAGATCCGATCCGGGTCAGAATCACTTTGAGGGTTGAAAGCTCCAGGTTCTGTGCTTCGTCGATGATCACGAATTCGCCTGTGATCGAACGACCACGCAGGTAGGTGATCGCCGCCAACTCCAATTCGTCGCGTTCGGTCAACTCCTCGAGAGCGTGCTTGGCGGCGGATGTCCCTCCCCCGGCGAACAGCGCGTAGAGATTGTCGTGCACCGCGGCCATCCACGGGGCGAGTTTCTCGTCGAGGTCGCCGGGTAGGTATCCGACCTCCTGGCGTCCAACGGCTACCAATGGTCGGTAGACCGAAACCTTGCGATAGCGGCCCGCTTCAATCACCTGTTCCAACCCTGCGGCCAGTGCCAGGAATGTCTTGCCGGTGCCGGGCTGCCCCATGATCGACACCGCGGGGATGTCCGGGTTCATCAACAGCTCCAGGGCAAACGCCTGTCGAACATTCTTGGATTCGACGCCGAAGACACGGCGATGACCGGGGACCCGCACCACCGTCGGCTCCGGCGAGACCCCTGCGACCTGTCCGACCGCCGACTGTGATCCGGCGTGGAGCACGACGAATTGATTCATGACGGCCTCGAGGCCGTGGACCTCGACCTTGCCCTCGGTGTAGAGGCGATCAACCGTCGTGGTGTCGGTCTCGAGGTCGGCGACACCGGAGTACGACTCGTCCACTGAGACGGTATCGGCTCGATAGTCCTGGACCGTCACTCCCAATTGGGCTGCCTTGATGCGGAGGGCGGCATCCTTGGTGACCAGTACTGCATCCGTTCCGGCATCCCCGATATCCATGCAGGCGGAGAGGATTCGATGGTCGGGTGTAGCCGGATTGAACACGTCGGGAAGCCGTGACGATCCGATGCCGTTCAGCTCGATGCGAAGCGTTCCGCCGCCGGGAAGCTGGACCGGTGTTCGTAGCCCTCCTACTGCGGATGCCCCGTGCTCTTCGAGCAGTCTGATGGCTCGTCTGGCATTCGCACCAATCTCGTCCATCTTCGTCTTCTTGCGATCGAGCTCTTCTATCACGACGAGCGGAAGCACGACGTCGTGTTCTTCGAATCGGAGAGGGGCCGCCGGATCGGCGAGAACGACGCAGGTGTCGAGAACGTAGGTCCTCCTGGCCACTGCTTGCGTCACCCGCAACAGGCTTGCCGGTGACGATGCAGATTTCAAGGACCCGCAAGTCGGGAACGTGGGGGCTACGGTTTCGGACGTGAGCATTGCTGTGATCGGTTCGGGATCGTGGGGCACGGCCGTGGCGGCCATGGTCGCTCCCCGCGTCCCCACCAAGTTATGGGCACGCCGCCAAGAATCCGCGGCTGAGATGATGACGGTTCGGGAGAACAAGTCGTATCTCCCTGGGATCGAATTGCCTGATTCCTTGGTAGTCACGTCCGACTTGGCTGCAGCGTTGGAGGGTGCCGACGTTGTGATCATGGCGGTGCCATCTCACGGATTCCGCGATGTGCTGGAGCGGGCGAGAGATCTGATTCAGCCGGATGCTCGGGTCGTCAGCCTCAGCAAGGGAGTCGAGCGCGGGTCCCAACTACGGATGACGGAGGTCGCCGCCGACGTGCTTCCGATCAACCCCTCTCACATAGGGGTCCTCACCGGTCCCAACCTGGCTCGGGAGGTTGCGGTCGGTCAGCCGGCAGCGGCGGTGATAGCCATCGGGGATCAGTCCATCGCGCAGGAGCTCCAGACGCTCTTCATGCATCCGACGTTCAGGGTCTACACCAATCTGGACGTCGTCGGCTGCGAGGCCGCTGGTGCGCTCAAGAACGTGATGGCGATTGCCGCCGGGATGGCCCATGGGCTGGGATACGGCGACAACTCCAAGGCTGCCTTGGTGACCCGGGCGCTTGCAGAGCTCACCAGGCTCGGCGTCGCCCTCGGTGGTGCTCCGCTTACCTTCGCCGGACTCGCCGGCATGGGGGATCTCGTTGCCACATGCTTCTCGGATCAGAGCCGGAACCGGCGCGTCGGAGTGGAATTGGGACGCGGGAAGTCTCTCGACGCGATCGTCGCCGAGATGAACATGGTCGCTGAGGGGGTCAAGTCGACCGAGGCGATTCTCGCCCTGGCGGCACGTCATGAGATCGAGATGCCGATTGCCGAGATGGTCGGATCCGTCTTGTACGAGGGATCACGCCCGGCCGACATGGTCGAAGGTCTGATGACCCGTGAGGCCAAGGCCGAGCTCCACGGAATCGAGTGAGGTCGGCCTTTCTGGCAACTCCACCTTGTGGGGCAGCAGTCCAGCTTCTGATCACTCTCCCCTTTGGGGGGAGTCATACGCCGCAGGCGTTTGGTGGGGGGTTCCTGAGCTTTCCCCCCACCAGCTCGCTTTGCTCGCTGACTCCCCCTCCAAGGGGGAGTAGTCCAGAAGGAGCCAATGGTCTGCCGGTCCTATTGCGCAACCCGACACCTTGGCGGGGGGTGAGGGCGCGGCGCAGCCACGTCGCGTTCCGAATAAATCCGGATTGGGCCTAGCTTGCCGATCAAGCCAGCAGGGTCCGGCTGCCGATTGTCATTGGGGAGACGGTCAGGAAGGTCCGCAGCGATTCTGACGAGATCAGTTACCTTCGGGGAGAGCATGCGAACAGGATCACACAGCAGTTTTCTGGGGCGAGTCGCGGTCATCGCGGTGGCGATACTGATGCTCGGTACGACCGCGGCAGTCGCTTCGTCGAGTGCTTCGAGCTTCGCTTCGTCGTCCTACATGGTCGGCCTCCCTCTCCAGATGGGTCAGAGCAGCTCGGACGTAGCGACTCTCCAGCAGCTCTTGATCGGTGCCGGATACGACCCCGGTCCCGTTGATGGCGTGTTCGGCAACCTGACCGAACGGGCGGTGGTCGCTTTCCAGGACGCTCACGGCCTCCCGCTGACCGGGAAGGTTGATCAGACCGAGTGGGACCTGCTGGTCGGCGGGCTTCTCATCGAGCGCGGCAACCGTGGTGATGCGGTCCGCAGCTTGCAGCAGTTGCTGGCCGGCTCGGGTTTCAATCCGGGTCCGATCGATGGGATATATGGTGGCCTGACGGAGCAGGCCGTGAGCCAATTCCAGTCGAGCAAAGGTCTGACCGTCAACGGCAAGGTCGATCAGGCCACCTGGGATGCTCTCAACAACAACCCCGATGCTCCTTCTGTGCTGTTGCGGCGTGGTGATCGCGGCGAGACCGTGAGGAACCTGCAGTTGATGCTGGCCACGTCCGGAACGAATCCGGGGCCGATCGACGGGATCTTCGGCGGCCTCACCGAGTCGGCGGTCAGCCAGGTCCAGTCGGCCAATTCGCTCATCGTGACGGGGACCGTGGACCAAGCGTTGTGGGATCTTCTCGCCGCCAATCCGAATACTCCCGAGGTGCTCCAGCGACGAGGCGATCGAGGGGCAGAGGTTCAGGCACTGCAGGAGCTTGTAAAGACCGTCGGCTTCGATCCGGGTCCGATCGATGGGATCTTCGGAGGACTGACCGAGCGCGCTATCCGGCGTTTTCAGGGAGTCCACGGCTTGCCCGGTGACGGGACGCTCAATCAGCAGACGCTCGACAAGATGAACGTGATCAAACCGCTGGCTCTCACCGCCTACGACTACGGATACAACGGATCATCGGGCACAGAGCAGTGGCGCGGTCTCGTTACCGAAGTGTTTACGCAATGGGGTCTTCACGCAGAGGTCTGCGGCACCGGCGCCAATGCCGACAAGTGCATCGGCAATCAGATCGACAACGCTCTGGCGATCATGCACTGCGAGAGCCGCGGCGTTCCGATGGTCGTCAACTATCTCTCCGGTACGACCGGGTTGTTCCAGCATCGTCCCTCGTTCTGGGATGCCCGCACCGCCCGGGTGAGGGACCATTTCGCCGACTTCGATGTAAACGCCACCCCCTACAACCCCAAGCACAACATCACGGTCGCGGCACTCCTGGTGTGGGAGTCGCGCGAGACGTTGATCGGCAACAGCAGTCGCAGCGGTCCTTGGGATGATGGTCCGCAGCCGTGGGGGCATTGGGACGGCTCATCGCGTACCTGTGTCAGCCCACCGCTGGTGACCGACTAGCGGACCCCCGGAGTTGTCCCTCCAGAGCCCGGAGTATCCGCCGAGGATCGTTCTGCCCCTTCGAGGGGAGGATCAGCCGTGACCAGCAGGTTCCCGCCCGTAGGCTGACATCATGACGGCCATCGGTTCTCTCAACGAGAAGCCGCTCCATGCCGCACTCAAGGAGTGGTACCACCGGGAGGGCGATCAGGTGGAGGTTCCGACGGGTGGCTTTGTCGTGGATCTGGTTCGTGATGGGCTACTCATCGAGATTCAGACCCGGGGCTTTGCCTCGATGCGTAGGAAGCTCGACCGGTTGCTGGACTCGTACTCGATTCGTGTGGTGCACCCGGTGGCTGCCGTGAAGTGGATCCTGAAGCTCGATGGTGACTGCCGGATGGTGTCCCGCCGTCGATCGCCGAAGCGGGGTATTGCGGCAGACCTGTGTGCGGAGCTGGTTTCGTTTCCTTCGCTGCTGAGCCATCCCAACTTCACACTCGAGGTTCTGCTCGTCGAGGAGGAGGAGGTCTGGAGGCCCGACGCCAAAAGGGGTTGGCGCCGGGGCGGGTATGTGATCGAGGAGCGGCGACTTCTGGAGGTTCTGGAGACGGTTGAGCTCGGCTCTCCGGAGGACTTGCTGCGGCTGCTACCGGAGGGTCTGCCGGATCCGTTCAATACCGCCGATCTGGCCGACCGGCTGGGCCGGTCCCGTCACCTCGCGCAGGAAGTCGCGTATTGCCTCCGTGTGTCGGGGGCGGTCGAGGCTGTCGGCAGGGACAAACGGGGAGTCTTGTACCGATTGCCTTGACCCGTTGAGACGCTGTCTGAGGATTGGCTGAGTCGGAGCATCCCCAGAGGATCCGATCGCACCTAGTGCGTACCTCACACCAGTTCGAACCGGCCCCACCATCGAGCCGTAAACACCCACCCGACGATGGCGGTGAGCGGCACGAGGGCGAGTTGCGCCGCCGTCACCGCCATCGCCTCGTGCTGCCCCGACACTGCCCAGAGTCCGGGGGCGGCGATCGGGTACCAGGCGCCGGAACCGAACAGGACGGCCACCTGGGCGCTGATAAGGAGCAGTACCAGCACCCCGATTCCCGGCAGGTAGCCACGGCCGATGCTGGCAGGCAGGGCGAGCGGGAGCGTGATGACGGCGGTGAGAACGGCGACGCCGAGCAGCTTGGCCATTCCACCGAGGGCGGCACCGTCGGGCACTCCGAGCACGATCGAGCCCAGCCCCGTTGCCAGGACGACCATGACGACGCTGACGGCGACGCCCCACCCCGCCATTATCAGGATCTTGGCGGTGGCGATCGAAGTGCGACGAACCGACAGACCGAACAGCGACCCGACCGTCCTGTCGGAAAACTCGCGACCGAAGCTCCAGATCACCGCGACCCCGAACCCGACGAAGAGGGCTGAGGCGGCGAACTGATTCAGCAGTCCGGCATAAGCAACCCAGCCGGTGCCCGACACCAGGGCCTGGACCTTGGCGGCCAGCAGGCTGTCACCTCCGGACCCTTCCACCACCGAGACGAAGGCGATGCAGAGCGCCGGGCTCAGCACGACCATGAGGATGCCGGTGATCCAGGTGACCGGGGAGCGCCGAAGCTTGAGGAGCTCGACGGCGAGCGCGTCACGCATGGATGTCTCCCGTCTGGAGCTCGAGTTCCGCGGTGTGGACCAGGTCAAAGAAGCGCCGTTCGAGGTCAATCCCGTCGGGATCGATCGACCCGACGAGCCGCCCCCTGTGGAGAACCGAGATGTGGTGGGCGATCCGGGCGACCTCGTCGAGATGGTGCGAGGAGACGAGGACCGCTGCGCTCTCCGTCTCGGCCTCGCGCCGGAGCAGGTCCCGGATGATCACGACCCCGGCAGGGTCTAGTGCGTTCGTCGGCTCGTCGAGGACGATGAAGCGCGGCCGATGCACCAGGCCGCAGGCCAGCCCGAGCCGTTGCCGATTGCCGAGCGAGAGATGCCGAGCCCGGGCATCCGCCCAATGGGTCAACTCGAACAGGTCAATGACGTGCTTCGTCTGCCCGGTGATGGCATCGCCGGGGACGCCATGGAGGCGTGCCGCCGCCGTGACGTTCTCTCTCACCGTCAGCTCGGGATATGTGAACGGCGTCTCGATGACGTGTCCCACCTGTGCCCAGATCGAAGGCGACGCATGCTGGACGTTGGTCCCGTCGATGAGAGCCTTGCCAGCGTCGGGCCGGGTCATCCCCAGCAGCATTCGCATGAGATTGGTCTTGCCTGCTCCGTTGAGCCCCACGAGGGCGTGAACTTCCCCGGCCCGGACCTCGAGATCGAGACCGTCGACCGCAACTTCATCGCCGTAGCGGCGGGTGAGCGACGAGGCGACTAGGAAGCTCACTGCTCCACCGGCTCGAGTTGTTCGAGGCTGCGTCGCAACCGGTCGCCCAGCTTCTCCCCGGCGTCGTGACGTGCCCAGTCGAGCAACGCCGCCATCAGCGCCCCGAGACACGCTCCTGCAGCGATCCGGGCAGCAAACGGCTCGGTCCCGGTCCGGATCAGGGCATCGACTATCGCTTCTTCGGTCTCGTGGGTGTTCTCCCACATGACGGCGCGCAGCCTGGGGTGGTTCACCCCGATCTTGATCCGTGCGCGGGTCGTGGCGTCGAGGGAGTCGTCGATCAAGGCGGAAACGGCTAGGAGGCCGCGCCGCACGCGCTCCAGGGCGGGAAGGTGGGTCGGCTGCTCGGCCACCTGGGCGGCGATCACCGGGTCGTAGGGGTCGGAGGCAACGACCGACTCCTTCGTGGGGAAGTTCCTAAAGAACGTCATGTGGGAGACCCCGACGGCGGAGGCGATCTCCTCCACCGTGACGTCGTCGAAGCCTCGTGCGGCGAACAGCTCGAGCGCCGTCTCGAGGATGCGTTGGCGAGTCTCTTCGGCGCGCGACATGCATGGCATGTTAGTAACTAACATTACCAACGAGCAAGGCGGCCCCGCGGGGCGCCGGTGACCCAACCGCCTGTCGATCAAGGACGCATCCGCAAGATCGTCCCGGCAAGCCTCGTTGGCTTGCTCGTCGACGAATACTGCAGCCGCCAGGGACTCCCCGGCTCGCTGTCGGAGTAGGAGCCGACGATTGCGGTTGCCAGGCCCGGGTCGCGACCATCCACGTGATCGTGCTCGAGTGGCGCAGCAGCATCAAGGGGAATTCAAGGAACGGTCAATCCCCCGGAGCCTCACAGACGGCGACGAGAGGGCCACCGAGAGAGCCGAAGCAGGTTCAGTCGGTTCGTCGAGCCTCGTTTCCTGCAAGCACCCGGTCGATGGCGTCGAGACTGACGACCACCAACTCGGACACCGACATGATCGAGCCCCTTACGGTGAGCCGCGTGTATTGCGCTGCGCCCAAAACTTCGGCGATGTTCTCAAGCACTTGGGTGTGCGGGTGGGTGAGGGTCGAGCGGGTATCGGCGAGAAGGGCGCCGGTGAGAACGGCCGCCTCATCGTGGAGTCCGACGGAATCCAGTGCACGCACCAGGTAGCGCCACGTATGTCGTAGCTGAGTGTCGTCTCCGACCCGGTGCCAGTGGTCGATCACACCGGCGAAGTCCTGGGCGCCGCCGGGCAGATCACCGTGGGCGGTCTTGACGGATGCAAGTTCCATCTGGGCGACACCACCGAACCAGTCGTTTCCGACCGAGTCGGCCATCCTCACTGCCTCCTCGAACATCGCGATTGCCTCGGCGGGCATCCGATGCTTTACCACAAGACCGTTTGCGTACAAGGAGAAGGCCAGCGCCGTCGGGTTGCCCGTCTCCCGAGCACCCGAAAGGGCCCGGGCAGCTGCATCGGCCGCCTCGGCTGCCCGCCCCAGCACCGCGTTCGTCACGGCGACGTAGTAATCGGCCCACACCTGACGTGTGAGGTCTCCGCTCTCAATCGCCTCCTCGGCCACTCGGGAGTAGTGCTCCAGCGCCGTCCGTGCATCACCTCGATAGAGGGCAACGTCGGCGATGACGTCCTCGGGGTGACCGCACAGGGCTATAACTGTGCCGGCAGCCACGGCTGATCCGCCACCGATTCGTACGGCATCGTCGAATCGGCCTTCAACCCAGGCCCCCCGGGCCGCGCTGCCGCCGACTGCTCGACGCCGGAGGTCGCTCGGTGTGGTGTTCTCCCATACCCACTGTGCCCAAGCAATCAGCTCGGTGCGGGACCGCCAATAGGCCCCGTCCGGTAGCGAGGCCACGATTCTGGAGGCCGAATCCGTGTCCCCCGTCTCGATCGCCCAACTGATCGCGGCGCGAAGGTTGTCGTGCGCCGACGAAAGCTCGACGATCGCATCACCCTCCTCCGCGGTGAGCAATCGAGCGGCCTCGACCTCGGCAAGTTCTGCAAAGTGGCGCGCATGGCGTCCCCGCACAGCGGGCTCTTCCTCGCCCAGGTGGGCGATGCAGAACCTGCGGATCGTCTCGAGGAGCCGATACCGGGTCCTGCTTCCTGACGTCTCAGCGATCACCAGTGACTGATCGACAAGGGTTGACAGCTGATCCCTCACCGCGTCCGGTGACTCCTTCTCGGATACACAAACCGATAGGACATCCTGCAGCAGGAACCGACCGGACATCACCCCGAGCCGAACGAGCAACCGACGGTGTTGCTCGGCAAGCAGCCCGAAGGACCAGCCAATGGTGGCGGCGAGCGTCAGATGCCGGTGATCGTCCAGAGTCGTAGCCCGCGAGATCTGCACCTTCGACCCAAGCGTGGCAACGATCTCGTTGGGGGTCATCGACCCCAATCGTGATGCAGCAAGTTCCAGGGCAAGCGGGAGCCCATCCAGGCTCCGGCACAGCTCCAGCAGGTCCTCGGCATTGGCATCCGTCACTTGGAACGCGCTGGGTGCCCTCTGGAGCAACAGTTCCACTGCGGGCCACCGACGCAGCTCCGCAATGGAGGTACCCGCGCGATCAGGAAGCGCCAGCGAGGGCGTACGCCATTCGAGTTCCCCGTCAATGAACAGTGGCGACCGGCTCGTGGCGACAAGCGTCAGCTGAGGGCAGCCCCGCACCAGGGCGGCGAGAGAACGCGCAACCGTGGCTGCGACGTGCTCACAGTTGTCGACGATGAGGACAGCGCTGCGGGGCTGCAGGTATTCGATCAGGCTTGCCAGCGGCCCGGCGTCCGGGTGAGACTGGACCCCGGCGCTTGCCGCAAGAACCGCCTCGACCGCCGATTCGTCCATGACCTTCGACAGGTCGGCGAAGAACACGCTTCGGTCGCAGTCTTCGATGATCCGCCGACCGATCTCGATGGCCAACCGGGTCTTTCCGACGCCGCCGGGACCAGTGAGTGTCAGCAACCGAACCTGTGCGATCCGTGCGAGCAGATCTTCGATCTCGACGGTACGCCCCACCAGGTCGGACGCAGGGGCCGGTAACGACCACCGCGGTTCGGATCGGCTCGCCGCCGTCTCGTGCAGGAGGATCTGTTCTTCCAGCTTTTGCAGCTCCGGGCCCGGTTCAACACCAAGCTCTTCGGCCAGCTTATTGCGCAGCCGCCGGTACGCGGCAAGAGCATCCGCCTGGCGACCTGACCCGTAGAGGGCGCGTATGAGGAGCTCACAAAGCTGCTCATCGAGCGGCGCATCGGACACTGATCGCTCGATCACCGAAATCACTTGGGCGGGTTGACCACCGGCGATGGTCGCATCGGCCCAGGCCACGGTCGCTTGGCGGCGTTCCCATTCGAGGATCGAGGATTCCTCCTGCACCCAGGGACGATCCACGTCGGCGAGAAAAGGCCCCCGCCAGAGATCGAGCGCTGCCTGCAGAATCGCACTGCCCGCGATCGGATCGAATACCTCGTCCGCCTGGCGGACGGCTTGCCGGAATAGATCGACGTCGGTCTCGACCGATCGCAGTTCGAGACGGTATGTGCCCTGCTCCCCCCTCACATCCACGGCCGAGCCGAACAGGCGCCGCAAGTTCGACACATACGTTCGGACGGACCGGATGGCCCCGTCCGGTGCACGATCTCCCCACACTGTCTCGATGAGCCTGTCGATACCGACCGGTTCACCGGCACGCATCACCAAATAGGCAAGCAGCGCTCGTTGCTTTGGTCCCCCGGGATCGACCCGGCGCCCATCCACGACCACCTCGAACGGCCCGAGAAACCGTATGACGGCTGCGCTCTCTTTGCCCACATAGCGACAGTAACGCTGCGCGACGTTTCACTGGTCAGGGGTGCCGACGGGCGCCCGAGTTGACCGTTCCTTGAACTCCCTTTGATGTCGGTGCGGCACGGTGTCGGAGAACAGGCATATCGGAAACGAGAGGATGGGCAATGCCGCTCTACATGGATACGCACAGGAACGTGGAAGGCCTCAGCGCAGAGGCTGTCGCCGGCGCTCACAAGGCCGACCTGGCCACCCAGGAGAAGTACGGGGTCGATTACAAGCAGTATTGGTACAACGACGCTGCGGGTTCCGTCTTCTGCCTCGTCGAGGCACCCAACGCCGAAGCGGCCATAACGGTTCACCGAGAAGCGCACGGACTCGTGGCCGACGAAATCATCGAAGTCAACGAGGGTGCCTGAGGCCCATCGCCTGCCCACCCTCACTTCCCGGTGAGGTGCGGTGGGTTGACACCCGGAGGGGGCTCTCGCCGCGTCAACCCGCGATCCGGCAAGGTGTGTCGGCCGACCTGCGCTGCCCTCTCAGGCTCCGAGTCCGGCGCGTCTCGCAGAGAGCGTCAGCCTGAGAGCGGCCTGCATCCGGCAGCCCATTCCCTATCGGCATGATGCCCTGCTGAGCTTCTTGCTCACGTCGTGGGGCATTCTGCCGCGCTAGGAATCGTGTGGGGTCGGGGCTTCGGCCTCAAGGGGTTAGACGATCGACGCCATCAGCTGACACGCAGCGGCCTGCCCGGCACCACCTCACCGGAGGTGCCTTAGCCCAGCGGCGGCGATCGGTTGCACAACCGATCCGAGAACAGCGAAGCGCTCATCGGTGGTCTGGCCACGGACGTATCGGATGTAGATCTGTTGGAGGATCACCGCGATGCGGAACGCACCTAGGGCTCGGTACCAAGCCACATTTGAGGTGTCTAGACCGGTGGCCGAGCCGTACCGATCAATGATGTCCTCCACCCCGATGGCGCCACCCAGGACGGTGCGGTCGGAGGGAATCACCACTTCAACCTCAGGCGGCCCGTCGAAGTAGGCCAGGGTCGTCCCCAGGTCGAGGAGCGGGTCTCCGATCGTCGACATGTCCCAGTCCAG
>JAJCYA010000054.1 GCA_029263095.1 Acidimicrobiia bacterium | reverse complement strand
GAATCGCCGGCGCCACGTGGGTGCACAGGATGTCTATCTCCCCGAGCGATGCGAGCTTATCGGCCATCGTGGATTCGGAAACCTCTCCGGGAACGCCGATTCCCTCGATACCCCCACCGACGAAGCCGACCGCATAGCCTTCGATTTCCACAACCTCGCCATCTACGAATTGGGATCCGGGAGGAAGCGCCGCCCGAAGCAGGTCGGGCCTGTCGGCATTCCCAAACGTGACATACGTCTCGGCGCCAGCAAGAGCGTCGGAGGCCTGGCGATACGCGGCATCGATCAGCTTGGCGTACTCGGCCCTGATCTCGTCCTCTCGTCCGGCATGGTGCTGCGCCCAGAAGAGTTTCGAGCCCTCGAAATCGCCCGAATTGCGCAACCGGGATAACTCTGCGACGAACTCCTTGCCTGTGACCTCAGCCAGCATCCCCTCGTTGGTGCGATAGTCGACGAAGTTGAGGAGATCCCCCAGAACCAGCAGCGGTTCGCCCAATTGGGCAACGGCTGCGAGGGAAGAGAACGCACCATGAACGTCGGCAACGAGAAGCATCAGTCGAGCGTACTCAGTGCCTGGTCGATCTCAGACACGACCTCGGATTCGTACTCGGTGATCCTTGCCGCTCTCAGCGCAGCCGCTGCAGCGGGATCGGCGCTGCGACCCAGCGCCCAGGCCGCGTGTGCCCTGAGCAGGGCATCGGGATGGCCCAGCAACCCCGCCAGAACGCCGGTGAATCGTGCAGCGGCGGCGTTCCCGAGGTTGACGATCGCGTTGCGACGCAGGAACCGTGCCTGATTGCGAGGCACATAGAAGTGGTCGAAGCGCTCTCGTAGCGGCCGGTCGGCCGTCGCCAACATTTCGATCAGATCCACGCCTCCCGATTCGATCGACGCCGAGGCTGCCAGCCTCTCCCCCGGTGGGCAGGCAGTCAGGCACTCGTCGCAGCCGTAGAAGCGATCCCCCATCACTTCACGAAACTCGACGGGAATCGAACCTGCCGATTGGGCGATCGCCGCCAGACAGCGCCGTGCGTCTAGTACGCCGGGAGCAATGATGGCTCCCGTCGGACACGCCGGGAGGCAGGCCTCACACGACCCACATTCGCGCAGCATTGGGTCGCCGGGCGACAGCGGTGCATCAGTCACGATCGAACCGAGCAGCATCCACGGACCAACCCCGGGAGCCAGCACCATCGTGCTCTTGCCCCACCATGCGATACCCGCTCGAACCGCAACCGCCCGGTCAACCAAGCGGTTGTCGTCGCACACCACCTCGGCTCGGTAACCGGCCGAAATCAATACCTTGCGAAGACGATCGAGCCCGAGACGCAACGGGGCATAGTGATCCTCGGTGGCGAATCGGGCCACCCGCCCGTTGCCTCCTTTGGGCGGCGGCTGCCGGCCGGAATCGGGGACGTAGGCATGCGACACCACCACCAGCGAGACCGCCCACGGGAAGGAAGACCGGGGATCAGATGCCGTCGCCGGATCGGTGAACGTAAACCCGAGCGATGCCGAGCGACCGGAGGCCACTGCCTCACGCAGCGAACCCTCGACCTCCGGAAACGGCTCGGCCGAGCAGTAGCCGATCGCATCCAGGCCGATCGAGCGCGCCGTTTGGCGGAGATCATCCTCGAGTGCCACCCGGCCAGCGTAGAAAGACGATGCCTGAAGCGAGGCCGTCCTTCGCCAGCTCCAATCTGGCGAGCCGACCATCGCATGTCGCATCGAGGTCGCGACTTGGCGCCTTCCCGTCGGACGTGACAAGGGCGACTACTCCGCCGACAAGCACCAGACGGGCTGATCGTCTACTCGGTCCCGGTGCGCGGCATCAGTCGCAGCTGTGGCACCAAGCCGGCGTCGGCCAGCACGCCGAGCGCTTCGGCTCGGTCCTGGTCGAGTTCGATCGGACCCATCAGATCATGGAGCAGATGGCCGACCACGCAGTCTCGACAGGCCAGCGTGTGCTGCATTGCGCAGTCGTTGCAGTCGATCAACATGTCCAGATCCTCCTCCCGAGGTGATGTCAGCACCGTAAGACGTGGGTGTGACACTTTCTGCGGGCCGGCAACAACCCAGATGGATCGGCGACCCACGGCGTTCAACGCCGGCGGCTCCATTCGACGAGAGCATCCGACCACAGCGCAACAGCCCCTACAGCCTCAGCGCGATGCCGCACCTCCCGGTCGTTGGTGACCACGACAGGGTTGAGAGCGGTGACGACGCGATCGACGATCTCGTCATCGGCACTCCGCCCCGAGCTATAGACGACATCGACGCTGCCACCACGCTGCGGAACGTCGGTATCGACCTCCCCGTCCGAATCGAACACGGCCACGACTTCTGCCTCCCCCGCCGCTGTCGCCAGACGCCCCAGAGCCTCCACCACCAGCATCCGGGCCCGCTGGGGATCGAGACGTCCCGCCAGGAGGAACCCGAGGTTGTACCCGTCGACGAGAACGGTGACGGGACCGGCGCCTAACAACCACTCGATCCCTTCAGCAGAATCAGGACGAATCATCCCCGGGTAGCGAAGCCGATCATCCTCGAGACCGGCCATCCCCCCACCAGCGAGTCGGGAACCGGGCCCGGTAGCCGTCGCCAACGCAGCGATCACATCGAGGTGCTCGGCCAACCCTTCGGCGTCCATTGGCGGAGATTCCGAGGCAACGGCGGCCTGGTAAGCCGCTTCGGCCTCCGCCCGAAGTCGACGATCGAGGCGGGCCGCCTCGCGAACAGAGCGGATTTCGTTCTCAGTCTCTGACAGCAGGGCTTCAAGCTTCTCCATCTCGGCGGTGTGATCGCGCTTCGCCCCCTCAATCTGTTGTGCGATGCGTCGCTGCGAATTTCGCTCCTCGCGAACCGGGTCCTGCTGGGTACGAGACAGCTCTCGCAGTTCGCTCTCGATGCGGTCCCGATCCTTGCGAGCCGCCTTGAGCCGTCCTCTGAGCGACGCCGCCTCCGCCTCAAAGGCATTGCGTTCGACCTCGAGTGTGTGGTCGCTCGCCACTGAGAGTCGTTTACCCAACCGGAATGCAGCCTCAGCCACCTCCATGATCCAGCCGTCTCCGCGCTCGAGGAACCGGTAGGAGGCAAGCGCCTCGTCCCCGGTGGGAGGACGCTCGCCTTTCCATGCCTCCAACGCCTTGGACCTGAGGAACTCGTTCGTATCGAGTTCGGCCAGAAGCGACCGCGCAAAGGGCGGCGGTAGTGATCCGCCGGCGTACCCGGCAACGCGCCGCAGCGAAGCAGGCACTTGGTCGGCATCGAGGTCGCGCACCGCGCCGCGGGCCGCGTCGATGGCATCGCCAAACAATCGCTCCGGTTTGAAATCCATGTGCCCAAGGTACCCGCCCTAGCCTCTCATCATGCGTCGAACATCATCCGTCGTCAGCTTGCTGTTTGTTGCTGCCGCATGCTCTGGCCTGGAACCTGCAGTTGTGACAACGCCGACGACGGAGACAGCGATCACTGTCATCGACACAACGACGCCGGCGACGGTTCCAACCCCAACCACCACAACGCCCGACGGAGTCGGCGCCCAGAATGTCGGCGACCCATATTTCCCCGACCTCGGCAATGGCGGGTACGACGTCACTCACTACGACATCTCGATCGCCGTCGACCCCACACCCGCCGAACTCGACGCCATCACCACGATCACCGCCGTCGCTACAGAGTCCCTGGGCACGTTCAACCTCGACTTCGTCGGCCTCGACGTGACCTCCTTGACGGTCGACGGAGAGAGTGCCGACTACGTACGGGAGGGCCCCGAGCTCCGCATATCCCCCGACGGCGGAATCATTGCCGGTGAGGAATTCACCGTGAAGGTCGCCTACTCGGGCCAACCCCAGCTGCTCGACTTGGTCAGCATCGGGATCCCAGTCGGGTTGCTCCAAACACCCGAGGGAATCTATGTCTTCGCCCAGCCCGACGGGGCACGCACCTGGTTCCCCTCAAACGATCATCCGAGCGACAAAGCCCGGTTCACATTTCACATCACGGTCCCGAAGCCCCTTGTCGCAGCGGCCAATGGAGCGCTGGTCGAGACGATCGACAACGGTGATTCGCAGACCTTCGTGTGGGATTTGGAGAGCCGAATGGCTACGTATCTCGCCACATTCGTCGTCGGCGAGTACGAGCGCTTCGAATCGGAGGGCCCCGATGGCATCCTCATCAGGGATTACCTGCCTACGTCGTTCAATGGAGCGATGCCGCCCAGTTTCGAAGTCACCGCCGAGGCCATCGATCTCTTCTCTGAGTGGTTCGGCCCGTACCCGTTCGATCGCTACGGGCACATCGTCGTCTACGAGTTGGGGGGCGCCATGGAGACCCAGACGCTCGTACTCATGGGGAGCAGAGCGCTGTTCGACAGGGTCGTGGTCCACGAAATATCTCATCAGTGGTGGGGAGATTCGGTTACTCCCGCCACCTGGCAGGACATCTGGCTGAACGAGGGTTTTGCTACTTTCTCGGAATTCCTCTGGGTCGAGCACACCAGAGGCCAACAGGCGATGCTCGACACGATCGACGGCCTGCATGAGTCGTTGCAGATCATCGACCACTCCGCGATCTTCGACCCCGGGGAATCAGAGCTCCTCGGGTCTGCCGTCTATTGGAGGGGCGGATTGACGCTCCATGCCCTCCGGCTCAGGGTCGGTGACGAAGTCTTGAAGGAGATCCTCTGGACCTATCACGCCACGTTTGCCGGTGGCAATGCCACCACCGAGGACTTCATCGATCTTGCCGAGGAGATCTCAGGCCGAGATCTCACCGATCTGTTCGCTACGTGGGTGTTTGCGGAGCAGCTTCCCGATCTGCCTGCCGGTTGAGCCACCGGTAGCCTCTACGGCGTGTCGAACTCACAGAACATCGGCCTTGTCGGTTTGGCGGTCATGGGGCAGAACCTGGCGATGAACATGGCCGATCACGGATTCCACGTGGTGGTCTACAACAGGACGACGGAACGCACGAGCGAGTTCCTCGGAGGGCCCGCAGCCGGGATGACGATCACGGGGGCGGACACCGTAGAGGCCCTGGCGACCGCATTGACAATTCCGCGCCGGATCGTCCTCATGGTCAAGGCCGGGTCCGCCGTTGATGCGGTCATCGAGGAGCTCGTCCCCCATCTCGGCCCTGGAGACATCATCATCGACGGAGGTAACTCGTACTTCGAGGATTCGATTCGTCGGGCCGAGCGGCTCGAAGCGGAGGGCCTCCTGTTCGTAGGCGCCGGCATCTCAGGAGGCGAGGAAGGAGCACGCCACGGCCCTTCGATCATGCCCGGTGGGTCACTGGAGGCGTGGCCACAGGTCCGAGGTGTTCTTCAGGGGATCGCCGCCAAGGTGGGGGACGGGACACCGTGCTGCGACTGGATAGGGCCAAGCGGCGCCGGACATTACGTAAAGATGGTTCACAACGGAATCGAGTACGGAGACATCCAACTCCTCGCCGAGGCCTACGACATCATGCACCGCGGACTGGGGATGTCTCATGACGAGATGGCCGACGTCTTCGACGGATGGAACGACGGCCGACTCGAGTCGTATCTCGTCGAAATCACAGCCGACGTCATGAGGTACCGCGAGGATGGCCAGCCGCTCCTAGAGCAGATTCTGGACGCAGCCGGCCAGAAGGGCACCGGGCGGTGGACCGTCGAATCGGGTCTCGGACTGGGATCGCCGGTGACCCTGGCGGCCGATGCCGTGTTTGCCAGATCGGTGTCGGCGCTCAAAGAAGAGCGAACCGCGGCATCTCGATCGCTATCGGGACCCGACCCGGAGATCCCGGGTGATCGTGCGGTAATCCTGGCGGAACTCGAGTCGGCTCTCTATGCCTCCAAAATCGTCTCGTACACGCAGGGGTTCATGCTCATGAGAGCTGCCGGATCCGAATACGACTGGGAACTCGATTTCGGAAGCATTGCCCTCATGTGGCGAGAAGGGTGCATCATCAGGGCGGCGTTCCTCGAACGGATACGCGACGCCTTCACCACCGACTCCAGCCTCTCGAATCTGCTGCTCGATCCCGGATTCGGTGATGCGGTGGGATCTGCCCAGGATGCGTGGCGCCGCACGGTTGCCCGAGCCATCACGGCCGGGATCCCGGTGCCCGCCTACTCCTCAGCGCTTGCCTTCTTCGACTCCTACCGAACGGCCCGTCTCCCGGCCAATCTCATCCAAGCGTTGCGCGACTATTTCGGTGCCCACAGCTACGAGCGGACCGATCGGCCGCGCGGTGAGTGGTTCCACTCCGATTGGACCGGGAAGGGTGGAGGGGTCTCCGCGGGTTCATACTCAGCATGAGCCTCACTCCACATCTCTTCGTCGTCGTCGGTGCCACGGGGGACCTCTTCAGTCGCAAACTGCTTCCTGCAATCCGTTCGCTCGTGGCAGATCAGGATTCTCAGGTCGTCGTCCTAGGCGTCGCCACCGGCGACCTGAACGACGAGAGCTTTCGCGCCACATCCCGGTTGGATCTCGAAGCCGCCGGCGCAACCGGCCCCGATACCGACAAATGGTGTGACGACTTCCTCCACTACGAGCAGATACCAAAGGAAGGCGACTACTCGGCCCTGGCCGATCGAATCGAAGAGATCGAGCGGGAGCACGGTCTGTCGGGGAACCGCGTCTTCTACCTCGCCCTGCCCCCCTCCGTTTTCCCGATCGCAATCGAGCGGCTCGGGGAAGCGGGTCTTGCCCAATCTCCTGGCTGGACGCGGTTGGTGATCGAAAAGCCGTTCGGCCGCGAGCTGGAATCAGCCCGTGAACTGAACTCTGTGGTCCACCGTCACTTCGACGAATCCCAGGTCTACCGGATCGACCACTACCTCGGGAAGGAGACTGTGCAGAACCTGCTCGTGTTCCGATTCACCAACCCGATTTTCGAGGCCTCGTGGAACCGAGACCGGGTCGAACGAGTCGAGATCACCGTTGCCGAATCCCTCGGCGTGGGCGAACGCGGCGGCTACTACGACCGCGCCGGTGCACTGCGAGACATGATCCAGAACCACCTCACTCAGCTCCTGACGCTGGTCGCCATGGAGACCCCGGTCACGTTCGCAGCAGATGCAATCCGCGACGAGAAGGTAAAGGTGCTGCGTTCGATCCGAGGGATCAACCCGGATGACGTCGTCCTCGGACAGTACGGGGAGGGTCGGATCGGCACCGAACTCATCGGAGCCTATCGGGATGCCGCCGATGTCGCCGCCGACTCCGACACCGCCACCTTTGCGGCCATCCGCCTGGATCTCGACAGTTGGCGATGGCAAGGAGTGCCCTTCTTCCTCCGAACCGGCAAGGCGATGAAGGAGCGCACGACTCAGATCGCCGTCACGTTCCGCAGGCCGCCCATTTGTCTCATCCACGGCAAGTCCGATGGCTGTATCGAACACTCCGACGTTCTACACCTCACATTGCAGCCCGATGAGGGCTTCTCGCTCGAAATCGAGGTCAAGGAGCCTGGTGATTCGGGTCGGCTCCGGACGATCCCCCTCCACTTCTCCTACAGCGAGGCATTCGGTGACATCCCCGAGGCATACGAGACCCTTCTGGCAGATGTCGTTGAAGGAGACCAGACCCTGTTTGTGCGATCCGACGAGGTGGAGGAGGCCTGGAGGCTCTACACACCTATCGTCGAGACTCCCTTCGGGCCCCACCCGTACCCGGCCGGATCCTGGGGACCGGAGGCTGCACGCGACCTGCTGGGCCCGGACGTCACGAACTGGGCGACGGCCCCCCAGTAGGCCCGGCAATAGGTCGAGCGGGACCGTTTCGAGCTTCTGGTGGAATCGTCTGTCTCCGCAGACTGTTGGGCTGGGGGATGTCACACCAGGAAGCAAAGTGAAAGAAGCCCTCAATCGCGAATTCGACGTGCTCATCATCGGTGGCGGTCCCGCCGGTGAGGTGGCCGGCGACCGAGCTGCGGTCAATGGTCTGCGCGTCGGCCTGATCGAGCACGAACTCCTCGGCGGCGAATGCACGTACTGGGCATGCATGCCCTCCAAAGCCCTGCTGAGGCCGGCAGAAGCGGTGGCAGCCGCGCTCCGAGCACCTGGGGCGTCGGCGGCAGTGACCGGGTCTATCGACGTCGAGGCAGTACTGGAACGACGTGACCGACTCGCCGCCGACTTCGACGATGCCGGCCAGGTCGCCTGGGCCGAAAGCGTGGGACTCCACGTGATTCGCGGCCACGGCCGGCTCACCGGCGAGCGGACCGTTTCGGTGGAGGACTCCGACGGGACAACGTCCCACTACGAGGCATCCAGTGCCGTGATCATCGCCACCGGATCGGGCGCCGCTTGGCCCCCGATCCCCGGCCTGGCGGAGGCGGGCGTGTGGGACAACCGCGCCGCAACGACGGCCAAGGACGTACCGCGCCGGCTGCTTGTCATAGGAGGCGGAGTTGTCGGCTCGGAACTGGGCCAGGCCTGGAAGTCGCTCGGTGCCGACGAAGTCACCATCGTTGAGATGCAGGACCAGCTCCTGCCGCGCGAGGAGCCATTTGCGGGCGAGCAACTCAAGGCCGCATTCGAGCGTCTCGGCATCGACGTAATGCTGGGAACGGCGGTGACCTCGGTGGAGCGACAAGGCGCAGATGGACCCATCACAGTGACGCTGTCGGACGATTCGATTGTCGTGGCCGATGAGGTCCTGGTCGCGGTCGGGCGCAGCCCCAACACGGCCGACATCGGCCTGGATGCGGTTGGTCTCGAACCGGGTCGATTCGTCGAAGTCGACGACGCGCTCCGATCAACGGGGGTCGACGGAGAGTGGCTCTACGCGGTCGGAGATGTAAACGGCCGGGCCCTTCTTACGCACACCGGCAAATACCAAGCCCGGGTCGCAGGTGACAACATCGCCGGACGCGGTAGTCAGCTCACAGCCTTCGGTGACATCACGGCGATTCCTCGTGTCGTATTCACCGACCCCAACGTGGCCGCAGTCGGCCTCACTGAAGCAGCAGCTCGCGAGCAGGGACTGGATGTGCGATCGGTCGACTATGAACTCGGTCACGTCGCGGGCTCCGCGGCATTGGGACGCGGGATACGTGGCACATGCAGGATCGTCGTTGATGAAGACCGCAAGGTCATCGTCGGTGCGACCTTTGTGGGGCCGGAGACCGCCGAGATGATCCATGCCGCGACCATCGCCATTGTCGCCGAGATTCCCCTCGAGACGCTCTGGCACGCCATCCCGGCATTCCCGACCCAGAGCGAAGTCTGGCTGCGGCTCTTGGAGGCGTACGGCATCTAGCCCAGGGTCAGACAACGTCGGCTGTGAGGTCGTTAGCCTTGCGGCTCGGATGAAGATCAGAGTTCACCGAGAGATACTGCCTGACGAACGCCGGGTCGCTCTCGTACCCAAAGCTGTCGCCTCCCTCGTCGCTTCCGGACACGAGGTCGTTGTGCCCCCGGGAGCGGGCGCCGAGTCCGGGTTTTCGGATTCCGAATACCGTGAAGCGGGCGGGGCCGTCGAAGACTCGACTGGTTGCGACCTCCTTGTGGGCGTCGGACCGCTGACCGCTACGGACGCTGCTGGCGCTGAACGCGCCCTCGGATTCATGGATCCACTCGGATCCCCAGGCGAGATGCAGGCGTTCGCCGACGCCGGGGGAACGGTATATGCCATGGAATTCGTCCCCAGGACTACGCAGGCTCAGTCGATGGACGCGCTCAGCAGCCAGGCCACGGTGGCCGGCTACGAGGCCGTGTTGCTGGCGGCATCGGCCTCGCCCAGGTTCTTCCCAATGTTGATGACTGCTGCAGGCACGATCCGACCGGCCAAGGTGCTCGTACTCGGCGCAGGAGTGGCAGGCCTCCAAGCCATCGCTACTGCCCGCCGTCTCGGCGCAGTCGTGTCGGGGTACGACATCCGCCCCGCCGCCCGCGAACAGGTCGAGAGTCTCGGTGCCTCCTTCGTCGGCGGACCCGTCGTGGACGAATCCGAGACCAGTGGCGGATATGCCGCGGAGGTGGACGAAGCCACAAAGGCCGCTCAATTGGAAGCGCTCGCCGCAGCCGTCGCCCAATCCGATGTTGTCATCACTACTGCCCAGGTACCCGGGCGGAAGGCGCCCATTCTCATCACGACAGAGATGGTCGAGTCCATGAAGCTCGGCGGAGTAGTCGTCGACCTCGCTGCATCCACGGGTGGGAACTGCGAACTCACCAAGGCGGGTGAGATCGTCGACCACGGGGGAGTCGATATCCACGGGCCACTCGACCTCCCCTCCCGTACGCCGGCACATGCCAGCGAGATGTACAGCAGGAACGTCACCTCGCTCATCGAGCACCTGTTCGGTGAGAACGGTGCCGATGAGGATCCCGACGACGAGATTGCCCGGGAGACTTGCGTGGTTCGATCGGGGCAGATAACCCAGGAACGCGTCCGCCAGGCCCTGGGAGGGACCAACTGATGCCCGAAGTTCTCAGCCCGGTTGTCGTCGGGGTCATCGTCTTCGTACTCGCCGCCTTCGTCGGCTTCGAGCTCATCACCAAGGTGCCGCCGACCCTGCACACCCCGCTCATGTCGGGTTCAAACGCCATCTCGGGCATCACGATCGTGGGCGCCATCATCGCCACCGGGGCCGGTAGCGGCACTCTCGGATCGATCCTCGCCTTCGTCGCCGTCGTCACCGCCACCGTCAACGTCGTCGGCGGATTCCTGGTCACCGATCGAATGCTCGGAATGTTCCGCAAGCCCAAACGGGCGGAGGACGGCAAATGAGCATCGACACCAGAGCTCTCCTGTACCTGGTGGCCGCTGTTGCGTTCATCCTCGGCCTCAAGCGCCTCGGATCGCCCCGGACCGCCCGTTCCGGCAACACGATCGCAGCAGCCGGCATGCTCATGGCAGTCATCGTGACCCTGGTCGATGCGGAGGTCTCGTGGTCGATTCTCGGACCCGGTCTGGCCGTCGGCGCCCTCCTCGGAGGGTTCACCGCTGTGAGGGTGCAGATGACCGCCATGCCCCAGCTGGTCGCGGCGTTTAACGGATTCGGCGGAATCGCCTCAGCGCTCGTGGCCGGAGCCGAGTTCGTAAAGGCGGACGGGCTCGAACTTCCAACCGAGACGATGATCTCGATCATTGTCTCGGTCCTAATCGGGGCCATCACCTTTACCGGCAGCTTCGTCGCCTACGCCAAGCTCCAGGGCCTCATCGGAGGTTCGCCAGTCACGTTCCCCGGGCAGAAGCTCTTCAACGGTCTCCTCGCCATCGGAGTCGTCACCGCCGGAGTATTCACCCAGATCAGTCAGGACCCACTCCCCTTCTGGATAATCGGCGCGGTCGCTCTCGTCTTGGGCGTTCTGGCGGTGATCCCAATCGGAGGGGCAGACATGCCGGTCGTCATCGCCCTGCTCAACTCTCTGTCGGGGATGGCGGCGGCCGCAACGGGCTTCGTGATCTCCAACTCGGCACTCATCATCGGAGGAGCACTCGTCGGTGCTTCCGGTCTGATTCTCACCAAGATCATGACGGAGGCCATGAACCGCACCCTCGGCAACGTGCTGTTCGGAGGATTCGGAGTCGAAGCCGGAGCATCCGGTCCGACGGGTGGGGATGTCACAACCACCACCCCCGAGGATCTGGCCATCGCTCTGGCATATGCCTCCCAGGTAGTCGTCGTCCCCGGTTACGGATTGGCAGTTGCTCAGGCCCAGCATGCGACACGCGAAGTGGCAAGCGCCCTGGAAGCAAAGGGAGTCAAGGTCGCCTACGGCATCCATCCCGTCGCCGGACGCATGCCGGGCCACATGAACGTGCTGCTGGCCGAGGCCGACGTCCCGTACGACCAGCTGCTCGACCTCGACCAGACCAACAACCTGCTGCCCCGCACCGACGTTGTTCTGGTCCTGGGCGCCAACGATGTGGTCAATCCATCGGCACGCGATGATGCCGGAAGTCCGATTTACGGCATGCCGATCATCGAGGTCGACCACGCCGCCATGGTCGTCGTCATCAAGCGCAGCCTCAGCCCGGGATTCGCCGGCATCGACAATCCACTCTTCTACCGCGACGGCACACGGATGCTGTTCTCCGACGCCAAGCAGGCGCTGACCAGTCTCGGGAGCGCCCTCGAGGACGTGTAATGAACGTAGGCGAGGCTCTCCGCCGTCGTCGGATGGTGCGTCGCTTTACCGGTGCACCGATCGGTTCCGAGATCACAGATCGCATCGCTGCTGCCGCCACCCGTGCCCCCACCGCAGGCAACGCGCAGGGCATCACAATCGTTTCGGTCACCAAACCCGAACGGATCCGCCAGATCGCAGACGCATGTGGCGAGCGGTCGTACACGGAACGGGGATTCGACCCCTGGCTGTCCACAGCCGGTCAGCACCTCGCTCTGTGCACGGAGCCGGAGCGCTATCGGGAGCGGTATGCAGAGCCGGACAAGGATCCAGCGGCCCTCGACGCCATCCCATGGTGGTGGGTCGATGCCGGAGCCGCCCTCATGGCAGTGTTGTTGGCTGCAGTTGAGGAGGGTCTGGCGGCCGGATTCCACGGCGGGCACGGAGCCGCGGGAGTGCCTGCGATCCTCGGCATCCCCAACTCTGTAGAACTCGTTGGCGTGGTAGCCGTCGGCCACCCGTTGCCCGACCGGCGGTCTACATCGCTCAACCGACCGAGGCGTGACGACGCCGTGCGACACGAGAACTGGTGAGGTAACGCCGGCGTCGGCCCGGGTCTAGGGAGTCGATGTCGACGGCGGATATCGGTACAGGTCCTCGACGTTCTCGGGGAAGGATGCGCAGCCGAGAACCACATCGACAATCTCCTTCAGCTCACCCGGTATCCACGGCGTGTCTGCAAAGACACCACGATCCGCGGTGCCGTCCAGCTCGGCCTGAAAGTCGAGACACGCCTGCTTGTCCTCGGCCATCGCAGCCCGGTAATCCGTCATTTCTGGGCTCTCGGAGAGCTCCTCCCAGTCCGCAGCGGTGCCCGCCCGGGCGGCCAGCGCCTCCTCATAGAAGGTGAACTGATCGTCAAACAGGCGGTGGTGGAAATCGGCGACCTGATCGGGAGGATCAATGGCATCGGCGGCTTCCTTGACCTCCACCGCGATCCCGATCACAGCTCTGAGAGCTGCCTGTAGATCCTGCGGAGTGAAGTCGTCGATCTGTGCCCCTTCGGCGACAAGCACCTGACCCTGGGGGCTTCCGAGTAGCTCCAGATACTGCTGTAGGCCTGCGCCGTTGATGGCGTTGAGCCGATCGACATACTCGGTCAGGGACAGCTCGCTGCTGCTACATCCCGAGACGGCAAGGACCAAACAGATACCGAAGAACGTGCGTCGCATTCGGTCTTCAACACCTCCGATCGGCACAGCAATAGTACGGACAAAGCGCGACCACCAGTCCCCCGATCGCCTGGTGGCCCCGTTGGGGGGGGTTCGGTACCGTGGAAGCCTGCCGAGGAGGTGACGGGTGAGGATCGAGTGCTTTGGATGTGACGCGGTGATCGAAGCCCAGACCACCGCGAGCATTGCCGATCTGTGCGTTGCCCACGCCAAAGACTGCCACGACTGGTCGTATTCCGAAGAGGCGCTTCGCAACTGGGCCCGCAACGTAGCTGAGGCCACCGAGCGGCTCACAGGGGGAACCGAGCGGCTGCCTGAGATCGGGGAGGTGACCGTGCATCGCGTCACGGAGGACCGCGTCGGTGACTGGCTCAGTTTCTTCGACCACGAAGCTTTCGCCGGTAATCCAGGCTGGGCGTCCTGCTATTGCATTGAACCGCACCATCCGGAGGGCGATGGCGAGCGTCCGTGGGAGGAGAAGCGGGCCCTCATGATCGAGCGAATCCGCAACCACGGCACATTCGGGTATCTGGCCTATGTCGACGACAGACCGGCCGGCTGGGTGAACGCTTCCCTACGATCCGACTACGGCGACTTCTACCGAGCAGTCGATCCCGAAGGACCTGACGCGCCATCCGTAATTGGGGTGTCATGTTTCGTTGTGGCTCCGCCATATAGGAAGCACGGGGTTGCCTCCCACCTGCTTGACCATGTCATCGACGATGCGGCCTCACGGGGCGCATCCTGGATCGAGGCGTATCCCCACACTGAACGCAACGAACCGAGCGCATCTCATTTCTTCCGTGGTCCTCGATCCCTGTACGACGCTCGTGGCTTCGAGCCAATCCAGACCCTCGACCGCAACACGGTGATGCAGCGACCGGTCGGGTGAGTACGCCGTCCCATCCCCAAAGAATCATCACACCTGGCGACCGAAAGCCGATCATTCCAAGGCTGGCGTTTCCTTGCCTCCCTCATGAACGGCGCGGTGATGCCTGCGGCACAGGAGCACGAGATTGCCGAGGCTGGTCGGTCCGCCGTCGGCCCAGTGCTGGCGGTGGTGGGCGTCGCACCACCGGTGCGGCCGATCGCAACCCCGGTAGCGGCAATGGCGGTCCCGGACTATCAGAGCCTTGCGAATCGCAGACGGGATCGTGCGGGTGGCCCTCCCCACATCGAGGATCTCCGAGTCTCCCCCGGTGATGATCCGGGTCACCGACGAGTCACAGGCAATACGACGCGCCGCTTCAGCGCTGATGACGGCCCCATCGCCCAACTCGCATGGCTCAGCGGACCCACCGGCGAGTGATTCCAGCGACACGATCACCGACACGTGAGACCGAAACGCACCGGTGACCGGTGTATCTGTGTGCGAGAGATGATCCGAACAGATATCAACCAGTGCATCAGCGCGACGCTGCGCCGCAGACCGAACGTCATCGGGATTTAGCTGCTCGGGATCGGTCAGCGATCTCAGGGCGCTGATGAGCGTGCCGCCGCCCACGGGGTCCAACTCACCGTCGATGCCGACCATGCCCCCAATGTCTCAGAAACATGCAAACGACGCCGAACATGCAGATGTTCGGCGTCCGCAGAGGCGGCCTGCTGATCCGCAGCTTGTCGCCAGTACTCGATCGCACGACGGGCATCGCTCATCGACAGTCCACCAATGGTGTCGACCAGTACCCGCTCATCACGGGCGAAGATGCTGGGGGCAACGCCCGCCGCCGCCAACAGCATCGCGACCCGCGGTCGATCCAAAGCTGCCGTCGCATACGCCTCGCGTACCTCAGGATGGCGTTGCAGGGCCCGAGCCTCACCAACACGACGCGATGCCTCACGAGCCGAGTCACCCGAACCACGTAACAACGCCGCGGCACTCAGATACCCGGCATCTTCGAACAGGCCGTCCCGATCGATCTCGGCCAGCCGCTCAGCTGCCTGAGCTTCGATCACCGTCGCCTCGCGACGTAGCCGGAAGTAGCCCTCGATCGGGCTCTCATCCCGGAGACCCTCACTATCAGGATGCGTCACTTGCGTCGTCATTGATCCAACATACGTCCCAGGTACGACACATCCGTGTCTGGACACCCGCTCCTCCGTCCCCCAGAATGGGCGCCCGACCAGCGAGAGGGACCGAGTGCGCGCTCCGGTCAACGGCATCCAGATCGAGTACGAAGCTCTCGGTGACGCCGATGCCGAGCCGCTGCTCCTAATCATGGGGATGGGCGGACAACTCACCGCATGGGACGATGAATTCTGCGAGGTGCTGGCCGACCGCGGCCACTTCGTGATCCGTTTCGACAATCGCGATGTCGGCCTCTCGACCAAGTTCGACTCTGTGGAATCCCCCAGCATGATGGGGCTGATGGTCGCTGCGGCCCAAGGTGAGCGAGCCGATGCCCCCTACCTCCTCGACGACATGGCCGACGACGCCGCCGAATTGCTCGATGCTCTAGCAATCGAGAGTGCCCATATCGTCGGGGCTTCGATGGGGGGAATGATCGCTCAGACACTGGCGATCCGGCATCCGGCCCGAGTGAGGAGCCTGGTTTCCATCATGTCTGCCACAGGCGACCCCGACCAGCCCAGGTCCGACCCAGCGGTCCTTGCGATGCTCATGGCCCCACCCCCGCCGGGCCGCGAGGCGCGTATCGAGCAGTCGGTCGAAGTGTGGCGCACGCTCGCCGGCCCCGGATTCCCCTTCGATGAGGAACGGACCCGTGGCCGCTCCGCTCAGGCCTATGACCGCTGCTTCTACCCCGAAGGCACCGGACGTCAGTTGGCGGCGATCATCGCCAGTGGGAGCCGCACCGAAGCGTTGGGACGCCTGGACGTCCCAACCCTTGTCATCCACGGCGTCGCCGACCCTCTAATACCGGTTGGCTGTGGGCGCATGACCGCCGAGGCGATACCCGGCGCCGAGCTCCTCCTGATCGAGGGTATGGGGCACGACGTCCCTCCAGCGCTGGGCGAAACCCTCATCGACGCCATCGCCGCTCACACTGCAAATGCCTAGCCAGACTCTGGCGGCGCTCGCTGAGGTGCTCGACGAAATGGAAGCCACCGTTTGGTTTCTCCCCTGCAAATGAACCGCAGCTCGTTGGTACTCGCCGAAGAGTCCGGCCGCCGGTCTCCGGACAGGCGGGTGAACACCACTGAGCCGGTGGCGAGTTGGCCGGCGGCGGCCGAGGGGCCATCATCGGGGTGATGCGTCTTGTTCTGATCGTTGCCATCGTGGGCCTGCTGACGGCACCGGTGCTCGCACAAGAGAGCGCGACCTGCCCTGAGTACGAAGGCATCACCTGCGATGGCTGGGTCACGGATGCTGCGGGCGTCCTCATCGCCGAGCCGTCAGTCGAATCGGCGGCGGCGCGCTTTGTCGCCGAGTACGGCCACGAGATCGCGATCGTCGTTGTCGCCACGACCGGCGCAATCGATCCTGCGCTCTACGCCGCAGACCTCGGCAACACCTGGGGGGTCGGGGATCCCGACAGTGACGACGGCATCGTGGTGCTGGTGGCACTCGCAGAACGGCGAACCGAAATCGTCACCGGTCCGGGTCTCGCACTCGGCGGTCTCAACGACATCGCCGCGGCCGCCGATGGCTTCTTTGCCGATGGCGATTTCGATGGTGGCCTCATAGCCATCATCACAAGACTCGGAGCGGGAATCTCAGGCGATCGAGCGCCAGCATCGAATCCATCCCCGGATGATGGAGAAGGATTCGACCTGGGGACCATTGCAACCGTGGTCGGCATGGTCCTGGTCGGAGCGACCGTGTTGGGGGCCGGTCGCAGCGGCCGTGCGCTGATCCGGGCGCGACGGCAGCGCCGGGTGGATGACGCTCTTGAGCGATTGGACGCGGCCGGCTCCGATTTTCCCCTGCTCGACGAATACGCCGTTGCTCCTTCCGCAGGCTTCCCAGATACGACCGTCGCGACCGCAGCACTCGCCCTACGGGGCATCGTCGATGACCGGGAGGGCGGCACCGCCGACACCCTGCGAGCTCTGTGGCGAGGCAACGCCGTGATCGTGATCGATCGGGATCGCCTGCTCGCCGACGCCGAGGTTCCGCTCGAACTGAGAGCGTCGCAGGAGCGCCGGATGCTCGACGACGCCGTCCAAGCCGCTGCCCGAGAGGCCCTGGAGATCCCTGCGAAAGAGCCGGAGCGATTCAAGCTGGCGCTGGCTGAGTTGAATCGCCTTGTGGAGGCGCTCCGCCCCCATCGTGTCGCCTCGGCAAGGCGGAGGGCCGCTGCCACCCTGGCAGACTCACTCACCAGTACTCCGATCGGCTGGCTCGGCGCCACCGACCTCGGACGGCGCTTCTTGGAGACGGCACCGGCGCTCGACGCCGACGAGCCACTCGTGACAGCACTGATCGAGATCGACACCGCCTATGCGGCGGCCGCCGCCAAGACGACCCGCCTGGAAGAGGTATACGCCGCGCTTCCGGCGTCGATCGCACGGCCAGCCGTGGCGGCCGCCCTGGCCGACCTCGACGACGACCCCGCCGCAGCAGTATCGGCTTATCAGCGACTGCGCTGCGAGTTACTCGAACGCGGCGACGACATAGTCACCGACGGATTGGAGCCATCGGCGATCGCCGCACTACTCCTCATGAACAGGGACGAGGAGAACATCGACGCGTTCCTCGATGCCTACCGGCGACGACGAGATGCCGGGATGCGACCCGCTGAAGCCGTCGAGTACGCCTTGGCCGGTTTACGCGACACCGACGAGTTGGAGCGGGTCCGCCAAGCATCACAGCGGATGTCGATTCCCGTGTCGATTGCCGCCGCGCTGCTGCGCCGGCGCGATGACGGTGTCGAAGTGTTCACGCACCTTCTCGACGAGCTCACATCTCACGATATCGATGCGGCCGACACCCGTCGCACCATCGCAGGCGTGTTGGCCATCTCCCTAGAGCCGGCCCAGGCCGTACGACGGTGGATTGCGGCTCGCGACGCCCTCGGGGCGCTCGAACTCAAGGGCACCTACGCCGACGTGGCCGCTGCTTTCGGGGCATCGGACGCCCGTGGACCGAAAGCGTTCGCACTCTCCTACGCAGCCCAACGCCAGGCGCTCGCCAGGTCCGAGATCGATGACGCTGATCGCTTTGCACCCGAACTCGCCCATGAGGGCACGAGTCGCCAGACCGATTCCTGGACCGGACAGCCGATCCCGGCGGATTACGGCTCGTTCGACCCATTCACCTTCTTCTTCCACCACTGGATCATCACCCGGGGCGCCGGCGGTTCGTTCGGGTGGGAGCCGGTCTACCGCGACAGCAGTTGGAGCGCCGACCGGGACTCGTGGTGGGGCGGCGGCGGCGGGTTCGGCAGCAGCGGCTCCACCTGGGGAGGATCGTCGTGGGGCTCCTCTGGCGGCGGCACCTCCTTCGGGGGGATCGGTGGCGGAGGATTCGGGGGCGGATCCTCCGGCGGGTCCGGATGGTGAGCGACCCGATCACGAGCCCGGCCAACACCAGGATCAAGGCCCTGGTGCGATTGAGAGATCGCCGCGAGCGCGATGCCACCCGAACCTTCGCCGTTGAGGGGTACCGGGAGCTGCTCAGATTCCTCGACGCAGGATTGAGCATGCGGACGCTGTTCGTGTGTCCCGAACTGTTTGTCGGCTCCAACGAGTCGGCTCTGGTCGATCGGTGCCGTCAATCTGGAGCAGAGATCGTCGAGGTCTCTGACATCCCGTTTCGCAAGGCCTCGTACCGCGATCGGCCCGAAGGACTGCTCGCGGTCGCCGCCCAATTCGACACGTCTCTCGACGCCATCCCACTCACCGAGAACCCCCTAGTCCTGGTGGCCGAGTCGATCGAGAAGCCGGGCAACCTCGGCACGATGCTGCGAACGGCCGAAGCAGCGGGGCTGGCCGGAATGATCGTCGCCGATCCGACCACCGACCCCTTCAACCCCAACGTCGTGCGAGCGTCCCTCGGAACGGTGTTTGCGGTCCCGCTCTCCATCACCGACACGGCCACTGCAATCGATCACCTCCGATCAGCCGGTGTGGTCATCATGGCTACGACACCCGAAGCGGTACTGCCGTACTACGAGGCCGATCTAAGGGGCCCAACGGCGCTCGTCGTCGGGTCGGAGCAGTACGGGCTGAGCCCGGCGTGGCTCGATGAAGCGGACGCCAACATCGTGATACCGATGCCGGGTTCAGTCGACAGCCTCAATGCGGCGATGGCGGCGGGCGTAGCGGTATTCGAGGCCGTGCGTCAACGTTCCCGACCGAGCGAGCCCACCAGCATCCACTTCGCATAGCGAGCGTGCCACGAGCCGACGAACCGAGCCACTGCAAACACGATCAGAAACAACAGAACCCCCGCTGCACTGGCCGGGAGTACCGCCCAGCCTTCCAGATAGAACTCTGCACCGTTGACCTCTGGAAGGAACGGGACACCGGTGAAGGCCTGAAGCCAAGGTCCTGCGACGAGCCACGCCGCCACGGCCGAGCCGGCCACGACGCTCGTGAAATAGGCGATCCCCAGCGGGAGCTGGGCGGCCATGTACACGACGGTCGTCCAGGTCCGCCGATCCTTCAACCAATGCTTGAACCGCTCCAGCCAGCTGCCGGCCGGCGCCAGCAACGGTCGCCGCGGCATCCGAATCCCCAGCAGCGTCTCGATGATTCGACCCTCGACGAGGCTTATGGAGCGCACCACCCCGACGAACAGCAAGAACACCGGAACGCCGACGATGAACACGGCGAGACTCAAACTGAGCGAGATACCGACCACGGCGATGGCGAAGTAGGCGATCCCGGTACCGAGAGACAGGAGCAGATAGGCCAGGCTTGCCCACGTTCTCGTGTCCGGAGCCGCAATCAGCCCGTGTGCCGATCGCCGCGGAGGTCGCAGAGCCCGCTCGACCGCATCTTCGGCGGCCAAATAGGCCGCGGCGACCTCAGCAGGCGATCCGAATTCGACGATCGCATCATCGGCAGAACCGCCGCCGTCGAGCGCACCCTGAAGGAACTCGGCGGCGTCGAAGTTGGCGTCCTGGATTAGGGCCGGGTCGGCCCCCAGATCGTGCAGCGTTGCTCCCAGGTCGGCCAGGTAGGCGCTCATCTGTTCATCCATTGTCCGCCTCCAGCCGTTTGTCCACTCGATCTCTCGTCTCGGCCCATACGGTTCGCCACGCTGCAAGCGTTTCGATTCCCTCGCTCGTCACCTCGTAGTACTTGCGGGCCGGCCCAGCGTCGGAAGGCCGCACCGACGACTCCAGCAACCCCTGTGACTCCATAGATCTGAGCACCGGGTACAGGGCCCCGAGCTTGACCTGACCGGTTCCGTCGTTGAACAGGCGAGTGATCTCGTATCCATACATCGGCTCACCGGATTCGTGAAGCATTGACAACAAGATGATGGCGACGGTGCCCGCATTGAGCTCCTTGCGGAGTTTGCGGACGGCTCGCTCGGTCATGCCGCCACCATCTCTGATTCAGGTCTAGCCGCTACCGAGCGGTGCCATCGCCACCAGATAATCATCGATGCAACCGACGTCGGAGCCGCGATTGGATTCCCGGACAACGTCACCAGCAAGGCCAGCCACCCGATCGCCCCACCCAACATTGCCGAACGGTCGGTGTCGGTCCATGCACTCCCCCGTGATGACCACCGGTCCCACAGCACCAATCCCAGTGCTGGAACGACGGTGATTCCCACCGAAGGCCACACCGCATGCAGGTTGGGAGTCTCCGAAGCCCAGTGGGGGATCACGAAAGTCACGAAGCCGGTCACAAACCCCAGCCAGAAGTACCGTTTCGGTCGCGGCGAGACTGCGACTGCGACCGGGTCCGTCGCACCGAACCGCATGGCGAGCCAGACCAACACAGCAACCACCAACGCCGCTCCGAGCAGCTGGCCGGCGTTTGCATTCATGAAGGCGGCATCTCCCAGCGCCATCCAGCCGACTAGTCCAATGCCGCACCACAGGAGGCCGCGTCTACCGATCCAGGACTCATCGCGCCTCGCCGGGAACATCAGCTCGACGGCGAGGATCGGTACCGCGATCGAGATCGCGGAGTGGTAGAGCGTCAGCAGATGTGACCAGGTCCAGTTGACACCGCCCGCCCGACCGTACTCCGCCAGCAGCCCGAGGTCTTCCCACAGGGGATCGAAGAACGACCGCACCACGATCCCCTCTTCAACGATGCCGTACGCCGCTCCAAGGAGGAACACCGCGGGCCAGCCAAGGGACCAGCGCACCCGCGTTTCGCGAATGAGAAGGGCACCGCACCCATAGAGAGTGGCCAAGGGGAGCCAGGCGATGAGGAACTCCGGCAACGGCGATGACGATGAGAGCAGCTCCCCCACCAAGGGCGCCAGCAGAAACAGGACGGCGACCGGCGAAGTAGGTACGCGAGCGATGGCGGATCGGATGCGGGTCATGGGCTTGAAGGTAATACGAACTTCGTACTACTGTCAAGTCCCCAATAGCGAGGTCTTCAGCCCTCGGCGCGAATCTGGCTGGCCTTCCTGGCAATGAAGTACTTGGCTTGTGGGTGATGACAGATCAGGGCAGAAGTCGTTTGTTCCGGCTGATACTGATAACCGGTCTCTTCGCTCACCACGATCCCGAGCCGCTCTGCTCCGAGAAGATCGGCAACCTTCTCATTGTCCTCGAGATCGGGACAAGCCGGGTAGCCCCATGAGTAGCGACCTCCCCGGTATTGCTGCCGGAACAGACCGGTCAGGGTCGGACCGTCTTCGTCGCTGAAGCCCCACTCCTCTCGGATGCGGTGATGCCAGTACTCGGCCAACGCCTCGGCCATTTCCACCCCGATCCCGTGAACCGTCAGGTATTCGGCGTATTCATCAGCTGCGAAGAGCTCGGCGGTTCGCTCCGAGACCCTGGCGCCTGCCGACACGATGTGGAACGCGGCGTAGTCGACTTCGGGGCCGGCAGCCGGCCTAAAGAAATCGGAAATGCACAACCACGGGTCTTGTCGCTGTCGGGGGAAGGAGAATCTGGTGCGCTCTTCGGAACGGGTCTCGTCAGTCCAGATGATTAGGTCATCTCCATCGCCGTTGGCGGGAAAGTACCCGTATACGAGTTCGGGAACCAGCAGGTTGTCCGCTTTCGCCTTGGCTAGGTGCTGGCGCAACTCTGGACGGATCCTGTCCTTGAAGTCGCCATCAGTCTCACCGCGTTCGGGGCGGTATCGCCACTGATTCCGGAACAACGCCGTTTCGTTGATGTAGGTGGCCACGGCGTCGATCGGGACGCTGCGCACAATGCGCGACCCGAGGAAGGGCGGTGTAAACACTCGATTGTCCGTCTGGATCGACGGTGCTCTATCGGGTATCGCGACAGGTCGATCCTCGCCGGCTGGCTCCGGCACCTCCCGCACTGATCTCGCATCCACCCGAACCGGTGCGGAGACCCGGTTTGGGTCAACGATCTCCCCCATCGCAGCGAGACCGGCGAACGCATCCTTGCCGTAGTAGACCGGTCCGGGATACCGCTCCTGCAATTGGCCCTCCACATAGGACCTGGTCAAAGCAGCTCCGCCCAATAGCACTGGAACCTGATCGAGTCCGCGTCGCGCCAACTCATCAAGGTTGTCGCGCATTATCAGCGTGCTCTTGACGAGCAACCCGCTCATTCCTATTGCGTCCGCATTCTCATCTTGCAGCTTGCGGATCATCTGATCGACATCCACCTTGATTCCCAGGTTGTGGACCTCGTATCCGTTGTTGGTAAGGATGATGTCAACGAGGTTCTTGCCTATGTCGTGAACGTCGCCCCGGACGGTGGCAAGCACGATTGACCCTCGCGTGGCGGAGTCCTTCTTATCCATATGGGGCTCCAAGAACCGCACGGAGGCCTTCATGGTCTCAGCGGAGCGCAGCACGAAAGGGAGCTGCATTTCGCCAGAGGCAAAGAGTCGACCAACCGTCTTCATGCCGTCAAGCAGCACGTCGTTGATGATGGCGAGAGCGCTCAGCCCTGAATCGAGCGCTTCGCTCAACTCGTCTTCAAGGCCGACCTTGTTGCCATCCACGATCCGTTCCCGCAGCCTTCTATCGAGCGGCCACCCAGCCTGATCTACGACTACCGATTGCTCGACCACTGAGCCAGAGAACACCTCAAGCAGTACCTCCAACGGGTCACTGTCGGGGGTCCGGCGGTCATAGATGAGGTCGAGGCAGGCCTCCCGCTCGACTTCGGGAATCTTGTTGAGCGGAAGCATCTTCCCGGCATGAATGATCGCGGCATCGAGACCAGCGTCTAGGCACTCGTGAAGAAACACCGAGTTGAGGGCCCGACGCGTCGGAGGCGAGAGCCCAAAGGAGACATTGGAGACTCCCAAGACCGTCGAGCTCCCTGGTAGCTCTTTCTTGATGCGCTTGATCGCCTCGATCGTCGCAATCGCATCGCCCCTCAGTTCAGCATCGCCTGTACTAAGCGGAAAGGTGAGAGCATCAAAGATCAAATCTTCGGACTCGAGTCCATACTCCTCCGTGGCGATTCGGTGGAGCCGATGTGCAACCTCCATCTTCCACTCCAGGCTACGCGCTTGGCCCTTTTCGTCTATGAGCAAACAGATGACCGCGGCTCCGTGCTCGACCGCCAACGAGAACACGCGGTCTAGCCGCGACCCGGGAGCTTCCCCCTCTTCGAGGTTGGCGGAGTTGAGCACGCTGCGGCCACCCATGAGTTCGAGTCCGGCTTCCATGACTTCGGGCTCCGTGGAGTCGAGCACCACCGGCGCAGTCACCTCGGTGGCGAATCTCTGGCCCAGCAACTGCAGATCGGCAGCACCGTCGCGTCCCACGTAATCGACCGAAAGATCGACAAGGTGGGCCGATTCACGCACCTGATCCTCGGCAATGGCTACACAAGCGTCCACATCCTCGGCCAGCAGAGCGTCCCGGAAAGCGCGAGAGCCGTTGGCGTTGGTTCGCTCCCCAATGATGAGAAACGAGGTGTCCTGCTGGAAAGGAACAGGTGAATAGGTCGAGGCCGCCGCCGGAATGTGAATCGGATCGCGCCCCGCCGGCTGCAGGGGCCGGCACGCCTGCACCACCGCCGACATGTGCTGCGGCGTGGTTCCACAGCATCCCCCAACCACACTTACACCGAATTGCTCGACGAAGGCCGAAAGGTGGCTGGCGAGCTGCTCTGCAGCGAGGTCGTACACCATCTCGCCGTCTAGGACGTGAGGAAGGCCAGCGTTGGGAATGCACGAGATAGGAATTCGAGAATGCTGCGAGAGGTAACGGAGTGGCTCATACATTTCGGCCGGTCCCGTTGCGCAGTTGATCCCAACCACATCAGGGCGTAGGGCATCGAGAGTTGTGAGAGCCGCACCGATCTCGGTCCCGGGCAGCATCCGGCCCGTGAGTTCGATCGTCACCTGAACCTGAAGTGGCACTTCGCGCCCGCTGCTGACCATGGCTCGACGGGCACCGTTGATAGCGGCTTTGGCACCGAGAAGATCAAACTGTGTCTCCACGAGCAACAGGTCGCTGCCTCCGTCGAGCAACCCAGCCGCTTCGACCTCGTAAGCGTCGCGCAGTTCGGAGTATCGAATCTGTCCAAGCGAGGCGAACTTGGTGCCCGGACCCATCGATCCGGCAACCCACCGCTGCCGCCCATCAGTGGCGACATATTCATCAGCTACCCGCCTAGCGATCTCGGCGCTTGTGGCAGCGAGATCGTATGCCTGATCAGCGACCCCGTACTCCGCCAGCGGAACCGCAAAGGCTCCGAACGTATTGGTCTCCGTCACATCGACGCCCACGTCGAAGAACGAGCGATGAGTGGAAGCCACGACATCGGGACGATGGATGCTCAGCAACTCATTGCAGCCTTCGAACTCAGGACCGCCGAAGTCGTCGGGTGACAACTCGAATTGCTGCAGGGACGTCCCAGTAGCTCCATCGAAGATCACGATGCTGCCTGAGTTGACGGCGTCGAGGAAGGTGCTCATGAGACCGGTCGCCGTACGTCGTGCATATCTATCTCTCCCATCTCGAAACGCTCACGGAGCGCCTCGAGCGGAAGACCGCTCGACGACAGCTCATCGATCAGGCATTGGCACCGTGCCACCGGAATGTCCGGTCGGCCGGTTGCCGCGGTTTCAAAGGGCCTGTCCCTCCACCGCTCGCGATAACCGTTTCGTTGGCCAACAGCGTAATCGAGTCACGGCCTGTCGGCGCGCCCTACTGGTCGCCGTACTCCTTGTCGGTCACCTTGCGGCCGACCCACTCCGTGGCTCCTCCGTACGTGATCGATAGATGGATCATTGGGGCATCCGACGTGGCTCCATGCCAATGCACCTCGCCGGCGGGTGAGTGCACCGTGTCGCCGGGCCCCGCCTCGACTCGGTCACCATCTTCGGTCTGAACGAGCGCCGTCCCCTCGAGCACATAGATGACCTGACCGGCGGGATGAGTGTGCCAGTCGGTGCGCGCCCCCGGTTCGAACGAGACTCCGAGCACATTGAGGTCTGCCTCATGGGCAGGCTCGTACTGCCCTCCGAACCGAGCTCGGCCCGTAAACCAATCTTCGGGGGCGGCGGACCAGACGACATCGTCTCCAGGCTGGTGTTGCATGTGACTCCTCTGTGCTTCGGAGGGCATCCTAGAAGTCCACGCAACGAACACCTGTTCGATCTAGGCTGATCCGGTGCCTCTCCCCCTGCAGCGGTCGTTCGATGACTTGGGAACCCACCTATCCGAGGTCCCGTTTTGCGTCCTCGACATCGAAACAACGGGAGGGCGCGCCTCAGACCTCGGGATCACCGAGATCGGAGCCGTCCGCTACGTGGGCGGTGAACTCCAAGGGTCGTTCCAGACCCTGGTGGATCCCGGTCTCCCGATTCCACCGACAATCACGATCCTCACCGGCATCACTCACGCAATGGTCATTGGGGCACCCACGGTCGCCGAGATGCTCCCTGCGCTGTTGGAGTTCATTGGTGACGCCGTCGTGGTCGGCCACAACGTGCGCTACGACCTCTCCTTCATCAACGCAGCCCTCGAACATCACGGGTATCCAAGACTGCGGAGTCGATCGGTCGATACCGCAGCCCTGGCCAGGAGACTGCTCAAGGGAGAGGTCCGCAACAACAAGCTTGGGACGTTGGCAGCTCACTTCGGCTCCCCGGTTACGCCCAATCACCGCGCTCTCGCCGATGCCGAGGCGACTGCTCACGTGCTGTGGTGCCTATTCGAACGGGCCGGAACCCTGGGCGTCACTCATCTCGACGATCTCCTCGCCCTCCCCCGTGCCCGAGGCGCAGCCACCTACGGCAAGATCCGAATGACAGAATCCCTCCCGCGCCGCCCAGGTGTCTACCTGTTCATCGATCGTCGCGGCGACATCATCTACGTAGGCAAGGCGAAGAACCTCCGCAGCCGGGTCCGTTCCTACTTCTACGGAGACACCAGGAAATCGATCGGCCAGATGTTGCGCGAGCTCCACCGGATCGATCACAGAGTGTGCACCACCGAACTCGAAGCGGAGATCACCGAACTCCGCCTGATCCGGGCTCATGCTCCGCGCCACAACCGGCGCTCGAAACCGACCCGGTCCTCCCACTGGGTCCGGCTCACCAATGAGACCTTCCCTCGTCTTGCACTCGCAAGGACGGTGCACGATGGCGCCCTCGCTCACATCGGTCCATTTCGAGGTAGGAACCCGGCCAGGGCGGTGCTCGAAGCCCTGTGGGATGCCACCCGGATTCGCCGCTGCACCCATCCGCCCGGGAGTCGCCAAGGGCCGTGCTCGTTCTCACAGATCGGTGCAGCACTCTGCCCCTGCGACGGATCGCTCGACCCAGAGCGATACCGCAGCGTCGTGGACAGCATCGTCGACGGGATCAACGGACGGCCCGACGTCCTGCTCGAGCCGCTGGTGACCCGCATGACAGACCTCGCCTCCAGTGAACGCTTCGAAGAGGCCGGATGGGTGCGCGATCGGCATCGGGCACTCAGCCGCGCCCTAGAACGGCGTAGAGCCTGGCAACTGTTCCAGGAGGCCGGTTCGATCGTGGCTGTCGGGTCCGACGGGGGTTGCGCCGTCGAGCGCGGCAGGCTTGTTGCCGCCTGGCCGGAAGGGCCGGCTCCTCCGCTACTCCCACCTCCGGCTCGGCCGGGATCCGACGAGGTCGCAACGACCGTGGGAGACGAAGAGGAGGCGTGGCTCATCTGGAAGTGGCTGGCGCGGCCGGAAACCGAGGTCTTGTCGAGTGGCGTATCCATCGATATCGCGTCGAAAGCGATTCCCCGAGTTGTTCGGATAGCCGTGTAGGGATCCCTACTCCGACGCCGGAATCCCCAGGGCCCGAGCCATGATGATCGGGTCGACGTTGCCGCCGCTCAACACTGCCACGACCGACCCATTTCCGGGCACTCGCCCGGCCAGAATGGCGGCGAGTGCCAAGGCCCCTCCGGGTTCGACCACGAGTTTGGCCTCCTCAAAGGCGTACTTCATCGCGACGAGAACTTCTTCATCGGTGGCCACCACCGCCCCTGCCAGTCGGTTCCGATTCACCTCGAAGGTGATCTCGCCCGGTATCGGCTGGAGGGATGCGTCGCAGATACTCAGCTCGCCGGGCTCGACCCGGATCCTCTCCCCTGCGGCCAGGGAACGACGGTGGTCGTCATAAGCTTTCGGCTCGGCGACCATCACATCGATCGGCGGCCGCGATCCCTCTGCGACAAGAGCCATGCCGGCCGCCAGTCCACCGCCACTGGCCGGTACGACCACCGAAGCCGAATCGACCCCCGCGGCGGCTAGGTCCTCCAGGACCTCGAGACCGAGCACGCCTTGACCAGCAATCGTGAGCGGATGGTCGTAGGGAGGAATCACGATCGCTCCGGTCTCGGCTGCGATCGAAGCCGCGATCGCCTCGCGGTCGCCGTCGACACGATCGTATGGGACCACCTTGGCGCCGGAGCGCTTGGTGTTGCGAATCTTGATGGCCGGTGCGTCCGCCGGCATGACGATCGTCGCTGGGATCCCAAACTCGGCAGCGGCCGCCGCCACACCCTGAGCGTGATTACCCGACGAAAACGCAACAACACCTCGCTCGCGCACCTTGGGGTCGAGCGCCGCGATGAAGTTGAGAGCACCGCGCAACTTGAACGAACCAGTGCGCTGTAGCACCTCCGCCTTGAGCCACAGATCGCGACCGGCGTGCTCGAAGCGGAGCATCGGCGTCCTCACGATCGCCTCAGAGACTCGATCTCGCGCCGCCAGTATGTCGTCGTGAGTGGGTAGGACTTGCAGCACAGCGAGACACGGTAGCCATGGAGGCGCCAGCCACAAGCCAGAGCCTCCTCACCGATCACAAGCACCGGGCCGCTACGCTCGCCGATCGATGCGGTTCACACTCAGAAGCGGTACCCATCCGGAAGCTCGCGCCGACGGCGCCCTCCTCGCCGCGATGGGACTCCCGGGAGGTGGAGTCGTCAGGATAGGAACGACCCATACCCTTGTCCGACCCGGTTCGCCGCCCGCTCCGTCCGATCTCGTCATCCCTCAGCAGGTCCTCATCAACTCCGGTTACGCGGCCGGAACTGCAGCCGATGTCGTGCGGGCATCGCTACCGCCCGCGGGGCGCGTAGTGGTCGCCGGTGAGGACCTTCCGCTCGACGGTCGTCATCTGACCAGAGCGCTGGTTGGTAAGCCGGTCTCGAACGGGGATCGCATCCTGATTGCGGCCGGCTACGGACCGGAAGGAGACGGACCGGATCCCATGGACGTGATCGCCGTCGCGCCCGACGGAGCCGCAATCGTGGCCCAGACCACCGTGTTCCTCACCGAGGCCGATCCCCGGACAGCACCGCTCACGACCCACCACGAAGGACGGGTACGTGGTGACGGACCGACGACCGCCGACGCACTACTCGCCGGACTCGATACCGAGCTCGAGACGCTGACCGCCTGGATCGCTCTGCTCACATCCGCCGAACACCTTCCGGAAGCATGGGGGCTGCCCCGCGTGGCCGGGATAATCCTCGAGGGACCTCCCGGCTGTGGGAAGTCCGAGCTGATGGTCGCTGCCGCAGATCGCGCCGGAGCTCTTGTCGAAGAGGTGACGGTCGACCTCGTGTTCAAGCCGGAAAGGCTGGTTGACGTCCTGGAGCGGGCGGTCAAGAGCACCATCACTCCGGCCGTCCTGTTCGTGGACAGACTCGAGGCGGTTGTGGGCGACGATGCCATGTTCCGCAATCAGGTCGCGGCGATCATGCGTTGGTTTCTCGATGCGGTGGCGCAACGAGATCGGCTTGCCTGCGTCCTCGGGGCGTCCTCTCGGCAGGCGGTCGACGATGCCGTTGCCGCATCACCTCTTCTTCCACGGACTCTGGCCGTCCCACCCCCCAACCTGCAAAGACGGGCTCTGCTATTCGAGGCAGCCCTCAGACGTGTTCCATCGGCCGATCTCAACTTCGATGCCCTCGCCGCCAGAACAGCCGGCTTCTCGGGCGCAGACGTCGTCTCCTCCGTCGTTCACGCTTCAGCACTGTCCGCCGGCTCAGGCGACCCGGTGACAATGGAGACACTGTTGGAGGCTTCCGCAGGAACCACCCCCAGCTTGGGGTCGGTGCCTACGGGTGAGATCCCTTCTTATGGATTCGAACAGGTGGCCAATCTCGCCGAAGTCAAACAGCGCCTCACCGAGGCCGTCATCTGGCCGATCACCGATCCCGACCGCTTCGGACGCCTTGGGATAGAACCCCCCAGAGGGCTACTGCTGTTCGGTCCTCCGGGAACCGGAAAGACATACGTCGTCCGTGCGCTGGCCCACGAGTCGGGCGCCGCTTTCTTCCCCGTCAAGGGTGCCGAGCTGCTCGACAAGTACGTCGGAGAGTCCGAACGAGGGGTGCGCGAGGTGTTCGCCAGAGCTCGTGCGGCGGCACCCGCGATCATCTTCTTCGACGAGATCGATGCACTTGCCCCGATTCGCGGACGCTCCACCACCTCGGTCACCGACAGCGTGGTAGCTGCACTCCTGACGGAAATGGATGGGGTCGCAGATCGCGGCGATGTAGTCGTGATCGGTGCCACCAACCGGAGAGACCTGGTCGACCCGGCGCTGTTGCGTCCGGGCCGACTGGAGACTCATCTCGAACTCGGACTGCCGGGGACATCGGCCCGACGCGCCCTCCTCGAAATCACGGACGTCCCCTTCACCGCAGGTGTCGATCTCGACGTGCTCGCCGAGCGAACAGAGGGTTTGTCATTCGCCGACCTCGTCGGCCTTCTCCGCGAGGCCGCCCTGGCGGCCCTCCGGGCCGATTCCACGGCTCCGGCGATCGACGTTCGACACCTCGAGAGCGCGCTCGAGCATATGCGAAGCCGCTGACGGCACAGCACCGGCACTTTCGTACACTCACGCCGTGCTTCACAGGTTCATGGCCATCGCAGTGCTCGCTTCTCTCTCCTTCGCTGCGTGCTCGGGTGCCGCCTCTCCCCCCGGAGACATCGATCCCCTCGAGCCCACCGATCCGGCTGCGATCGAGGCGCTGCTATCCGAAACCGACCGCCCGACAGTCCTCAACGTGTGGGCATCGTGGTGTGCCCCCTGCCGCTCGGAGGCCCCATTGCTTCGGCAGGCGAGTGCCGAGTTCACTGATTCGGTTCTCTTCATCGGTGTCGACGTCCGAGACACTCAAGACGGTGCACGGTCGTTCATCGCCGAGTTCGACCTCAACGGCTTTGCCCATCTCTTCGATCAGGATGGATCCGTCCCTGCATCCCTGGGAGGCTTTGGAGTTCCTCTCACCTTCTTCTTCGCACCGGGCGGCGACCTCGTCCACCTCCACAGTGGCGTCATCGACGAGCGAACGATGGCCCTCCAGATCGACGAATTGCTGCGCCGCTGATGGAATTCACATTGCTGGGATCAGTCGCCGTCGCGGTGGTCCTGATGTACGGCGTGTTGCGGTTCGAGGGCGGCCGCACGAACGCGGCCGACTGCACACGCGATGTGTGGGACGCCCTGATCACTGCGGCCGTCATCGGAGTTGCCGTAGGCCGTCTGGCCTCCATGATTCAGGCCGGCACCAACCCGATCTCCCATCCCGGTGACATCCTCATCGTCCGCGCAGGAGTCGATACGGTGGCAGCGTCGGTGGCGGCAGTGACGACCTACGTCGTGCTCACCAGGAGCGACCCGTGGTGGTTGGCCGATGCCGGCGCACCAGCCGCCCTGGCGGGGCTCGCCGGTTGGCACGGGGGGTGCGCCGTCCGTGACACGTGCCTCGGAGCACCGAGTGACCTTCCTTGGGCCGTAGCCCAGGCTGGGAGCACGATCTCGCGCCACCCGGTCGAGGTATACGCGGCTCTCCTGCTTGGAATAGCGGCCGTTCTCTTTGTGTGGTGGAAGCGGCATCGGCCCCGGCCCGGCGTCATCGCAGCGATCTCCGTAGCCGCAGCAGCCACTGCGCGTTGGATCACAGAGCCTTTGCGACCCGGCCTCGGTGATGATCTGTCCACCTGGTACGCCGGCGCCACCGTCTTGGCTGCCGCGTTCGGGGCGTGGATCACGTTTGCCCGCCGATCGAGAGATGCCACACCCGCAGAAGCCGACTGATTCGAGCCGTACAATCCGGCACCGATGACGTCCCCGACTGTCTCTCTTCGCTCAGTTGCTGTACGCAAACCCGGATCGCTGATTCTGCGGTCCGTCGATCTCGATCTTGCTCCGGGATCAGCGACAGCCTTGTTCGGAGCGAACGGTTCCGGCAAGACGACCCTCCTGCGGGTCGTGGCAACTCTGCTTCGCCCCTCGAGCGGCAGCGGGGTAGTCCTCGGAGCGGACCTCGGCACCGCCGCAGTGGACGGCGTCCGCAGACGAATCGGGCTCGTCGGGCACGAGCCGGCCCTGTACCCCAATCTCACTCTGGGCGAGAACCTGGAGCTTGCCGCTTCTATAGCTCTCGGACGACCGGCAACAGCCGAAGCTCAAGACGCCCTCCAGCAGGTCGGACTCGCGGGCGCCGCCGACCGGCGTGCCTCTCGCTCATCGAATGGTATGCGGCGCCGCATCGAGTTTGCCCGCTTGTTGATTCTGGCACCCGACCTCCTCCTGCTCGATGAGGCTCACGTGGGTCTCGATCCCGAGGCTTGGCTGCTCGTCGGGCACCTGATCGAGGAAGTCACCGGTCGCGGCGGAAGTGCCCTGATCGTCGCTCACGAGGAGGAGCGCATCCGTCCACTGGTAGATGGCGCGGTGACTCTCGGCGACGGCGTTATCACGGGACATCAAGAATGAACCTCCGCAATCAGATCGCGACCCTCATGAGGTACGAGCTACGCGACGAACTCCGTGGCGGTGAGGTCGGTTTCGTCGTGCTCCCCTTCGGCGTCGTAGCGCTCCTCACGATCCCCATGGCGATCGGTATCGATACCCCGTTGCTGCAACGCATCGGGCCGGGTATCTATTGGTCGATCATCTTGCTGTTCGGGGTGCTCGTGACGCAGCGGCACAGCTCGCTCGCTCCGCCCGCAACTCGCGACATGCTGCGACTGGCAGGAGCGGACCCTGTGGCTCGTTTTGCTGCCACCACCCTGGCTACCTTCCTGCTCCTCCTCGCGTTCGAAGTCGGAGCGGGTTTCGCCACCATGGCTCTCTACGACCCAGCACTCGATTCGTGGTGGTGGCTCGCAGCGCTGCTGCCGCTCACCGCGGCAGGCCTCTCCATGATCGGAACGATCGCAGGGAACATCGCGTCTGGCCTGGAAGCGCGCACATCGTTGGTGCCACTCATCGTGGTACCCATCGCCGTCCCGCTGCTCCTCGGCGCCGCGCAGGCAACGGAGGGCTTGCGCGTTGGCGCCGGTATCCTGCGGTGGCTACTCCTTCTCGCAATCGTCGATACGGTGCTGGCGGTCGCAGGAGTACTCACCGCACGATCCCTGGAGGAATCCGCCGCATGAAAGCCAGGCCGCTGGACATCGCAGCCGTCGGGACTCTCGCGACCGCATTCGTCGCCGGCCTGGTGGTCCCACCCGACGCGGTCCAGGGAGACCTGCAGCGGATCATGTACGTGCATGTCCCTTCGGCCTGGCTGGCCTACCTGTCGTTCACCGTCACGCTCGTCGCCAGCGTCGCCTACCTGCGCTGGCGCTCCCTGCGTTGGGACCGAATCGCCGGCGCAGCGGCAGAAGTCGGAGTCGTGTTCACAGGTCTGGCACTCGCCACCGGGATGATCTGGGGCAAGCCGGTGTGGGGCGTGTGGTGGACCTGGGACGCCAGACTGGTGCTCACAGCGGTGATGTTCTTCGTCTACCTGGGATACCTGGCGCTGCGCCGCAGCTTTGATGATCCGGAACTACGGGCGCATCGCTCCGCGGTGTTGGGTGTCGTGGCCGTACTCCAGATCCCGATCGTGCACTTTTCGGTGACCTGGTGGCGGGGCCTCCATCAGCCACCGACGGTACTGCGACCCGACAATCCTCAGATCGACGCTCCACTCCTCTTTGCACTTCTCATGAGTGTCGCCGCCTTCACGGTGGTATTCGCCGCCCTGGTCAAACGCCGCAGCGAGATAACTGCCAAGGAAGACGAGGCGCTCCGATTCCAGGAGGCAGGCGCCACCGCAGGCTCGGACATAACAGCGCCGACGATTGGAGGAGGGTCCTCATGAGCGACTGGGGATGGGTTGGGCTCGCCTACACGATCGTCTACCTCACACTGGCCGGCTACACGGTGTCGCTCATCCTGCGCCGCAACAGGCTCGACCGAACCAAGGGATCGCGATGAAGCGCTACCGCGCATTCCTGATTCCCGCGGCAGGACTGCTCGCAATCCTCGTCGGGTTTCTCATGTTCAATATCCGTGACAATCTCGTCTACTACAAGGTCCCCGATGAGGTTGTAGGTGATGCCTCCATCTTGGTGTCAGACCGCTTCCGGCTCGGAGGCCAAGTAGTCCCCGGCTCGATCTCGAGCGACGAGTCGACCGTGACCTTCTCTGTGACAGATGGAAAGCAAACAATGGTCATCGTCCACCAGGGGGCGCCGCAGCAACTGTTTCAAGAGGGCGTCGGCGTGGTGGTCGAAGGCACATGGGATGGCGACGTCTTCTCCAGTGACTCAATGATCATCAAGCACGATGAGCAGTACCGCACCGATGACGGAGGCGTCTACACCCCCGAGCAGAGGTACCCCGACGAGTGATCGCTCTCGTCGGATATGCGGGGATCCTCTTGGCGGCCGGCTCGGCCGTCAGCCTCACCATTCAAGGTACCCGCGCCTTTCGCGGCACCACCACCGCCGAAAGCCTCCGCCTACCGGCGTGGGGGATCGCCATCGGCGGCGCCATTGCCATGGGAGCGCTGGAATTGGCGTTGCTGACCGACGATTTCTCCATCGAGTACGTAGCACGCAACCACAGCAGTGGAACACCGCTGCTGTTCACGATCGCGTCCGCGTGGGCGGCACTCGAGGGATCGATCGTGCTGTGGGGCCTCGTGCTCGCCGGCTTTGCACTTGCCGTCCTGCGCACCGTCGGAGCCGACGACCGGATCGGGGCCGGAGCCCTGGCCGTGATGGGTGTCGTTGCCCTGTTCTTCTTTGGGCTCATGGCGACGGCAGCCAATCCGTTCACGACGCTCGACGTCGTTCCTCTCGACGGCTCGGGCGCCAACCCACTGCTCCAGAACCACATCCTCATGGCGATCCACCCGCCGATGCTCTACCTCGGCTACATCGGGTTGACGGTGCCATTCGCCTTCGCCATTTCGGCGCTCGCTGCCGGTGACGGATCAACATCGTGGCTGCAGAGGACTCGCCGTTGGAGTCTCATCGCCTGGACGTTTCTGACACTCGGCATCGTGTTGGGCGGTTGGTGGTCGTACGAGGTGCTCGGATGGGGTGGCTACTGGGCGTGGGACCCCGTAGAGAACGCATCCTTCCTGCCTTGGCTCACAGCAACGGCATTCATCCACTCGTCGGTGATCCAGCGCAGAAGGGGAATGCTCCAGGCCTGGAATATCGCCTTGGTCATCTCAACATTCGCTCTCACGATCCTGGGAACATTCCTCACCCGATCGGGCGTGGTGGCCTCGGTCCACTCGTTTACTCAATCTGCGGTCGGTCCCGCGCTGCTGGCGTTCCTCGTGATCGTCCTGATCGGATCCTTCGGCCTCTTTGCTCTCAGAGCCCATCTGGTGGCATCGACCCCCCGCTTGGATTCACTGGCGAGCCGCGAGGGCGTGTTCCTTCTCAACAACCTCCTGCTGGCGGTGTTCGCGTTCGTGGTCCTCATAGGAACGATCTACCCCATGATCCTGGAGGCATTCTCGGGCGACAGGGTCTCTGTGGGAGCACCCTGGTTCGATAGGGCCGCCATCCCGATCTCTCTCGTACTTCTCCTGGCGATGGGTCTCGGTCCGCTCACTCCCTACCGCTTTGCAGCTCCGGATCTCATGTGGCGCCGAATCCGCGGGCCACTCCAGGTGGCGTCTATCCTCAGCGCTGCCGCAGTGCTGTCCGGCGTCCGTCCCATCACCGTCGCCGTGACGATCTGGATCGCCACCTTCGTTGTATCTGGAATCGTCGCACTGGCTCATCAGCGAGCCCGAGCGGCGGCCGGGCCCTACCCCACCGCGATCCGCGCACTGTTCCGGGCCGATCCCGGCTTTTGGGGAGGGATGATCTCCCACATCGGAGTCGCCTTGGTGGCGGTGGCCATCTCCTTCTCCAGCTCATTCGGTGTACGCGCGACGATCGGGTTCGAACCGGGTGAGTCTGCGTCATTCGATGGCTACACACTGACGTACGAGGGCCCGACGCTGCGCGACGAGTCGAACCGCCGTGCCATCGGGGCACTGTTTACGGTCAGACGCGGCGACAGGATCTTGGGCACGCTCGAACCGAGGCTCAATCAGTACCCCAATCAGGTTCAGGCGATTCCCACACCCTCGGTGAGAACTGGCCTGCGAGAAGACATCTACCTGAGCCTGGTGCGCATCGAGTCCGACCCGGCTCACGTCACGATCGACGCATTCCGTTTCCCACTTATGTGGCTGCTGTGGAGCGGAGCACTCGTCATCGTTCTTGGCGGTACATGGTCGTTCACCGCACGCAAGCGAACACGCGATGTTTCGAGCGGGAAGGCTCAGGCCGTTGTCTGACCGGATCCGGACCATCACGGCGCTCTTGGTGATCGCGGCTTCGCTGGCGATCACCGTTGTCGTCCTGGCCACCGGATCTTCGGATTCCCCGGACAGGGTCCACGCGCTCGCCGAACGGCTCAAATGCCCGATCTGTACCTCGGAGTCGGTCGCCGACTCCCCATCGCAAGTGGCCCGCGATCTGTATGAACTCATCGAGGAGCAGGTGGCCGACGGCTGGACCGATGACGAGATCGTCGAGTTCTTCATCGATACATACGGCGAGCAAGTCCTCCTCGACCCGAAGGCGGGAGGAGCGGGGGCCGTTCTCTGGATCGCTCCGATCGCAGCACTGGCTATCGGTGGCGTCGTCATCGCCGGGCGCCACGCCCGCAACGACCGGGAAATCACCGATGCCGAAAAGGAGCGGATCGCCGCAGAACTAGAGAAGCGACCATGAGCGATCCCAGGCGAACCCGCCTAGAGGAACAGCGCGACCAGGCACTCACCGACCTCAGAGACCTGGAGGCTCAAATCGCGGCCGGTGAGATCGACTCTGACGCAGCCCGCAGACTCCGGAGGCACTCAGAGGCCGCTGCCGCCGATGCCATGAATGCTCTGGACCGCCTGGAGCCCGGCGCACCGCCCCAGCGGTCCAAACGCAGGTTGCTGTTCGGAGCCGGGGCGTTCATCGTGGTCGCAGCCATCGTCACCGTCACCCTCTTGAGCGCCGTTGAGCCACGTCCCGAAGGGGGTTACGTCACCGGTGGCGTCGCATCCGAGATCCTCGAAGATGCGCCCATCGATCTCGCCACCGTCACCAACGAGGAAATGGAGCAGGTGGTCGCCGCTAACCCCGAGATACTCCCGATGCGGTTGGCGCTTGCGAGAAGGTACCTGGAAGCAGGCGACTTCAGCACCGCTCTCCCCCACTACATGTTCGTCCTCGACCGTGAGACCAATCCTGAGGCGTTGATGTACGTCGGCTGGATGACCTACGTCTCCGGCGAAGCCTCCACCGGCGTGGCACTCCTACGCCAGAGTCTCGAGATCTCTCCCGACAACTCCCTCGCGGAGTGGTTTCTCGCCAACGCTCTCTTCTACGGCCTGGACGATGCTGGGAGTGCAGCGCCGCTCCTCCAAGCGGTGATCGCATCAGACCAGGTCCCTGAGGAGATAGTCGTTGAGGCGCAGCGAATGCTGGACGAGATCTCTCAATGACCCCCAGAACCCGAATCGTCGTCATCACCGCAGTCGGCCTGATCACCGTCGTGCTGGCCGTCGTCTTCGCGACCAGGTTCGGGGCGGATCCGCGCCTCTCGCCGAGCCCACTCATCGGAAGGCCAGCTCCCGACGTGACGCTCGATCTCGTGGAGAGTGGCGAAATGTTGCCGCTGCACGACCTGCGGGATCAGATCGTCGTCGTCAACTTCTGGGCCCCATGGTGTGTCCCCTGCCGAGCCGAGCATGCCGATCTCCTCGCGCTGGCAGAAAGCTTCGGCGACCTCGAGGTATCCGTGGTCGGCATTGCGTACCAATCGCGCGAGGACGACGTCATTGCGTTCCTCGACGACTTGGGCCGTGGCTATCCAGTCGGCATGGACGAGCGGTCCCGAGCCGCGATCGGTTTCGGCGTGCGCGGAGTACCCGAGACCTACTTCGTCGACCGGAACGGGACAGTCGTCGCCAAGATCTCCGGCCCGATCAGTCTCGGTCTTGCGGCGGCGACTCTCGATCGGATGATCATGGGTGATCCGGTGGAGAGCGCTCGCACCGGTGAAGTTCAGACCACCCCGTAGGGCGCTCCCAGAGCAGGGAAAGGGATTCAACGATCCTCGGAAGCGGGAAGCGGCGTTTCGACGAAGTCAGCCGATCGAGACGAGAGCATCAAGCTGTGCCCGCAGCGCGGCCTCGTCGAGTGCCCCGTACCAGCCACCCACGATGACATCGTCGCTCGATATGAGAACCGAAGCCGGTTGACCAAAGATCTCGTACTGAGGCCACAGCTCGTCGGAGTAGCCCCACAGGATCCGCTCGGCCGAGAACCACGATCCGACCCGTCGAGCACTCGCCTCGGGTGACGACCTGCCGGCGACCGCCAAGAAGGTAATGCTGTCCTGGTAGTCCGATGCGACCGCATCGATGACCGGGAGCTCCCGGCCGCAAATGCTTCACCACTCTGCCCAAAAGACCATGTAGACCGGATTCGACTCCGCAGACAGGGCAAACTCGCCACCCTGTCCGAGCGCCAGCACAAAGTCGGGTGCATCACGCCCTTCGGGTCGCGGCCGTGTCGACGTCGACGTCGACGTCGACGTGCCGGACGGGTTTGACTCCCCGACCGCACCCGCCTCGTCGGACTGCTCGACGGAGCCGGCTTCCTGAGGAGATACGGACGCCGTTGTGCGCGTCGCACCGGCTTCATCGAGAGTCGACGTCGGAGCTGCCGTTGAGCCACCGCAGGCGGCAGCGACGACTCCAAGGGCTACGAGCAGTCTTCCCATGCCGGTCTCAACGCCGAATTCCCGCAATCAGTTCCCACTGCCGGCAAGGCCGGCGCCGACCGAGACCACCGACTCGAGAACGCCCTTGGCGGCACCGGAGTCGATAGCCGCAGTCGCCGCTGCCATGCCCTCTTCAAAACCAGCAGCAACACCGGCTGCCACGATCGCCGCAGCAGCGTTTACAAGGGCGATGTCGCGCCTCGGACCCAGCTCGCCACCCAGAATGCGTTGGATGATCGACGCGTTCTCTGCGGCATCACCTCCCGCAAGATCGGCCCGCGATGCTTCGGGTACTCCGAAATCGGCCGGAGTGAACTCTGCATGAGTAACGGCTCCGTCCTTGAGGCGGTAAATGGAGGAGGTACCTGCCGTCGTCAATTCGTCGAGACCATCCTCGCCGTAGAAGACGAGAGCGAACTCGCTCCCCAGGCGTCGCAGCACTCCGATCATCCGCTCCGCCATCCGCCCGTCAGCTACACCGATCACCTGCCGTTTGGCGCGAGCAGGGTTGGCCAAGGGACCGAGGAAGTTGAACACCGTGGGGATCCCCAACTCCCGGCGTACAGGGCCGACGAACCGCATCGCAGGATGGAAGTGGGGGGCAAAGAAGAATCCGAAGCCAGTCTCCCGCACAAGGTGTGCGACGTGATCCGGCGCGAGGTCGATCAAGACACCAAGCTCCTCGAGGACGTCGGCAGAACCCGTGCGGGACGACGCGGCCCGGTTGCCGTGTTTGGCGACCTTTGCACCAGCACCCGCCGCAATCAACGCGGCCGTCGTGGAGATGTTGAAGGTTCCCGACCCGTCGCCTCCGGTACCGGCTGTATCGACGACGGGAACTCCCACATCGACGGTGACGGCCATGTCGTACATCGCCCTGACGAGACCGACCATCTCGTCGACCGTCTCGCCCTTGGCGCGCAACGCGACGATGAGTGCCGCTATCTGCGATGGCTCGGCCCCTCCAGCCATGATCTCGGTCATCGCCGCGTAGGCCTGAGTCTCCCCGAGGTCGGAACCGACGCTCAGTGGACCCAATACCGCCGGCCACGAGAACTCGCTCATTCGAACGCGGAGATCCCGGTCAGAGCCTGACCGAGGATCAGTGTGTGGATCTCGTGAGTTCCCTCGTAGGTGTACACAGACTCGAGGTTGTTCATGTGACGAATGACCGGATACTCGAGGGTGATGCCGTTGGCACCGAGCACGCTGCGGGCGGATCTGGCCACTTCGAGCGCCATGCGCACGTTGTCCAGCTTGCCCATCGAGATGTGTGCGGCGTTGACGGTCCCCAAATCCTTCTTCCGTCCGATGTGCATCGCCAGCAGCATCCCCCGGTTGATTCCGATCATCATCTCGGTCAATTGCCGCTGGATGAGCTGGAACGACCCGATCGGCTTGCCAAACATCTTGCGTTCCATGGCGTAGGCGAGAGCGGCATCGAAGCAGGCTCGCGCCGCACCAACCGCTCCGAACATGATTCCGAAGCGAGCCTCGCTCAGACATGAGAGCGGTCCCTTGAGCCCCCGCACCTCTGGCAACACCGCCGCTGAGGGGAGGCGGACATCGTCGAGTATCAGCTCCGACGTGACCGATGCTCGGAGCGACATCTTCTGGTGGATGTCATTGGTAGAAAACCCGGGAGAGTCGGTAGGAACAACAAACCCCCGGATTCCCTCATCGCTCTGAGCCCACACAACGGCTACATCAGCGATCCCTCCATTGGTGATCCACATCTTGGCTCCGTCGAGCAGCCAGTCGGCACCGTCACGCCGTGCAGTCGTCCGCATCGCTCCCGGGTCACTACCGGCGTCGGCCTCGGTCAAACCGAAACACCCGATAGCCCCACCCGCCGCCATCCTCGGAAGCCACTCCTGTTTCTGCTCCTCCGAACCAAAGGCCCAGACGGGGAACATGGCCAATGAACCCTGGACGCTTACGAACGAGCGGGCGCCGGAATCCCCGTACTCCAACTCGGTGCAGGCGAGGCCGTAATCGACGGCGCTGGTACCCGAACAGCCATAGCCATCCAAGTGCATCCCGAGCAGCCCCAGCGCCCCCATCTCTTTGGCCAGCTCGACGGGAAAGACCCCCTCCTCGAACCAGTCGGCGATATCAGGAAGGATCTTGTCGGCCACAAACGACCGTACGGTGTCGCGAAGGAGACGCTCCTCATCAGAGAACAGCGCGTCGATGTCGAGGAAGTCACGCGGGTCGGTTCGACCCGCCTTCACCGGTTCTTTTGACATGGGGCCATTGAAGCAGGACCCGGGACCCGATTAGGCGCTGCGACGGAGGACCCGGCGACGTTCGCGCTCGGTCATCGCTCCCCACACGCCGTACCTCACCCTGGTGCTGAGCGCCCAGTCGCGGCACTCCTCCAGAACGGGGCAACCGCGGCAAATCCGCACTGCCGCATCGGTTGACTCGTCCGGTGACGGAAAGAACAGGTCGGGATCGGCCTCGCGACACGAGGCATATGCAGCCCACGGCCGCTCGTCCACCTCGAACAGCATGGCTTCTGTCGACACAGCAGTCGTAGTCATATCCTCCCCAGGTCTACCGGCTGATCGTTATGACGATGTGAGGGGCGTCTGAGGTTCCCATGAGATTCGGATTTCCCCGACTCGCCTCGACTTGGCTCTCCGACCCCGTTTCCGGCCGTCCATCCCCCACGGCCGGGTACAATCTCAGGTCCCCGCAACGGAGTCGACGTGCTCTACTTCGCATACAACGCGAACATCGATCCGAACCGCATCGAAACGATCGCCCCCGGAGCGGACTTCGAGTTCATCGCCCACCTGCCCGAGTGGAAGATGGAATTCACAATCCTCAACGGTGCCGGCGGCCTTCCCAACGTGCGGCCCTTGGCCGGCAACACAGTGTGGGGAGCAATCTTCTCGGTCCCCAAGCCCGACCTCGCTGCCATCGACGAACAGGAAGCGGCCGAGGGCAGGATTCGCACAAATACTCAGGCAATGGACCGTCAGGGGCGACGCCATGACGTGATCACCCACGTAAGCCAGAGCGAGCCAGAAGCCGAACTGCATCCCGAGAAGCCATACCTGAAGCTCATGGTCCAAGGCGGCCGTCACTGGGATCTCCCGATGGGGTGGGTTGCCTCTCTCGAGGAGCACCTTTAGGGGTTCCGACCTCCAATTCACGGCTGGCTATGCCTCGATCCCCGTTGGCTGAGCCGTTGCAACAGCCCCAACGGGAGACAAGTGATCGCCCTCGCGATCGAATCCTCAGCGATACCCGCGTGGGGTCGTACGGAGTGGCTCCGAGCGAGACTTGACATGGCACCCGTTCCGGTTCCATCCTGAGAGGGAGTTCGCCGGGCGACCGCGGTGCTTCGGCACCGAGGAAAGTCCGGACTCCACAGGGCACGGTGCTGGGTAACGCCCAGGCGGGGAGACCCGACGGATAGTGCAGCAGAGAGCAGACCGCCGATGGCCTCAGGGCACAGGCAAGGGTGAAACGGTGGTGTAAGAGACCACCAGCGCTGCGAGTGATCGCAACGGCTCGGCAAACCCCACCGGGAGCAAGGCCAAGCAGGGACAGGGTTGCCCGCCCGTTTTGTCCCGGGTAGGCCGCACGAGCCCGACCGGCAACGGCGGGCCCAGATAGATGGTCGCCACCGACCCCAGGGTCGGTACAGAATCCGGCTTACAGGCGAACTCGCCTCTTAGTGAGGCCCTGCCAAGGGACCTCACTGTGTTGACGACGCGAGAAGGGCGCCCCGCGGGGCGCCCTTCTCAATCACTGAACTCTTGGTCCTAGCCCATTTCCTTGATGTCGTCCACGAGATCGGTATCACCGGTCACGATGAACTTGTACAGCACCCAGGCCAGAACGGCACCCACTGCGGGGCCCGCCAAGTAGACCCAGATGTCGCCGAACTCGCCGGCGACGATCGCCGGAGCCAACGAACGGGCGGGATTCACCGAGGCACCTGTAAAGGGGACTCCGATCAGATGCACCGCCGTCAACGTGAAACCGATCCCGATGTACTTGGTGTACGACGTGCTCTTGACCAATACGAGGACCGCCATGACAAAGACCATCGTCAGGATGGCCTCGCCCAAGAACGCCCCGAATCCGTCGAGTAGTTGCTCGCCGGTAAACGGATCCAATGCCCCCGAGAAGGTGGTCGTCGTGAGACCGACGAGATCCTTGCTGAGCACGAACGCGAGGACGAGGCTCGCCACGACCGCGCCTGCTATCTGTGATACCCAGTATCCGATCATGTCGGTCAGCGAAATGCGCTGATCGAGGAACATCCCCAACGAGACCGCAGGATTGAAATGTCCGCCCGAAATGCGCCCGACCGTGTATAGGCCGGCAATGAGCGCCAAACCGAATCCGAACGCTATGGCCACCAGGTCTCCACCCGACGCCAAGATTGCACCGGTACCAATTCCTACGAGCACAAATGTCCCGTATGCCTCGGCCGCGTACTTCTGCCAGTTTTCCACGACAGGAACTCCCTTCTGTCTTCCCGGTCCTGTCAAGAGCGCGGTGATCGCGCTCACCCATCTGACCTCCGGCTTGGTGCACCGGTTACGCGAAGATGAGCGTCGTCAGTGATCGAATCAAAGGGACCCGAGTGACCGATTTCTACTACTTCTGCGGCCACGAACAATGGCAACCCGAAACACTTGTGGAGCACGCCGTGCTCGCCGAGGAAGTGGGTTTCGACGGCGTCGTCGTCTCCGAACACTTCCACCCTTGGGTGGATGATCACTCAGCAGCTGGCTACGCCTTCTCGACGATCGGAGCGATGGCCCAGGCCACCGATCGGATACGGATCACCACCGGCGTCACCACCCCACTGTTCCGTCACCACCCCGCCGTCGTGGCACAGGCCGCCGCCACCCTCGACAGACTCTCCAACGGCCGCTTCGACCTGGGAGTCGGAACCGGCGAGAACATCAACGAGGGACCACTCGGCTACAGGTTCCCCAAATACGCCGAGCGAGCCTCACGCATGCGGGAGGCATTACAGATCATGCGACGCCTTCTCGACGGGGAGAAGCTGACGTTCGAAGGCGAGTACTACCAGACCGACCGGGCCAAGCTCTATAGCCCACCAATCGGAGAAGTCCCGATTTGGATGGCTGCTGGGGGTCCCAAATCGTCCGCACTCGCCGCCGAGCTCGCTCAAGGCATCATCACAAGCGTCAAGGTCCCGGCCGAGACATTCGAGAAAGTGATTGAGCCGGCGAGAACGGCCGCGACGAAGGCAGGACGTCCCATGCCCCGGATCCTCGGCACACGCTGGTCGCTGCACGCCGCTGACGAAGGTGAGGCCTGGAAGTGCCTCAAGTCGTGGCGCGGCTTGCGAGCGCCGGGCAGGCTCGACGCGATCGACCCGCAGACGCTGCGAGAGCGCGCCGACGAACTCCCTCGTGATGAAGTGCTGGGCAGATACTCTCTGGTTGCCGATGCAAACGACGTGGTCGAGACCTATCGGCCCCTCGTCGACGAAGTAGCAGTCGATGCGGTCACCTTCCAGATCGCCTCACTCGACCAGCCGGCGACCATCAGGATGCTCGGAACCGAGGTCCTACCCCGATTGCGAGGGTGACACCGAGTCCGGAGGCGCTTCGCCGCCCGACTCAGGGTGAAGGAGAGAGGGCTCGCAGTGCCATTGCGACGCCCGCCGCATCGGTGCCGAGTAGGCCAAGGGCTGCTGTCTCGATCCCAGCCTCCGCATAATCCGACAACCGGCTCCGGATCCGGTCTGCCGAGCCGACAAGCGCTACCGCGTCGATGACATCGTCGTGCAAGGCTGTGGCCATTCCGTCCCGATCTCCCTTCGAGAATGCCTCCGTGACCGCCTTCGCCTCTTCCGGATAACCCATCCACGCCAGGAATCGGTTGTACACCGATTGAGCGAAGTAGGGACCCAACCCGGCACGGATGATGTTCCACCCCTCACTGAGATCGTCGGTCATCACGACGTGGAAGCGAGCCATCACCCCATAGCCTGCCGGTAGATCGCGCCCCACAGCGACAGCACCAGAACGGACCTCGTCCAGCTGCTTGCCCACCGCTTCGACCGTCATCAGATTGAGACACACACCATCAGCGATCGCCCCAGCCAGGCGCAGCATTCCCGGGCCGAGCGCTCCAACGAAGAGGTCGACAGGGCCGTCCGGCTCCGAAGCGAGCCGGAATCGGTCGACTCGAACCGTCTCACCCTGAAACTCCCGCCCTCCATTGAGCAGCTCTCGCGTTGCGAGCACGGCTTCTCGAACCCGCGTCAGCGGAGGTTCAAAGACGGCGTCGTGCCAGCTACGAACGATGAGCTCAGACGAGGCGCCGATCCCAAGGTGGAGCCGCCGACCTCCCAACACCGAACTCAACGTACCGGCACCCATCGCGAGCAACGCAGGAGATCTGGTTCCGGCCGGAACGACCGCCACCCCGACATCGATCCGCTTGGTGACTGCGGCCACAGCTCCAGCAAGGGCAAAAGCCTCCGGGCCGGCGACCTCAGCGAGCCAGGCACCGTCATATCCGAGCTGCTCCGCCTCGACCGTCAGGGAGACGAGATCCGCGGCAGTGACGCCGACACTGGTCGGGCTAAAGGCGATACGCACCGCCGGCAGCCTACCGGTGGCGTTCACCAGCCTCCCTAGGATCGACTCGTGACCGATGCTCCCAAAGCCATGACGCTCGGCCTGGTCGCAGGGTTCATAGGTGGCCTTTTCGGTGTGGGCGGGGGGATCATCATGGTTCCAGGCCTTGTGCTGTGGCTGGGGCTCGAGCAGCACCGGGCGCACGCGACCTCGGTGGCAACAATCATCGCCATTGCCACTGCGGGGGTCATCCCGTTCGCCATTGATAACGAGGTTCGCTGGGATCACGCAGGGTGGCTGCTCATCGGTGCACTCACCGGCGCATACTTCGGTGCTCGAATCGTGGCTCGAATCCCTGCCGTGTGGCTGGCGCGAGCCTTCGTCGTGGTGGCCTTGGCCGCCGCCCTGAGATTCCTGGTGACGTCATGATGATCGTCGGCCTCATCGTCGTGGGGATCGTTGCCGGATCCGTCGCAGCGTCCCTCGGCGTGGGAGGCGGGATCATCTACGTCCCGGCGCTGGTGACGATCTTCTCGCTTGCCCAGCACGAAGCCCAGGGAACGTCGCTCGCCCTCATCATCCCAACCACCATCGTCGCCACGATCGTCCACTCCCGAGCAGGCAGAGTCGATTGGCGCATCTCAGCATTTCTCGCGTTGGGGGCAGTGGGGGGAGGATTCCTCGGTGCCGAAGCGGCGTTGGCGCTAGACGCTCCGGTGTTGCGCAAGATGTTCGGAGGCTTGGTAGCCCTCACCGCATTGCGGATGTTGCACAGGACCCGTCGAGCAAGCCACCCGGCCGATGACTAGGAGCCCGTAGGCAGGTCCACTCGCCCATCGAGTCTCACAAATCGTCGCATCGCACCGGCTTCAGCCAAATAGCGCCGCCACAGAAACACGATATACGCCGCTCCGGCAGCCTCCCCCGCCCAGACCAACGGCTCCGACAACATCCGACCCAGCAGCGAAAACAGGTCCGAGTCGAGCACCTTCGGGAACTCCCACCCAAAGAACGGCCACCAGAACGCCTCCGGCGTCGCCCAAGCCGCGTCCAGAAGTAGGTGCACGAATAGTCCGATTGTCAGACCGATCAAACCGCGCCGCAGTCCTGTTCCCCGCTTGGTCGCGATCAGAGCAATCCCAAATGCAGCCATCGGGAACACGATGCTGTGCGCAAAGAGTCGATGGGTCCCAAAGGTGTCGTGGAACAACAGGGACCCAATCGGCTTGTCGATCACGTCGGGAAGAATCGATCCTGCCAAAACCCACCGAAGATCCATGTCCGGGTCGCGGAAGACGTACCGCACGATGAGAACCGTCGCCCCGAGGTGCCAAAGGATCACGTCGCCGCCTCGTCGAGCGCTTCATTCGCCAGGGCATCGGCGACGGTGTTGCGTTCGCGCCGTACGTGCTCGATCGAAGCCTCCTCAAATCGCGTCAACAGCTTCACAGCTTGGCGCTGCAACGGTTTGAGATGCGACGCCTTCACCCGGTACTCACCAGTCACCTGCTTTACCAGAAGCATGCTGTCGAGCCTCACTCCGATCCGTTGCACTCCACGGTCCAGCGCGGTCTCCAGCCCGGCGATCAGAGCGCGATACTCGGCAACGTTGTTCGTCGTCTCCCCTATGACTCCTCCCAGTTCGACGATCGCCACACCATCGGGGTCGTACAGCACGAAGCCGATCGACGAAGGTCCTGGGTTGCCCCGCGAAGCACCATCGCAGTAGAGGGTGTAGCGGCTCACTGCGGAACGAGGATGCGACGACAGTGAATACAGCGCGGCGGGAAGCGCCTTGCCGATTGGACCTGCTCCGCCGCCGAAAGCGTCAGATGACAGCCCCCGCATACCCCCTCCCCGAGCCGGGCGACGGCTACTCCCTCTTTGGGGGGCCGAATCTCCTCGTACAGTTCGATCAGCTCGGGATCGATCAGCGGGACGATCTCGGACTTGCGGGTCTCGAGTCGAGCCACCTCAGCGTCGATCTCGCTCCAGCTGGTAGAAACCACCTCTTCGATCCGACCCTTCTCGGCCGCCACGGCGTCTCGTTCTCCCACCAGGATCGACTCCGCCGCCTCGAGCTCGTCCTTCTCCTCCAGGATCGCAAAGAGCTCATCTTCACGCTGTGAGATCCTGCGTCGCAACATCTCGACCTCGGCCCTCAGGTGTTCCGTATCTCGCGCCGAGAGCCCCCCTGCATAGAGACGCTGCTCCTCTCGATGAGCCTTCGCCTCGTCCAGCTTGAGTTCCCCATCCGACTTGTCGGAGGCGAGATCGATCTCGCGCATCCGAGCAGTCAACTGTGACAATTCCTGCTCGTACCCGGCAAGTTCTTCGTGTGCTGCCCTAAAGGCCTCGAGTTCGGGGAGATTCGTTCGTCGATCGAGAAGGCGATCTATGCCGGAATCGAGCGCCTGGAGGTCCAGGAGGTCTTCGAGGCTGCTGATTTCTTCCATTCTCAAGCCCAGGGATCGGCATCGACGCCGGTGAGATCGACCGCATCATCGATCACCGCGGCGACGGCAGCGTACAGCCTCTCGACGCCGGGTCTCTCGGTGGCAGCATGGCCGGGGTCGATGATGGCGACGCCCAACTCTGCCGCAGACCGTGCTTCATGGTGCTTGATGTCGCCGGTCACCAACACATCCGCACCGATCTCGGCGGCGCTCCGGATAGACGAGGCACCCGAGCCGGGTACGACGCCGACCGTCAGCCGGTCCGCTTCCGGCCGTCCACTCAGCCGAATCGAACCTCCGAGTCGCTCCCCAACAACGCCGACAAGAGCTTCGAATGATCCTCCAAAGCTGCCGAACCTGCCGAGGAACCCGGCATTCCCGCGGCGCTCGTAGACATCGAAGGCGGGCTCCTCATAGGGATGGACAGCGGTCAGAGCGGCAACGACCCCTCCCACAAGAGATTGGGGAGCAACCATCTCGATGCGAGCTTCCGACGCGACCGATTGCTCACCCACCTCTCCGAGGAATGGAGCGGAGGCCGAGCCCGGAACGAAGGTGCCCTCCCCACGAACCTGGAATGAGCAACGTGAGTAGGCGCCAACGTTTCCCGCCCCTGCGGCGGCCATTGCCTCGGTGATCGCGGCGACTGCTGCGTCGGGAGCAAACGTGACGATCTTGACGGCGCCGGAGCCCCAGACGGGATCGAAAGGTCTCGTCTCCGTCAGGTCGAGTGCGTCTGCCAGGGCGTCGGCGGTACCGCCGGAACTCACATCGAAGGCCGTGTGCACCACCAAAAGCGACACTCCCTCACCTGCCAGAACGAACGCCCGACCGGCCGGACCGCGTCCCGCCACCAACCGAGTGGTCGGACGAAAGAGCAACGGGTGATACGAGACGAGCAGGTCGATCCCAACGCCCACGACCTTCTCCAGCACCTCCGTGGTCACTTCGTGACAGACCGCCACGCGAGACACCTCACGATCGGGATCACCGATCTGAAGCCCCACCTGATCCCAGCCGGCAGCCTTGCCAAGGGGAGCGATTCCGTCGATAGCGTGCCTGACCGCTTCCACTGTTGTCACGACGGCGATGGTACCCCCAGCCTTGACGCTTCAGGCGGGCGTCGTTCCGCCGATACTTGACCACAGAGAGTGTTGACTATCGGGGACTAGTCCTCTATTCTGACCACTCTCCGTGGCAGAATCCTCCGGGATGGGATCGCCCACGAAATGACAGTAGGAGAACACAAGTGACGCAGGTACGGCGCCCAATCATCGCCGCGCTGGCATTGTTCATGACGGCCATCACCCTCGATCGACTCGGGGTGGGTACAGGCGACGTTGCCATCGCCGGCCACGCCTATGTCATCGCACTCGCCGGGATCACGCTCCCCCTCCTGACCCCCGGTCTGCGGAGGGGGTCCGCATTGGCACTCCCGCTCGCCGCAGCCGGATCGCTCGTCGGCTACTCAGCGCTATTCGAAGCCGGCTTCCTTGGTTCGAGGGGTGTGCATCTCGCGATGACGGAACTCACATTTGTCGTCCTGGCTGCCTGGCTCGGTCGACGAGTCGCCGCCGGCCTGGATGGGATCGACGATCTTCTCGCCACCGCCGCTTTCGGTGACTCACCTGCCCTCGACTTGGAGGGGCCGACCGCTGCCAATGAGATTCACACCGAAATCGCCAGGGGGCGGCGTCACGATCGACCGCTGGCGGTCACCGTGCTTGTACCCACAACCGAAGGCATCGAGGCAGCACTGCAAGGTGCGGCTATCGAAGTCGATCGATCCGTTCGTACCCGATTCCTGTTTGGCTCGCTGGCGAGGACCGTCGCCAGCCAGCTGCGTAGATCCGATCTGCTGTTTGAACACCGCCCCAGCGGCCGACTCATAGTCCTCAGCCCCGAGACGGACAACGAGGGTACCGAGCTCCTCGTCCGTCGCATCCTGGACGCCGTAGACCGGACTGGGATCGAGACGCGAGCGGGGACGGCAGCCTTCCCCGCTGATGGGATCGGTTTTGAGGCGCTCGTAAGCCATGCCGAGTCTGAGCTCGAGACCGAGACCGAGCCCCATCTGCGCGCCGTGAGACAAGGAGACGCCGGATGACGACACCAGCGATCCGCCCGGCACTGTGGTCGGGGCATGACTGGGTAGACCAGCGGAAGCCGGAACACCGAATCGTCACCGGGCGCACCTATGACGTGGCCAAGCGGGCATTCGATCTCGCGCTGGTAGTGGTGACCGCTCCGGTCTGGATCCTTGTCGTCGCAATCTGTGCGGTGCTGATCAAGCTGGACGATCCGTCGGCGCCGGTTATCTACTCGCAACGCAGAGCTGGTCTCCACGGAGCCGAGATCAAGATGCACAAGTTCCGCACCATGATCGCAAACGCCGACCAAATGAAGGCTGAACTAGAACACCTGAACGAGCTCGAACTTCCAGATTTCAAGATCACCAACGACCCGCGCATCACCCGCCCAGGTCGGATCCTTCGCAAGACAAGCCTCGACGAGCTTCCGCAGCTGTGGGACGTGCTGGCCGGACGGCTCAGCCTCGTCGGACCACGTCCGACCGACTTCATGGCGGACGCATACATCTTGTGGCAGACCGAACGTCTCGACGTCAAGCCCGGCATCACGGGTCTGTGGCAGTTGTATGGGCGGGGTCTGTCCAACATGGAGGACAGGACTCGGCTCGACATCGCATACGTCCAACGCCGTTCCCTTTTGCTCGACATCCAGATTCTGCTCCGCACCATCCCTGCGGTACTCACCCGGCGAGGCGCCAAGTGAGGAGGCTCCGGTGGATCTGAAGGCGACTCTTGCAGCGCTTCGCACGGGTTGGCACCTGCTCGTCATCGGTGCCCTCATCGCGGGAACTGTCGCTGTAGCGCTCGATCGAGCCGCGGTGCCGGTCTACGAGGCGAGAGCTTCATATGTTGTCTCGCCCGGAACCGGTATCGACCCCGACGATGTGGCACGCGGCGTCGACACGCTCGACTCGACTCGAAGTCGGTCGATCATGAGCACCCTTACCGAAATCGCCAAGAGCGACGCAGTCCGGTCGGAGGCTCTCTCGACTCTCGACCTCGCTCCGGAACTCGCCGAATCGTATTCCGTCGAGGCGATCGTCGTCCCCGAGGCGAACGTCATGGAGACGGCCGTCACGGGTCCCGACCCCGAGATCGCGGCAGCTCTCGCATCAGCCATCGGTGAGATCGGTGGGTCCCGCTTCGTAGAGCTGTACCAGATCTATGACGTCGAGGGGCTCGATCTGGCGACCGTCCCCACCGAAGCTGCCAACCCGGGTCTCGGCCAGATGCTTGTGATCGCGGTAGCGATTGGGCTGATGGTGGGCATGGGGGCAGCACTGCTCCGTTCGGCATGGATCGCTCGAGCGAGGCGGGCGATGAGCAACCGGCTAGACGCATACGGACCGACGGTGACCCCCATTAAGGAGCACGACCGCTTCGAGAGGGTGGGATGACCACCGCCGTTCGGCTCGGTCGGGGCGCCGACCTCGTCTTCATGATTGGCGTCGGCCTCGTCACCGTCGTCGGAGTCTCCGTCGCGGTGCTTGTCGACCCGGTCGTTGCCGTCGCCGGCCTCATCGTCGTGATCGGAGTGATCGGCATCGTCGAGGATCCAATGCTCGGAGCGCTCGCCATCGCGGCCTTTGCCATCCTGCGCCTCTCGGGCGTCGCAACCGACTTTCACGGCGCTCCCTCCACGTTCACTCCGCTGCTGGCGCTCATCGCCCTCGCCCTGGTGGCCCGCACCATCCGCACCGGCGAGCGGCCAAAGGGAGGAGGTCGGGCACTTCTGGCTGTGGTCGCGCTCACTGCCGTTGCCGTCGTCAGCCTGCTCTCGGCTCGAGATTTCGACTCCGGGTTCACGGCCGTTGTGAGTCTCACCAAGGATGGCGCCATCGCCGTTGTGATCGGCGTCCTTCTCCAGTCATCGGCGGCGCTCCGACGCGTCGTATGGGTCCTTCTCGGGGGTGGATTGTTCCTTACGGCGTTGTCGATCTTCCAGTTCCTCACCGACGCCTACGGCTCCTCCTTTGGCGGATTCGCCCAGTCAGAGCTGCAGCATGTTGTAGGTACGACCGACGAGATTCGCATCTCGGGACCGATCGGCGACCCCAACTTCTACGCGCAATGGCTGGTGATCCTTTTCCCATTGGCGATCGATCGATTCCATGATGAGACGTCGCTCATAGCGCGGTGGACGGCTGCTGCTGCTGCTGCAATGAGCGCGGCGGTGATCATCATCACGTTTTCTCGCGGCGCGCTCTTGGCCCTGGTCGTCGTCGTTGGCATGATGGCCCTGCGCCATCCGCCGAGGCGATCCACGATCGTTGCGGTCGCCGCAGTCGGTCTTCTCTCTCTTCCGCTTCTTCCGTCTGGCTACGTCGACCGGATGGTCGCACTGACCGACCTGGGCGGCGTCGACATCGGCACCGACCCCTCGCTTCGAGCCCGCGAGGTCGAGGTCGCCGTCGGTACCCAGATGTTTCTGGACGAACCACTGACCGGCGTCGGGTATGGCAACTTCCTCCCGCGCTCCGCGGAGTACGCCCGCGGCCTCGGAATCGAGCAAACGAGCAAGGGCCGCGAAGCGCACAACCTCTATCTCGAGACGGCGGCCGAGACGGGCATACCAGGCCTCCTGGTGTTGGGAGGCGTGATAGCGGGGATATTCGCTTCGCTGGCGGCCGGTCGGCGCATGTTCCGTTCAATCGGTGACCATCGGGCCGATGGGATCGGACACGCAATCGGGGCCGCTCTCGTCGGATACCTGATCACGTCGATCTTCCTCCACATGGCGTTCGCCCGCCTCGCCTGGCTTGTGATCGGCATGGCATTGGCCTTCCCGTCGATCGCTCGGGCAGAGAATCGCGCCCGGGATGAGACGCTGACACGACCATGACCGCCACACCAACCCGCGAGGACCTCAGCACGACCGCTGCTCGAGCCGTCGCCTGGAACTACGCATCCTTTGCATCGGGCAAGGTGCTCGTACTGGTAACAATGGCGATCCTCGCTCGGCTGCTCAGTCCCGAGGAATTCGGAATAGTTGGGTTCGCCACTCTCGCGATCGCCTATCTGGCCGTACTCAAGGATCTCGGACTGGGTGCCGCGGTGATCCAGCGGCGTCACGACGTCGAGGAATCGGCCCAGACGGTGTTCGTGCTCAACCTCGCGATCGGTGCCATTCTCACGACGATCACGATCCTTGGCGCCCCGTTCGTGGCATCCTTCTTTCGCGAGCCACTCGTCACCCCTTTGCTGCGCGTTCTCAGCTTCACATTCGTGCTCGAGTCGCTCGGGTCGATGCACGTCGTCTTGATGAAGCGCAACCTCGACTTTCGGCGCAAGCTGGTCCCCGATATCGGCAGATCGCTTGTCAAGGGCACAGTCGCGATAGCTACGGCGGCTACCGGATTCGGCGTGTGGGCTCTCGTGTGGGGCCAACTGGCAGGCGTGATAGCTGCGGTCGTGCTCTCGTGGGTCGTGCTCCCGTGGCGCCCGACTTTCCGCTTCGAGCGACGCCTTCTGCGGCCCTTGGCGCGGTTCGGAGTCCCGCTCCTAGTCACCGACATCCAGTACGCCATCTGGGCCAACCTCGACTATGTGGTGGTCGGCCGCATGCTCGGCGATGCCGCTCTTGGGGTATACACACTGGCCTACCGGCTCCCCGAGCTGCTCATACAATCGGTGTGGAGGGTGTTGGCACAAGCCATCTTCCCAGTCTTCAGCCGCCTCCAGGACGACATAGAAGCCCTCCGGCGCGGCTTTCTCGCCACCATCAGGTACACCCAGATCGCCATCGTCCCGCTCGGGGTCGGTCTGTTCGTCACGGCCGAGCCGGCCGTCAGTCTCCTCTTCGGCGACCAGTGGGCGGACGTCGTGCCGGTGCTCCAGGTAATGGCCCTCTTCTCGCTCATCGCTTCTATTGGAGTCAATGCCGGCGACGTCTACAAGGCGCTCGGACGAACCGATGTACTCGCCAAACTCGCGATCGCCGAACTCTTCGTCCTCATTCCAGCATTGACGTACGGTGCTCGCTTCGGCGTCATAGGCGTCGCCTGGGCGCACGCCGCTGTCGCCGTGGTCGACTCGACCGTGCGCCTGCTCGTGGCACGGGTCATGGTTGGGATCTCGTTTCGCGACGTGGGGCGCCAGCTTGCCCCCTCGTTCGGAGCCGGGGTCGTTCTCGCGGCCGCAGCAGCGTCGAGCATGCGGATCACAGCCGATCTCGGAACCCTCACCTCGCTCGTGATCGGCGTCGTCTCCGGGGCAGCTGCGTACTCACTGGCGCTGTGGCATTTGGATCGCCCCGCAATGCGGAGGGTCCTCGGCTGGACGGGACTCGCTCGCGGAGCGCGAACATGACCGCCCCCACCCGCCGACTCCGCATCGCCCCACAAGAGGAGCCGCGGAGCGACACCCGAGTCCTCTTCCTCATCGACTCCCTCGGCCCGGGTGGTGCTGAGCGGCTAATGGTCGACCTACTCCCGCGCCTTCGTCAGCACCGAGTGGTTCCAACCGTGGTCGCCATCCAGGAGCGCCACGGCAACCTCGTCGCGGACTCACTGCGGGGTGCCGGCGTGACGGTTGACACGATCGGAATCCAGCGACTGCGAGAGCGCGGGGCCTTGGCCCGAGTGACGCAGGCCATCGAGAGCGCGATGCCCGACGTCGTACACACGCAACTCGAATTCTCCAGCATCCTTGGCAGCATCGCGGCCCACCGTCTCGGCATCCCGTCCATATCGACCATCCACACGCTCGATCGGCCGCGCCGCTTCAGCCGGGATTCAGCCCGGTTCAGGATCATGGCCTGGACACTGCGCCACCGAGCGCAACGGGTGATTGCCGTCTCCGAGAGTGCCCGCACTCACGTCCTGGCGCGAGCCGGTCTCCACAAATCGAAGACGATGACGATCCACAACGGCATCGATCTCACTGAATTCGCGCGGGAACGGCCCTCCGCCCGATCCGAGGTCCGGAAGCAGCTCGGAATCGCACGTGACGCGGTAGTAGTCGCCACCGTCGCGGTTCTGCGCCAAGCCAAGGGAATCGATGACATGCTCGACGCTCTGCCGTTCCTGCTGCGACGTCACCCCGACCTCACCTACCTCATCGTTGGCGACGGACCCCACCGCAGCGCTCTTGAGGAGCACGTGGCCGAACGCGGCATCGCCGGATCGGTGCGCTTCGCCGGAACACGATCTGATGTCGCCACGATGCTGGCAGCATCGGATGTCTTCGTGCATCCATCCCACGCCGAAGCGCTTCCCACCGTCGTCATCGAAGCAATGACAGCCGGCCTCCCGGTGATCGCCACCAACGTCGGAGGGACCCCGGAAATCATCGAGTCTGGTGCCACGGGGATCCTGGTACCCCCACACAGCAGTCGGCTGCTGGCCGACGCCTTGGAACGCATCCTCGAATCCCCGCGGCAAGCGCGGGCCATGGCCAATGCGGCCAGGCGTACAGCAATCGATCGATTCGACATCGATCGACAAGTTGCGCGATTGGCCGATGAGTACCGCGTGCTCGTGGCACGCCGGGAGGCCAGATGAGGATCTTCGTCATCGAACCGGACGGAGCGGGCGGCATGGTGCACTACGCGTACCAGTTGTGCACAGCGCTCGCAGAACAGGGTGGTGAAGTCACCCTCATCACGGGTCGGCACTACGAGTTGGCATCCCTTCCGCACAACTTCACCGTGGATCCCCGGCTGCGCCTGTGGCCGGCAGTCGGTGAACAGACCTCCTCAGCCGGTGTGGCAGCGCTCGCCACCAAGCTCTACCGCAAGGTACGCAGGGCCGTTCGCGGAGTTCGCTACGCCATCGAGTGGACTCGGCTGACTCGCCATCTCCTAGCTGAACGGCCCGACGTTGCGCAGTTCGCCATCATCCGGTTCCCATTCCAAGCGGTGTTCCTCAGGCGGTTGCGTCGCGCCGGCATCACCGTCACCCAGATCTGTCACGAATTCGAGCCGCGTGAACGCGGCGGGATCGTTCGGTTTGTCAACCGCCTTCAGTCCCACGCCTTGTACCAATCATTCGATCGCGTGTACTTGCACGGCGAGAATTCCCGGGAGCGGTTCCTGTCCGCATTCGCCGTCGATCCAGAACGCACGACGGTCATCCGGCACGGCAACGAGGCGATGTTCTTGGAGTTGGTAGCCTCAGGCGACAACCCCCGGGAGCGATATGGCATCCGACCAGATGCCCCTGTTGGGCTGTTCTTCGGAGGTCTGAGACCATCCAAGGGCATCGAGGACCTGCTCGACGCATGGCGCCTCGTCGCCGACGAGACCGATGCCCACCTCGTGGTGTGCGGACAGCCTGCGGGAATAGATCCGGCTTCGCTTGAGAACCGAGTCGAACAGCTTGGTCTCTCGACCCGCATCACGATCGACGCCCGCTACCTGCCACTCGACGAGGTCTCCAGTCTGTTCGAACTGGCCGACGTAGTAGCCCTCCCCTACCGATCTGCCACGGCCAGCGGAGTTCTCCAGCTCGCCTATGCCTTCGGCACGCCCGTCGTCGCGACATCGCTCGGCACACTCTCCGAGGACGTCGAGGACGGGAGTACCGGGTTCCTGATAGCGCCAGCCGATGTCAACGGCTTCGGTCGAGCCCTCGTCAAGATTCTCAGCGATCCCGCCGAAGCCTCCCGTATGGGGGATCGAGCTCGTCACCGGTCCCAGAGCTTCGACTGGGATCCGATTGCGGCATCCATCATCGCCGACTACCGGGAGATGCGGACATGACCGGAGCATTGTTTTGGGCGTCGGTCGGTCTCGTCGTCTACGTCTACGCCGGGTACCCGTTGATGGTCACACTGGCGGCAATGGCCCGGCGGTCTCACCGGTGGCCCGAGGGACCGCTACCCAAGGTCACGCTCATCGTTGCCGCCCACAACGAGGAAACCGTCCTCGCCGGCAAGCTCGAGGCGGTCCTCCGGCTCGACTATCCCTCTGAGTTGCTCCAAATCATCGTGGCTGCGGACGGATCGAACGACTCCACCCCGAAGATCGCTCGCGGCTTCGCCGACCGGGGTGTCGAGGTATTCCACGAACCCGAGCGCAAAGGGAAAATGGCCGCAATCAACCGCGCCATGCCGTGGGCAACCGGTGAGGTCGTCGTGTTTTCGGACGCCAACAACCGATTCCGGCCCGATGCCGTCAGACGTTTGGTGGCCCCATACTCTGACGATCGAATCGGCATGACGGTTGGCTACAAGACGGTCGCCGGAGGGAACGGACTGGGATTCTCCGAGGGCGCATACTGGAAATACGAATCGCACATCAGGCGTATGGAGACCCGTCTCGGATGCACGGTTGGTGCCAACGGAGAAGTTGCCAGCATCCGGCGCGATCTGTTCACACCGGCGCCTGAGGGCACGATCAACGACGATCAGTGGATGGCTCACTCGGTCATCCGCGCCGGATACAACGTTGTCTTCTGTCCGGAAGCGGTCTCCTACGAGACAATCTCTGCCTCCCCCGCCGAGGAGTCCGAGCGACGTTCACGCATGGTCGCAGGCCAGTATCAGCTCTTCGGCCGAGCCCATCGCGAGATCCCGTGGAAGAGACCGGTGGTGGCTTGGATGCTCGTCTCACACAAGCTGCTGCGTCCTCTCGTCCCACTTGGGATGATCGGAGCGGCGATTGCCTCCGCCCTGGCGGTGCTGCTCCCGGCGTCCGGCGGTGGGTTTGCGTCCCTCGCCGGCAGATGGGGTGTCGCCACGCTCGTGGCCCAGGTGGTCTTCTACGCGATGGCAGCCGCCGGTCGCAGGCTCGAGCCCGTTCTGGGCCGCCTCGGATACGTACCTCGGTTCCTGGTGGACTCCAACATCGCGGCACTCCGGGGACTGTTCCGTCACGTCACGGGCCGCCAAAGCGCTATCTGGGCACAAGCAGACAGGACCTCGACATGACCCTTCGACACCTCCCCGTTGTCGAACGGTTGGATCGTGACACCGTCCGCTCTCTCGGCTCCGAATGGGACGAGCTACTCGCAAACTCAGACGTCAAGTCTCCCTTTCTCACCTGGCCGTGGATCGGAGCTTGGCTCGACACGCTCGGAGCCGACGCCGATCTCGAGGTCGTAACGGCGCGCGATGCGAACGACGGACGGCTCATTGGGATTGCCCCGTTCTTTGTCGCCTCCAGACGGCGCGCCGGTGTCATGGTGCGCGAACTCCGATTGCTTGGGAGTGACGCCACGGCGCCGGACCACCTCGATCTGATCGTCCGTACCGCATCCGGAGCAGGCGTCGCCGACGTGTTGTGGACAGCCGTTGGCAACGACCACCGTTGGGACGTACTCGATCTCGACGGTGTCGTGAGCAACGGGCACCTCCCCCGCCTCACACTCCGTCGCAAGAACGATCGGGCCGAGAGGATTCCGGTACCCCACCTACCGCTTTCCGAGGACTGGAGTGAGGTAACCGCGCGTTTCGGTCGCAGTCATCGCCAGAATCTGAAGCGGTATGCGCGCAAACTCGATGCCGAGGCCGGAGCACCCGTCGAGGAACGAATGGTCACCACCCCCGAGGACCTCAATCCGACGTTCGACGCCCTCGTGCGAATGCACCAGGCGATTCGGACCGCCAAAGGCAGTTCCGGCGTCTTCTCCGACCCTGAGGTCATTGACTTCCTGAGGCTCGCCGCCCAACGATTACTTCAGGCGGGCAGGCTCAGGATGTGGCGGCTCGACGTGGGAGGCCAACCCATTGCAGTCATCTGGTGCATGCGAGCTTTCGATGTCGTTGCCTTCTACACCACCGGGTTCGACCAGGAGTGGGCACGCTATGGACCGGGCCGCCGGATCATGGCTCGGGCGATCCAGTCCGCTGCTTCCGAAGGAGCCGCCGACTTCGATTTTCTGCGCGGCGACGAGAGTTACAAGCGTGCTTGGGGAGCCGAAGAACGCGAGAATCTGCGGATCAGACGCCCAACGAGCAGGAGAGGTCGAGCTCTGTGGGTCGCCAAATCGATCGTTGGAAGCGTCAAACCACAGCGTCGAGGCGCCGACTGACAACGCGTCGCAGCAGCGAACGTCCCGGTAGCAGACCCAGCCGCGACGGCCCCGTCAGGTCGTGTTCGATTTCCATCCAACGTTCAACGGCGCGACTGGCAAGCCTGTAGCCCACCAGAGGCTCGTCCCGATACCCAGCGGAATCGATCAAGCGGCGCTCCCATGCAGCGACGGTTGTCTCGGGGCGCATCCTCCCGGCCGTGGCCAGCTGTGACTTGTCGAGCCTGATGTCGGCCAGGATGTGCGCCACGTCGCACAACGCAGGTCCTCGCACGCGATTGGAATCGATCACAGCAACCCGATCATCCGGTGTCACCAAGACATTCGATGCAGTGAGGTCACCGTGGATGTCGGTATGCGGCTCGCCGATACCATTGAGCCCCTCAGCTGCAAGGCGAAGCAACGCCATCGCCGGCAGCAATCCCCGCGGTATGTGCCCGGAGCGCCGGATCTCCTCCTCGGCCTTGCGCCACATAGTTACTTCGCCGTTAGCCACGAACGGAACCCGCTCCAGCTCCCCCTCGACACCGTGATGTACCCGAATCCACCGCCCAACGCGATCGAACAACGCTTCGACCTCACCGGTCCCCCTCCCGATTCCGAGCCGCTCCCGCAACGAACCGCCCTCGAGCCGCCGCATGAGAATCCCGTTGATCTCGGTCACGAATGCAATCGGCTCCACCGCGGTGAGGCCGGGGTCGCCCGACGACGCCACTGCCACATCGATCCGCCGCAGACTCTCGAACTCGCCCCTGGTGGCCGACTGCTCTCCGGCGATCAGCGCCGCCTCAAGCGTCGCGACCTCCTCCCAGCGCGGAATCTTGAGGATGAAGTCGCCACCTCGGGGCCCGGCAACTTGGATCTGGAGATGCCACGACCACGTCCTCTCTTCGACCGCGTCCCATCCGGTCACGGTCGCCTCGGCTCCCAAGCATTCCGAAATGGCCCGTTCTGTCGCATGGCGAATCTGCTCGTTCATGAACGCCCCGTCAACCTCGGGATGCCGGCGACCTTGGCGACGAACCGCTCCATGCCATCCCCGTGGTGCACGTAGACGCGTCTGATCGCAAGCGGATCCTTCCGGATCTCCGATGGGCGGGCCGGACCGGGCACGAGAGAGAAGGCGAGCGGTACTCCCGCCGAACTGACCGCTCGCTGAGCCACGTCGTCGAAATCTCCGCGTTGTCCGTTCGGATAGGCGAAACCCAAGACCGGACTTCCGACCTCTTCCCTGATTCGGGCGACCGATTGGCTCACCTCACCGACCACCTGATCGGTGTCGATCCTTGTCAGGATTGGATGACTACAAGTGTGTGCCCCGAACAACACACCGGAGCCACTCATTCGTCGCACCCCAGCCCAATCGACCAGGGTGGAGCCGAATGCAGCGGCCGGATCTGTGCCGCCCAATTGATCGGACAATGCAGCCACGGCCTCCACCTTGGCCGTCTCGAGCAGCTGCTTGGCCGCCACGATCCACCGCCGGGCGATCTCATGAGAGTCTGACCACTCAGTCTCGCCCAGCAGGGGCAGGCTCGCCTGCCGCACCCCCGACGTCGCAAACCGCCAGGCCACCAGATCCCACCAAAACGGGACCGCAGAGCCGACGTGATCGGTAGCGAGGAACACGGTTGCCGGAATTGCCAGTCGCTCCAACACCGGCAGGGCGTGATCCAGGTTGTCGCGATATCCATCATCGAACGTGACGAGAACCGGACGATCGGGCAGACGTCCTCCATCGAGAGAACGGGCCACCTGTTCGATCGAGACCGGATTCATCCGCTCGGCGATCCACTCCATCTGAGTTTCGAACTCCCGAGGCGCGGCACTCACATTGCCGCGGAAGCCGACGAAGTCAGGCGAATCCAAATCGATGACTCGGTGGTATGCCAGAACGGTGAGTCGGCGACGTCCGTACCAGCTCCCGACCAGTCGGAAGCCACCGAGACGGCGGACGGTGGAGAGCGCTGCGGATTTCCATCCCACAACACGATGCTATCGGTGCGATACCGTCTCGCTCGTGATTGCCCTGCCGGTATCGTGAGAGCACCCGATACCGGAGAGCCGTCGATGCCCGATTCACTGCCGTTCACCGAGGACGAGGACGCCAACCGGTTGCTGGCGTCCAATCCGCTTGCCGCGTTGATCGGGATGCTGCTCGATCAACAATTCCCGATGGAGCGGGCGTTTAGGTCACCCCATCTTCTCGCGGAACGGCTCGGCGGCGAACTCGACGCGCAAGCTATCGCCGCTCTCGACGACGAGACGCTGGCTGCGGCCTTCAAGGGGCCACCGGCCCTGCACCGGTTCCCTGGATCGATGGGGTCCCGAACTCGCGATCTTTGTCTGCACCTCCTCGAGCACTACAAAGGCGATGCCGCCTCGGTCTGGCGCGACGCCGCGGATGGGGCCGATCTGCTCAGCCGTCTACGAGCGCTTCCCGGTTTCGGCGAGTCCAAGGCTCGTGTCTTTATCGGCGTCATCGGCAAGCGTCTCGGCGAGGCTCCCCCAGGATGGGAGAGCGAGGCCGCCGACTGGCGTTCGATCGCCGACGTGGAGAGGTACGAGCAGATCCTCGAGCTACGTGAGCACAAACGCGCGGCAAAGGCAGCAAAGAAGGCCCAGTCGTGACCCTGCTACTGCGCGAGGTAGGCCGGTTCGTGTTCGAGTCTGCCCTGTGGATCGGTGCCCTGGCCGCTGTCACTGCGGCCGCTGTCGGACCGGTGATCGCGCTGGGACAAATGGCAATGCGGAGACGCGTTGCAGGCCTCGCCCTGATCGGCGCCGCTGTGGTTGCCTCTCTTGCCCACCGATTCGATCTCCCCATGGCGTGGGCACCCCAGATCGGAGGCCGGCCCCTCCCGATCGCCTGGGCCGCAGCAGGGGCCATCGCCGTCGCCGTCACAATGACCGCCCGACACGACAACACGGTCGTTGCACCGTGACAACTTCGGTCGTTTCAGTGATCATTCCGACCTTCAATCGCGCCGTCAGGGTGCAACGAGCGATCTCCTCGGCGCTCGAACAGACACATGGGGAGATGAGAGCGATAGTCATCGACGACGGATCCACCGATCACACCGCCGAGCAACTCGAAGGCCGATTCGGATCCGACGACCGGTTCGTGTTCCTCCGCACCGAGAACCGCGGCGTCGCCGCCGCCCGCAATACGGGGCTCGAGCAAGCGGCGGGCTCACACATCGCATTCCTAGATTCGGACGACGAGTGGTACCCGTGGAAGATCGAATTCCAGTTGGAATGCCTCGACCGCCTTCCCGACGCCGAGCTGGTTTGGACAGACATGGCCGCCGTCGACGCCAATGGATCTCCGATCGCTCATCGCTACCTGCGCGCTTTCTACCGCCGTTATGCCGAGATCGATCTCGCAGAGATCGCCGATAGTTCACAACCTATCGACAGACCAGACGCCGACGGCGGAAGGCTCTGGTACGGCAACTTCTACCCGGCGATGCTCGGCGGCAACCTGGTGCACACGTCAACGGTTCTCATGACGAGCGACCTGTGCTCCTCAGTGGGTGGATTCGATGAATCCCTCACCACAACCGGTGAGGATTTTGATTTCCATCTCAGGGCGTGCGCCGCCGGACCCGTCGCCTTCGCCGACCTCTCCACGATCAATTACCGAGTGGGGGCACCAGACCAGCTCACCCACCCCGACCTCATGGTCCAAATGGCGCGCAACTATTTGAAGACGATCGACAAAGCGGTCACAGCCGACAACGGAAGGACCTCCGATACGGGGCTCCGACGGGCACAGGCCGGAGCGCACGCTTGGCTCGGCGAGGAACTGCTGGAGGTCGGAGAACGAAAGGAAGCTGCCATCCACCTCCGCACCGCGATGCGCGGTCGCCGGTCGTTGCGAATCGGAGCGCTCCTCATGATCTCAAGGCTTCCGATGCGAGCAGGGGCCGCCCTGCGATGGATCCTCGGATCCGTCACCCGGCCCTTCCGTCGTCGCCGATCGGGAGAATGAGGGGACGGTCGATCTCGGGGTGACGCACGACCGTCACATCGATCCCGTAGACGGGCCCGAGCACCTCCGGACGCAGAACATCGTCGGGAGATCCGATCGCCCGGACCGAGCCACGATCCATGATCATGATCCGGTTGGCGAACCGTGCCGCGAGATTGATGTCGTGCAGGACGGCCACGACGGCAACGCCGGTCTCTGCCAGGTCTCGCAATGTGCCCATAACGAGCTCCTGATGCCTCAGATCCAGGCTCCCAGTCGGTTCGTCTAGCAAGAGCAATGGGGTGCTTTGCGCCAAGACACGCCCCAACGACACCCGCGTCTGTTCTCCCCCGCTCAGGGTCGGATAGAGCCGATCTGCCAGGTGGGCGGTGTCTGTCTCGATCATCACACGATCGGCCACTGCCCGAGCTTCGGCCTCCGAACCCTCGTGGGGATACCTCCCCATCATCACGACGTCGAGGCATCTGAACGCGAACTGCAGGAGATGATGCTGGGGCAACACAGCGCGCCGCAGCGAGAGCTCGCGGAGAGTGATCTCACCGATGTCGCATCCATCTATTTCGACCAGTCCGTTGGTCGGAGCGAGCTCGCCGGCAAGCACCTCCAGCAAAGTCGTCTTCCCGGCGCCATTGGGTCCGATGATCCCCAGGAAGTCACCGGCAGCCACGGCAAGGTCGACGCCATGCAGAAGCGTCGCATCACCGACCTCGTAGCCAACGCCGACCGCCGCGCAAATACTCATCCCCATCCTCCGTGTTCCCTCCTGGTCCGACCGAGGAGCATCAGGAACACCGGTCCACCGACCATGGCCGTCAGCAGCCCGATTGGTACTTCGAGGGGAAGGGCCACCGTTCGCGCAACCACATCGGCGAGCACCACCAGGACCGCGCCTCCAATTGCGCTCGCCGGAAGCAGAACCCGGTGCCCCGGGCCGGCTAGAAGGCGAACCCCGTGCGGTACTAACAGGCCGATGAACCCGATCGCTCCCGCGGCCGCGACGGAGGCTCCCACCGCAGCCGTTGCCAGTCCCACAACGAGAATTCGCGTGCGTTCCACGTCAACTCCGAGGTGCGCCGCCTCGCGCTCGCCGAGGAGGACCAGGTCGAGCCGCCGCGCCGTCAGCGGCAGCGCGATCACCGCAAGCGCAACAAACGGGAGGGTCATCCACAGCAGGTCCCATGTGGCAACCGAGAGACTCCCCAGGGAGTAGAAGAGCACACTCCCGAGCCGGGCATCGTCCGCCGCGACACTGAGGAATGCGGCTCCCGCGCTCCCGATTGCCGCCACCGCCAAACCTGCCAGAACCAAGGTCACAACCTCGGTTCGACCCTCGTGCCTCGCCAGCACGTACACCGCCATACCGGCTCCGAGACCTCCCGTAATGCCGCCGATAGGACCGGCGACGGACCCGACCAGACCTCCCAAGAGCAACACGGCGACGACCGACCCAAGGGCCGCACCGCTCGAAATCCCAATCAGATGGGGATCGGCGAGTGGATTGCGAAAGATCCCCTGGAAGGCGGCACCGGCCACGCCCAAGGCAGCGCCGACGGCAACCCCCAGCGCCACTCGCGGGAGGCGGATCGACCACAGAACAGCGTCCTGTGTCGACGAGTAATCGATACCGGTATCGATCCCGATATGGCCCAGCAGGATTCCGAGGACCTGCGGCGGGCCAATCTCCACCGCGCCCATCGCCAGACCGAGGCCAATCACAGCCACTAGAGCCAGAGCAAGGCTCGCAAAGAGTGCGGTGATCGAAAGGTGTCTCATCCGTGTCTGGGACGAGACACTAGGGCGCTAGATCGGGGTGCAGGTCTGTCACGATCAAACCCAGTAGTGCCCCGCTCCTCGGTCCAAGCGAGAGCAACAGCGAATCGTCATAGACGAAGATGCTCCCCGAGCCCGCAGCGGGAGTCTGTGCGATCCCGGGAAGCTCCAGGAATCCCTCGATGCCGCCCCTGTCGTCGAATCCCCGCCGGGCCGTGATGATCACATCCGGCGCAGCGGCCGCGATCGCCTCCGCGGTCAATGGAACGAACCCGTCCACACCGGCTGCGGGTCCGACATCGATGGCCCCGACGGCTTCGAGCAGACCCTCGAACACAGTGCCGGAACCGAGCAGCAGGGTCTGGTCCTGAGTCGCGATATACACGACTGCGGCTCGCGGCACCGACTCTGCCCGATCCACACGTGCCAGCGCGGCGTCGACTTCCTCCTGCACGGAGGAGGCGAGTTTCTCGCCCGCGTCGACGATCCCGAGCAACTCGGCCACGAGCCGGATCTTCTCGGCCGGGGCACCTGCACCCACCAAACGCGGCAGGATGACAACGGGAACCCCCGCGTCCCTGACTTGCTCGATCACCTCAGGAGGGCGGGCGTCGATGTCGCCGATCACGAGAGTCGGATCGAGATCGAGGATCGGCTCGGCGAACAGGCGAAACTCGACACCCACCTTTGGTTTGGCACGCATTTCTGCAGCGGGAAAGTCGCTACTGAGATCGACGCCAACGAGGTTGTCGCCCAATCCGAGCTCCCAGATGATTTCGCTGAAATCCCCACTGAGAGTGACGATGCGCGCCGCCGACTCGACCGTCGTGGTCACACCGTCCGGACCTATGTACACATACGGCAGGCCGGGCGTCGGGATGGCAGCGGTGACCGGTCCAGTAGTTGCTTGACCGTCGCCACTACATGCCGATATGGCAACCGCTGCGATGAGGGCCAACACGGCGCGGACGGCGATACGCATACCGAACAAGGTATCTCACGCCGCAACCGACGCGAAGTCGACTCGGGCAGAGCCAGCCGCAGACGGTGCCGGAATCGTCCCGGGAATCAGCTTCGAGTGACGATGGTTTATGTTTGGAGTGATGACAAGCACCAAACCGTTGACTCCCGATATCCCGACTCTGCTTCACCAGCTCGGTACCACGGTCGCGGTGGTAGGAGCCACCGACCACCCCACCAAGTACGGCGGCAGAATCTACCGCGACCTCAAGTCGAAGGGGTTCACAGTCTTCGCGGTGAATCCGTACCGCGACGAGGTCGACGGCGACCCATGCTGGCACTCGCTGGCAGATCTCCCGACCGCACCAACAATCGTGGACTTCGTGGTTCCGCCGGCACGCGCGCTCGACGTCCTCGCCGAATGTCTCGACCTCGGGTACACAAACGTATGGATTCAGCCGGGCGCGGAGAACGATGCCGTTCTCGAGTTCCTATCCGAAAACGACTTCAACTACCTGGCGAACGCCTGCATCATGGTTCAGGCACGGACGACCAGCTAGATCGCCCCACCTTTTCGCGAGCGGGATCAAAACGGGTCACCTAGCCTCATCTCCGAGCCGATGGTCCCTGGCTAGTAGACCACGGCAGGACGACGATGTCGGGAACACATACGGGAGGTGTGATGACCGAGGATCTCAATCCGCACCATGTGGCTCGCCGCCAATTCGACTTGGCCACCCCATTCGTGGGAGACCTCGACGGCTGGCGCGGCATGGCGGAGTGGCTCTTCCAACCCGAGAAGATCGTCAGCGTCACGCTGCCGGTAGAAATGGACGATGGGTACGTTCACACCTTCCTCGGCTACCGCGTGGTTCACAACACGGTAAGGGGGCCGGGTAAGGGCGGTATCCGCTTCCACCCCAGCGTCGATGAAGACGAGGTCAAGGCGCTCGCCACTTGGATGACCTGGAAGTGTGCCTTGGTTGACATTCCGTTTGGCGGAGCCAAAGGCGGTGTCAACTGTGACGCCACGGCGCTGTCGGAGAACGAGAAGCGTCGCATCGCACGACGGTTCATTGCCGCTCTCGGTGACAACATCGGCCCTCACACCGACATCCCGGCACCTGATATGTACACCGACGCCCAGACAATGGTTTGGATCTACGACACCTATCACATGATGCACCCAGGAGAGAACAGCCTGCCGGTGGTGACCGGCAAACCTCTCGACCTCGGTGGCATCCCCGGCCGATCGACCGCCACCGCACGGGGCGTCTTCTTCGCAGCCGAGCATTTCATCGAGATCGGTGCCATGCCCGGAATCAGCAGTCTCGACGGGGCCCGTGTCGCCATCCAGGGATACGGGAACGCAGGCAGACACGCCGCCAGGATCTTTCGAGATGCCGGGGCCACGATCGTCGCCGTAAGTGACAGCCGCGGCGGAGTCCATGACCCCAACGGACTCGACCTCACCAGGGTCGCGGCTCACAAGGACGAGGCCGGGACGGTCGTGGGAGCCCTCGGAGACGGCAAGCTCACACCCGGCGAGATTCTCGAAGTCGAGTGCGAGATTCTCATTCCAGCCGCAATGGAGAACCAGATAACGGCTGACAATGCCGGAAGGGTCCAGGCGCAACTCATCGTTGAAGCAGCGAATGGCCCCACCACGCCGACGGCCGACGAGATCCTCGCCGAACGTGACATCAAGGTGCTGCCCGACATCCTCGCCAATGCTGGGGGTGTGGTCGTCTCGTATTTCGAGTGGATTCAGAACCTGCAAAACGAACAATGGGAAGAGCACCAAGTGGACGAGCTGTTGGCCAAAAAGATGCGCCGCGCCACCGAGGCGGTTGTGACGGAACGCGTTGCATTGTGCGAGGGGCTCGACGAATACCGGACTCGCTGGCAAGAGCGGGTTCCCGATGCGCCCACGTTGCCGGCCCCGACGTTTCGAACGGCGGCAACCGCAGTGGCGGTAGGAAGAACCAAGGCAACCGCCGAGGCGCGCGGGGTCTGGCCGTAGACGGACCTGGGGAGCTCGCCCACCCCAACACGTCTCTGTCGGTCAGCGGATCAAGACGATCTTGCACCCGATGTCGACATTGCGACCGTCTCCGTCGTTTATTGCTACAGCACAGACTTCGTGGGGCCCGCGAGTCAGTTCGACCAACAGCATGTCCTCATAGCCGTGGCCCCGCGTGACCGAGTAGGGACTAGCGCCCCACGATGTGGGATCACCGGCTCGATCCGAGCCCGTCCAGAAGCCATCCACGGTGAATCGAACCAGGATGGGATGCGAGATGTCGTCCGGATCTACGGCCCAGCCGCGGACTTCGAGGAACTGAGCGCTCCCCGCCACCGAGTGCAGACCACCAATCGGCGGATCGGTGTCGGCACGAACGCGGTGAGGGTCGCCTGAGCGGTCACATACAAGGTCATCTCCAGAGATCGTTTGGTGGATGCGGCAGGCTGCGTACGACACAAAGGCCACCTTGCCGGGCCAGGAAGTTCCGCCAAACGATCCAATGGCTACTACGTATGTCGGACCACCCGGCACCTCGACGACCCCACTCGCTATCAGAGTGTCGAGGGCGTCAACCTCGACGATCTCGCCCGTGTCCTCATCCTCTTCCGTTCGACCGGGCGGGAGCCACCCCATCTTGTATGAGACCGAGCCCCGAACCTCTTCCGGCAGCCGAGTGAGCAACCCCGATGAATAGCCCTGCAGCCGCTCCATGCGACCCCACTCCAGGAAGGTGGCCGTGTCCTCTCGGCGAAGGACCCAGCCGTCGTAGACCAGCCGCCAGAAGGCCGCCAAATCGTCGGTAGTGGTGAAGTTGAGCGATGGATGGGGTCCCGGATACTCGGCAGCCTGCCACTCTCCGCCAAAGGTCCACTCGACGACCAGTGTTCCATTCATGCCCAGGCCGGAGGTAAAGCTATTGATCTCATCGAGTCCGCCACCGAGAGCAATCGCCCTTCCCCCCGCCTCGTTCGAGGACTGGCCGAACACCTGACCCGCCAGTGGCGCGACTGCATCGATCCCGGCTCGGCGGACGGCAGCCGCAAGCCAGGTTTGCTTGAGCCCCGACGCGGCCTTCAGCCACCTATCCCCTTGGAAGGTCGCCTCTTCGCCGGTGTCAAGCCGGACGACGGAGATTCCGATGATCCCTGCCGGGTCGAACGAACCCGATTCCTCCCCCAGCCTCGCAACAACCCGCTGCAGCGAAGTTGGCGGCTCCTCCGACAGCTCGGCGCCAGCCGGCAGCGACCCGGCCATCAAGGAGCACACAACACCCATCGCGGCAATCACTCGTCTGCTGCCCCGCATGAGACCAAGATACCGGTGCGCCAGCCAAGCGGTGCGCGCTCTACGATCGGCTCGATGATCGACGCCTCTGCCGCCGCCGCGTTCGCCTCCTCCAGTCTTGCTGCGGTCGCGGACGCCTCGAAAGCACCCGACATGGCCCGTTATCTCAAGACCGACATGCCGTTCTATGGAGTACAGAAATCGGGCCGTGTCCCGATCTTGAAGGAGCTGACGCAGCGCTGGATCCCCAACTCACGGTCTGAATACTTCGCACTGGTGGATTCTTTGTGGGCTCTCCCCCACCGAGAAGAGAAGTACCTGGCAATCGGGGTGGCCCGGGCTCACGATCGATTCGTCACCAAATCGTCGGTTCCGCGGTATCGCCGGCTCATAGTCGAGGGCGGCTGGTGGGATTTGGTCGACGCCGTTGCCATCAATTTGACGGGGAAGGTGCTCCATCGGCAGCGAGAGAGTATGACGCCGACGATCATGACGTGGCTCCATCACCGCGATCTGTGGGTGCGCCGTTCGGCCATCATCTCCCAGATCGGCCACAAGGGCGACACCGACATCGAGCTGCTGTTCCACTGCTGCACCGACCGAGCCCACGAAACCGACTTCTTCATACGAAAGGCGATCGGATGGGCGCTTCGTGATCTGGCGTGGACCGACCCCGAGCCGGTGGCGCGCTTCGTAGCCGACCATGCTGCGGAGCTGTCAAGCCTGAGTAAACGAGAAGCCACCAAGAATCTCTGACAACAGACCCGGCGGGCACACCGACGCTGCCTAGCATCACCCAGCAACCGGCAAGGAGATCTCGTGGACGCTGATCGACCAGTGCGATTCGGACTGCGGATCCCGTCGTACGCCTGGCCCGAGCTTTCGTACCAGGACTCGCGAGCCCTACTCGACTACTGCCGGAGAATCGATCATCTCCCATTCGAGGACATCTGGGTGATAGATCACCTCTTGGCGTCGAAGGGTGTCTACGGCGTCTCTTGGATCGACTCGATGACGATGCTCGCCGCAGCCGCCGGTGTTACCGACCGGGTTGGGCTGGGCACCGCCGCACTGGTCCTCCCCCTGCGCCACCCGGTGATCCTGGCAAAGGAAATCGCCTCACTCCACGTTCTCTCTGGAGGGCGTTTCCGGTTCGGAGTGGCCGTCGGCTGGGATCCGGCGGAGTTCGAGGCGGTCGGCGTTTCGCTGCGGGAACGCGGTAAGCGCACCGACGAGGCGATGGAGATCATCCACCTGTTGCTCACAGAACAGAACGTCTCCTTTGAGGGACGGTTCTGGCGCCTCGACGACGTGACGATCTACCCCCGCGTCCCCGATCTCCCCGACCTCTGGGTCGCAGGAGGCACGCTAACCCATGCACCGGACACTCCCGACAAGCCCTACATCGCCGCCGGAGTGCTCAACCGCATCATGAAGGCCGACGGATGGATGGCACGATCGAGTGGGAGCGATCCCGGGGACGTACGCAACGATTGGCTCGAGGTGCAGGCGCACCTGAAGAGCCAAGGTAGGGATCCGAGATCCCTCACTTTTGGTGCGACCCAGTTTCTCCACGTTGCCTCAGGCACGTCGTCCACAGCGGCCCTTGCCGAGCAGATGCCTCTGTTCATGGCGGTGATGGGCGACCATCGAACGGACGACGATCTCCAGGCCTCGTATCTCACCGGCTCGATCGATGACATGCAAGCGACAATCGCCGGGCTCAGGGATGCCGGCCTGGAGTACCTGATCCTCACACCACTTGTGGCCGATCCCAACCAGCTCGATCTCATCGTCGAACACATCGTGATGCCGTTCAGCTGATCACCGACTCTCGATCGCCTCCAGCAACCTCGTCGGACTGGCCGGGAGGCGACGCACCGAAACCCCGATCGCATCTCTGATCGCGTTGAGAATCGACGGTGCGGTTGCCACCAGGGTGTGCTCGCCGACCCCCTTGGCCCCGTACGGTCCAAGCGGATCGTTCGACTCGATGAGAATGCTGACAATCTCGGGAACGTCTCCGATCGTCGGGATCAGGTAGTCGTGTAGATTCTCGCTGCGCCCCGGGAGGTACTCCTCCATCAGGGCAAAACCGATGCCTTGGGCGATACCCCCCTCGATCTGGCCCTCCACCAATGTCGGATTGATCGCTCGCCCCACGTCGTGCGCCGCGACGATCCTCAGCAGCTCGACCGTCCCCAAGTCCACGTCCACCACCAGTTCGGTCATCTGGGCACCAAAACCGTAGATCGCGTATGGCGAACCTTGGCCGTTCTCATCGAGTCCGCTCGTGACCGGATCGAAGGAGCCAACTGCCACCACCGCCAGACCGTCGGCATCCGGCGCGAGTGACGTGAGGTCGATCTCAAAAACCTTCCCTTGATCATGTACGAGCACCCGGTTCGACCGGAATTCGAGTCGGCCTTTCTGAGATGCGCCCACCATGACCAGGAGTGTCGAACGCAGCTCCGAGGCGGCGGCGTGGGCAGCGTTTCCGCTGATGAACGTCTGGCGGGACGCCGATGTCTTGCCGGCGTCGGGCGTCGTGTCGGTGTCGGCCCCTACCCGATCGATCGCGCCGAGATCCACGCCGAGAGCATCAGCGCAGATCTGACTCAGCACTGTGCTGGCACCCTGACCGATATCGACCGCTCCTTGATAGAGCACCACCCGACCGGTGGGTGCCACTCCAATCTTGATCGATGAAGGATTGGGGAGACCGGTGTTGCCGCAGCCGTACCACAGCCCCGCCACACCCACTCCTCGTCGCTTGCCGGAACGAGTCCCGTTGAACTCTGCAGCTTCCTCTAAGGCCCTGCCCCAGTGGGGTTCGAGCGCCTCCAGGCACTCCTTGAATCCGACCCCGGAGTCGAACACCTGCCCCGTCAAGGTCGGCTGCCCGGCGGTAAACGCGTTCCTGAGCCGGAAGGCGAGCCGATCCATTCCCAGGGCATCGGCCAGCTCATCGAACGCACATTCTTGAGCGACCGCCGATTGGGGCACACCGAATCCACGAAAAGCCCCGGACGGCGGCTGATTCGTGTGTACCGCCATGGTGGAGGCCCGATACGCCTCGTAGACGTATGGCCCGCCGGCGTGTACCGGAGCGCGGTTGGCGACCGTCGGTCCCCAGGACGCGTATGCGCCTGTGTCAAAACGCCCTACGAAATCCATCGCGGTGAGCGACCCGTCGGAGTCAGCTCCAACTCGAACCGAGACCTCCGCCGGATGACGCTTGGTCGTTGACATCATCGATTCCGACCGGGTGTAGGTGATACGGACTGGGCGACCGAGATACCAAGCAGCGAGCGCCAGGAACGGCTGGACCGAGAGGTCGAGCTTGCTGCCGAATCCACCTCCGACCGCGGTGGGTCGAATGATCACGGCCGACGGGTCGAGCCCCATGATCGCCGCCACCTCGGTGCGATCCATGTGGGGGGTCTGAGTCGCAACATTGATCTCCAAGCGGTCGCCGATTCGAACAGCATGGCCGGCTTCTGGCTCGATGTAGGCATGCTCGATGAACGGCGTCGAGTAAGACGCATCGATCACCACATCCGAGGCTGCCAGTGCGCCATCGACATCCCCCCGTCGAACGAGTCCCCGGACCAGCACATTCTCATCCCGACCTTCGTGGAGAAGGTGCGAATCTGGGGCAAGCGCCTCCTCGGGCGACATGGCAGGCGGCTTCTCGTCCCACTCGACCGGGAAGAGGTCGAGATCGAGAGATTGAATCGAGTCTCGTTCACCGACGACCACGGCGATCGGCTCCCCACGGTGACGAACCTGAGCCTCGGCCAATACCGGCTGATCCGCAAAGGCGGGGATTACGCCAAACCAATTCCGTCCCGGCACATCACCTGACGTGAACACCGCGATCACGCCGTGGTTGGCCGCCACGTATCCGTCGACATCTCCAATGACGAAACTCGCCCGGTGAAAAGGCGATCGGACTATTCGAATGAGGAGCGCCTCGGCCGTCGCAACATCGTCGCCGAACACGTCGGACCCCGTCAGCTTTGCGACCCCATCGACCCGTGCGACCCGAGATCCCACGGCCTTGCCGGCAGGTGGATCCATCTCGTCCTCGGCGAATTCCGGAGCGGCCAGTACCGCAGCGATGATCTTGCGGTACCCGGTGCACCGGCACAGAACCCCGCCGAGCGCTTCCTCGACCTGTCGCTCGGATGGTTGAGGGATCTCCTGAAGGAGCGCGGTGGCCGCCATCAGCATCCCCGGTGTACAAACACCACATTGGGCCGCACCGTGACGTAGAAACGACCGCTGCAACGAGCTGAGGGTGTCTCCGTTCGACAGTCCCTCGACGGTCGTTACATTGCCGGCCTCCAACCGTCCGACCGGCGTGGTGCAGGAGTTCACCAGCGCACCGTCGACCATCACGGCGCACGCGCCACAGTCCCCAGTTTCGCATCCGACCTTGGTCCCGGTGAGGCCGAGATCCGCCCTGAGGACGTCTGAGAGGCGGCGCAGCCGAGACCCGCCGACCTGCACATCCGCCCCATTGACCCTGATGGCAATCATGGGTGCATCACGCATCCGTCGAGGGCCCGTTTCACCAAGACTCGGGCCGCGGTTCGTCGGTAGTCGGCAGACGCACGCACATCATCAATGGGCGAGAGCATCTCTAGGTGTCGGTTGGCCACGCATCCGGCCGCCTCGCCGGCCGCGAGACCAAGCAAATCCTGCTCTAGGGCTTCGAGTCGTTCCGCCACCGGCGAACAGGCACCGACTGCCACCCGTGCATCAGCGATCGTGCCGTCGTCTGCAACGACGAGACGAGCGCCGGCCATCACTATCGAGATCACCAGGTGTCGACGGGATCCGAACTTGATGAATGCCGAATGTCCGCCGGTGGCCTCCCGCGGGATCAGCACAGCCGTCAAGAGCTCATCGGAACGCAGTGCCGTTCTGCGATAACCCACCAGGAACTCCTCGAGTCGAAGCGTCCTGACGCCGGAGACCGACATCAGCTCCACCGATGCGTCGACCAGGAGCAGCGGAGGGACTCCGTCCGCTGCAGGCGACGAGTTGCAGAGGTTGCCTCCGATCGTTCCTACATTCTGGATCTGACGTCCTCCGACTTCGACCGCCGCCTGCTGGAGGGCTCGGCAGCCGTCCGGCAAAGCCGCATGTGCGATCTCGGTCCACGTCGCCAACGCCCCTATCCGGATGCGGTCACCCGATGCGCCAATGTTCCCCAGCTCGGACAATCCGGTGAGATCGAGCACAGGTTCGTCGACGGTTCTCCCTGCCCGAGCGGGGTAGAAATCTGTTCCACCCGCCACCACCGAGATGTCGTGTTGCGACATCAGTTCTAGGGCCTTGGCCAGCGTGGCGGGATTGGCATATTGCACGGGGCCGTACCCTACGCCCGCAGCCCACGACAGCGGACCGCGATCCCGTCCTATGCTCGCCGAATCGGAGACAGGAAGTGCTTGTGAAGATCCGCAAAGTCATCACCACTCTCGATGAGATCCGTCTCGAGGCGGGCCGCGACGTAGAACCACCGATCCGCCGGGTCATCACAGCCGTCGTGTTCGAGAATCCTCATGCCGGAAGATACGTAGAGGACCTCTCCGACCTCTCCGACCTGAGCGTCGAGATCTCCGAGATGCTGGCTTCGATGGGGGTCGGCCAGCTCGGAGGACGCCCGGTCCACAGCTACGGCAAGGGCGGCATCGTCGGTACCGCGGGGGAACTCGAGCACGTGGCCGCCATGCTCCATCCCAAGTTCGGGGCTCCACTACGTGAGGCTTGCGGCGGAGGGAAATCGATCATCCCCTCGGCCAAGAAGCGAGGACCGGCCGGGACCCCGCTCGACATTCCCGTCCATCATAAGGATGCAGCCTTCGTTCGCAGCCACTTCGATGCGGTCGAACTGAGCATTGTCGATGCCCCCACCCCTTCCGAGCTTGTGATCGCAGTCGCGGTGACGGACGGAGGCCGTCCCCTCCCACGTGTCGGTGGGTTGGAAGTGGATGGGATCCTCGGAGAGGACGGGCTGCGGTGAGCGTTCTCGTCGTCAGGAACATCGGAACGATCGTCAGCGGCGATATCACGGCCCCGATCACGGCCGGAGACACGATCGTCATTCGAGATGGCACCATCGAATCGGTGGGTGATTCAATTGATGCCGACGGTGTGGTGATCGACGCCGGCGGTGCCACCGTGATGCCCGGCCTGTGCGACAACCACGTCCACCCGGTCATCGGCGACTACACACCGAGACAGCATCAGGTCGGTTTCATCGAGTCGTGTCTTCACGGAGGGGTAACGACCATGATGTCAGCCGGAGAACCCCACACCCCCGGGCGCCCCAAGGATCCCGCTGGAGTCAAGGCGCTCACCATCCTTGCCAGCAAAGCGTTTGCCAATCTCAGACCGGCCGGGGTAAAGGTCCACGCCGGTGCAGTGATGCTCGAACCCGGACTCACCGAGGCTGACTTTGCCGAGATGGCTGCTGAAGGGGTCCGGCTCGTGGCGGAGATCGGAATCTCAGGCGTCAAAGATCCCGACGAAGCCGCTCAGATGACTCGCTGGGCCCAATCCCAAGGCATGAAGGTGATGGTTCACACAGGTGGCGCCTCGATTCCGGGAAGCGGAGTGATTGGGGCCGACTTCGTGATCAAGGTGCAACCCGATGTAGCCGGCCACACCAACGGTGGGCCGACCGCTTTGCCGCTCTCCGACGTGGAGAGGATCCTGGAGGAGACAGAAGCGCACGTCGAGGTGGTCCACAACGGAAACGTCAAGGCGGCTGGGGCCGTCGCCGCATTGTTGGTCGAACGAGACGAGCTGCATCGGCTGGTGATCGGTACCGACAGCCCGGCGGGGTCCGGGGTACAACCCCTGGGGATGCTTAGAACCATGTCGTGGGTGTCGTCACTGGGCGGAGTCGCCCCCGCAATCGCAGTGGCTGCCGCCACCGGCAACGTGGCAGGAATGCACGGTTTGAACACAGGGGCAATCGCCCCCGGTCGAGAGGCCGACCTCGTCATATCCGACGCCCCGCTCGGATCTCAGGCCGACGACGCGCTCGGAGCGCTGTCGATCGGAGACACGCCTGCCGTCGCAGCGGTGATCATTGACGGGACAACTCGCGTCCGCAAGAGCCGTAACACGCCTCCCCCGGTTCGCACCGTCGGGCTACCCGCATGACCGCCGACCAACTCCGCAACTTCACCGGTGGAGAGTGGATGCCCGTGGCGGGAGCGGAATCCGTGCCGGTGACCAATCCGGCCACGGGAGACACGATCGCCATCCACCCGATGTCGATGAATGCCGAAGTAGACGCGGCAGTGGATGCAGCCAAGGCAGCCTTCTGGGACTGGTGGATGACACCGGTGCCGACCCGCTCGGCGATGATGTTCCGGTATCGCCACCTCGTCTGGGAGGCCCGAGACGAGTTGGCCGAGATCATCGTGCGAGAAAACGGCAAGACCCTCGCCGAGGCCAAGGGTGAAATGCTGCGGGCGCTCCAGTACATCGAGCACGCCAGTGCGGTGACCGAAACAATGAAGGGAGCCGTCACCGAGAACGTCGGGTCCGGGGTCGATATCGAGTTCATCAGGGAGCCGCTGGGCCCGTTTGCGATCATTGCCCCCTTCAACTTCCCGGCGATGATCCCGCTTTACTTCACGTGGGCCGTTGCCACCGGCAATCCGGTCATCGTCAAGCCAAGCGAGCATTGCCCGCTGACCACGATTCGGCTGGTCGAATTGGCGGCCGAAGCCGGATTCCCACCCGGCGTCGTCAACATGGTGCTCGGCGACAGAAGCGTCGTAGAACGTTTGGCCGTTCACCCCGACGTAGTGGGGTTGTCCTTCGTTGGGTCCTCCACGGTCGCGGAGGCCGTCTACAAGCTCGTGACCGGCAATGCCAAGCGCTGCCAGGCTCAGGGGGGTTCCAAGAACCATCTTGTTGTCACCGACAGTGCGGTCATCGACAAGTGCCTCCCCAACATCGTTTCGTCGATGCTGGGGAACTCGTCACAAAGATGCTTCGCCGGCTCCAACCTCCTGGTGTATGACTCGATCTACGACGAATTCATGGACGGATTCCTCACCGAGGTCGGCCGGTTCCGCCTCGGCGACGGCATGGATCCGGACACCACGATGGGTCCCGTCATCTCGCCGGATTCGCAGCGGCAACTCGAACAAGCAGTTGACACCGCAGTCGCCGAAGGGAGCGAGGTTCTGCTGGACGGGCGTGGGGCCAAGGTGGAGGGCCATCCGAACGGCAACTGGATGGGGCCAACGGTTGTGACGGGACGACCCGGGATGGAGATCTTCGACCGCGAGCTGTTCGGCCCGGTGCGGGCCGTGCAGCGTGTCTCGGGTCTCGATGAGGCCCTCTCGGTCGTCAACGCCAGCACATACGGCCACACCGCCGCCATCTACACCGAGCACGGCGGAGTGGCCCGCGAGTTCCGCCAGCGCGCCGACGTAGGCCAGGTCGGTATCAACATCGGGACACCGGCGCCGATCGCCTTCTATGCCGTTGGTGGGCGCAAGACCTCCTTCTACGGGTCGTTGCGAGGACGAGCCAACGACGCCGTCGACTTCTACACCGACAAGAAGGTCGTGGTCAGTACCTGGCATGTCGATACGAGCCAGGACACCGGGGTGGATCCGGCGTTTGAGGGCAAGAGCTAGCTACCCGAGCGTTCCGCCTGCGGACTCCACCTCCGCCAAGGCACGCTGGCCGTCCCCGTCTTCGAGGTCTACCGAGCGCACCGCGTCCCGCAGCAGATGGACCGAGAATCCCCCTGACAACCCGTCGAGTGCTGTCGCTTTGACGCAGTGGTCGGTGGCCAGACCGGTCACCACGAGCCTGGACACGCCCCAATCCCGCAGCATGCTTGCCAATTCGGTCGGGGTCGTTTCTTCGGTCTGTGGGTCGCGCATCGAAAACCCCGAGTAGCCGTCCTCGCCATTGGAGCCCTTGCGTACCACCGGGCCATCCACCACCAGGTCTGGATGGAATTCAGACCCCCATGTATCGGCCACGCAGTGCACCGGCCAGATCCCCCCGTCCTTGGCGAAGTGCGGGGTGGATTCGGGATGCCAATCGGCGGTGTAGACGACTTGTGCCCCTGCAGCGCGTGCGGCCGCTATCTGCTCGTTGATCACGGGTACGACGGCACCGCCATCCCCGACGTACAGGCCGCCTGCGGGATCGGCAAAGTCGTTTTGGACGTCGACGATGACGAGTGCGGTCTGAGAGTCGTATCGAATCATGACGCCGAGGATACTTGCAGGCCCATCCGCAGATCAGATCGCTTGCACTGGCTGTACCCTCGCACTGATGCCAACCCCCGAAACAAGCAGCACCGGAGAAGGCGCCCTACTCGTAGATCTCTACGAGCTGACGATGGCCCAGCTCTATTTCAACGAAGGAATCCACGACACCCCGGCAATGTTCGAGCACTTCTTCCGCTCCTACCCCGACTACGGAAACCACCAGGCCGGGTACTGCGTCCAGGCGGGCCTCGAGGGTCTGCTCGACTGGATGGAGCAGCATCGGTTCGACGACGGGGAAATCGACTATCTGCGGAGCCTCACCGACCCCGCCGGGAGGGGCCTGTTCACAGACGCCTTCCTCGAATGGCTCGGTGCCATGTCATTCGGCGACCTAGAACTCTGCTCTGTCCCCGAGGGTCGAGTGGTGCACGCCGGAGTCACGCTCAGCATTGTCAGTGGTCCTCTGGCGGTCGCTCAGATACTGGAGACCGCGCTTCTCAACAAGTTGTCTTACTCGTCGCTCATCGCCACCAAGGCGAGCCTCGTCGCCGAAAGCGCTCGGGGTCGCCCAACGCTGGAGTTTGGGGTCAGGAGGGGCCCACAGGACGGGGCGGCGGCGGGCAGCCGAGCAGCTCTGATCGGAGGTGCATCGAGCACCAGCTATGTGGGTGCCGCGAGAAGGGCAGGGATCGAGCCCAGCGGGACGCACGGTCATTCGCTGGTGCAAGCGATGATGGCCCTGGGTATGGGTGAACTCGGGGCGTTTCGCGCATATGCCCGCTCCTTCCCCGACTCCTGCCTGCTGCTGGTAGACACGGTCGACACACTCGACAGTGGGCTCCCCAATGCGATCACCGTGTTCCGGGAGTTGCGAGAGCAAGGCCACGAACCGGTCGGGATTCGCCTCGATTCGGGAGATCTGGCGCACCTCGCTATCCGATCTGCCCAGCAGCTCGATGCAGGCGGGTTCGAGAACACCACGATCGTGCTCTCGAGCGGACTCGATGAGCTCGCCATCTGGCAGATCCTGACGCAGATCGAGCAGGAGGCGGGGAAGTACGGAGTCGACGAGACACACCTCATCGATCGACTGGCTTTCGGAGTCGGCACCAAACTGCTCACCTCGCACGGCGATCCCTCGCTCGACAGCGTCTACAAGCTGGTCGCGGTCGACCGGGAGGGAGCATGGGCACCGGCGGTCAAGATCTCGGAGTCACCCCAAAAGACGGTGACCCCAGGCCACAAGCAAGTGGTGCGCCTCTACGACCGGCGTGGCCTTGCGGCCGCCGACGTCATGGGTCTCGAAACCGAAGACCTCGAAGGCTGCGAGCAACTCACGCTGCGCCATCCGATCCGGCACGACTTCCACCGCACCGTGCTTCGCTCCGACATCGAGAGTGTTGAGCCACTACTCGACACGGTGTGGGCCGGTGGTCGGCGCGTGATCGAACGAGAGTCGATCGATGTCCCCAGGGCGAGAAGGGAAGCCGACTTGGCACGACTGGACCCCGGTGTGCGCCGTCTCATGAACCCGCACGTCTACCACGTCTCGCTGACCCAGGCCCTATGGGATCTCAAGCAGGAGACGGTCGAGTCGGCCAGCGACGGCAGGCAAGACTGATCAGTGGGCCTGATCGGACACTTCTCGAACAAGGCTTGACCGATCGCCGTGGAGAAGCCGATGGCTTCTCCCAAGCAAGTCGCCGAAGGCGGGTTGCCGTGGGCCTAGCGGGACAGAACTCGAACCTTCAGAACTTGTTGAAACAGAAGGAAGAAGCGCCCCAGACCCGCCATATTCTACCACGACACCACCAGCCTCGTCAGCAGCAGAATCGCCTCACGAAGTCACAAATCGACGAGCTGATCCAGGCCTACCAAGCCGGCGGCAAGATCAACGAACTCGCAGAACGCTTCAACATCCACCGCACCACCGTCATGGAACACCTCGATCGACAGGGTGTCGTTCGCAGACAACATGGCTTGACCGCTTCACAGATCCACGAGGCGGCTCGTCTCTACACCAAAGGCTGGTCGCTAGCACGACTTGGTGAACGTTTCGGCGTCGATGCCAAGACCGTACG